>NZ_JACYHA010000016.1 GCF_014837155.1 Litchfieldia stipae | reverse complement strand
GTAATGTAGCTCTGATTTGGTTTTGTTTGTTTCTATCACTAAACATTCTTACCAAATTAACCTACGAATTTACGAGTAAGGAGCTAGTTTCGTTCATGATAACTCGTCGCTTACGCTCCTGCGGGGTCTCACTTTGCTCACGCATCCCACGGGAGTCTCCGTGTATTCATGCTGCTAGAATTTTATTCAAAATAACCACAGTGAGAAGACAGCTTTTCAATACACTGTTTTTTATACATAAAGATGTCTGCTGATTTTATTTTTAAATTTAACAAAATCTTCTAATATTAAGAAGCGATAGAAAACGCTTACAAAAGCAAAAAAGGGGAGGAAGAGGGGTATGAAGCATTTGAAAAAGAGTTTGGCATTTCTTTTGGTGATGATGATGCTTGCTTTAACAGCATGCTCAGGATCATCGGACACAACAGGAGAATCTAGCAGCACTGGTGGAGAAGATTCAGGTGAAGAAGGCGTAGTAACGTTAAGAATGTCTTGGTGGGGATCTCAAAGTCGTCATGACCAAACAAAGGAAATTATTGACCTGTTTGAAAAAGAAAACCCAAATATTAAAATCGAACCTTCTTTCACAGGATTTGATGGTTATTTTGACAAGATGGCAGCAGAGGCTGCAGGGAATAACCTTCCTGATATTATGCAACAAAACTTTGGTGAATACTTAAACCAATATGCAGATAAAGGATTACTAGAGGATTTAACACCATTTGTGGAAAATGGAACCATTAATATGGATGGTGTTAGTGAGACTGTTTTAGAATCTGGTACTCAAGATGGTCAACTACTTGGTATTCCAACTGGAACGAATGCCTTAGTTGCGTTCTACAATCAAGATATGTTTGACGAAGCGGGTGTAAGTGCTCCAGCAGATGACTGGACTTGGGATGATTTCGCTAAGATTTCTGAAGACATTGCCGCAGCTACTGGTAAATACGGTGCACGCTTAATGGAACCTAAGAACTTATTCGAATATTACTTAAGAACTCAAGGGTACAAAATGTTTAATGAGGATGGAACTGGTCTTGGGTATGACGATGATCAATTATTAGTTAACTATTTTAATATGAATAAAGAATTAGTAGAAAAGAAAGCGCTTCCTGCTTATGATGTGATTCAACAGATTAAAGGGGTAGAGGATGAATTAATTGCTCGTGGAGATGCTGCGATTGACTTCAGATGGTCAAACCAAGCAACAGCAGTTACTGCAACAATTCCTGATGCGAATATTCAAATGCAGGTGCTACCTGGACCTGGTAATGATCAAGGGATGTACTTAAAGCCAGCGATGCTTTGGTCGATTCCTAAGAGTTCAAAGCATAAAGAAGAAGCAGCTAAATTTATCGACTTCTTTATCAATAATATTGAGGTTTATAACATTTCAGGATCTGACCGTGGTGTACCGTTGAAACAAGAAATTCGTGACGAGTTAGCTGCGAATTTAAGTGAAACGGATAAGAAGGTGTTCGATTATATTTCTAAGGTAACTGAAAAGAGTTCACCAATTGATTCAAACTTCCCGGCTTCTGCTTCTGAGGTATTAGACCGATTAGCAACATTTGATGAGCAAGTTATTTATGGCCAGCTTTCACCTGAAGAAGGGGCAAAGCAATTCAGACAAGAAGCTGAACAAATTTTAGGGAATTAATCATGAATGGAGAGTGCTCTTAATGGGCACTTTCCATCCCTTTTATCTTGGCTGTTTTCACAAGGTTTGTAGCTATGAACCCCGCAGCCTGAATACACTCCGCGTCCTGTGGGGTGAACGGTGAGCCTCCTCGTCGCTTACGCTCCTGCGGGGTCTCACTTTGCTCACGCATCCCACGGGAGTCTCCGTGTATTCAGTCTGCTCAAATTGTTTATTCTATTCTTCGATATCAAAAAGCATCAAATTTTGAGAAAACAACCATAACTTTTTTATAGGAAGAGGTAAGAATTATGGAAAAAGAAGAAATGATTCCTGCAACGCCCACCCAAACAAAACTCTTCAAGCCAAACAACAAGAAGAATAAAGACTACCAAAATGGCGTAGGATATTTGTTTGTTTCACCGTTTATCATCGGATTTTTTGCCTTTACTATTTTCCCTATGATCTTTTCACTCTACTTATCGTTTACAGATTATGAAATGGGGGGAAATGCAACCTGGATCGGACTGGATAATTACATCAGAATGTTCACAAGTGATTCCTTATACTTAGAATCTCTTAAAGTAACCTTCTTTTATGCAGGGATTGCCGTTCCTTTTAGACTCGTATTCTCGTTATTAGTTGCTCTTGCCTTGAACAAAGTAGTTGAAATGGTTGGCTTTTACCGTACGATGTTATATTTACCTTCCGTAGTTGGAGGTAGTATTGCGATTGCGATTATGTGGCGCCAATTGTTCGGAAATGATGGTGCGCTAAATGCCTTTTTAGCAGCAGTGGGACTCCCAACCCATTCCTGGTTAGGGGATCCGAAAACAGCGATTTGGACACTGATTCTCCTATATGGTTGGCAGTTTGGTTCATCGATGTTGATTTTCTTAGCTGGATTAAGAAATATTCCAAAGATGTATTATGAAGCCTCAAGTATTGACGGGGCAGGGAGATTAAAGCAATTCTTCTCTATTACTCTACCAATGTTAACACCAGTTATTCTTTTTAACTTAATAATGCAGGTTATTAACGGGTTTATGGCATTTACACCAAGCTTCGTTGTAACGAGCGGTGGGCCAATGAATAGTACGATGCTCTATGTACTATATATGTATCAACGCGCGTTCCGTTATTTTGATATGGGATATGCATCCGCTATGGCATGGGTCATGTTAATCATCATTGCCATTTTCACAGCAATTATCTTCAGAAGCTCCCCACATTGGGTGCACTATGAATCGGAGAAATAGAATAGGAGAGGAGTGAAAACATATGGGAAAGCATAAACGATTGAAAAAAATAATCCAGCATACATTACTGATGATTTTTACGGCCATCATGGTTTATCCATTGTTGTGGATGGTTAGTAGCTCCCTTAAGGAAAGCTCGACCGTCTTTGTTGATGCGGCTTCATTAATTCCAAAAGGCTGGCATTTTGAAAACTATGTGGATGGATGGGCAGGATTTAGTGGAATTACATTTACGACCTTCTTTAAGAATTCAGCGATCATTACGATTGTTTCAACAGTAGGTGCGGTTGTTTCGTCTACGATTATTGCTTACGGATTTTCAAGAGTGAAGTTTCGCGGGAGAAATGTATGGTTTGTCTGTATGATGCTGACGATGATGCTTCCGTTTGAAATGGTTATGATTCCACAGTACATCATGTTCAATGAATTTGGATGGATTAATACGTATTTACCATTGATTTTACCAACGTTCTTTGGAGCACCGTTCTTCATCTTCTTGATTATGCAATTTATAAGAACGATTCCAAGAGAATTAGATGAAGCGGCCAAGATTGATGGCTGTAGCAATTTCGGGATCTTCTTCCGAATAGTTGTGCCACTCGTTGTACCAGCAATGATGACATCAGCGATCTTCTCATTTTACTGGAGATGGGATGATTTCATGGGACCATTAATTTATATCTCTTCCCCTGAGAAATATCCTGTATCACTTGCATTAAAGCTATTCTCAGACCCTAACTCAGTAACAAACTGGGGATCACTGTTTGCGATGTCAACACTAAGTATCCTTCCAATCTTTATCGTGTTCTTTATGTTCCAACGTTATATTGTTGATGGAATTAGTACGAGTGGATTGAAGTAAAGAGTGAAAAGGAGTGTTCAAACATATGACAACACAAGAACAAGTAATTAGAGAAAAATTGGTCAGCCCCCTAGATTGGGCGAAGGCTGCCTGCCATTCATTAATGGAAACATATAAGCCAGAGGAGCTTCCACCTGATGGGAGATGGCATTATCATCAAGGCGTGTTTCTCGTCAGTATGCTCCAGCTTCGTGAAAAAGTCGGGGGTGACGAGTACTTCAATTATGTCAAAGCCTATGTAGATCACAATATTGATGAGCATGGTAACTTCTTATGGAACCGAAAAGAATTAGATGCGATTCAAGCGGGATTATTACTTTTCACATTATATCGAGAAACACAAGATCAACGTTATAAGATCGCAGCTGATAAATTAAAAAACATGTTTCCAACCTTGAACCGTACATCTGATGGAGGATTCTGGCATAAGGATCGTTACCCATATCAAATGTGGCTAGACGGGTTATATATGGGTGGCGTGTTTGCGATGAATTATGACCGTGATTTTGGTGCACCAGAGCTCCTTGAGATGGTCGTGGAGCAAGAGCGTTTAATGCGCGCACATACGAAGGACGATGCAACCGGGCTATTTTACCATGCTTGGGATGAAAGTAGAAAGCAACCGTGGGCAGATCCAATCACTGGGAAATCTCCGGAATTCTGGGGGAGAGCGATTGGCTGGTATGGCATTACGTTTAATGAGATTCTCGATTTCTTACCAGAGGAACATGAAGCAAGACCTGAGATTGTGCAGGCACTCAAGGAGTTAATTGATGGGTTAGTGAAATTCCAGGATCCAAGATCACATATGTGGTATCAGGTCGTTGATAAAAAAGAAGACCCAGAAAACTGGTTAGAAACCTCTTGTTCAGCATTATTCTGCTATACCATTGCTCGTGCAGTGAACGCAGGTCATGTTGATGAGAGTTATAAAAAATATGCAATCAATGGCTACCAAGGATTGCTAGAAAAAATGACGTTTGATGATAAAGGACTGTTTGTGATGCCTGAGATTTGTATTGGGACAGGTGTCGGCGACTATGAGCACTATATCAATCGACCAAGATGTGCCAATGATCTGCACGGTGTCGGATCCTTTGTGTTAGCGAGTCTTGTCATGCAGGATTTAATTGAGGAATAACAAATCGAGGAGGGGAAACGGTTGAGAAGATTTGCAGTCTGTGGTGTAAGTAAACGAGCGATTGGAATGTTTATTCAACCAATGCTCGAACGATTTTCGTCGACTTGTAGGTTAGTAGGTTTACTTGATTACGATCCTAAGAGATTTGAGGTATGTAAATCCGAGTGCGAAGGAATCGACCATGTACCCGAATATCTAGATCATGAGTTTGATAAAATGATTCAGGAAACAAAGCCTGATGTGATTATCGTGGCGAGTCGAGATGATACACACGTGACCTATATTTTAAAAGCGCTGGAGTATGACCTTGATGTCGTCACTGAAAAGCCGATGACGACAACAGCTGAGGATAGCAGAAGAGTCATGGAGGCTGAAGCAAAAAGTAAAGGGAAGGTAACCGTCACATTTAATTATCGTTACAGTCCTTATCATATGAAAATCAAAGAAATGATCTTAGACGGAAAAGTTGGGCATGTCACATCGATTGATTTGAATTGGTATATTGACACATACCATGGCTCAAGTTATTTCCAACGTTGGAATCGAAAAAGAGAGCATTCTGGTGGATTATCGATTCATAAAAGCTCACATCATTTTGATCTAGTGAACTGGTGGCTAGATCAAACACCAGTCGAGGTATTCTCATTTGGCGCCTTGAATTATTATGGTGCAGGAAGCGAACATAATCCATTGCTGGAGGATGGACGCTATTGCTCAACCTGTCAGGTAAAGCATCAATGCTCTTATCATACAAGATGGAATACAAGAAGTAACAGTATAACTGTTCAGGATGATCATATTGACTCAAGAATGAAGCGAAAAGAGGGGTACACCAATTATCGACCGGATCAATGTATGTTTGATTCCGAGATCAATATCGAAGATACATATACCGCGACGGTGAAATATGACAAAGGCTCCTTACTAAGTTACTCAGTCAATTTCTCGGTCCCATATGAAGGCTATCGTCTTGCCATTAATGGGACGAAGGGAAGAATTGAAACAACAGAGTGGCATGCACCATCACGCATTCCATTTCCTATATCAGAGCAAACAATCGAATACTTCCCACTCTTTGGTTCGAAGGAAATCATTCATGTCGTTCAGCGTGAAGGTGGGCATGGCGGGGGAGACCCAGTCATTCAAGAGGACATATTCATTGGTCCAGACCCAACAAGACCATACGAAATTCTCTCAGGAAGCAAAGACGGCGCCCTAGCAGTCACTACTGGAGAAGCGGTTTGGCGCTCAGTCCAAGAGAAGAAAATGATCCGGATTGAGGAACTATTGCAGGAGAAGTCGTTGAAATAAAAGGTTGAAACTTATTATGTGCTTTAGAAGGCTGAATAAATCTAAGACTCCTGCGGGATGAGTGAGTACCCGCAGGAGCACGGCGAAGAGAAGACTCACCAGATACCCCGCCAGACGCGGAGGGTATTCAAGCTGCGGTAGTTAAATAGCATAACCAATAACGATGATATCAAGGTATAAAAGGAGGTTATACACATGGGACGACTACTAACTGGAGTCATGGCCTTTTGCAATTGGGTAACCCATTTCGCGATACTAAACCTAATGTGGCTAGGCTGCACATTTTTGGGACTGATCATATTTGGAATAGGTCCAAGTACGATTGCCATGTATGGAGTATGCAGACAGGTGGCGTTGGGGGATAAGGACGTTCCTGTCATCAAGACGTTTTGGAAGATTTATAAAAAGGAATTAGTAAAGGGTAACCTTTTCTTTTATACCTTCGTGTTCATCGGAGCGATTTGCTTTCATAATTTGTTTTTTTTCCGTCAATTGGATGGAGGATTTTTCACGGTTATCAATGTTCTGATGATGATCACGGTGTTTGCGTTTTTAATTATGGTAATGTATGTCATTCCAGTTTATGTGCATTACAAGCTCAAGTTCTTTGAGAACTTTAAACAAGCATTGTTAATTGGATTTTTAAGACCAGCAAACTTGTTTTTGATGATTATTTGTACACTATCAAGCTACTATTTCTTCATCTACTTCCCAGGCTTTATTCCAATCTATGGCTTTACCCTATTTGTTCAAATGAATATGTGGCTTGCGATGAAGTGCTTTGAGGATATTGAACAATATAAAGCAGCACGGGCACGGCCGGTCAATGTGTGATTAATGGGATGGGGCTGCCTCCAGGACGGAGTGCAATCCTGGCTGAGTTTTTATCTAATTGGTGGTATGTTAATGGGACAAAATGAGGCTAAGTTAGAGTAGTTGTGTCCTGTGGGGGATGTTAACGGGACAAAATGGGTCTAAGTCAGACTGGTAGTGTCCTATGAGGTGTGTTAAGGGACAAAATGCTGTCAAGATAGAGTGCAAGTGTCCAATGGAGCTGGTTAATGGGACAAAGTGAAGCCAAGATAGAGTGCTAATGTCCAATGGAGCGTGTTAACGGGACAAAATGAAGCCAAGATAGAGTGTTAGTGTCCAATGGAGCAGGTCAACAGGACAAAAGCCAGCCAATGCAGAGCGATAGTGTCCAATGGAGCGTGTCAACAGGACAAAAGCCAGCCAAGGTAGAGCGATAATGTCCAATGGAGCAGGTCAATAGGACAAAAGCTAGCCAATCCAGAGCTGTAATGTCCAGTGGAGCATGTTAACAAGACAAAGTGAAGCCAAGATAGAGCGCTAATGTCCAATGTAGCAGGTCAACAGGACAAAACCCAGCCAAGATAGAGCGGTAGTGTCCAATGTAGCAGGTCAACGGGACAAAATCCAGCCAAGGTAGAGCGCTAATGTCCAATGTAGCAGGTTAACAGGACAAAACCCAGCCAAGATAGAGCGGTAGTGTCCAATATAGCAGGTTAATAAGACAAAAGCCAGCCAAGGCAGAGCAATAGTGTCCAATGGAGCGTGTCAATAAGACAAAAGCCAGCCAAGGCAGAGCGCTAATGTCCAATGGAGCAGGTTAATAGGACAAAATGGATCTAAAACAGAGTGTTAGTGTCCAAATGGAGCAAGTCAACGGGACAAAATGAGTCTAAAACTGAGTGTTAGTGTCCAATGTAGCGTGCCAACAGGACAAAACCCAGCCAAGCCAGAGCACTAATCTCCAATGTAGCTTGATATCGAGTATTAAAGGTAATTAAAAACCATCTAACTAAAGGAGTGTGTTTGAATTGAAGACATTCATGGGAGAAAATTTCTTGCTATCAAATGATGTTGCCGTTGAGCTATACCACCAATATGCAAAGGATCTACCGATCATTGACTATCACTGCCACATAAGTCCACAGGAAATCTATGAAAATAAGAAGTTTAACAATATCACGGAAGTGTGGTTATATGGCGATCATTATAAATGGAGAGCGATGAGAGCAAATGGAGTTGAAGAAGAGTTAGTTACGGGTTCTGCTAGTGATTATGATAAGTTTTTAGCATGGGCCAAAACAGTGCCGATGACTCTTGGAAATCCATTATACAATTGGACCCATTTAGAGCTGCAGCGCTTCTTTGGGATTTACGATATTTTAAATGAAAAAACAGCTCCAATGATTTGGGAGAAGGTCAATGAATTATTAAATCAAGATGATTTTACTGTGAGAGAATTAATTAAGAAGTCTGGTGTGAAAGTCATTTGTACGACAGATGATCCTGTGGATTCATTGGAATATCATCAGAAGTTAATCGCCGAGGGTGATTTCCCTGTTCAGGTGTTACCTGGATTTAGACCTGATAAGGGATTAGAAATTAATCGTGATACATTTACGCCATGGGTTGAACAGCTTTCGCAGGCAGCGAATACGTCGATTGCTAGCTATGATGAGTTTTTAGTAGCCCTTGAATCTCGGATCAACTTTTTCCATGAGCTTGGCGGAAGAGTGTCAGACCATGCGCTTGATAAGGTCATGTTTGCTCCTACTACTAAGGAGGAAGTGAATGCGATTTTCCAAAAGGCATTGTCTGGTGAGAAGGTAACTGTGGAGGAAGAAACGAAATATAAATCTTATACGCTTGTATTCTTAGGAAAGAAGTATGCGAGCTTAGGCTGGGCGATGCAGTTCCATATCAATGCGTTGCGTAATAATAACGGCCGTATGTTTGAAGAATTAGGGCCAGACACAGGATATGACTGTATGAATGATGATTTAGTTTCGAAGCCATTGGTTCAGCTGCTAAATACATTAGAGAGTGAAAATCTTCTTCCGAAAACGATTTTATATTCGTGCAACCCAAGGGATAACCAGCTGTTATCTAGTATTATTGGAAGCTTCCAAGGTGGCGGTATTCGTGGAAAAATGCAAGTAGGGACGGCTTGGTGGTTTAATGATCATAAGGATGGCATGCTTGATCAAATGAAGGCACTTGCTAATGTCGGGTTATTTAGTCCATTCATTGGTATGCTAACTGATTCAAGAAGCTTCCTATCTTATACACGACATGAGTATTTTCGAAGAATCGTTTGTCAGCTTGTAGGTGAATGGGTTGAAAATGGCGAGGCACCACATGATATGGAGTTATTGGGGTCAATTGTTCAAGGGATTTCCTACTACAATGCGAGAGACTATTTTCAGTTTGAGAAAGCATTGATTAAAGGGTAAAGGGGAAGAATTAGAAGCTTGTAGGGAATGATCACCATTCTCTACAAGCTTTTTTTGATTCTTCTTATGGTGTATTCAGATTGTATAAACATCATAAAGAAAAAGAGAGGAGCAAATATCCAAACAAGTTTCCTATGCCAATCAAGATTTCGTTTTAACATGAGCTTTGAGATGAGGAAATTTAATAATACACTTGTAAGTAGATTTTGCATGTAATCATCCTTCCAATTTGTTTGTGCCTTGCACCATGAGTGTGTGATGGGTTGAAGAATATTGACATTTGTTACCTTAGTCTGTGCTTTCTTCAGTAGAAACATGCAGTTAAAGAAGGTTTCAGTTTCGTAACAAAGAGTTGGTATTTGTTGAAATTTTCACTCAATTAAGCTATGATAAGATATTCGTATTAATTAGTAGAAGACGGTGATGAAAATAAATAGTAAAAATCGAATCATTTGGTGGATTCCCGCAATTGGGCTATGTTCTCTTATTTTTTATGCGACAAGCTCTCCTAGCTTCACAGGTCATCACACGTCAAGTGTCATAGGACAACTAATCGAGGGACTATTCTCTTTGATCGGGTTAAATGTAGATCCTAGTGTGATCATTGATCCTCTTAATTTGCTTTTTCGAAAATCGGGTCATTTCATTTTCTTTGGTTTATTAGCGATTTTATTTCGAATTGCTTTGACACATACATTGCATCCATATCGATATGCGTGGATAGCAACGACGCTTTACGCAATGGTTGATGAGTTTCATCAGAGTTTTGTTCCAGGTAGGTCGGCTTCAGTGTTAGATGTTGCGCTGGATTCAATTGGAGCGGCGGTCGCGTTATTGTTAATGAAGAAGTATTTGCAAAAAAAGACGAGCAGGTAGGTAGAATTTGGTGAAATACCTCAGTGAAATACGCCATATTTTTTTGTTCGAGCCTCTTTTTAAAAGGCAACGAATGCTTGTTTTTTCATATACTATAGTATCAAATTAGACCGACTTATTACCTATGAATCTGTCATTCTGGTGTATTTCCAGATGTTAGGTCACTCGTTGATATAGGTAATAGTGGTATAATAATAGGTAACAATCAGCAGGAGTGGGTAATGTGAAAGAGTTTATTCAAAATAAGCAAGAGGAGATGCTTCAACTCATCGAAGAATTGGTGAATATTGATAGCGGCTCTTATTTTAAAGAAGGCGTTGATAGGGTGGGTCTTCTTTTAAAAGAAAAATATGAACGATTAGGCTTTGTGGTGGAAGTGAAAGAAGAAGAAGCTTATGGCAATAATTTGATTATCAAGCATAAGAATGCTATCGATCCGAGGATTATCCTTTGTGCGCATATGGATACGGTGTTTCCAGAGGGGACTGTGGCGAAGCGCCCGTTCCGAGTGGAGGGAACACGTGCGTACGGACCTGGCGTTGTTGATATGAAGTCTAGTTTGGTTGAGCTATTGTATGCTTTAACAGCTTTGCAAAATGAAGATGTGAAAGCTTATGAGAATGTGTTAATTATCTTAAATGGGGATGAAGAAATTGGCTCTCCATCCTCACGTGCTCTAATCGAGGAGTATTCATTTGGCAAGGACTATGCACTGATCATGGAGCCAGCGCGAAAGGATGGATCGCTTGTTTCTGCTAGACGTGGTGGCGGTCGATATACCTTGGTCGTGAAAGGCAAGGCTGCACATTCAGGGATTGAGCCAGAAAAAGGGCGAAGTGCGATTGAGGCGCTCGCTTATAAAATCATTCAGTTGCATCAATTATCAGATCATGAAAATGGAATTAGTGTTAATGTTGGAATCATTGAAGGTGGTTCAGCGGTAAATACGGTTTCTCCTAATGCAGTAGCACATGTGGATATTCGGATTTCTGAATCAGAGCAAGCTGCCATATTAGAGGAGCGAATTAAAGAAATTTGTTCGGTTTGTGATGTGCCTGGAACAAGGATTACGCTTGAGGGCGAAATGAACCGTCCACCGATGGAGAAGAATGAACGTAATGAGGAGTTGCTTCATGTCATTCAAGATATCGGGAAAGAAATTGGGATGAAATTGAACGATACCTCTACAGGTGGCGGAGGAGATGCTTCATTCACTTCTGCTAATGGAGTGGCTACGATTGATGGGCTTGGTCCTGTGGGTGGAAATGCGCATAGTGAAAATGAGTATTTGGACATTCCGACATTGACTGAGCGTACTTTATTGCTGGCCAAGACGATTCAAAAACTATCTGAATAAGTAGGAAGAGCCTAATCGATGTGATTAGGTTTTTTTCGTTTGAGGTATGGTAAAAAGCCACAGCCCTAGCAGATATTATTGGTGATAGGCCCAAATGTTGGGTATAATTCTGTTATATTGGTTTGACTGATATTCTGATTCTAAGGAGATGATTTCATGAAAATAGCTTTTATTTCAGATATTCATGGACATGCGGTGGCGTTGGATGCTGTTTTGGCCGATCTAGAAGATAAGAATGTGGACAAGGTCTATGTTCTGGGTGATCTTTGTTTCCGAGGACCTGAGCCGAAAAGGGCTCTGGAGTTAATTCGTGGATTGAACACGGAGGTTATTAAAGGAAATGCTGATGAGTGGGTCATTCGTGGAGTGGAGAAGGGTGAAGTGCCTGACCAAGCATTGGAACTGATGAACAAAGAACGTGATTGGACTGTATCTAAGCTAGATGAAGCAGATCTTACATACCTCGAAAATCTTCCTACTAGTATTGAAACGAACGTTGGTGGAGTGAAGATTCATGCTTTTCATGCCACACCAGAAAGCTTGTTTGATATCATTTTGCCTGAAGCAGAGGATGACAAAATCATTGATACTTTCATGACAGGACAAGCTGCTGATATCTATGTTTATGCACATATTCATAAGCCATATGTGAGGTATATTGGTGGGCGAGTGATTATGAATATTGGAAGTGTTGGCCTTCCTTTTGATGGATTAGCAAAAGCATCCTATGGAATGATTGAAGTCAAAGATGGAACGGTTTCAACAACGATTCACAGAGTACGTACAGATATAGAAAAAACGATAGCGATGTACCAGGAAAGCGATTATCCGAATGCAGAAATGATGTGCAACATTGTGAAGAATGGTCGAATTGGGAAGTAAAGTTTGGATGGCAGCGGGACATTTAGTGTCCCACTTCCGGTGCCTAGCACCAAAAAAATTAACAAAAATGGATGTATATTAATCTCCCAATCTGGTAATCATTTAAATATAGTCATAATAAGCGATGGAGAGGGAGAGGCTTTATGATCATTGTGAAAAGTTATTTTTTAACGGAATTTGAGCGTTATGAAAAGGAAAGGGAGATTTTAACATTAGTTGAGGGAATTTCAGAGGAAGAGCTTTTTGGATTGGATGATCAGGAATTACTTCTGAAACATAGTGAGTGCACAGCAGGGAAGCTTGTTAAGTAACAGGCTTCTTTTTTTTGCGATAAAACCTTAAGAAGCTGGACAAAAACGTTCCCACTTCTGGTGCCAGGCACCCATCTTATGAAGGATGGATGTGATTTGTTGGTGACAGGTTTCTGTTTGTTTAGTAAACTATGTCTATAAAAGACTTGTTATTTTTTTCCTATGCGGCTAAATGAAAGGGGTTACATTTCCTTGAAAAAACTTTTTTTTGTTTATGCGATTTTGATTGCTGCATTTTTTTTCTATTTGTATCATTACCAAACAAGCGAGGTTTCAACGGTGTTTGAGCAGGAAGAGGAAGGGATTCTCGGAGATATAGATGAGAAATATGTAATGGTTACGTTTCAGGTTGGCATGGATTATTGGAAAGAGGTGCTTAAAGGTTTTGAGGATGCGGCCGAGGCCTTAAATGTGTCAGTAGAGTATCGGGGCGCGACCCAATATGATGTGAATGAACAGATTACCGTCCTTGAACAGGTGATTGCTAGAAAGCCTGCAGGGATTGCAGTCACTGCGATACATCCAGAGAAGCTCAATGCTACGATTAATAAAGCCATTGAAGCGGGGATACCCGTTGTTCTTTTTGATGCTGATGCACCAGACAGTAGGGCAGCGTCTTTCTTCGGAACAAATAACTATAATGCAGGTGTCATTGCCGCTAATAAAATGGCAGAGCTCGTTGGTGAAAATGGAAAAGTTGGCGTGATTACTCTACCAAAGCAAGCGAATCATATTGATCGAACAGAAGGTTTTCAGGAGACAATCGAGGAAAAGTACCCAGATATTGAAGTAGTAGCCATAAAAGACGGGAAAGCTGATCAACTAAGCTCTAGACAGGCTGCCCTTGAAATCATGAACCAGCATCCGGATTTGAAGGGATTATTTATCACAGAAGCAAACGGTGGAGTTGGAGTAGGAGAAGCGAAACATCTTTTTGATAAGGAAAACGATGTGAAAATCATTAGTTTTGATACGGACAAAGAAATATTAGACATGGTGAAAAATGAGACCATTTCAGCAACAATCGCGCAAGGTACGTGGAATATGGGATATTGGTCACTGCAATACTTGTTTCATCTGAAGCATGATTTAATTTTATCAAAGAATGGTAGGTTTACAGATGAAGCCACGTTTATGACAACGATGGATACAGGAGTCACCGTTGTTACAAAGAAAAATGTAGGCGAGTTTTATGCAAAATAAAAGAGGCTACATAAGAAAATTCATCGCTCAGAAAATGGAGATGAATAATCTACCAATTCGTTATAAAATCATTGCGCTATTATTGGTCATCAGCATTCTACCTTCAATTGGTTTAGGCATTCTCATCAATGTGACAGTCGATCGAATCATGGAAAAGCAAGATGCTGATCACACATTACAATTGATTGGTCAGGCAAATAAATCGCTAGAGAGCTATGTTGAAAATATGCAAAATATCTCTTATCTGATTTCATTTGACCAAGAAGTGAAGAATTTCTTAACAGATCGTAAAAGCCACACAGCTGATCAGGGATATCGAATTAGGCAATTTCTTCAAGGATTTACGACCGTTAACTCTGAAATTGCAGGAATCCTCTTGATTAACAGTGAAGGGGAGTACATTAGTAATGAAATGTATGCTAGAAATGTTAAGTCGTTAACGGAAGAGCGATGGTACATGAAGGCTGTTGAAAACAAAGGAATATTTGAGCTCATTGGACATCCGAAAGACCGAAACGTGACTTCACATATTAATTATACGGCTGAAGAATTGGTTTCTGGTGTTCGAGCGATCCTAGACCCCGACACGCAAAAGGTAATAGGGGTCGTATTGATAGACTTGAAGCTCAGAGTCATTTCAGAAACCCTGAAGGATGTGAAGCTAGGGAAATCTGGTTATTTAATGGTCATAGGGGAGGATGGCGATACAATCTATGCCCCACCTCAAGCCTTAATATCACAGATACCTTCAGAGTGGTTTGAAGAATCGTCTGAGAACACATTTTCAAAAGTAGTAGATGGAACGAATCTGCAGTTTATTTACAAGACCTCTCCATTTACCAATTCAACAACGGTTGGAGTCTTTTCACCTAGTGAGTCTGTGATGGAGGTGAGACAGATTCACTTTTATGTGTTCAGCTATTTATTTGTCGTTTGTTTATTTGGAGTGGGTGCTTCCTATTACTTATCACATTCGATGTCTAGACCCATCCGTCAATTAAATCGATTTATGAACAAAGCAGAAGCCGGTGACTTAACGATTCGTTATATAGGAGATCGACAGGATGAAATTGGTATGCTGGGACGAAGTTTTAATACAATGCTAGTGCAAATCAACCATTTGCTGTCATTAACCGAGCTTCAAGAAAGACAAAAGCGGGAAGCAGAATTGAGAGCACTCCAATCTCATATTAAGCCACATTTTTTATATAACACCTTAGATACAATTAATTGGATGGCGAGGAAAAGAGGCGCGTTTGACGTAGCTGAAGTGGTAGAATCGTTGTCACAGCTATTTCGAATCGGGTTGAGTAAGGGGAGTGATATGATTTCCTTAGAGGATGAAATTGAACATATCTATAGCTACTTGAAAATCCAAAAAGCGAGATACAAGGATAAGCTAATGTTTGAGATAAACACAGATCCTAAGCTCGAGGGAACCAACGTCATTAAGCTAGTCTTGCAGCCAGTCGTTGAGAACGCGATTTACCATGGGATCAAGGAACGAAGAGGGCCAGGGATCATTGAAATCAATAGTAAGGAAGAGGCTGGCAACCTTGCAATCTATGTAAAGGATGATGGCGTCGGAATCCCAAAGGATAGGCTGTTGCAGCTGAAGGAGTATTTAGAAACAGATTTTAATCAAATCGAAGAGTCAAGAAACAAACATAAAATCGGCTATGGCATGCTGAATGTGCAGGCGAGAATCAAACTAACCTTTGGCAATCCTTATGGCTTATATCTTTCGAGTGAGCAGGGGAGGGGAACTACAGTGAAAATCCTCTTGCCTTTGAACAAGGAACCTAATGAAAGAGATTGACTTAGGGGGGAGTAAAATGCAGGAATACGTGAAGGTGTTGATTGCTGATGATGAACCAATTATTCGTGAGGGGATTCGTGACTCAATTAATTGGAATGAAGTTGGCATGGACGTTATTGCAGAAGCAGAAGACGGTGAAGAAGCATTAGAGCTAGCGATTCAGCATCAGATTGACCTTATATTAGTTGATTTAAATATGCCAATCATGAATGGGCTTACATTAGTGAAAAGGTTGCAACAGGAACTACCGAAATGTCGAGTTATTATTATAACTGGCTATGATGAATTTAGTTATGCACAGGAAGCGTTAAGATTACAGGTTGCTGATTATTTACTCAAACCAGTCAAACCAGCCAATCTCCTTGAGGTGCTCAAGCGAATTCGGGAGAATATCTCCGAGCAAGTGGAACAAAGAATGTTTATGGAATTAGCAACTAGTCACCTATCTCAGAACACGCTAGCGATACAGGAGAAATTTTGTAGAGATTGGATCGAAGGGCTCCTCTCAGAAACGAAAGTGAAGGAACAGCTTCGTTTTCTAAATATGCCAAGTACGAACCCAACTCATTTAGTGGTTATTCGCAGTCAAGATTTTCAATTTGATCAACCATTGATTGATGGACAAGATCGAGAAATGTTTATTCATTCCGTTAAAAAAATCATCCTAGACAATGTTTCTGAGCAAAAATGTCTTATTTTTCGTGATAAGCATGGTTTGTTCTTTCTCATCTTATGGAATGAAGTACAGGAAGTGACTTTCTCGAAAATTGAAAAGGCAATCCAAGAGGAAATCAAGGCTGCAGCTACAACTTATTGCGAGCCAATCACTTCTGAATTAATGGACCTTCAAGCTGTCTATCACCATTGTAAAAGTAAGGTCGATGAAGAAGCACACATCTCACCGATTGTTAAAAGAGCTAGAAATTATATCCGTGAGCACTATACGAATCACGATTTAACATTAGAAGCGCTAGCCCAGAACTTGCAGGTGTCTCCCGTTTATTTAAGCCGAACCATCAAACAAGAGCTTGGAACCTCATTTGTCAGTTTCATTACTAAAATGAGAATAAAAAAAGCGATACAATTATTAAATTCTACGGACTTACAAGTCTATGAAATTGCAGAACAAGTCGGCTACGAATCCCAGCATTACTTTAGTACCGCCTTTAAAAAAACAGTCGGAGTTTCACCGAATAAATTTCGAAAGGGAATGTTAAGTAAGGGCTAGTGAAAACGAAATCAAGTAGACAACGAATGTCCTTTATACTGGTTATAAAGGATATTTTTATTGGAATTGGGATAGGCAAAGAGCCTTGGCGTGCTTTTAAGCGCAAAATTAGTAGAATGAGAGAGGGAAATGTCCGGTGGGGGTGCTCAATGGGACAACCTCAGTGGAAAGAGAGAGGGAAATGCCCAATGGGAGTATTCAATGGGACAACCTCAGTAGAAAGAGAGAGTGAAATGTCCAATGGGAGTGCTCAATGGGACAAACTCAGAAGAAAGAGATCAAGAAATGTCCAATGGGAGTGCACAATGGGACAAACTCAGTGGAAAGAAAGAGTGAAATGTCCAATGGGAGTGTTCAATGGGACAAACTCAGTGGAAAGAGATCAAGAAATGTCCAATGGGAGTGCTCAACAGGACAAGATCAGAAGAAAGAGAGAGTGAAATGTCCAATGGGAGTGTTCAATGGGACAAACTCAGTGGAAAGAGAGAGTGAAATGTCCAATGGGAGTGCTCAACAGGACAAGATCAGAAGAAAGAGATCAAGAAATGTCCAATGGGAGTGTTCAATGGGACAAACTCAGTGGAAAGAGAGAGTGAAATGTCCAATGGGAGTGCTCAACAGAACAAGATCAGAAGAAAGAGATCAAGAAATGTCCAATGGGAGTGTTCAATGGGACAAACTCAGTGGAAAGAGAGAGTGAAATGTCCAATAGGAGTGCACAATGGGACAAACTCAGTAGAGTGAGATCAAGAAATGTCCAATGGAAGTGCTCAATAGGACAACCTCAGAAGAAAGAGATCAAGAAATGTCCAATGGGAGTGCTCAACAGGACAACCTCAGTAGAGTGAGATCAAGAAAAGTCCAATGAGCATACTCAAAGTGACAACCTCAGTAGAACCAAAGCAAGAATTCCCCTATAACCATATACCAAAGAACAATCAATGTAGAATCCCCCCCCAATTTTATCCTCCACAGTAAGAGAACAAATCTAATAAATGTATCCCAAGTACACCCCTAAACATCCCACAAATCCATTTCAACTCTAAAACAAAATGAAAGCGCTTAAACAAAAGTTAATTTTTTATAAAAATAGTCAGTTTATTAAAAAGACGACTACAAATCCAGCTGATATGATTTGAACTAGAGACAGGGAAACCTGGCATCTAACAAAACATAAAAGGGGAAGGTGTTACGGAATGAAGAAAGCGTTATCAATCTTTCTGGCTTTGGCATTAATTGTTGTATTAGCAGCGTGTAGTGGTGGGAAGGAGTCAAGCGGAGGCGAAGCGGGGTATGTTGGAATTGCGATGCCTACGAAGTCATCTGAGCGTTGGGTGTACGACGGTGAAAATATGGTTAAAGAATTCGAAGCACTAGGATATAAAACAGATCTTCAATATGCAGAAGATGTGGTTGAAAACCAGGTCTCTCAAATAGAAAACATGATCACAAAAGGTGTAGACGTGCTCGTTGTTGCTTCTATCGACGGTGAGGCATTAACAGATGTGTTAGAAAAAGCAAACAATGAAGGCATTAAGGTCGTTGCTTATGACCGTTTAATTAGAAACTCTGAGCATGTTACTTATTATGCGACATTTGATAACTTCAAGGTTGGGGTTCTACACGGAACATATATTGAAGAGAAATTAGGACTTAAGGACGGGGAAGGTCCTTTCAATATCGAATTATTTGCTGGATCACCTGATGATAATAATGCTTATTTCTTCTTTGATGGTGCGATGTCGATCTTGCAACCATATATCGATTCAGGGAAATTAGTGGTGAAGAGTGGTCAAACATCATTTGAGCAAGCAGCAACACTTCGTTGGGACGGGGCAACTGCTCAGGCTCGTATGGATAATCTCTTAAGTGGTAGCTATGCGTCTGAAAGAGTTGATGCCGTTCTGTCTCCATATGATGGAATCTCAATCGGGATCATTTCATCATTAAAGGGTGTTGGCTATGGTTCAGCCGATAAGCCACTTCCAGTTGTAACAGGACAGGACGCTGAATTAGCTTCTGTGAAATCAATCATTAATGGTGAGCAAACTCAAACAGTATTTAAGGATACACGTGAGTTAGCGAAGAAAGCGGTAGAAATGGCTGAAGCCGTATTAAAAGGCGAAGAAGCTGAAGTAAATGACACAGAAACATATGATAACGGAGTAAAAGTCGTTCCTTCTTACCTATTAGAGCCAGTATCAGTTGATATTGATAACTACAAAGAAATCCTAGTTGATGGCGGTTATTGGACAGAGGAAGACCTTAAATAATCAATCGAACGAATAATTAAGGTGATTTAGTGACCGAGTGAACCTCGCCTCGCCACTAAATCATCTATTATATTACAAAGGCGTGGTGTTCAAATGTCTGAAATCATATTGGAAATGAGAAGGATTACAAAAGAATTTCCAGGCGTGAAAGCACTTGAGAATGTAAATTTACAAGTGAAAAAGGGTGAAATTCATGCACTCATGGGTGAAAACGGTGCAGGGAAATCCACCTTGATGAAGGTATTAAGCGGAGTGTATCCCATCGGTACGTATGAAGGAGATATCCTTTTTGAAGAAAACGTGTGTGAATTTAAGAACATAAGGCAAAGTGAAGAATTAGGAATCGTTATCATTCATCAGGAATTAGCACTTATCCCTGAATTATCAATTGCAGAGAACATTTTTTTAGGAAATGAACAAGCGAACAAAGGTGTTATTAATTGGAACGAAACCACTCTTAAAACAAAGGAATTACTAGAAAAAGTAGGGCTAGCAGGTGAATCACCACATACACAAATCAATACAATTGGTGTTGGAAAGCAACAATTGGTTGAAATAGCAAAAGCATTATCTAAACGGGTGAAATTACTTATTTTAGATGAACCAACGGCGGCACTAAATGAGGCAGATAGCGAAAATTTATTACAACTATTAAAAGAGCTGAAGAAGCAAGGAATGACAGCTATCATCATTTCACATAAATTGAACGAAATTATGAAAGTAGCGGATTCCATCACGATTCTCCGTGATGGCCAGACGATTGAAACATTAGATGTTCATGCTGGTAATGTGACTGAGGACCGCGTCATAAAGGGGATGGTTGGACGAGATTTAACCAATCGTTATCCAAGTAGAGAACCGAATATCGGTGAAACAATCTTTGAGTTGAAAAACTGGAATGCCTTTCATCCACTTCAAGGCGAACGGAAGATTCTAGATGATGTGAATATTCATATCAAAAAGGGTGAAATTGTAGGGATCGCAGGATTGATGGGATCTGGAAGAACTGAGCTTGCGATGAGTGTGTTTGGGAAATCATATGGACAGAAGATTTCAGGTACTGTTCATATCAAAGGAAAAGAAGTAGAGCTAAAGACGGTCGATCAAGCGATTAAAAATGGATTAGCGTATGTAACTGAGGACAGAAAAGGCAACGGATTAATTCTCAAGGATGATATCCGTCAAAATATTACACTGCCAAGCTTATTTAAGCTCTCAAGAAATCATGTGATTAATGATAATCAAGAAATCGTCGAATCTGAAAGCTATCGTCAAAAGTTAAATATTAAAACGCCAAGTATATGGCAATCGGTGGGTAATCTTAGTGGAGGGAACCAACAAAAGGTTGTCTTAAGTAAATGGATTCTAACAAACCCTGAGGTTCTCATTCTTGATGAACCAACTCGTGGAATTGATGTCGGGGCAAAATACGAAATCTATTCGATAATTAATCAATTAGCTAGCGAGGGAAAGGGAATCCTTGTTATCTCATCTGAGCTTCCTGAGGTACTTGGGATTTGTGACCGAATTTACGTGATGAGCGAAGGAAGAATAACTGGTGAAGTGATGAAGGCAGAAGCAACACAAGAGAATCTGATGAAGTATATGACGAAGACCAGGGGGTAGACGAAGATGCAAACATTAAAGGACATGGCAAAAAGCAATATGAGACAATCAAGTATGATTATTGCTTTAGTATTTATTATGTTACTGTTCCAAATTTTAACGGAAGGAATTCTATTAAAACCATTAAATATTACAAATCTAATCTTGCAAAATAGTTATATCTTAATTTTAGCAATTGGGATGGTTCTTGTCATTATTACGGGACATATTGACCTCTCGGTGGGTTCGATTGCAGCCTTTGTAGGAGCGATTTCTGGGATTTTAATGGTTCAATATCAGGTACCAATGCTGCTTGCTGTGATTATCTGCTTAATTATCGGTGGGTTAATCGGTGCATGGCAAGGATTTTGGGTTGCTTATATCAAAATACCAGCTTTTATTGTTACCTTAGCTGGGATGCTACTGTTTAGAGGGTTAACTCTTGTTGTGTTAGAGGGGAAATCCATTGCCCCATACCCAACATCCTTTCAGAAAATTAGTTCAGGCTTTGTCCCTGATTTGTTTGGTGGAAGTACCTTTCATATTTTAACCATTGTCGTGTCTCTTGCTATTTCAGCGGTATATGTTCTGATGGAATGGAGAAATCGCAAAGCACAAATCCAATATCAATTTGATACAGCACCAATGGGAATATTTATCATCAAATTAGCGGTGATGGCCATTGTAATTAATGCATTTGGCTTTGTGCTTGCGCAATACGAAGGGATTCCCAATATCCTCGTGATCTTAGCCGTGTTGATTGTCCTCTATACGTTTATCATGAGAAAAACGATTATTGGTCGACATATTTACGCGATTGGTGGGAATGAAAAAGCTGCCCAGCTATCAGGGGTAAAAACAAAGAAAGTGACATTCCTTGTGTTTGTTAACATGGGCGTGTTATCAGCATTATCTGGTCTCGTCTTTGCTGCCCGTCTTAATGCAGCGACACCAAAAGCAGGGAACTTGTTTGAGCTCGATGCGATTGCAGCAAGCTTCATCGGTGGAGCGTCTGCCTACGGTGGAATTGGTACCGTGCCAGGAGCGATTATTGGTGGTCTCGTTATGGGGGTTATGAACAACGGAATGTCATTAGTTGGTTTAGGGATTGATTGGCAGCAAGCCATTAAAGGGTTAGTTCTGTTGGTGGCAGTTGCCTTTGATATTTATAATAAAAATAAGGCTTCTTAAAAAAGGCTGTATATGAAGGTCTCTTATCATTTTCTGGTAAGAGACCTTTTTTATTGGAAATTAATTTCCTTTTACTAGAATGGAAATTAATTGGAAGGGGAAGATAATTTTATAAATCATGAAGGGTTATATCATTAAAGCGTGATTAGCCTTAATTGTAAATAACCCGGAGAAATCAGGAGTCCAATCTATGTACAAACAACAGCTTAGAAAACGAACAAGACGTGATCGAGCATACATAAGTCTTTACGGTACCACAATCCTGCACTTAAGGAATCCATACGTTGTTGCATGGTGGTCAGCAGCGTTTCCAGGATTCGGCCATATTTTACTGTCAAAGCATTTACGGGGACTAGGATTATTTATCTGGGAAGTGGTTGTAAATTGCAATGCAAAAATTAATTTAGCCATGGTTCACACATTTAGTGGGGAGTTTGAGTTAGCCAAGGCGAGCCTAGATACAAGATGGATGCTTATGTATATACCTGTATACTTATTTGCCATTTGGGATAGTTATCGATCTGCAGTCGATTTAAACAAAGCCTTTGTATTGGCAAAAAGGGAGGATTCTGATTTTACTAGCTTTAGTATCGGTTCTATGGAATTGAATTACCTCGAAAAGAGGGTCCCATTAATGGCTTTTATGTGGTCTGTTTTTTTGCCAGGATTAGGACAATTATATCTTCACCGGATTGTAACTGGCTTCTTTTTGCTCGTGTGGTCTGTTGTATTTCTCTATTCTTCGCATGTGTTAGAGGCGATTCAGCTGTTATTTCTAGGTGATATTGATGGAGCAACTGCAGTTTTAGATATCCAGTGGTATTTATTTATTTTCTCGATTTATGGGTTTGTGATTTATCAGTCTTATGAAAATGCGGTCGAGAATAATAAATTATTTGACCATGAACAATCCAATTTCTTAAAGAAGAATTACCAATCACCTACATTTAAAGTATTTAAAGGGAAAGTGGTGCAGTAGATTCATGCAGTTTTTTTCAAGCTTTGAACATTCAACCCATTTAGAAATGGCCATTACAGCATTAGAGGAGAAAGGTATTAGCAGGGAGAATATCTTTGCTGTCCCATTAGAAAGCCGTCACAAAGCGCAAAAATATTTTGATACGATGCATTATGCGGATGGAGTCTCGTTTATTAACAAAGGAACTGGCTTTGCAACTGCCTTTTCAGTAATTGGAGCAAGTCGAGGCTTTGTCTTGAAGTGGGGACCGATATATTGGGGCCTAATTGGAGCCGTTACCGGTTTTATCTTAGGGATTCTAATTGATTTGTTAATGAAAAAAGTTCTCAAAAAAACAAAGCAAAAAAGGAATAATAATGGAACAGAAGTCATATTAATCATTGATTGTGATCGAAACCAGGAAAAAATGATCGAAGACATCCTCTGGCATCACCTTGCCCTTGGAGTCGCAAAAGTATTAAAACAACCCTCGGGACAAACAACGTCCCACTAACGGTGCCTGGCACCAGTAGTGGGACATTATTTGTCCCTGGCTAAATTTAAACAAACGTTTGTTTAAATTTTGTCAATGTTTTTTTGAGGAAAAGGGTAAAAATAATCATAATTATCTTGAAAATTGTTATTGTTCTGGTAAAATAGTAGTACGTATTACTATAAACTTACATACGAAAAGGCAAATCTATTGAAAGATAGAGACGCAAAGCTTCAGATCTAAGGTCTTTTGGACTATGATGGCTGGGTTGCCGAATACTACTATATGCAGTGTGTACTTTTGGGTGACCTTTTTTTGTAATGCAATCTTTAGGGTGCTTATTTAACGATAGTTAAGAGCAGTTTGAAGATTGGATGACTACGAAAATAGGTGACCTTTTTTTTCGGCTAAAAAAGGGGATTTTTTTGAGAAAAGGTGGGGTAGTTTGAATAAGGATATGATTTCAGAGTTGATGCACAAGGGTTTTGGGAAGGTGCCTGGGTTTGATGAACTAGAAAATGAAACAAATTGTTTTGTGAACACTTTATTAAAGTCTGAATTTCCATTTTTGCAAAAACCACTGCATAAGGAAACAGTGGGGTATACTGTTGACCAATATGCACATGCTTTTTCTGTCATCAGTGATCAAGTGATCATTGAAGCCATTCAAAATGAAGGACTTACATTCATCTCAGGTAAATTAGAATTCTCTTTATGCGAGTGCCAATCGGAAATGACGATCAAAATGAAGGCATTTTTTAAAGGGAATAACGGTGGCTGGATTATTAAATCTGCAACCACAGAAGCGGATGTATCTGTGTTAAATGATGAAGGAATTTCTGAATTAATTGAAGAAGAAAAAATCGAATTCTATTTAACCGTTCCAAATTTAAAAAATTAATAGATTACATGTATAAAAGAGAATAGATTGGTCATAATAGCTTACTAGAACGATAAAGTTGAAGGTTTAAAACAATTAACCAAAAAGGAGAGAGTGACCATGAACGTCGAATTACCAGAAATTCTCCCAGATCAGCTTGATGACTTTCTAGCGCTATTAATCACTATTCTTGCAGATAAATAATACAAGTTTTTGCTTATATACTCGCAGAGTGAATACACTCCGCGTCCGGCGGGGTGTCCGGTGAGCCTCCTCGTCACTGCGTTCCTGCGGGGTCTCACTTTTGGCCACGCATCCCGCAGGAGTCTCCGTGTATTCACTCTGCTAAAATTTAATAAACAGAGATAAATAAAAATTCGCTAATAGGTACGTTGACCAACAATCGGTCAGGGTACTTTTTTTTCGTCACTATTTACCATTTAAAAGTGTATCCCAAGTATACTATAATACCTAAGTTGCCTTGAAATTAATTATACTAAGATAATAATAATTCTTGTGAAAAACTGTTCATAAGTACGTGAACTATTTAACAATGTATTCTCTATAAATATAGTGAAATATTAACATAGCACGAAATTTAACCGTCCAAATGTTGTCAAAAACATGAATAAAAACGCAATAAATTCACATGGGACGTTATTTTGTCAAAAAATCTACACATTTCCGTCATATATTATCGCTGTTTTAAGTGTAATATAGATTTTGAGTTTAAACTGTAAAATATATCACTTAATCAAAGTCATGATTATGCTAGAATGTATATTTTGTTATTTACCATCATTTATTTTATGAACAGACAAAGAATTGATCTTAATTGCAGGGAGGAGCGACATTTACATGAAATCTTTTCGTTATATAATGTTTTCTGTTCTTTTATTACTTACTACAACTATGCTTTCTGGTTGTGAAAAGCTACTTATTTTTGATCCACAAGGTCCGGTGGCAAAGAGTCAGGCTGACCTGATTATCTTCTCGATTGTCTTTATGGCAATTGTTGTGCTTGTGGTATTTGTTTTATTCGGATATATCATTTGGAAATATCGTGCGACTGATAAAAACAAAGATTATGAGCCTCCACATGAGCATGGAAGCAAGCTTTTAGAAGCGCTTTGGATTGGAATTCCAATCGTCATTGTCGTTGCTCTTACGATTCCAACGGTTATTACAACATATAAGCTTGAGGAAATTCCTGAGGACTACAAGGATGTTGAGCCAATCACCATTCACGTAACATCAGCTGATTGGAAGTGGATCTTTAGTTATCCAGAACAGAATATCGAAACAGTGAATTATTTTAACATTCCTGCCGGTACACCTGTTCAATTTAAAATGACTTCTACAGGAACAATGCAATCATTCTGGGTACCAGCGCTTGGTGGACAAAAGTACACAATGGCGAACATGGAAACTGAATTATTTCTTTTAGCAGACAAACCAGGATCGTATCTTGGTCGTAATACAAGCTTTAACGGTGAAGGTTATGCACATATGGAATTTGAAGTATTTGCACAAACTCAGGAAGATTTTGATGAGTGGGTAAGTGAAGTGCGAGCAACAGCTTCTGACCTTACTGAAGAGGAATATAACAAGATTATTGAGCCAGGACTTGTTGGTCGTATGACATTTAATGGCACACATTTAGATTGGATTGATCATTCGAAATCAGAGTACCACAATCATGGTGGTGACGATCACGAAGATCATGAGATGGATCATGACGAAGACCATGAGGATCATGGTTCACATTAAGGTAGGAGGGGAAACAGTATGACAGTACTAGGAGCAGGCGCAACAGGTTCACACCAGTTCTTTGTAACCGGTGATCCACTAATCCTAGCTTCTCAGATTGCAATCGGACTAACGATTCTTGGAATCATTGGTGGATTAACATTCTTTAAGAAGTGGAAATGGTTATGGACTGAATGGCTAACAACTGTTGATCATAAACGAATTGGTATTTTATATATCCTTTCAGGGGTATTAATGTTCTTCCGTGGTGGAGTAGACGGTCTGATGATGAGACTGCAAACATCAAAGCCTGAAATGGAATTTTTAAGCTCACAGCATTACAATGAGGTATTTACGACGCACGGAGTTATCATGATTTTATTCGCGGCAATGCCGTTATTAATCGGTATTATGAACGTCGTATTACCGCTTCAGCTTGGCGCACGTGACGTTGCGTTCCCATGGCTGAATGCACTAAGCTTCTGGTTATTCTTCGTTGGTGCGATGTTATTTAACATCTCATTTGTTATCGGTGGATCTCCAGATGCTGGATGGACATCCTACTTCCCACTCGCAGGGAAAGAGTTCACACCAGGTATCGGAAATAACTATTACGCAATTGCGCTTCAAATTGCCGGTATCGGTACATTGGCGACAGGGATTAACTTCATCGTCACTGTGTTAAAAATGAGAGCACCTGGCATGACATTGATGAAAATGCCAATGTTTGCTTGGACATCATTCATTACATCTGTCATTATCGTTGCAGCATTCCCAATCTTCACTGTTGCATTAGCACTAATGACAATGGATCGTATGTTTGGTACTCATTTCTTCACCGTTGCAGCTGGTGGGGAGCCAATGCTTTGGTTGAACCTCTTCTGGTTATGGGGACATCCTGAAGTATATATCGTTATTTTACCTGCGTTTGGTATGTTCTCAGAGGTTATCTCAACATACTCACGTAAAAATCTGTACGGATATTCAACAATGGTTTGGTCGATTGTTACAATCGCATTCCTATCTATGATTGTATGGGTTCACCATTTCTATACAATGGGTTCAGGACCAGCGGTTAACTCGTTCTTCTCTATTACAACGATGTTGATTGCCGTACCGACCGGGGTCAAAATCTTTAACTGGTTGTTTACGATGCGCAAAGGTCGAATTAAATTTACGACATCGATGCTATGGGCATTAGCATTCATCCCATGTTTCACAATTGGTGGGGTAACAGGGGTTATGCTAGCAATGGCTGCAGCCGATTATCAGTATCACAACACAATGTTCTTAGTGGCGCATTTCCACTACGTGTTAATTCCAGGGGTAGTCTTTGCGGTATTTGCAGGTCTTTACTACTGGTGGCCAAAAATGTTCGGATTCAAGCTTAATGAAAAAATCGGTAAATGGCATTTCTGGTTATTCGTTGTTGGATTCAATATCACATTCATGCCAATGTTCTTTGTTGGATTAGACGGAATGTCACGTCGTATGTACACATACTCTGAAGGTTTAGGTTGGGGCGGACCATTAATGCTTTCATTTGTTGGTTCACTGATCCTAGCAGCAGGTTTCGCGGCGTTAGTATACAACATTTACTGGAGCTTCCGTTACGCACCACGTGGAGTAGACCATGATCCATGGGATGCTCGTACACTTGAGTGGGCAACTGCATCACCAGTTCAAGCATATAACTTTGCAAAAATTCCAGAAGTTACATCAAGTGAAGCATTCTGGGATATGAAACAAGAAGGCAAACATACACTTAAGGCTAGTGAAATCGAAAAGATTCACTTACCAAGTAACTCAGGAGTTCCGTTCCTGTTAAGTGTTGCCTTTGGAATTGTCGGCTTCTTCCTAGTATTCGAATGGTTTATTCCAGCAGCAATTGCAGCCGTACTTATTATTGTTGGCCTAATTGCACGCTCGTTTGACTATGATGAAGGCTTCTATGTAAGTGTGGATGAAATCACTAAAACCGAGAAAAAATGGAGAGGTGATTTATAATGGCTGGAAAAGTGGATACGTCTTTACCACTTGAATATCAAAAACAGCAGGACCAAATGAATATCCTAGGCTTCTGGGTATTCCTTGGCGCTGAAATCGTCCTATTTGCCACCCTGTTCGCTACTTACTTTATTTTAGTAGACCGAACAGCTGGTGGCCCATCTGGGGCAGATCTATTCCATGTAAAAGAATTAATGATCAATACATTTCTTCTTTTAACAAGTAGTTTCACAGCAGGCCTTGCGATTCGTGAAATGCGTAATCATAACCTGAAAGGACTTCTAATATGGTTCGTGATCACTTTAATTCTTGGTCTTGGCTTCCTTGGAGTCGAAATTTATGAGTTTAATGTATTCGTTCATGAAGGTGCTGCGATTGGCACAAGTGCCTTTACATCAGCTTTATTTACCCTTCTTGGAACTCACGGAGCTCACGTATCTCTAGGGATAGGTTGGGGAATTTTAATTATTCTTCAACTTCTAAAAAGAGGGTTAACACCTACAACTGCTCGTAAAACATTTATTTTCAGTCTTTACTGGCATTTCTTAGACGTTGTATGGATTTTCATCTTCACATTCGTCTACTTGAAAGGGATGGTGATGTAATATGAAGAAGCATGACACAGGCTTTCCATATCGTCATGTAGCTGGATATTTACTATCACTCATCATGACTTTGTTAGCACTTATCATTGCTCTTAAGACCGATTTCTCTGGCACAACGAAAATGTACATTGCTGGTACACTTGCCTTCTTCCAGGCTGGACTTCAATTAACGATGTTCATGCACGTGAATGAGGGTGCAGAGGGTAAAATTAACTTGGTCAACATGGCATACAGTATTTTTCTTGCAGCAGTCATTGTGATCGGAAGTATTTGGGTCCTAACTTCAGGGCATGCCGTAGGGTAAATAAAAAGAGCCTCCTACTAAAGGGAGGCTCGTAAAATGAAGACTATTGTGAGTGAATTTACTTGCAATAGTTTTTTTATTTTGGTTAAAAAATAATATTAAAGAGTGTAACCTTAATTCAGACTTGTGATCAAACTTCTCCTTTTGCTTTGTCAGCAATTTCTTCAATCAAGCAAAGAAATAAACCGAAGCCGAAGAATACCATTGATGCATAAATGATGCCTCCACCTAAAAGAGGAACAAATGCCGCAGGATTGAATCCGCTTACAACTAGGCCGATCAACATAGAAATGAGTCCAACTGAAATACCAACTGTAGAAATCTTACGTACCGTTTTCATCTTCTTTGAGTTTACTCCAACCATCGTTATCAACTCCTTATACTAAATATTCTATACTTTGTCACAAAATTGTCAATCTTTTTTACTATTTTATTCACATTTAAAAATTTTAGTGCTCTTTTTTGAAAATAATTGTTGATTTTTATTGAAATGTATGAATTTATTCTGGTTATGAAGGGGGATGAGGGAAACCGACGGAATGGGGCCAGAGTCTGACGAAGCGGAGTGGAAAAAAGCCTGAAAACATGGCGATAATCCGACGAAAAGAGTCCAGAATCCAACGAAAGCTCACCACAATTCAACGAAAAAGGGGAAGAATTCGACGAAGTAGAAAAAAAGCCCAAACACATGGCGATAATCCGACGAAAAGAGTCCAGAATCCAACGAAAGCTCACCACAATTCAACGAAAAAGGGGAAGAATTCGACGAAGTAGAAAAAAAGCCCAAACACATGGCAAGAATCCGACGAAAAGAGATCAGAATCCAACGAAAGCTCACCACAATTCAACGAAAAAGAGGAAGAATTCGACGAAAACTCATCACAATCCGATGAAGCAGAAAAAAGCTAGAATGCATTTCAATCATCACTAAAAGTGAAATTCTCCTCTCATCAAAAAAAGCAGCAAGCCCCCAAAAAAGGGGGAACATGCTGCTCGCTTTCTATCAAATCAACCAGTATTGCGCAATCCAGCGGCAATCCCATTGATTGTCAGTAATACTTCGGTAATCAGTTCGTCACTTGGCTCTTCTTCCTCACGAAGGGAACGAATAAGCTCTACCTGTAGATAATTCAGTGGATCAACGTATGGATTACGTCGACGGACTGATTCTTGGATATTAGGATTACTTTCTAACAATTCATCATCATTACTAATTTGAAGAAGAATATTCTTCGTACGATCATATTCTTCTACGATGTCTCCAAAGATACGTGCAGCAATCGTTTGGTCTTCAACTAGCTCTGTATATTCCTTTGCTGCCATAATATCAGCTTTCATCAAGGCCATTTGTAAATTATCAATCGTTGATTTGAAGAATGGCCATTTTTTATACATTTCTTGAAGCATGCTTAGATTTGCCGCACTCTTAGTAGCGAAGCTAGAAAGTCCAGTCCCGGCTGCATACCAAGCAGGGAAGAGCTGGCGACTTTGTGTCCAAGCAAATACCCATGGAATGGCACGTAAATCTTCAAAGCGACTGCTATTTTTTCGACTCATCGGTCTTGAACCAATATTTAACGCTCCAAGCTCTAATAGTGGAGTCGCTTGATTGAAATAGGTTAAGAAGTCAGGATCATTGAATACCAATGACTGATATTTCACAAGAGCCGCATCAGATATTTCATCCATTGCTTTCTCCCATGCTTCTTCACGAGCATAAATGGAATCTGCATCATCTGAAATATGAGCTGCTGCTTTAAGTAAGGTAGCTGCTGCTTGCTCTAAGCTTCGATGAGCAATTTCGGTCACTAAGTATCGTGAAGAAAGTACTTCACCTTGCTCTGTAATCTTCACGCCATCTCCCAGTGTTTCTCTTGGTTGAGATAGGATGCTGCGATTTAATGGACCGCCGCCACGACCGAGAGAACCACCACGTCCATGGAAGAATTTCAGACGAATGTTGTATTTCCGAGCCATATCATGAATTTCCTTTTGGGCCATGAACAGCTTCCAGTTCGCAGTTAATGTTCCGCCATCCTTACTTCCGTCAGAGTAGCCGAGCATGATTTCTTGTTGATCACCTAGGATTTCAATATGACGACGATAGAAATCCATTTGGAACAGAGTTTCCATGATCTTCGGTCCAGCAACTAAATCATCTACCGTTTCAAGTAGGGGAGCGATATTTAAATGACTTTCAACTCGACCATCTGCATGTAAGCGATAGATGCCAAACTCTTTGGCTAACACTAGCACTTCAAGTAAATCACTTGCAGATTGCGTCATACTGATTAAGTAGACTTCGATCGAACGCTTGCCAAATTCCTTATGTGCTTCCTTGATCATTTTGAAGACCTTAAGGGTTTCTTGTGTTTCCTTTGTATAGTCCTCATCAGTCAGTAGAAATGGTCTTGGGTCCTTTAATGATTTCTCAAGTAAAGCTAATTTCTCTGACTCTGATAATTGTGAGTAGTTATCGACGAAATTAACCTTTTTGAAAATCTCAGCCACTGCAGCTTCATGCTCACCACTATGATTTCTTATATCTAGTGTTGCTAAATGGAAGCCAAATAGCTGTACTTGGCGAATGAGTTTGTTTAATTCCTTTAACTCACGTTTTGAAGGCTGATGCTTTTTCACGCTTTGTTTGATAAGGACTAAATCATTAAGTAGTTCGTCTGATGTTGAATAGCCGTGTTCACTTTGACCGATTTGTTGTAATCGATTAATGATTATTGCAAACTTACGTCGATAGATTTCGTTATCAACACTCCAAATTTTATCAGCGGGAAGGGTAGCTTCGCCCTCTAAGACAGATTCCACAAGCTCATTAGTAACTTCTACTCGAGTGGTGGAGTAGCTGAATTTCTTCATCATTGAAATGAGCGATTGCTCATATTTCGTTAATACTAATTTTCGTTGAGCATTTAACGTCTGCCAAGTCACCTCAGGCGTGACATTTGGATTCCCATCTCGGTCTCCACCAATCCATGAACCGAAACGAAGGAAATTCGGAACGTCCCATGTGTGATCAGAGAATTTTTCTTTTAGAGAATCCTCTAATTCCTGATGGATGTCTGGTAGAACATCAAATAACGTCTCATCAAAATAATAAAGTCCATTCATAACTTCATCCATGACTGTTGGCTTTCGATATCGCAACTCGTCAGTTTGCCATAAAACGGTGACTTCGTGCACTAACTGCTCCTCTAACGTTAAACGCTCCTTTTTCGTGAGCATTTGGTTATCGAATTGTTGAAGGATTAAGGCAATTCGTTTCTGAATTTCAAGTACTGTGCGTTTCGTTGATTCAGTAGGATGAGCAGTAATGATCAATTCTAATGACAGTGAATCAAGCACCTCTTTGATCGATTTCTCTGACACTTGGTGTTCTTTTAACGAAATGACTGCACCTTCTAGCGAAAGGGGTTGATAACCGCTTTCAGATTGAATCTGATATTCTCTTCTTCTGCGAATTCGATGGTTTTGTTCAGCGATATTTACTAAATGGAAATACACTGAGAACGCACGAATCACATGTTGACGGAGAGGAGGCTTAAGACCTCGGATTTCTGATTTTAGCTCATTATAGGTGTTAGAATTAAATTCTGTTCTCAAATCCTTTGTCATCTTACGAATTCGTTCCACAATGTCCACTAATTCAACCCCACCATGATATTCTAGGACCTCACCAAGAATATTTCCTAGCATCTTCACATCACGGCGAAGTGGAGAGTTTGTTACATTTGCTTTGATTTCAGCTGTCATAATGATGATCACCTTCTTTTATTGGAATAAGAGTAACTATATTTAGTATTTTTTAAAATTTCTAACTTTTCTTTTGGTAGATTTTCTTACAATCACTTATAGAATAATAGGTTTATTGAAATAAAACTTAGATATACAGAGGAGAAAATAAGGAATGACTCCGAGGCTACACTTAAATAAATCTACCTTGATGTTTAATTATATAATAATGTCTACTATTCGGCAAATATTCTTGCAAATGAAACTGTTCTGACACCACGGGTGTTCCATGACAAAAGGGTAAAAAAAGAATCTACTTATCAAGTGAAGTAGATCCATTCTTTTGCATGTTATTTCTGATGCATATGTTTATCTTCGAGACGCTTTTCAATACGATCGATTTCAGCTTTGTCTTTTAGCAAGCTTTCTTTATTCTCAAGGATAAGGGTTTTTAATGATTTCTTTGTTTGCATTCTTTTTAACATATTGGTTTCCTACTTTCATTTCAGATTTAAGATTGATTGAGCATTCAATCGGTGTAGCAAAAAAAGTTGTATAAACACGGTGACTATATAACTAAGGTCGTAGAGAATCTCCATTCTTGCTGTGTCCCAAGAACTTGTGATTACAAGAATCCTAGTATTGAATTGTTTATTTTCGGAAAGTTTAGATAATTGAAATGTTCCCGAAAAATGGCTTTTCTCCTCATTGGAAAAAGGCCATGTAATTGACAACAAAACCTTTTACTCAAGTGAGGGTAAAGGTCTTGCTAACAACAGATATGTTGCCAACAAAGCCGAGGGCAATGTACCCCGTGATGACGACTTTGCTGTAAAAGCTACTCCCCTTTAGGAGACTCATAATTATACTTCCTTGCATAGTATATAAAGTTAAAAATATTTTGTCAATTAAGAAGAAAAAGAGGACCAGTACTAGATAAATGCTGTAGAACTGGCTTTTTTCCTATGTTTTAAGTATAAATGAAAACGATTTCAATAGCTATGTTAAATTATTGTAAATTGTTACAATGTTGTGAACATGAGGGGAAATCATTTCTTTGTTTTGTACCAGATTACTGCTTTTTGCTCAAGGTCTTTTACGAACTGATCTTTTCCATTGATGTAAGCTTCCATATTTGTTGGGTGTAAATGGGCAAGTTGTTGTTTCAAGTCGCCGTATTCTTTTGCTTTTAGAGGATGAGTTCGTAAATAATCTCGAACCGCTAAATGGCGGACAATGTCATCCTGACTTGTTTGGTCAAAGACATGAATATGATGGGTTCTGTTGTCCTTTCCTTTTCGGAAATAACGTCTTCGATGTATCCCGTATTCGCCCATTGGTTCATAGCCTAATGTAATCATTTCATCATTAAATTGATCGACCAACTGTATGTCCTTCACGACAGGGAGAATATCGATGATTGGTTTGGCCTTTAGACCTGGAACAGAAGTGCTTCCGAAATGATGAATGTCAAGAAGTTCATCATTAAAGACACGACGAAGATGTCGTGCCTCTGTTTCAAACATATCAATCCACTGCGGCTGGTATTCAGTGACAATTACATTTCTCACTTATTTTCCTCCTTATTAACCTTCCGTATCAATCCCAATAGCAGAAGGTCCATTTAAAAATAAGTCGATTTCACGTTGGTTCATTTCTTTATCAATTTCAAGAACAGCCCCGGCATGTGGATAGGAGGCATCAATAAATGATCCATCAACAGGGATGCGAAGTGATTCAATCGTATTCGGTGGATGAAGAATAAAGTCCTTAAGAAGACCCATTATTTCCATCGTTTCAAGATTTGTTTCGACATATGGCTGGACAGTTCCAACGAGTCGCGGCAGCTTTGTTACTCCATTGAGGCTGATGACCTCATCCTTTAAGGCATTGATGACTTCCTGTTGGCGTCTAACTCGTCCAAAATCGCCTTCTGCATCCTGTCTGAATCTTGCGTAGCCTAATAACTCCTTACCATTTAAATGCTGAAGTCCAGGCTGTAAAGAAACACCAATTTGCTTTGACATGGCCTTTTCAACATCAATTTCAATTCCATTTGGTGCAAGCGCATCAACTGCTTTTTCAAAACCGGTGAAATCAATGATGGCGTAGTAATGGAGATCAATATCAAAATTTAGCTTAAGAGTTTGTCTTAGTAATTCGGCACCACCAAGGAAGTAGGCGGTATTGATTTTATAGCTTCGGTGATCGGGAATATCTACATAAATATCACGCATTATTGAGATTAGTTTTGCTGTTTCTTCTTTTGGATCATATTGGGCGATCATGATCGTATCCGTACGAGATTGTTCTTCACCACGAGCATCAATGCCAAGTAGTAAAACATTCACTTTTCCAAGATTATTTTCAATTTCTGCCCCATTAAATTCATTTAACTCGTTTTTACTGGATTCATTCGTCTGAGTATGATTCATCGAAGAGTTTAGGCCGTCCTGATATTGAAGATAGCCATAAGCAATTATGCCTAGAATGATGATTAAACAAACAACTAAGAAAGTCCTCAATCTTTTTTTTGTTTTTCGCTTCATACAGTCCTCCGTTCTAGAATGTTCCTTGATTAAAATATATCATTCTTTGAATCTATTTTACATTCAAATTTTTTCGAATAAGTATAAGGCTTTGGATAGAGTATTCTATGTATTATAGGACAGAGGTCATTTTTTGTCTTTTTCTTTGTGTAACATCGAAATCCCTTTTAAAATATGTTCCTTCACCTTTTCCTGGTTGCTGGTATTTAAGTTGATTGTTTTTGGCTTAAAAATGTCGTCAGTAAGAAGCGTCATGGCTCCTTCCTCATGCCGATAGGTCACCGTATTTTCAACCGACCCATCCATATGAAATAGGGTTGTTCGTAAGTATTGATTCTTCTCATCATACACATCCATAATGGCTTTCACGATCAGTGATTTTGTTTTCTCATCATATTTAGTGATTGCATTTACCTTAATAATTTCATTTTTATCGGTTTGATCAATATAAACCAAGACATTCTCACCAGTGATAGTACAAGCTGATAAAATGGGAATAAATAAGATGAGAAAACAAATGAGGACAAATCGAGTGTTCATATGGTTCCTCCTGTGTGATTAATAAAATGATGCAAATAAGCAGCAGTTTTTAAGTTGGTTATATCTAAAATTATTATTAGCAAAAAGTCGATTTTCTATGTTTAAATATAGGTATGGATTTGAGAGGGGATAAGTTGTGGAGCGTTTTACAATTGGCGTTGATTTAGGGGGCACGAATTTAAGGGTCGGGCTTGTCGATCACATGGGGAATATACATAATGAATTAAACATAGGAACTGAGGCTCACAAAGGGCCAGATTATGTGATAAAAAATATGATTGAACTAATTAAAGAAGTAAAAGGGGAAAAATCAGTCTTTGCAGTTGGTGTAGGTGCACCTGGTCCACTTGATACAAAGAAGGGAGTCATCCTCGATCCACCATATTTACCTGGATGGTATGGCATTCCCTTTGTTCATACCCTAGAACAGGAAACGGGCTTAAAGGTCATCCTTGATAATGATGCAAATGCAGCAGCTTTAGCTGAGTCACTGTTTGGTGCAGGACAGGGGTATGAGAGCAGCTATTACATCACCGTTTCAACAGGTGTTGGAGGGGCTTTTGTGTTTAATGGAAAAGTGTTTCAAGGTGCGCAAGGATACGCGGGTGAGATTGGTAATATGGTAATCAATCCAAATGGGGAAAAGCATTCATCTCTCAATCGTGGAGCACTTGAAGGAATTGCCAGTGGGACTGCGATTGCAAGAGCAGGGGAGCAACGATTAGGGCTAATGGGCGGTACGGAGGAAGTGTTCCACGCAGCACTTAAGGGAAATGATGAAGCCACAAAGATCATTGATGAAGCAATCACCGCACTTTCCATTGGGATTGCGAATCTTGCTCATGCGATCAATCCAGCCATCTTCATTCTTGGTGGGGGAGTGCTGAAATCGGAACAGCAGCTCTTGAACCCATTACGATTAAAAGTAAAGGAATACTTATATCCAGAGCTGCAGCAAACGATTGAAATTGTGCCTGCCAATTTAGGCACAAAAGCTGGAGTCATCGGGGCAGCCTTCTTACCTTATTAATAAAAAAATGGGACAAAAAACGTCCCACTGAGGGTGCGGGAGGCATCGCGGCGGGACAAAACTATTCCCACTTGCGGTGCCTGGCACCTGTATTAAATAGGAAGAGTGACGGTAATCGTTGTCCCTTTTCCAGGTTCAGATTCGATGTAAGCATCACCCTGAACACCGCGAGCACGTTCTTCGATGCTAAATAATCCTACGCCTTTACTACTTCTGTCACGAGTAAATCCTTTTCCTTGATCATGGATCATGATTTCAATCTGATTGTCCTGTTCAATCAGGTTCACTGTAGCTTCAGATACATCAGCATATTTCCCAATATTCGTGAGTGCTTCTTGGATCACGCGATAAATCACTGTTTCCTTATGAACATCCAAGCGCTTCCGGAGATTTGTCTCAAATTGAACACGGATGCCATAATGCTGGGCATAGTTATCAATATATTTTCGAATCGCAGGAACAACTCCGAGATCATCAAGAACAGAAGGACGCATTTCCCAAGCAAGTCCACGAACCTCTTCAATCACATAGACTACTTCTTGGCGAAGCTGCTCTAGGTCTGAGGTATCACCTTCAGCTTCATTCATGCGGCGATCCATTTGAATCAGCAATGAGAAGAGACTTTGACCAATTCCATCATGGAGCTCACGAGAAAATCGTTTTCGTTCCTCTTCTTGAATGACCATAACCTTATTCATCATCTGCTTTAATTCTTCTTCGACCTGCTTCAGCTTCGTGACCTCACTACGAACAGCTAAATATTGATAAGGCTGTCCTTGTTCATCTAAGAAGGGAACAATCGTTGTATTCACCCAATAAAACGTGCCGTCCTTTGCACGGTTTTTAATCTCACCACGCCAGACCTCACCTTTTTTAATCGTTGTCCACAAATCCCTCATGAACTCTTTGGAGTGATGACCAGAATTAATAATTCGATGATCTTGTCCAATTAATTCATCATAGCTATACTTTGAGATTTCACAAAACTTGTGGTTCACATACTGGATCTTCCCTTTTTTATCCGTCACAGCGACAATTGAGGATTCATCTAAGGCAAACTTTAGGTCTGTTAGATGCTCAAGCGAATGCTTTAATTCAGTTCGAAATTCAGAATCCTCGATTTGGTGATCAAGAGTAGAAAGAAGCTCAATCACATTCGGTCCGACATTATTAGTTAGCTGCTTTAATCTTTCAAGTTTATTCAAAGTGAAGCAATCCTTTCTTCATTGCATATTTCACTAACTCTGGTCGAGACTTGATTCCTAGTTTCTCCATTAAATTACTTTTATGTGATTCCACCGTTTTTACACTGATAATTAAATTTTGAGCGATTTCCTTGTTCGAATAGCCTTTTGCAATCCATTCAAGGATTTCTTTTTCACGGTCAGATAATAAATCAAACGTACTGGAGGATTCTCCATTTTTCATTCGATCGATGTATTCACTCATTAATTTCCTTGTCGCATTTGGATTTAAATACGCATTGCCAGTTGCAACCGAGGTAATCGCTGAGATGAGTTCTTCGTGTGGAGCACTTTTTAAAATATAGCCAGAAGCACCAGCATGAATGGCACGGAATAAATACTCTTCATCATCATGCATCGTTAAAATTAAGATCGCGATATCTGGCATAAGCTCTTTTAACTCTTTTGTTGCAGTTAATCCGTCCTTGCCATGAGGCATACTTAAGTCCATTAAGATTACATCTGGCTTAAGTTCGGCCGCTTTTTGAATCGCTTCATCTCCGTCCGCTGCTTCACCGATGACTTCCATCTCGTTCTTTCCATTTAATAGCATCATTAGCCCAGATCGTACAACAACGTGATCATCGACAACGATAAGCTTTATCATGATTTCACTCCCTCAAGACGGCATCCCACCTGGGTGTGATATTCGTCATTACTACTACTATCATAGTAAAAAAAAAGAATCCTATCAATATGGATTCACTAAATCGCCTTTATTCATCATAGGAAGAGTGGGAATCAGTTCACCTTCAGCTGTTCGGCTGATCCTCCCATGTTTTTAGCTAACTCATTCATCATTTCTATATCCTGCTCTGTGTACGTTTTTTGTTCTCTTGAACCTACAAACAGAACTCCATTCGTACGTCCTAAAGTCTTCACTGGTACCCCAACGGCAGCAAGAAGATTTTCGGCACACATCATCGGGTCTTCTAATCGTTTGACATGAAGATTTGGCACTGAGTCATCTAAGATCATTGCTCGGTCTGCACGAATCACTAAGCCTGCAACACCTTTGCCAGGTCTTGATTGCATGCTTTTATAACGTTCATTAAGATTTCCTGATGCAAATGCCCAGTGAATCATGAGTGATTCTTTATAGAGATAAGCCACCGCGGAAAAATCACTAGATGTCTTCAATCGAATCTCATTTAATTGTTCAAGTATATCAACATTTAATTTTTCCATGTTCTTCTCTCCTCGGCTAGAACCATTCTCGCCCTAAGGGTTAGCTTACTACACTCATTTTAATCTTTTTAATGTAAAAAGTAAGTCGGGGAATTCCCCTAAAGTTATCTCATCATTTGAAGAAAAAGCGCTGATAAAAGGGATTGTGTGGCTTTTTTATGAACAGCTCTAAGTAAATTGAGCATTGAAAACTCAGGGAAATGGATAGGTAAAGTTCAGTAATTATCCCGATTACACAATTTAGACACAAACGATATGATTAGGGTACAAACGTTTCACATGAGGGGATGAAGAGAAATGGCAATGGCTATTCAAAATCAATATGAGAAACAAAGTCTTGTAGATACATTCAATGGAGATATTAGTGCATTCTTGTCTAATGATAATTTAAATAAATTAAAAGAAATCATGCGTCCAAAGGCAGTGAAAGCAGGCTCCCATTTATTCTGGGAGGGGGAAGCAACTGATAAATTATATTTCATTAATTCAGGGCAAATTAAGCTCCGCACTTCTACTGAAGCAGGGAAGGAATTTCTCTTAGGGATTAAGGAAGCTGGCTGTCTACTAGGCGAATTTGGTGGATTTGAAGATCAAGCTTACTATCGTTATCGTGCAGAAGTAACAGTCGATGGGGAAGTAAGTGCAGTTCATCTGACCGATTTAAAAAAGCTTCTCTATCAATTTGGCAGCTTTGCCGTTGAATTTATGAGTTATTTAGGCTGGATGAACCAAGTAACACAAATGAAGCTACATGATGTACTTTTCTATGATAAATCAGGCACATTAGCTTCTACATTGCTTCGAATGAGTCAAAGCTACGGAGTGAAATGCAGTGACGGCATTCTTCTGAACATCGAACTAACAAATAAAGAAATTGCTGATTTTATTGGCTCAACAAGAGAAAGCGTCAATCGCCTCCTAAATACATGGAGAAAAGAAGGGATCATTGATATCATCAGCAAACAAATCGTCATCATCAGACCGGAGAAATTATATTCAATGTGTTAATGGGCCAGGAGTCAGTCTCATTGGTCAAAAAATGAAATGGTGTTTATATGCCTGGAGGTGGCAAGATGGATATGTTACAAGGTTTACTATGGATAGCATTACCTTATTCTTCAATTGCAATATTAGTGATGGGGTTGATCTGGCAATATGAGAGTCAAGAGAACTATGGTGATAACAAACAAGTTGTTTGTTGGAAAAATGCTTGTGTTTCTCTGCTCGTGATTGTTGCGCTTGGAACGGGTGTATATTCTTCATTCGTTCTACAAACTCAACTACATGCATTTGAATGGCTTTTCAATTTGGTTACCTTGAATCCAAGCTTAAGCCTAATCGAAGCAACACCATTTTTGTTTAAATTACATTTGCTAAGTCTTTGTTCTCTATTCATTTTCTTGCCATTTACCAAATATATTAAACTACTTAACTCCTTTTTTATGAATAAAAGAGTGGATGCATTACCTTTTATATTTTTGTTGTTCAATCTGTAATAAGAAATAACATTCTAGCAGTCTGAATACACGTAGACTCCTGCGGGATGCGTTGGCCCCGCCGGACGCGAAGTGTATTTAGGCTGCGACTATTAATTTGCAAACTCTCCTATCAACGTCACCTCATTTTCAAAAGCAGCTCATAAGAAACTCATCCTATTATTGCAATATGAAAAATGTTGGAAAATAAATGGTCGAAAAATTTAATATATTTCGTTATACTACAACTATAGAGAAGAAATTTGTAGAAAAATGTATCGTAATAGGTGAGGGGATCTTGATGAATACGACTCAACGTATTGAGGGTTTAAATGCATCTTTTCTTGCGTTAAATGCAGAACTGGAGCTCATTTATTGCAATGCGGAAACAGAGAAGCTCATTGGGCAACCAATGGAAAAGTTGATTGGTAGAAACATAATTGAACTAATTCCAGAATTACAGTTTTCTCCTCATTTAACCATGCTAAAAAAAACCATTGACGAGCACAAATTGCTCCACTTCCAAGAGTATATTCCTCAGCTCAATAGGTGGTTTGAATTCAGGGTCTATCCAGGAATAGGGGATTCTCCTATCTATCTGGTAGATGTGACAAACGAAATCATGAAGAACAAGGTCTTAGCCTGTCAGCGGATCATTCTTGAGATGATCGCAAAAGGAAAGCCTTTGCATGATGTATTACATAAGATCGCGGAATTTATTGAAGAACACTCAAGGAATGGATACTGTTCGGTTTTATTATTGGATCAAACAGGTGAATATCTACAGGTGAAGGCCGCACCATCATTGCCTGAGGAATTTACCCAACAAATCAACAATATACAAATTGGTCCATATGCAGAAGGGTGTGGCAAAGCTGCCTACTTGAATAGGAACGTATTTATTGATGATTTTGAAACAGCTTCATTATCTGCAACGGTTCAAGCAACCTTAAGAAAGCAAGGTTTTCAATCGGCCTTAGCTACACCAGTTATTGACTCGAATGGAACCGTACTTGGTACTTTTGCCTTTTACTATCATGATAAAAGAACTCCGAATGAGCTTGATAATCAATTGATCGAACTATCAAGCTATTTGTGTAGTATTGCGATTGAAAAGGATCGAATCCAGCAACAAAAACTGATTGAAACCGAAACGAAATTTAACCTTATTTCTGAAAACATGACAGACTTAATCAAAATCATTGATCGAAACTATATCATTCAATATTGTTCTCCCTCGATCAAATCAGTTTTAGGATTAAGGGTAGAGGATTTAGAAGGATCACAATCAATGAAGATCATCTATCCAGAAGACCTGCCAAATGCCATTCATGTATTCAATCTAGCGGTCGAAACGAAGACTAATCAAAATATTGAGTATCGTACAAAGAATGTGAAGGGAGAATGGATTTGGTTTGAGGCGGCTTTAACTCCATTAATAAAAGCGGATGGAGAAGTAGATCAAGTGTTAGTTGTATCAAGGGATATTTCCGAGCGGAAGCGTTCAGAAAGACTGTTAAAGCAAAGTGAACAACGCTATAAATCACTCTTTATGCACAATCCTGATGGTGTATATTCGTTAGATTTAAATGGGAGATTTGTGAAGGTGAATGATCAATTGATTGAGCTGACGGGATATACACGAAAGGAGCTTCAACAAATGGTCGCGCCCATCTTTATTAAACCAGAGGATCAAAAGCGGGTATACAATCATTTTCATCATGCGGCAAATGGAGACGCGCAAAATTTTGAAGTAACCATCGTTCATAAGAATGGGCAAAGGGTTTATTTAAATGTAAAAAAAATGCCGATCAAAATTGACGGTGAGATTGTTGGTGTATATGGCATCGCAAAAGATATTACGGAACAACAACATGCACTTAAGGAGCTCGAAAATTCTGAAATGAAGTTCCGCTCAGTTGTTGAATCTGCCTCTGAAGCGATTATCATTACTGATCATCAAACGAAGATTGTGTCATGGAACAAACGAGCAGAAGCCATTTTTGGCTATAGTCAAGAAGAAGCGATTGGGCAAGGAATCGAGATTACAGTCTCGAAGGATTTCTTGAATAAGCATCAAGGCTTATTGAAAGATTTCATCGGAAATCAATATGAAGCATTTATAGGGAAGCCGATTGAAATAACAGGAGTAAATAAGAATGGGGAAGAAATTCCTCTTGAGGTGTCTTTCAATTATTGGCAGACAGAGGATGAAATATATATTAGTGCGATTGCTCGTGATATTAGTAATCGAAAACGGGTGGAGCTGGCACTTCAAAAAAGTGAAGAAAAGTATCGTAATTTAATTGAAAATCTACCAGAAGCTGTCCTGATTTTTAATGAAGAACGATTGCTCTATGTGAATAAACGGGTTGTCCAACTATTTGGTGCTGAAACAAAAGAAGACCTCTATCATCAATCTATCTTTGATAGGATTGATCCAGAATATCATTATGTATATGAAGCGATTCGAAGCACGATTTATAATCATTATCTTGTAGAAAACATGGAAGTGCGATTATTAACGTTTTCAGGTGAGACGATTGATGTCCAAATTAATGTCGTACCAACAACATTCGAAGGTGAAAAAGCCGCACAAATCATACTTCGTGATATCACAGAATTGAAAAGAAGTAAGGAATTACTTATACATGCTGAGAAGCTATCAGCAGCCGGTGAGCTTGCTGCAGGCATTGCTCATGAAATACGCAATCCATTAACGAGCATTAAAGGTTTTATTCAGCTTGCCCACCAATCAGGCAGCAATCAAGAAAGATACTATCCAATCATATTAACGGAAATCGACCGTATTAATTCAATTATTAGTGAGCTCTTACTTTTAGCTAAGCCTAAGAAAACAGAATTTAAGAAGCTAGCTCTTGAGTCGATTGTTACTGATATGTTGAAGCTATACTCTGCCCAAGCTATCTTACATGATATTGAACTTATCCAATACATAGACGCTGCTGAAACGGATATCATTGGGCATGAAGGTCAGTTGAAGCAAGTATTTATAAATTTATTTAAAAATGCTTTAGAAGCCATGCCGGGTGGTGGAATAGTTGAGGTTCGATTAACCGAGAAAAAGCATTCACTGATTCTATCAATCAAAGATAATGGGGAAGGCATCCCCAAAAAAAACATCCCAAATCTTGGTCAACCGTTTTTTACAACCAAGGAAAAGGGGACTGGGCTCGGTCTGGCAACATGCTTTAGTATCATTGAGAATCATAAGGGATTGATGGAAATTAACAGTGTTGAGCATGATGGTACTGAAATCACGATTACTCTTCCACGATTAAAAAGCAATGAACATAACTAAAGGTGGTCCTAGTACCATCTTTTTTTATAAGAATCAACTAAAAACATAGGAGATGAAAGCGATGAATCTAGTAAATGTTCACCGTGGCAATATTGTTGAAAGTGCACATCAAGGACATATTGCGGTTGTTGATGCAAATGGAAAGCTCTTATATGCACTGGGTGATCCTGATGCGGTGGTATTTGCACGCTCTTCAATGAAACCAATTCAAGCTATTCCAGTAGTAGAAACTGGGGCGGCCGATCACTATCAGTTTTCTGATCATGATTTAGCGTTATGCTGTGCCTCCCATAGTAGTGAAAGCATTCATACTGATAGAGTGCTAGATATCCTAAAGCGAATGGGAATCGAAAAAGAAGCACTACAATGCGGCACTCATATCCCACGTTCTCAGGAGACATATCAGAAATTAATAGTAGCAGGAGAAGAGCTAACTCCACTTTATAATAATTGTTCTGGAAAACACACGGGTATGCTAGCAACCGCAAAGCATATGAATGAGGACTTAGCTTCCTATTATTTACTTACCCACCCACTTCAGCAACGAATACTAGAGACTGTTAGTGAGATGTGTGACTATCTAAAGGAACAAATCGAAATAGGAATAGATGGGTGTGGGGTTCCAGTTCATGGTCTTCCATTGAAGAATATAGCATTTGGTTATGCGAAAATGGCCGATACAACGAAACTTTCAGAGAAAAGGGCGAAGATGGTTACCCGAATAACGAATGCAATGATGAATGCACCTGAAATGGTTGCAGGAACAAACAGATTCTGCACGGACTTTATGCGAATAGGAAATGGAAGATTCTTTGGAAAAGTAGGGGCTGAAGGTGTGTACTGTCTAGGTGACAAAGAAACAGGATTAGGAATTGCGGTGAAAATAAAGGATGGAAACGAACGTGCAGTTTATCCAGCGACTATCCATGTTTTACGTGAATTAGGCTTACTCAGTGCGGAACAACTACAAGCCCTAAGTGACTACCGGAAGCCACCACTTAAAAATGCAAGGGGAGAAAAAATCGGTGAGCTAGTAGCTGATTTTAAGCTGAATAAGGTAGTATAAATAAAGTTTGCTTTACAGGTTACAACTTATGAATAAAGGGGTGAGCCCGAGGCCACCCCTTATTCCTGCTGCTTCAAGTGTTCTTTGAATGCAGCTAATTGTTCTTTCTTTTTCTGTTCATAAATCTTTTTGAATTCATCAGCTTCATTTGCTGAGTAATCATGCTCTACTAATTCAGCCTGCAATTGCTCATAAAGCTGCTTAAATTCCTGATCAGCTTCTTGCTCCATTTCCTTAAACTCCTGATAATAACGGCTCATACTAAGTAATGATTGGCTTTTCGTACCTTGTTCCTGATACTCATCAAATGCCTTCACCATTAAGTTTGTTAGTTTTGTTGAAGTCGTCTGTTCTAGCTTTCCAAAAAGAGACATGTACTTTTGCTTAATCTTTGTCAGGTCATCTAATGTAGTGGCATTCTCCATCCCTGATTCTAGTAACGTTGATTGATTCATCACAGCCTGACTAGGGCTATCCTTTCGAATGCTATAATCAATCGTTCGATACGGAGAATTAGCAACAGATGTAGGCTTAGAATCGTATAAAATAAGAGCAATAAACACTATCACTTGAATTAGAATCATCCCAACTAATAGCTTCTTCATTCTCTTTCACCTCCACTAACAGTGTGGACAGTAGGGGAGGGCTTTAAACAAAAAAAAGGCGAGACAATCGCCTTTTTTAAATCGCAGCCTGAATACACTTCGTGTCCTGTCGGGGCTCACTTTGTCCACGCATCCCACGGGAGTCTACGTGTATTCAGAATGCTTGTAATATTATTGTTAATTTTTAATCTGTCTGTAACAACAAACATGATGAATATAGTCTTAACTATTGATAGCTTCACTCTTACTCAATTTCTCTGAATAGTTATTTTCAATCATATGAATGAAGGGTTCAACAAATTCAGGATCAAATTGCTCACCAGAACAACGACGTAATTCTGATATTGCCTCACAAAATGATTTCGTCTTCTGATATGGTCGTTCAGTTGTCATTGCATCAAATGAATCAATGATACAAAGGATTCTAGCTAGCTTTGGAATATTGTGGCCCTTTAGTCCATGTGGATAGCCTTTCCCATCATATCGTTCATGATGAAGCTCAACAAGGGGAAGCAGTGAATCGAATTTCTTATTCGTCGAAATGATTTCTTTTCCGAACGTCACATGCTTTTTGACCATTTCCCATTCATGCTGTTCAAGCTTGCCCTTCTTATTCAGAATATCTCGTGGGATCTCAAGCTTCCCGATATCATGAATTAAAGCACCAAGAATTAAATTCTTCTTTTCAGAATCAGATAACTCTAGCTGATTACTGAAATCCAACGCATATTGAAACACACGCTTACTATGACGATACGTATAGACGTCCTTTGAAAGGAAGATTTTCAGCTGTTGCTCGGCTTCCTCCAAATTATGATCCATCGCGGTTAACACCTGGTGATTATTCTCTACTTCCTCACTAAAAATATGAACAAAGTTTTTACCTTGTGCCTTTGAATAGTACATCGCTTGGTCCGCTTTTTTTAATAGCTCAGTAGAGTCATATACACCGTTACAATATTCTACGATTCCTGCTGAGAAGGACAGGCACCCATAAGGAAGGGCCTCCACACCAGCAAAATAGGTATCGTTCACTTTCTTTCTTAAATTATTAATGCAACGGTAGGCTTCTAAGCTTGTTGTGTTTGGTAGAATAACGGAAAATTCCTCTCCACCATACCTTGCAACCGTGTAGTTGTGTGCATTTGCTTCTTCCTCAAGGATTTTTCCAAAGAAGGTTAGCAATGCATCACCTTGTATATGTCCATAAAGATCATTATATTTCTTGAAATCATCAATATCGATGAGAGCTACATTCACTGTCGTTTGGTTCTCGCGAGCATTTAGAATTTCCTTCTCTAATAATTCTTTGAAATAACCGTGATTATTCAGTCCAGTCAGATAATCCTTATTCGCCTTCTCCAATGTCTTTTGATACAGCTTAAAATGCTGATCAAATGCAAAGGACAAGAGCATAGCAATACAGACGAAAAGGAAAAGACCGAAAAAGCCTTCATTATTTAAAAGAATTCCTAGGATAATTGATAAAAGCATTGTAGTGAAGTAACTGGCAAGGAATGTTTTGTCTATACTTATCCTTTTAAAAACGCTATTAAAACTCTTTGAGTCATGTAACTTAAAGAATAATGTGACGAATAGCATATTTACAGAAAAATAGGATGCTAACGAGATTATATAAGGTAGCAGATTTTCTGTATTAATGGTTCCAATTATCCCACCAAAACTTATAAAAAGTAGATATGAGATAGAAATCATAATAGCGTATATTGAAAAATTGAAAATATGAGTCCACCATGAAAGTTTTCGTTGGTAGATTATAAAAATAACGCTAATGATAAATAGAGCATACAAAGTCAATTCAATTCCATATAGATATAAACTCGCTAAGTAAATAGCTGAGTCCATAGATATAATATTATCTTTAGGTGGAATGTATATAATATGATAGTTTAGTAAAGATATAGCGCCAATTAGTGAAAAGATAATAACCCAATCTGAAATTGTGATCTCTGAGAACATAACAAAGTACCCTAAGGTTGAGATAGCAATCAGAAAAGTTATTAATAAATATAGTTTAACTGAGTTATTTTGCAGTTTCATATTAATCAACTCACATATAAAAAAATTGGTGGGAGAAAGTTATAATCAACTTTTTCTCCCACCTTATTATACATCTTACAAACCAACTTTCCACCCTGATGTGAAAGAAAGAATTAGTGATCCGAAAATAATTGCGTTAAATAGAACACGTGATAATTTTGACCCCGCAAATTTTTTCATGATTAATTCACCTCCTTTAATTTCGAAACTGATGTTGTTGCTTGTGCTTCTTTTTTATGCACCATTATATATTGAATGAATTTGAAGCCGCCGATATTCATCACTACATCTCCAATACTAATCACCTGCGTTTTTGGATAAGGTGATGAAAGAGGGATAATGTCTCCCAAGAAACCTAGTTTAGTCGATTCTGTTAACAATGTGTGCTTTGCATAAAGCTGATCTTTTAAGATATCTAGATACATAGGATCTAGAACAGCTGCTGCCTCTGCTGAAACAGGCATTCTTCCACCATTAACGAACATAACAATAAAGTTTAAAAAGACTCCAATGAGAATAATCATAAACCCAGGATGAGCTCGGTTAACGTATAGAAATCCCATTCCTACTATATAAATTGCCATATATATATAATTACTAGTTTGACCAATCAGTTCAATGCTGTTTTGTAGAAAGTAGACCGATAATTGAATGAGTAAAAAAATAGGAAAGATCCATCCCCACTTCAATCTGAGTGTAGAAAAGGCTTGCAAATTCCCTTTGCGACAAAGCGCTACTATAAATGATAAGATAATTCCATCGAAAACCATAAAATACGTCACCTACTAGATTATTTACTTTACTAGAATTATTTTTAGAAGATGTAATTTTTGAAGAAATTGCGGTGTATCTATTTCTGTAGTTATCATATCTATTAATATATTGATTTGCAACAAAATTTGCTAAATTTCGGAAAAGCACCCCAAATTACCCAATTGTTACGAGTTGATAATAGGTACATTTTACCACGAATATCTTGTTTTACAGCAAATAAAACGTAACAATAGTGGGAATAGTTAATTCATCAATTTTTGCAGCAAATGCCTAGTGAAAAAGAGAATAAATGAGTAGTAGTTACTCCCTATGAAATTATGTATAATGAAGTAAAATGAATTGTAGGAGTTTGTCGTATATGGTCGATTTTTATCGAAGAAACATTTCCTTTTTAAAAAATAGTGCGGTGCTTATTATTGCTACGACTTCAATCATTATCGTATTTTGGTTTTTGTTATATTTATATATCTTTCCTTCGATTGAAGAAACTGCAAATACATCACTGAAAACCAATTTAGAATTAATAAAGCAAAATACATTAGAGGATTTAAATAAGCCCATTTCAGAGTTGACTGATTTAGCTGAACGTCCTAATACAGTAACGACAAACCCAGAGTTGATATCCGCGTTTATTAAAAAGGGATTTGAAGACCATCAGATGTTCGATCAAATTAGCATGCTCGATCATAATTTAAATCATAAACGCTCTATTATCAATCGACCGCTTACGATTACTGAAAAGAAGCCGTTCATTCAAATAGAAGATACAACCTACCATAATGGCACATTTCTTTCACCCTTCGAATATAGCTTGAATAGTAAAGAGCCTTACATATCGATTTATACACCAATCAAAAATGCAATTGGGAAATACAGTTATATAGAAGGTACACTAAAAATCAGTACTCATTTCTTTAATCCGACTGTCATAAATGAAAAGTTAGGAAAGACAGGAAAGATTTTTCTATTTGATCGAGAAGGAAATCTATTTTCTGATGAAGAACATTTACCTTTTACGGCTGAAACGAAAGAAAAGCTCCGTGAACTGGTTAAGAATAATGTCATTTCGGTGAACACTGATTCACAAGATATCAGGCTGTTACAGGTTTCAGATGGCGAAAATCAGGTTTTTACATTAATGCCTCTCTATAATCAAATGTTAATTGGGATCTCTTATGATGAATCGATGATTTATGAAGCTAAATTGAAGCTTAGAAATACGCTATTGATGATTTCTATTTTATTAGAAATCGTTGTTATCGTTGTTGGGGTAAGTATATATCGAAAGCTGTCAAGACCGACTGCGCTCCTTATTGAGCAAGCTGAAAGAATTACAAATGGGGATTTAGATGCGCCACTCCCAACTACTCGCGATCAAGGTACATCGGCCATTATTGATGCTTTGCAGAGTGTATTAAATGAAAGATATCGCTTGTTTATTCAAACGATTGAAGCGATTAGTATAACGCTTGAAAAAAGAGATTCGTATACGGCGGGACATTCCAAGCGTGTTACTGAATATGCCCTTGCAATTGCAGACGAGCTGCAATTAACCGATAAGGAGAAAAGGGACTTACAGCTTGGTGCTGCATTGCATGATATTGGGAAAATCGGAGTCCCAGATCGGGTACTTCATAAAACGGGCCGACTTACCCCAGAGGAATTTCATGAAATTAAGCAGCATCCTGTGTATGGTGATGAGATTATCACAAATATTAAAAGCTTGAATCATATTCGTCCCATCGTCCGTTCACATCATGAGCGCTGGGATGGAGGAGGATACCCAGACGGCATTTCTGGTGAAGAGATTCATTTGTTGGCGAGAATTACCTGTGTTGCTGATACATTTGATGCGATGACCTCCGATCGTCCTTATCGAAAAGGGATGAGTGAGCAACAGGCGAGTACAATAATCAAAAGTGAGTCAGGAAAGCAATTTGACCCAGTAGTGGTTGAGGCTTTTATGAAGTGGAAAAGTAAAGAGATGAAGGATGGTTCTCAGAAAGATATTATGTAGGTGGATAAATTATAATGTCGTAGTCTGAATACACGGTTACCCCATCCTATGGGAGTCTTATGTGTATTCAAGATAACATAATAAAAAGCTGCTTTACTTATGCAATCATACATAGGTAAAGCAGCTTTTTTAAGTTAAATTAATTTGTCGATACAGTTGATTCGTTCATATTAAGGTGCTCTTTTAATTGTAATGATAATGCTGAGCGATCTTCTTCTGAAACTTGTAAGTAATAGATACCATTGATTTTAGTGCCGCTACCAGTAAGAGTCAGTTTTTCCAAGCTATGGCGGGCATCTTTATAATTTTTTTGAATATCAACCATTTCAGTTAAAGTGAGGTTGGTTTTAACATTTGAACCAATGACACCTAGTATATCATCAATTTTCGTGATTGAAGAGATGGTTGCACCTTTATCAATCACTCCTTGAATGATTTGCTTTTGACGGTCTTGGCGTCCGAAATCTCCACGAGGATCATCATATCTCATTCGAGAATAAGCAAGTGCCATCTTTCCATCCATTGTTAGTTCACCTTCACCAAATGAATAGCCTTCGTAATCAAAGGCAAACGTGCTATTTACTGTAACTCCTCCAACAGCATCAACGATGTCCTGGAAGCCTTCCATATTCACTTTCACAAAGTAATCAATCGGAATATCTAGGAAGTTCTCAACTGTATTCATAGCCATTTCAACGCCACCAAATGCATAGGCATGATTAATCTTATCATTAAAACCACGTCCGATAATTTCCGTACGAGTATCACGTGGAATGCTTACCATGCGCATCGATTTTGTAGTGGGATTGATGGTCATGACAATAATTGTATCTGATCGACCACGATCATTTGCTCTTTCATCAACACCTAGAATTAATACTGAAATAGGGTCCTGCTCCTCAAACTTTACTTCCTCTATACGCTTCTCAGAAACGACTCTTTCAATAGGTTCATGGATCACATTTAATGTTTTTTCGACTGAACTATATATTGAATAAGCATAGATTGCGATTCCAATGAACATGACACCTAGCGCACTTAAAGTAAAAGTAAGCCACTTTCTCTTCTTCGTCCATTTAGCCAAATTTAATCTCTTCCTTTCATCGGATTACAAATTCTAACAAAATTATATATGTTTCTACACAATGAAACAATGAAAATATCTTCCTTTTACTAGAATTCGTCATTTTCGAAAGATTTTCGTCCTAAGAAAGAAAAGTGAGAACCGTCCCCAATTTGCCAATCAAGTTTTAACAGAAATTTGGGAAAAGTATGGTAGTATGAGAGTAATGAGTTTTATAGGAGTGATGTCAAAATGAAACGGTCGTTTAAGGGGTTATTTATTAGTTTTTTACTTCTCACAATTCTAACAGCCTGTAAAGAAGAGGAACCAAGTCCAGAGGCTGCATTTGAAGAGTACACGGAGAAGTGGGAGAATCTGAAATATGAAGACATGTATGAACAACTAACAACAGCAAGCAAAGAATCAATAACCAAAGAAGAATTTGTCGAACGATATCAGAAAATCTATGGTGATATCGAGGCTGCAAATATTGTTGTTGATTATATACCATCTGAAGAAGAACTTGCTCCAGATGAAAATGGGGAAATCGCCTATGAGTATAAAGTATCAATGGAAACTGTCGCAGGTCCTATTGAATATACTCACAAAGCAACAGTGGTTCAAGAAGTCACTGAAGAAGAAAAACAATGGAAGATCAATTGGAATCCTTCGATGATATTTTCAGTCATGGATGAAGGTGATGAAGTAAAGCTAACATTCACCTCACCAGTCCGTGGGGAGATAGTTGATCGTTTAGAACGTGGCTTAGCAATCAACGGGGAAGTCTATGAACTCGGTGTGGTCCCAGAACAGGTTGATGAATCAAAGCTTGATGATTTAGCATCAAAAATTGGACTGACAAGAGAATCCATCGAACAAAAATTAAATGCTTCCTGGGTTCAACCACATTATTTTGTCCCATTAAAAAGAATATCACTTGATGAGAATGTATTTGTCACAGAGGTGGCGACAGAATTTGAAGAAGTGAAGGTACAGCGAGTACCATCAAGAGTCTATCCATACAAGGAAGCAACGGCTAACCTTGTTGGCTATGTCACTTCCATCACGCAAGAAGATTTAGAAAAATTAGAGGGACAGGGATATACAAGCACTGACATCATCGGGAAGAAAGGCTTAGAAATGGTGTTTGAGGAACGGTTAAGAGGTGAAAAAGGTGTTAAAATCTATATTGCTAAGGAAGATGGCGAGGAATTCACTCTTGTTTCAAAACCAGCTAAAGACGGTGAGAATCTTAAGCTTGCTATCGATATCGAGCTTCAACAAGTAGTATATGAACAGCTTAAAGGAGAAAAGGGGGCATCTGCTGCCATTGATCCAAAAACAGGTGAAACGCTTGCCTTAGCAACGAGTCCATCTTTTGATCCAAATGATTTTGTATTAGGAATCTCTTCAGAGAAATGGAAGGAACTATCTGAGAATCCGAACCAACCTTTAATCAATCGAGTGGGATACACATATGCACCAGGCTCAACCTTGAAACCAATTACGGCTGCGATAGCTCTTGAGCAACAAGCCATTACTCCAGAACATACGTATGAAATTAATGAAGAAACATGGCAAAAGGACAGTTCATGGGGAAATTATAGGATTAAAAGGGTTAACAATGTGAAGGGACCAATCGACTTAAGAAAAGCACTTGTCTATTCTGATAATATTTATTTTGCCAGAGTTGCTCTCGACATGGGCATTGAACCATTTGAAAATGGCTTAAAGCAATTTGGTTTTAATGAAACATTCCCATTCGACTATCCATTCTATGATTCACAAATTTCAAATGATGGAATCAAGAATGAACAACTGCTTGCAGACTCTGCCTACGGTCAAGGCGAGGTTGAGATGAATATCCTTCATTTAGCGATGAGCTATACACCATTCCTAAATCAAGGGAATCTCCTTAAGCCAAGCCTGTTCGCCCTTGAAAATAGCGAACCAGAGGTGTGGCGTGAATCAGTTGTCTCAGCTACTCATGCAGAAACTATCTTGAAGGATTTAGTTGAAGTCATTGAGGATCCACAAGGGTCAGGACGTGCAGCGAAAATCGAAGGCGTTACATTAGCAGGGAAAACCGGAACGGCTGAATTGAAAACGAGTAGTGAGGATAAGGACGCAAAGGAAAATGGTTTCTTCGTGGCTGTTGATACCGAGGAACCTGATCTTTTAGTTGCGATGTTAATTGAAGATGTCAAATCAGGTAGTGGCTATGTCGTACCAAAAGTAAAGAATGTGTTTCAGCATTTCCTACAAATGAATGAGTAATGTCTAATACTGTCATTCCGTTCCTTTCACATCTTGTCTAAATATAAGATGTGAAGGAAATGGGTGGCAGTTTTTTGATAATTTCCGAGGAAATTTTACATAAATTATGCAATTCGTGTAAAAAAAGGAGGTCGATTGATGTATAATTGGGGTAATTAGTTATGAATTATTGGAGGTACCGTTTTGAAAAAATTAGCTGTGGTCGTTGTAGTTGTTCTATCAATTGTTTCTATAATTGCATCGAAAATGCACTGGGATCAAAAGATAGAGGCAAAAGCAAGTGTTGAAAGTGAATCTATCGTTAAAGATAAACCAACGTTGAAAGAAGAAAAGAACTCTCCAAAGACAAAGAGAGAACTAATGAAGTTAACAAAGAATTTAGATCAGGCTGTTATCAATCAAATCGAATCAGCAATTGATAAACAGAAGCAATTGCAACTTGTGATTGTTGGATCTACGTCAACACCAGAGACGAATGGATGGCCATCACTCTTGAAAAAACAAATAGAAGCAGAGTATGGGAAAGAACTCATTAAAGTTACAGTTAAAGAGATTCCAGGGAAAACAAGTACCGAAGTAGTGAATGAAGAGTTATATAAGGAAATTAATGAGTTGAAGCCAGATGTACTTTTATATGAGCCATTTTTCTTATATGATAACGGGGTATTAATAACTACTGAAAAGAGATTGGAAAACTTGAGTTTCATGCTTGGAGAATTTAAGAGTGAAAACCCTGAAATAGTCACTATTTTACAGCCGGCAAATCCTTTATATAATGCCATTCATTATCCAAAAGAGGTTACAGAACTTATGGAATATGCAGTGGAAAATGATGTGATCTACTTAAATCATTGGGAGGTTTGGCCAAATCTGAATTCAGAAGAAATGAATGATTACGTGATTCAGTCTGGAGAAGAGAATTCTGGTCAACCAACGGAAGCTGGTCATCAATTATGGGCGGACTATTTAATTGATTATTTTATTGCGAATACAGACGAAAACGAATAAAACTGAATGTCTAGGTTATAATAGATTCCTTGTATAAGGAATCTATTTTTGTAAAGGGTAGGAGGGAAATGGCATTGAAAAAGTTGATCGCAATTATATGTTTATCATGTATCTTCTCTACATTTGTTATGCCTGTCAAAGGATTTGCAGATAAAATCGTTGTGATCGATCCAGGTCATGGAGGTAAATTTGCTGGAACCTGTGGATATTCAGGAAGAGAAACAGGATATTGTGAGAAGGATGCGAATCTAGACGTGGCCATTAAGCTTCAGAACATTCTTATGGAAAATGGCTTTGAGGTGAAACTCACACGTCATTCAGATAAAGAATTTGGTGAGTTTTTAAGGGATGAAGAAGGAAAGAATGAAGATGGAGATTTTCACAATCGAATGAAATTAGCCAATGAGTTTGTTATGGAAAACAATGAACAAGCCGTGTTCATCTCCATTCACCATAATGCTAGTGCAACCAATCCATTTATTCGAGGGATTGAAACTTATTATTACGACGGGGTAAATCACTATAAATCAGCGTATCCTCATGACCCATTACAATTAGTCTACCTACAAGAAAATAAACGTTTGGCAGAAACGGTTCAGCAATACTTGGTTGATGAATTGAAGCTACCTAACAGAAAGGTCCATAATGACCAAAGCTTTTATGTGATTCGAAATGCGCAAATGCCTTCGATATTAGTGGAATTAGGATATATGATAAATCGGAATGAAGAGAAACTAATTAAAACAGCAGAGTACCAAGAAAGAGCAGCAGCTGCGATTGCCGAAGCAATTGAAACTTACTTTGACGTTTTCGAAGTCTATAACTCAACGAATCATAAACTTGCCACGTTTTTGAATGAAGAAGACGCACTAACATATGCGAACCAATCTAAATCGGCAGTGATTGTCTTTGATAAATATCAGCAAAAAGTCATTTATGACCAAAGGGAAAAAGAGCTTAAACATTATACACAGCCTTACTAAGAATAATTAAACAAACGTTTGTTTAAGAATAAATAGGAGACAATGGGATGAAAAAAGTGATTTGTTCGATGATTTTACTTATTGTTCTGCTGGCTTGTACAAATGAAGAGACCCTTCCAAAGGATAAAAAGGGAAAAGAAGAATCACAGATTCAACAGGTAGACCGACCAATTATAGAAGGAAACCTGCTTGAATACCGTCCAAAGGTAGGAACAACAAGGGTATTTAAAAACAATGAAGATGAGATCTATCAGCAAAAAGTGTTGGCAGAGAACGAAGAATATATTCAATTGACGATTCTATTAAGTGGTGCACCAACGACCCAAATTTACCGCTGGACTGACACTGAAATCACCTTGGTTTATGAACACTCATCACCTGCTGATCCCTCAAAAAGCATAGTTAACCAATTCACCCCAATGGGTGATCTAGAAACACTCATTAATCTAGAAATGTTCACTGCAGATTGGCAGTTAATTGATATAAAGGATGAAATCACAGTTCCAGTAGGTCGTTTTCAAGATGTCTATGTCCTTCGAATGATAACAGATGAAGTCGAGGGTGCAGATACCATTTATACAAGATATTTTGCAAAGGGTACAGGATTAATAAAAGAAACATTTGAATTAACAGGTGAGAGTGGTTACACTGACGAAGCAACCCTTTCAATCATAGAGTAGACCAATATTAATGAAATGGGTGATAACATGAATGATAAAAAAATAAAAGTAATGACAGTATTTGGGACAAGGCCAGAAGCCATCAAAATGGCACCACTTGTCTTAGAGTTAAAAAAACATTCTGATAACATTGAGTCGATTGTAACGGTAACAGCACAGCATCGACAAATGCTTGATCAAGTATTAGAGATTTTTAATATTACACCAGACTATGATTTAAATGTGATGAAGGATCGACAAACACTAAAAGATATCACTGTTAGGGCGCTTGAAGGATTAGATGAGGTCATGAAAAAAGAAAAGCCGGACCTTGTATTAGTACATGGAGATACAACCACAACCTTTGTCGCAAGCTTAGCCGCACTCTATAACCAAGTAGCAGTGGGTCATGTAGAGGCTGGACTCAGAACCTGGAATAAATATTCACCATATCCAGAGGAAATGAATCGCCAAATTACTGGTGTCATAGCAGACCTTCATTTCTCTCCAACGAAGAAATCAGCTGAGAATCTACTTAAAGAAAATAAGCGCGAAGAAACTATTTTTATCACAGGGAATACAGCCATTGACGCTTTAAAAACAACGGTTTCACCTACATACAAACACGAGCTTCTAAATCAGATAGGGCAAGACAGAATGATGTTAGTCACCGCACACCGACGCGAAAATCTAGGAGAACCAATGAGACAAATGTTCCGTGCAATCAAACGCCTTGTGACAGAGCATGAAGACCTTCAAGTCGTCTATCCAGTTCATTTGAATCCAGCTGTTAAAGAAGTAGCCGATGAAATTCTCGGAAATGACAGTCGGATTCATTTAATTGAACCTTTAGGCGTCTTAGATTTTCATAACTTTGCATCACGAGCGTACATGATTTTAACCGATTCAGGTGGAGTGCAGGAAGAGGCGCCATCTCTTGGAGTCCCAGTACTAGTGCTAAGAGATACGACAGAAAGGCCAGAAGGAATTGAGGCAGGGACGTTGAAATTAGCAGGGACACAAGAAGAGACGATTTATCAACTGGCAAAACAATTAATTGTTGATAATAATGAATATCAACGAATGGCAAAGGCTTCAAATCCTTATGGAGATGGGAATGCCTCAGAAAGAATTGTGGAAGCGATATTATATTATTTCTCTAAAACGAAAAATAGACCAAACTCGTTTACTCTAGTTAGTTAATTGTAATAAATTCTACAAATTAAGATAAAATTTTTATGAAAGACTTCCAAACATAAATAAATAATGGAATAATACTATTTAGTCAAACAACAAAAACTACCTAAATTAAGATATTGAGGAGTATAAAAGTATGAAGAAAATATCAGTTATTATTCCGGTTTATAATACAACTGAATTTATAAATGATTGCCTAGAATCTGTTTTCCTTCAAACGTATCGTCATTTAGAAATCATTATTGTCAATGATGGATCGAATGAAGCTTTGAAGCAGCAGTTAACGGAGTTATCTAGTAAGGATCAACGAGTACAATGCTATCATTTAGATAGTAAAAATGGTGTTGGATTTGCAAGGAATTATGGGATGAAAAAAGCAACTGGTGATTATCTGTTATTCTTAGACAGTGATGACTATTTAGCACTAGACGCAATTGAATTATTAGTGAACAGCATTGGAGAAGCCCCGATTATTGCAGGAAGAACAAAGAAATTCTCTGTACCGATAGATAATAAAACATTGCCATTAAAAGAGGATGTAGTTATAAAAGAACGAGGTTCAATAAAAACATTTAAAGACATGTCAATTGTAAATAAACTAATATCAGTAGATTTTATCACGACAAATTACATTCGATTTAATGAAGATACAAATTGTTATACTGATGTGTCTTTTATTGTTTCTATCATTGACAAACTAGAAAGAATTTCAATGCTAAAAGCACGTACCTACTTTAAAAGAAGACGTAATGATCCAATAATTAATCCTTCGTTGGATCAAGCATCACGTGAAGAAAAAGTAATTGAATTTCTAACAGTTTTCCAAACAGTTAAAAATAAGCAGTATGAAAGCGAATGTGTTCAAACATATTTGGATTACATATACTTAAATTTCTTCCGACGTGAAATTATCATGTTACTTGAGGATGAAAAGAAGGTAACTGAATATGCAGTACAGCTGTCAAACACAGCAAAACAACTTAGTCAAAATGCGTTTAATAATCTAAATCCAGTTGTTAAAAGAGAACTTTCACTTCTAAGGAACGAGAAGATCAATACATTTGCGAATACAATTAAATTTCATCATTTTTTAAGAAAAATTAAATATGCCTTAGGTGGGAGAACAAAGTTATTTCTTCAATTGTACCGATCTTTCTTTATGAGATTACCAATTAAAGAAAAAACAATTGTATTTGAAAGTTTCCTAGGTAAGAATTATTCTGATAGTCCTAAGTATATTTATGAGTACATGCTCCAGCATAATAAAGATTATACATTTGTTTGGATTTTCAATGATCCAACAAAAAAAATACCGGGCCCAGCCAAAAAAGTGAAGCGATTTAGTTTAACCTACTACTATTATCTAGCAACGTCTAAATATTGGGTAAGTAACTCGAGGCTGCCTAGATCTTTAAATAAACGAAAAGATAATATTTACCTACAGACTTGGCATGGAACGCCATTAAAAAAACTCGTATTTGATATGAATGATGTTCATTCAGCTAATCCAAATTACAAGAAACACTTCTATGACCAGTCTAGAAGATGGGATTATTTAATTTCGCCAAATCAATATTCATCAGATATTTTTAGAAGAGCCTTTCTTTTTGACAAGGAAATGCTCGAGTTTGGTTATCCAAGAAATGATATTTTATATGCTGATAATAAACAAGAAATTGCACAGTCCATTAAGCAGAAGCTACAATTGCCAAAAGACAAGAAGATTGTGCTTTATGCTCCAACTTGGAGAGACGATGAATTTTATGAACCTGGTAAATATAAATTCAAATTAGAGTTAGATCTCCAAAAGATGAGAGAAGAACTTGGAAGCGAGTATATAATTTTATTGAGAATGCACTATTTTATAGCAGATCATATAGAAACAACAGGTCTAGACGGATTTGTTTATAATTTATCTAAGTATGATGATATTGCGGAGCTATATTTAATCTCTGACATTTTAATCACTGATTACTCTTCTGTCTTTTTCGATTATGCAAATCTAAAGCGTCCTATTTTATTTTTCACATATGACTTGGAAAAGTACCGTGATACATTAAGAGGATTTTATATTGATGTGGAAAAAGAAGTTCCGGGACCACTACTGAAGACGTCGGATGAAGTGATTTCCTCAATCAAACATATCAATCAAATTGAAGCAGATTATAAAGAGAAATATGGCCAATTCTATGAAAAGTTCTGTGCGTGGGATAACGGAAAGGCATCAGAACAAGTTGTAAATAGAGTGTTTAAGTAAAAAAATAGTAAAACAAGAAGGTGCTTTGTACTTTCTTGTTTTTTTATTGTAAAAGAACATGTCAGATATCTAGAATTACATATATTGATAATTATGTCAGAAAATCTACCATAATAGTTTACTATGTCGTATTAAAAGTCGTAAAAGTAAGAAATGTTAAGAAAATACTAAAAAAATGTAAATAAATCTTTTCAAATAGTTTGACTATTAAATATATTGTGATTATACTAAAATAGTAAAAAATGAGATTAGTGGAAAGAGGTGGCAAAACTAGTGGTAAACTCAAGGGATTGTTCGTTGAAAACGAGACATTAGAACAATATGCCGAGAGTTATTTTTTATTTACACTAAATCTATAGGAGGGTATTCAATTGAATTTGAAAAGAAGTCTAGCACTTATTTTAGTCTTTTTACTTGCCTTTTCGAACACAGCTCTTGCTGCGGTTAAACCAATTCATGAGACTCAGAATACGAAACAGACAATTCAAAAAGCAGGTCAACAATTAAAATTAGATGTTGAAAAAGAAAAGTACAAACCAGCCGATAAAGTTCGTGTAATTGTCGAGGTTAAAGGAGATCCAGCAATTACATATGCAACAAAAAAAGGTGTGAAATACAGTAAGCTTTCTGAGAATGAAAAGGACAAATTACAGACAGACATTCTTAAATCTCAAAAAGCCGTAAAAGATAAAATTTCTGCTGAGTCTCTAAAAATGGAGTTCAAAGAAAATTTCACGACGGCATTTAACGGATTTAGTGGTGTGGTTGAATACGGAAAGGTAGCTGGTATTAAAAAATTGACAGGGGTAGCTAATGTTACTGTTGTTAATGAGTACGAGCGTCCTGTTGATAAACCAGATATGAAGTATAGTAAAGAACTCGTCGAAGCTCAAAAAGCTTGGACTGATTTTGGCTATGATGGTGAAGGAATGATTGTCGGTATCATTGATACTGGAATTGATCCTAGACATAAGGATATGATTCTATCTGATAATTCTAAAGGTGAACTTACTGAAAAAGAAGTAGCTTCACTCACTTCTGAATATAATCTACCTGGTAAGTATCATACGTACAAGGTTCCTTATGGTTACAACTATATGGATAAAAACCAAGAAATTTTAGATTTAGGACCTGAAGCTTCTCATCATGGAATGCATGTAGCGGGGACAGTTGCGGCAAATGGTGATGAAGAAAAGGGTGGACTTAAAGGAGTTGCTCCTGAAGCACAATTATTAGCATTAAAGGTATTTGGTAACGATCCAAATATGGCTTCTACTTGGGGAGATATTTATATTAAGGCAATTGATGATGCGATCATTTTAGGGGCGGATGTTCTTAACATGAGTTTAGGTTCAACTGCATCATTTGTTGATGCTGAAGATCCAGAACAGCAAGCAATTGCTAGAGCAGTAGAAAATGGCGTATTTATGTCCATTTCTGCTGGTAACTCTGCACATTTTGGAAATGGACATGCTAATCCATATTCATCAAACCCAGACATTGGAGTAGTTGGCTCACCAGGCTTATCTTATGATTCATTACAGGTGGCATCTTTAGAGAACAACTTTATGGATTTAGATGCTATGTCATATTCATTTGATGGTAACGAAATTGCACTAGCTCCATTCTTGTCTGCAAGCAGTGTACATCCAAATGATGTAGATTCAAAGACATTTGAAGTATTATCTGCAGGCTTAGGTGGAACAGCTGAGGATTTTGCTGGTAAAGACTTTAAAGGGAAATATGCGTTAATTCAACGTGGTCAATATGATTTCACTTTAAAAGCATTAAATGCACAGGCTGCAGGTGCGGCTGGTGTGATTATTTACAATAACACAGATGGTTATGTGAATATGGTGTCAGAAGAAGCTATTAAAATCCCACAATTATTTATGTTAAAGACCGATGGTGATGCTCTGAAAGCAGCAATAGATAACGGTCAAGTTGTATCAATTACCTTTAATGGTGAAACGACAACTGCTGCCAATCCATTAGCTGGACAAATGTCTGATTTCACTTCATGGGGTGTCACTCCAAACTTAGACTTTAAGCCTGAAATCACAGCACCAGGTGGAAATATTCTATCAACATTGCAGGACAACAAATATGGTTCAATGAGTGGTACGTCAATGGCAGCTCCACACGTTTCTGGTGGATCAGCTATCGTTCTACAACGTGTTGAAGAGGAAACAAATTTAGAAGGTAAAGAACGTATCAATCTAGCTAAAAATATCCTAATGAATACTAGTGCACCAGTTGTAGATAAAGGCCTATATAATGACTATTATGGAATTGACAATGCATATTCACCTCGTCGTCAAGGTGCAGGTCTAATGCAATTACATGCAGCATTAAGTACTCCTGCAGTTGTTACTGAGAAGAGTACAAATGAAGCAAAAGTAGCTCTTAAAGAGATTACTGGTGATACAGCAACGTTTACATTAAATGTTAAAAACCTATCTAATAAGCAAGTAACTTATAATGTAGATGGAAATGTACAAACAGATTTAGCTTATGATGGTGTCAATGCTCTTGAATCTCAAGGAGTATACAAGAATGGAACAATATCTAATAATGCTCCATGGATTGGAGAATATCCAATTTCATTTAGCACAAAACAAGTGACTGTTCCTGCAAACTCTAGTAAAGATATTAAGGTAACAATTGATTTAAAGAATGCAATTGATTGGTTCTATAATGCACCACTAGAGGAAATCTTTGAAAATGGATATTTTGTTGAAGGATTTGTTACTTTAACAGATGTTTCTGATAATAACCCAACTCTTACTGTTCCTTATGTAGGATTCAAAGGTGATTGGAACGATGCTCCTGTTCTTGATGAGATGATTTATGACGGAGAAGAATCATTCTATGCAGTAGCTGGATTTGTTGATGGTGAAGGATATTATTTAGGGTATGATCCAATTAATGAAAGTTATAGTAAATCATTAATTGCCATCTCACCAAATGGAGATGGTCAGCAGGATGAAATCGTCCCTGTCTTATCATTTTTACGAAATGCAAAAGAGGTTCAATATAACATTTTAGATGAAGAAAAGAACAAATTACGTACGATCAAATCAGATCAAAATACGAGAAAACACTATTATGATGGTGCTCGTGGACCGATGTATACGTACAATACAGCTAACAGCTGGGATGGTAAAGTGAAAAATAAGCTAGTTGCTGATGGAACTTACTACTATGAGTTTGCATCTACAATTGACTACCCTGGAAAAGAAGCGCAAAAGATACAAGTTCCTGTGATTATTGATACAGTTGATCCAGAATTAACGGCGAGCTTGTCAAAAGACACTGTGAAGATCAATGCATCTGATAAAGATGGATCAGGTGTCGCATATATCGATATTCTAGTAAATGGAAAAACAGTTCTAGAAACTCCTTTAGCAGGAAATACAAAAGAATATAAGTTAAAGAGTCAACCTGAAGCTGGAACAATTGTAACAGTTGTTGCAGTGGACTATGCAGGCAATGACGTAAATGCAATTGTGAATGGTGATAATGATAAAACTCATCCTGTAATTAACATCATAACTCCAGATGTGTTCTCTGTATCAAATACAAGTGAAGTAGCTGTATCAGGAACTGTAACAGATGACACTAAGATTGTTGAAATTACAGTTAATGGCAAAAAGGTTGATTTCACTTTCAATAAAGCAGAAAATTATTATGAATTCGCTACTAAGCTTATATTTGAAGATGGAGATCAAGAATTCTTCGTTGGAGCGAAGGACGATGCAGGAAATGAAATTTCAATTAGCCGTTTAGTACAAGTAGATACTACACTTCCAACACTAGATGTAGAAGTTCCGACTTATGTTACAAACTCTACTAAATCAGTGAAACTAAAAGCAACATTAGCAGATAACGCTGATGAATTACGTTTCTTTGTGGATGGCAGTGAAGAATTCTACAATGCACCAAGTGATCAAATGAAGAAGTACTCTAAAGTGGTAGAAACAGACCTGACTTTAGATCCAGGGAAAAACACATTCGAATTAAAATTAGTAGATTTAGCTGGTAATACAACAACGAAAGAAGTCGTTGTTCACCGTGCAACATCTGATAAGGATGAGCAAGTATCACGTATTGCTGGGGATAACCTATATAAAACATCTGCAATCATTAGTGCAGAAGGGTGGGAATCTTCAGACGTTGTGATTTTAGCTCGTGGAGATAAGTTTGTGGATGCATTAGCCGGTGTACCTCTTGCTACGAAATATGATGCTCCTTTATTATTAACTCGTAGTGAAAGACTTGATAATGTAACAAAAGCTGAGATTGAAAGATTAGGCGCTAAAAAGGTCATCATCTTAGGTGGGCACTTAGCGGTTAAGGATGAAGTAGAAACGGCGATTAAAGCTCTTGGCGTAAAGGTAGAGCGTATTGCTGGTAACAACCAATACGATACAGCAGCTTTAATTGCGAAAGAAGTTGCACCTAAGGGAACTGAAGAAGCAATTATCGTTAGTGGTGAGAAGTTCCAGGATGCTCTTTCAATTGCATCATATGCTGGTAAGAATGGTCTACCAATCTTACTTGTGAACACTAAAGAAGTTCCTTCTGCTACTAAGACAAGTTTGAAGGATTTAGGAGTTAAAGAAACTTTAGTAATTGGTGGAGAACTTGTAGTACCTGAAAAGGTTGCAAAAACTTTACCATCTGTAACACGTATTGCAGGTCAAACAAAGTTTGATACAAACGTTGAAGTATTAAAGTACTCTAAACCTGATACTTACAAGTTGTATGTGGCAACATCAGATCGTTTCCAAGATGGTCTTTCTGGTGCAGCTCTAGCAGCGAAGCAGGATGCAGGAATTCTATTAGTTGGAGAATCACTACGCCCAGTTAGTGAAAATTACCTAGTAAATGCTGATCCATCTCTAGTGAAGGTATTCGGTGGAGAATTAGCAATCAATGCTAGTGTATATGCGAAAATTAAAGGAATCTTAGAGTAAGAAAACTTGGGAAAGGGTAGCCAAATGGCTACCCTTTTTACTGTGATCTGGCTCATTTAACCATAAAAAGAGAGACTCATAGAGCCCCTCTTGAAGATAGATTCATAGTTTTAAATTAACGAACAACCACTTTAATATAGTCACCAGATACCCAACCAGTTTTGTTTGAGTTAGGTAGGAACACTTGATACCATCCATCTTTTGTGACTGGTTTTCCATTTGCTATGACAGCTTTTATAAAGCTGTCTGCTTTAAAGGAGCCAATCACTTCATTTCCATTTGGAAGGTTTCTGATGTTTAATGTTGTCGTAACATTTGTCACTTGTAGCAAGTTATCAATATTGATATTGCCACCGTAAATAAATGCTGGCTGTCCGTTGTAAGTGATTCGATAATAGGTCTCATCATAATATCTAGATCCATTATTTCTGACATCTGTATTATAGCCATGAATCGTGATTTTTTGCCCCTTAGCAATTGTTCCAACAATCGTAGAATCATAATAACTTGGATTAATGTAAGGGATATAGCGAACATTACCATTTACATTTAGTGTCGCGGTAATTCCAGCTGGGAAATCGATCACAACAGATGTTGGATAAGGCTTTCCATCCGGAATATTACGGCTAAATGTTCCTGGATTTGAACCATTTGTAGTAACTGGATTTTTTCCTGAATAATAATTATGGTCATAAGCCTTCATGCTTTGCATCAAACTAGAAATACCATTTTTCCAATTCTGGTCTGTAGCATACTTTTTGTTCATTCCGATCAATGTTGCTCCAAATTCAGTGTCATAGAATGGGCCACCTGGAGTTAGATAATTATTCTTAACCATATAGGCAACTGAATTAATACTATCGTCTATTGTTGGATAGTAATAACCACATGTGAACGGACACACATCATATGCACCGTAGCCATAAAGGTTATTTTTATAATTTCTAAGGTTTGAGCCACTCCAGCCAGTTTCCCAAATTGCATGAGCAACTAGGTATGAGGCATTAACTCCATATTTGTTTTGAGCATCGATAAAGTTTTGAGCATGTTTTCTTAATGGGCTATCAGAATGATTTCTGCTATCAAAGAATCGCTCAATATCTTTGGCAGTGATATTTGCTGGCTTTCTTAAGTCTAAGTACAAATAGCTTTGTTCAACCGGTTTTGTCTCACTAACATCATTTAGCTGTATATATCCAGTTTTTTTAGCCCCGTTGATTGTTACTGAGATTTCATACCAACCGTTTACAAATGTATTGTAAGATAGGGAACTACCAAGGTTATAGGATGCTAGAACCGATGAAGAAGTCGTTGCTTTTGAATATACGTTAGTAGGGCTCTTAGCTGCATAGCCCTGTATTTTTTTTTGCGATTGCACCGCATTTTGAACATCAGCAGCGCTAATGTAACCAGTTGTCGCTTTTCCATTTAGATAAACAGTTGCTTTATACCAATTTTTTGTAAAAGATTGATAGATTAATATGCTACCTTTATCATAGCCTTTTAAAGCGGCTGAGCTTTTTGAAGCACTCTTATAGACATTTGTTTTCGAAAGGAGTGCTACTCCTCGATATGGTGTGACCGTATCAAATTCGTTTTCGACATCACTAGCATTGATGTAACCAGTTGTCGCTTTTCCATTTAGATATACGGTAGCTTCATACCATCCATCTGCTAGCGTACGATATTGTAAAATCGAACCTGTCGCATAAGATTTTAGAACGGAAGCATTTGTAGCTGCTTTAGAATATACCTTGGTTGGATTTTTCAACCCAATACCTCGGAGATTTTTTTGATTTTCTTCGATATTTGCTACATGATTTTTGTGAATATAGCCAATGGTTGCTTTGTTATTTAAATATACGGTGGCTATATAATAATTATTGTTATAGGTTTTATATTTTAAAATATGTCCTTGTGCATAGGATTTTAAAACGTTTGATTCTGTGGATGCCTGTGCATATACATTTGTAGGATTTCTCAATCCTATTCCCTGTAACGATATTGATTCATTATCTAAAGTCTCGACGTCATTAAGATGGATATAACCAATTGTCGGTTTGTTATTTAAGTAGACAGTGGCTTCATACCAATTATCTGTGAGAGACTTATATTTTAAAATCGTTCCAGCAGCGTAGCTTTTCAAAGTCTTTGAACTTGTGGACATGTCAGCATAAACATTTGTAGGGGATTTAAGTGCGATCCCTTGTAATTCTACACTAGAGCTAGCCTTGGTTGTTTTCGGAGCCTTATCAATTTCTACAGAGGTTGTTATTAATTCTGTTAATGACGAAGCTTCTGTCACATTAACATTTTCATCTTCGTTAGATGGAGTAATGATATCCTCAACAGGCTCTGGTTCTGTTACGACATTTTCTTCATTTGTATTAGCAATACTCTCAATTTCTTTGGATTCAGTTTCTGAAGGTTCAACCAAGAGAGAGTCAGTATTGTCTTCAACAACTTGTGCAGATACAAGATGTTCACTCTTTACATACCCAGTGAGCGGTTCTCCCATATCGCTGCTTATGTATGAAACGAAAGAAAAGGGTGATCCTTCTTCTAACACGATGACTTCTGTATCCTTTTTAATCATTGTTAGGACGTCACTTTCTACAGAAGCAGTTAGATAGAGTGCAACCATTTCATCATTCTCTTCAGTGAAAATGAAAGAGATATTCTCAACATCTGAGGTAGTGTTTTCTTCCGCTGATACAGTCATCGATGGTAGAAACTGTAGTAAGAGTGTAATAATCATCAAACTGGTACTAATTTTTCTTATTTTTTTCAACATGTATTCCCCCATTTAAAATGGGCATCCAGGCAGGTCATAAACCCATAAAAATCATAACAATAACTATCAAATCATTAGCAGTAATACGATAAGATCAGAAAACTCTTATTTATTCTAAGCTTTTCACCTCCAATAGAATTATAGCCTCATAGTCTATTATCGCTAAGATTAGACAAAATGTTAAGAGGTAATCGACAAATAATTTTACTTTTTCTAGGAAATTGCAGAAAATGAAAAACGCGGAAGTTTTGCAGTGTTGGGAATAGTTGGATTATATGTCACTAGATAAGTCACGACATGATTGCAATATTTAAGTGTGTAGGCTAATATTAGTATTACTTTAAATTCATATTTTTTTATAACAATCCGAATCAATTTGGTATCACCTTGGATGGAGGAAGAGGAAGTTCAATGAAGGCATTAATGAAGAAAATAGTTAGGAAGTTGAAACAAATCTATCGTAGGTTAAATAATATCCTCTTAAAAGATCGATATAATACACGCTTTTCCGCTAAGGATGTGATGTTTGAAGAACATCACATGGTAGTTGAAATAGCATGTGATGTTCCTAAGAAGCTCTCTAAGTCGATCCCGATGGATGAGTTTCAGCTAATTATAAGAAATAGTGATGATTCATTGGAAGAGTATTCATTTGATGTCATTGTTCAAAAACAGGATGATCATGCCCAGGATAGATCTATCCAAGCATTTATTCCATTAACGACAATTAATAATATGGATGCTGGTACAAAGTGGGCTTTTTATATTAAAACGAATGTACAAAGCTTAGGTAATGAATGTCGGCTAGCATATGAGGCAGGAAAGAATGAGTCTCCAGATTTAAAGCTGAAATACAGATGGTATAATGAGACAGTTATTAGTCCGTATATCACCGTAGCTGGGAATTTAGGACTTAAACTATTTACTGCAAATGAAATGATAAGCACGACTGAACTCCCCAATTATGTAACCGAAATCCAGCAGGATCAAAATAAGTTAAAAATTGCTGGATGGGCTGATACGAAGTTTTTACAAAACATTAAAAACGATATACGTATACTAGTGAAAAATAGAAGGTCAAAAAACCAATTTTCTTTTCAGATCAGCTGGAGTGGAGAGAACACCTGGTTTTCAGAGTTAGATTTACAAAAGGTAGAATTAACAGCTGGAATATGGGATGTTTATTTATCAGAACGAAATAATGAAGGCGGTCATAATTATCGGGTTAAATTTGAACAAACGTTTACAATTGAGGGAGTAACCCCAATTTTTCTACCTGGTGAAAAAGAATCGTATAAAGTAATCCCATATAAAACAAAGAAACACTCATTATCAATTGAAATTAAAAGCTCATTTGTGAAATTAAAAGATTTGCAATCACAATTAAATCAGCATGAATTCTCTTTACAAGGTAAAATGACAGGACTTCATGAAATTCTTCCGATGGTCAGCAAAACCTATATGATTTTTCGGGAGCGAAACTCTGGAATCATTTCTAAATTCGAAGTAAACCTTGAAGCTGATAAGAATATTGATGATAGAATCAATTTTGAATTTTCGATTGATTATTTAAGCTTTATTCAAGATTTCGAACTCGAGCCTACTTTTTGGGATGTATATGTTGGAGTGGAGATATACGGAGAATTGCATCGTATACGATTAAAGGGTGCAACGAAGGAGTTAGCTTATCAATCAAGATACAACATAGAAACAGATGACAATGTTTATCAAATGTATTTATACTCAACAAGAAATAAATACTTATCAATGACGTTAAATGAACTGACTTTAGTTAGAGATATAGAGCAATACAAAATGAATAATCATGAGCTTCATTTAACGGGTTATGCTTATTTGGATACAATTGAGCTTACGGAGCCTGACACGTTAGAGCGTTATTTAATTATCAGAGCAAGAGAAACAGGTGAGGAAATTAGGAAAGAACTAGCACTTCTTCCTCATAAACAGATTTCAAACGAGCACGTTAATCCTCACTTTCGCTATGATTTAGCGGGATATGATGTGAAAATACCGCTACAAGAGCTTAGTCTAATTAAAAGTAATGACAAAGAGATTTTAGATTTCTATATTCAAATAAAAATGGGTAAGGTCGTAAGAGAAAGAAAGCTTGGCCTTCAATCATATAAATATTACAAAGACCATACTTTGGCTAAGGGGGTCTTAAAGCCTCGTGAAGATGAGCAGCATTATACCCTTCATTTCTTAACATTAACGCCGATGGGAAATATCAAGCTTGAAACCATGTCCTATTCTAAGGAAATGATGAATTATTTACGTTTTGGCCGTTATTTCGATATGTTTAAGAGAAGGAACAAGGATATTTGGATTATTGGGGAAAGACCAGATACGGCTCAGGATACAGGATATCACTTCTTTAAATACTGTAGAGAACACTTTCCTGATAAACCAATTTATTATGCAATTGATCCAGAATCAAGGGATGTCAAAAATATATCGTCATTAGGCAATGTGTTATATTTTGGGACCTTTGAACATTTGAAGATGACGTCACTTGCTAGTACGTTTATTGGCTCGCATGATCTTGATTATTTCATCCCATTTAAGGGGCCAACACTAAGATCTTATCGAAAAGCGACTAAGATTTTCTTACAACATGGTGTATTAGGTAGAAAAAATGTGGAATACCATAAGAAGTATTATCAATATCCTTTTGATATTTTCTGTGTAAGTTCAAAAGCAGAAAAGGAAATGGTTGTTCGTAAATTTGGATACAACACGAGTGAAGTGAAGGATGTTGGATTATCTAGATTTGATTATTTGTTAAAGGAACATCGTCCTAAGAGAGAGATATTGCTGATCCCGACCTGGAGGGAATGGTTAACAGACCAAACGAAGTTTGAAACGTCTGTTTATTTTAAACGGTATGTTGATTTACTCATGAGTGAGCAATTACACGAGATGCTTGATAAGCATGATTTGTATCTAAACTTTTATCCACATTATCGAATGCAGCACTTCATTGATAATTTTGAAGCACTTAAGCAACTTAAGAGAATTAGAGTGGTTGAGCTTGGGGAAGTTAATGTTCAGACGTTATTAAAGGATAATGCGTTAATGATCACCGATTATTCTAGCGTATCCTTTGACTTTACGTATATGTCAAAACCTGTTATTTTTTATCACTTTGACAGAGATTCATTCTTTAAAAATGGAATTCTAAGGCCGGTTGAAGAAACATTTTTAGGTGATATTGTCCATGAACAACTACAACTTCTAGAAACACTCGAATGTTATATTGCGAACGGATTCCAAGAAAAGCAAGAGGTAAAGGATAAGAAGTATTTAATCTTTACTAACATCGATACAAATAACTGTAAGAGAATTTATGAAGTTATAAAAAAAGCAAGTAAGTAAAAAGAGGGCTGTCCACATGATATGTGAGACAGCCCTTTAGTATTTGTAGTTTATTTCAGTTTTCGAAGTATGAATGGATCATCGATATCTTGCATAAGGTCTTCATCTACATCATCAATTTCATGATAATCATCGAAATCATCCTCAACAGAATTATCTATATCACTTTTAAAGTAAGAGAACAAACCTCTAAGCATCGTAACGCCCCCATTTTGTTTTTTCTTTAAAAGGTTAATCAAAATGAATCACTTTCATACATGTCTTACTATTAATATATAAAATCAAACAAATAATATAACTTGTATTTTTTAAAAAATTCAGATAATAATTCTTTTATAAACTCAAAAAAACAAGAAATCATCTTAGTAGAAAGTGATTTCTTGTCTTTATTACTTTATGAAATATCCTTCTTGCTTCTTCATTGCTTCTTTACGATATTTATTTCTTTCACTTTTGGTCATTGCTTTGTAGTCTTTGAAGAATTGTTCGTACTTTGGTAGTACATCTTTAACCGTTCCGTAATCTTTTACTTCACCGTATTCAAGCCATAGGACCTTTTGGCAAAATTGCTTTACTTGTCTAGCTGAATGACTAATGAAGAAAATGGTTTTACCTTGCTTCTTAAATTCATTCATCTTATCAATACATTTATCTACGAATGTTTTATCTCCCACAGATAGTGCCTCATCGACAATGAGAATATCGGGGTCTACTGTAATTGAAATTGCGAATCCAAGTCGGGATTTCATTCCACTTGAATAGGATTTGACGGGTTGATCAATGAACTTTCCAATATCAGCAAATTCAATAATCTCTGGTTCAAGTTTTTTGATTTCACTTTTCGTGAACCCAAGCATTAAACACTTCAATTCAATATTTTCTCGTCCAGTAAGCTCCTTGTTTAATCCAGCATTCACGGCAATAATTGCTGTTTCTCCAATAGTCTCAATGGTTCCTGAGGTAGGAGGGACTATTCCAGCAAGAATGTTAGATAGCGTGGATTTCCCTGAACCATTTACACCTACGATACCTATCACATCACCTTTTTCAGCAGTGAAGCTGACATTTTGAATAGCGTAAAAATCCTCGCCATAGCTTTTAGGGAGAAAGATATCTAATAATTTATCTGTATTTTTTTGATACATCTTATATTTTTTCGTCACATTATTTACAATGACTGATTTCATGATTATCACATCCAATTATAAGAAATCGATTAAATGTCGTCTGAATTTAACGTGTAAATATGAGCCAATCCAGAACAAAAATAGGATGACACACCAAAAGTATAGGGTATATAACGGCTGTTCAAGTATATACCAGCCTGTGCCTAGTAAGGAAGAACGGTAGCCTTCAACAATATAGAACAAAGGGTTAATCTTCATAATAAATAAAATCAATTCAGTCATTTGTGGAGAATCTGGTGTTACTTCAGGTATCCATAGAATAGGACTTAGATATAATAACATTCTCATCACAGCCTGGATAAACATTTGAACGTCACGAACAATAGTCGTAAGTGTAGATGTGATTAAAACGATTGAGATCATTAATGAAACTGTAGCTAACATGAAATACGGTAATTGAATCATATAAATTGAGATTGGAAAACCAATGAATTGTAACAAAATGATAATAATGGTAACCAACATAAGGTGATGATAGAAATTGGCGATGACCAAATATGATGGAATCACACTCATTGGGAACTTCATTTTTGACATCATTTTTAATTTCTTATAGATTCCTTTTGATCCTTCGAGAATTGAGGGATTAACAAAGAACCAAACGATAATTCCAGCAAGCATCCATTGGAAAAAGGGAATATCGCCAACCGCTTTACCTCCACGAATTCCAGAGCCAAAGACAAACCAATATATCAGAATTTGAATCATTGGATTCAAGATTTCCCATAGGATACCTAAGTAGTTGTTTTTATTTGAACTCTTCATTTCATATACTGCTAGGCGCTGTATTAAATAAATACTATTTATTTGTTCTTTAAAAATAATTAACAGGGATTTCATGAGGTAATCCTTTCTACAAAAACTTGTTCAACGACTCTTTTTGTGGCTTGACCATCTTCCAAAGACGTAAATGTTTGATAAAAAGAATCGAGGTCTTTCGATTCATACAGATTCATTTGCGCTGCTAAATGAATCTGATCAATAAGCTCTTTTGTTGTTCTTACTAATGGACCAGGTGATTCCTTTTCAAAATCAAAGTAAAATCCTCGTAATTTATCTCTATAACTTTCAATATCATAAGTAAAGAAAATTATCGGTCTTTTTAGGATTGCATAATCAAAGAAAACCGATGAATAATCGGTTACGAGCAGGTCTGAAATGACATAGAGATCTCGAATATCTTCATAGTGAGAATAATCAAGAGCAAACCCTTTATATTCATCTAGATCTATGTTTTCTGCGACCAAGTAATGCATTCGTAATATTATAACATAGTCTTGCCCAAACTCTTCTTTTAATTTCTTTAGGTCCAATTGTAACTGAAACTTGTATTTTCCACTGCCATAGAATTGATCATCACGCCAAGTCGGTGCATAGAGAATGATTTTCTTATCAAGTGGAAGACTGCAACCTTCTTTTATAGTGTTAATTGTTTCTATATTATTATGTGAAATTAAATAATCATTTCGAGGGTAGCCTGACTCAATGATCGTCCCTTTGAAATGAAAGGCTCTTTTGAAAATCTCTGTTGAATATGCATTGGGTGAAATGAGATAGTCCCATTTACTTGCTTCCTGAACAAACTCTTTTTTGTATTGATCTGTTACCGTTCCATGCATATGGACATCTTTCATATCTAATGCTAATTTTTTTAGTGGTGTACCGTGCCATGTCTGAATATAGGTAGTATGCTTTGGTTTGGGAATCCAAAGTGGAAGTCTGCTATTACTTACCCAAAATTCTGCTCGTGCTAATTTAAACAACCACTTAATGGTAAATCGTTCAACATAGTTAATCTGATGGTCATCAAATCGCTGCTTATTTCTTTTATCGACACTCCAACATAACTCGTATTCAGGATGGTTCTGTTTTAAGTATTCATAAATTGCTCTAGGATTATCACTATATTGTTTACCTAAGAAGCTTTCAAAAATAATCATATTTCGTTTTACTGGAAGAAGTCCAGCTAGCCGGAAGGTGAGTTGATAAACAGAAACAACAATCTGTTTCAAAAAACTCTTTCCTTTAGAAAGTAGGCTCATATTTTTTTCTCCTATTTCCTTTGAATTAAAAAAAGAACAACTAAGTACAACAACAACGATTATAACACTAAAGGACTTGTTGTTGTTGCTTTTGTTGTTCTAGTTTAGGTGAAACTTCTTCATTTAACAAGAAGCTCATTAAGTTTTTTGATGAAGTTCCAGTGGAATAACGATTCCATCTCATTGAGAAGCTTTCAACTAAGCTTAAATCAAAGCTATTTTCTTTAATTTTTTCAATGATCTCGATTGTCGTATAAACAGCCGGTCCAGGGATTTGTGCCATATAGTTAGTAGGTAGACCACGCTGTTCTTTATACGTATCAATGTCATAGGTAAAGAATATCATTGGCTTATTTAACAAACTGTACTCATATGGAATAGAAGAATAATCTGTAATTAGCATATCAGTTATGAGTAACAAATGGTTGATATTTTTATAAGCTGAGTAATCAAACACAAAGTTTGGGAAATCTTTTTCATATTGCTTTGCTGCATTTTTAACTGCAGGGTGTAGTTTGATTAGAACTACAAAATCGTTCCCTAATTCCTTTTCCATCTTTTCAAGATCAAGCTGTAATGTGAATGTGTCTAATTCATGATCTCGATAAGTAGGAGCGTATAGTAACACTTTTTTATTCTTAAGGTTAGGGTTTTCGGAGTACAGCATTTCCTTAATTTCTTGTTGAAGCTCGTAATCAAAGAAAATGTCAGTTCTCGGGATACCTGTTCTTAAAATCGAAGTTCTAGGTAAACCAAATGAATTGATAAATATATTTGCCATCTCTTCAGAACCAACAACAACCTTATCAAATTTCTTATAGACATTAACAAATCGATTTTGTGCTTTCTTAGAACGATTCTTAACTGAGTGGTCCTCAAGACCAAATTTCTTAAGAGCGCCTGCTGCATGCCATAATTGAATACATTGTGCATCTTTTTTAAAGTGGATAGCTGATAAGAATCCATAATAGTTATCAATCATAATATACTTTGAGCTTGCAAGTTGGTAGATTGAACAAATCATATCCCATAGATTGGCTGTTTCAAAGGCAAGTACCTTGGCGTCTGTTAATGTTTTTAAATCATAGCTACAAGAGCTTTTCTTAAGAAAAACAAATTTATTAATCGAATCTTGCATTTTCATTTCTTCGTAAAGCACAAGACTGTTTTCACCAAACGAGACGACGAAAGTGACTTTGTTTTGAAGGGGAAACAATTTAAAAAAATTGAACAATACTTTAAAAATTAGTAAGTAAAGTCCAATTATTAGTTCTTTAACCATTTTTCACCGAAAGTAGGTCGTCTTTAATTTTTGTTGTTGAAATCCCAACAGTTCTTGGTAAATAAATAACTTCACAATAGTCTTTAAGGAAATCAAATTTCCCCTTCCAGTCGTCTCCCATGACAAAGATATCAATGTTGTTGTCTACAACGTCACTTATTTTTTGATCCCAGTTATCCTCAGGAATGACTTCGTCTACATAACGTATGGATTCAAGGATTAATTTGCGATTTTCAAAGCTATGATAAGATTTTTTATTTTTAATTGCATTGAATTCATCCGTTGAAATAGCCACAGTTAAGTGATCACCTAAATCTTTTGCACGCTTTAGTAAGTTAATATGCCCCCAATGTAGTAAATCAAATGTTCCGTATGTTAATACTTTCTTCATTTGAGCAATCTCTCCTTTTTGAATGAATTCTTTTTTATATTTCAAATAATAATTACAATATATTTACATAGTTATCGTCGAAGATTTACCCAGTTATGGTAAAATTAAATGGGGTAGCTTTGCTTCTCTATAATGTGAATCTTATATCATTATAAGTCTAACAATCTATAATTTCAAATACATATCGGAATTTGTAAAATGAAAACTAAATAACCCAGAATATGGACAAAGTGATAACGAAGAAACTGTACTGTTAAATAGAACGTCTAAATATGGTTTAGAATCTCAGTAATCATGTAAATAATGATACTGGATGGATGTAGAAGCAAAGGTGGTTACTCCTGTGTTAGAAACAAAAAAAATAATGGACTTAGCTTTTGTTAATTCGACTATGAATGAATTAACTATGGAGATTTGTAATCGTATTGAACAAAATACTCGTACGTTCATTGTGACAGCAAACCCTGAAATTGTCATGTATGCGAATGAACATCGAAATTACAAGGAAGTATTAGAAGATGCAGATTATATTATTCCAGATGGAATCGGAATTGTGATTGGATCACAAATACTAAATAACCCTTTAAGCGAGCGTTTAGCTGGTTTCGATCTTATGGGACAATTATTAGATGCTTCCAATACTAAAGGATACAAGCTCTATTTTCTTGGTGCATCACCAGAGGTGATGCCAGAGGCGGTCAAGAAAATTAAATCAAAATATCAATCAAACATACATATTTGTGGTTATCATCATGGTTATTTTGATCAAGAAAAAGAACAATATATAATAGAAGAAATAAGAATGCATCAGCCAGATTTAATATTTATTGGCTTGGGTTTTCCAAGACAAGAAGAATGGATCCATCGATACATTGATTCGTTCGACAAAGGCATCTTCATGGGGGTCGGCGGCAGCTTTGATGTATGGGCAGGCAATGTCAAGCGTGCACCACTTATTTGGCAGAAGCTGAATATCGAATGGCTCTACCGACTGATGAAGCAGCCTTCAAGATGGAGAAGGATGCTCGTGCTCCCACAATTTTTGGTGAAGGTTATAAAGATACGATTACACAATTAGTTAATTAGGGATGGTTCTCACACTTCTTTTCGCAGAAAAGGAAGCATGAGAACCGTCCCTTTGTAGATAATAAGTGACAGACTGATTCTGATTGTAGGAGGATTTCTGTTGAGAATATTGTTAGTTGTATCTATGATATGTCTACTGTTCATACACGTTCCAGTACACGCAAATGAGGATACTGATATGCCATTAGTCATTGCCCACCGCGGTGCCTCAGCACATTATCCAGAGAATACGATTCCTTCCTATGTAGCGGCTTACGAGAGCGGAGCTGATTATCTAGAAATTGATCTACAGCTGACAAAGGACGGAGAACTGGTGACGATTCATGACGAAACCGTTGATCGTACTACAAATGGGAAGGGGAAAGTCAACAGCTATACGTTGAGTGAACTGAAAAAGCTCGACGCAGGCTCTTGGCTAAGTCCGAAGTTTAAAGGGACGACGATTCCTACTCTTGATGAAGTATTTAAGCGCTTCGGAAATAAGGCTAAGTACTATATTGAGGTTAAGAAGCCAACTAAAAACAAGGATATGGAAACAAAGCTATTAGAGGTGATTAAGCGAAATAACATTAAAGCGGAAAACCTCATCATTCAGTCCTTTCATATGAAAAGTCTCGAACAAATCCATCAGATTAACCCAGAGATAAAACTTGTCATGCTTTATTGGAAGAAAAATTCGATTCCAACAGAGGATCTCGATAAGCTGAAGTCATTTGCATTTGCGATTGGAATGAATCATGATTTGGTCACAAATCAAATCGTGCAAGAGGTGCATGATGTCGGCTTACAATTACATGTGTTTACCGCGAACACGGTTGATGAGATTAAGCGGGCTATGGATTTGGGAGTGGAGGGAATTTTTAGTGATGACCCAGAGAAGGTTTTGAACATTAGAAACAGGCACCAGTAAAAAAATGGGTGCCTGTTTTTATTTGTGAAAAGAAAACCCCAGGCTAGGCCTGGGGTTCCAAAAAGCTTACAGCGTGGTATTAAAAAAACTTCCCCATGGTGCTAAAATATTTTATGGTTCGCCAACCAAAATATCAGCACGGAGGAAGTCCTAATGTCAAAAGACAATAATAGTTTAGCACACACTACATGGAATTGTAAGTATCACATCGTGTTTGCACCCAAGTATAGAAGGCAAGCGATTTATGGGAGAATCAAAAAAGATATTGGTGAGATACTCCGCACCCTTTGCGACAGAAAAGGTGTTGAGATAATTGAAGCAACAGCATGTAAAGATCATGTACATATGCTAGTAAGTATTCCACCTAAGATAAGTGTGTCTGCATTTGTAGGATATTTAAAAGGAAAGAGTAGTTTAATGATATTTGATCGTCATGCGAATTTAAAATACAGATATGGAAACCGTAAATTTTGGTGCACAGGATATTATGTGGATACAGTAGGAAGAAACAAAAAGGTAATAGAAGAATATATCCGTAATCAAATTCAAGATGATATAGTCGCAGAACAATTAAGCATGATGGAATATATTGATCCATTCACAGGTGAAGAGGTGAAAAAGAAAAGACGGAAGTAAGTAGAAGGCCTTTGAGGTCTGGCCAGTATCAGTAGTACACTTGGCGAACCTTTCAGTGGCCCTTTAGGGCCTGGTCAGTAACAAAGGCTTTCAGCCGCAGAGAAAACCACCCGTTATCACGGGTGGTCGTTATTTTTGACTATTTTCTTAAAGTATTTTGTTTTTTGATATAGATGATTTATAAGTGAGATTTCTAGCAGACTGAATACACTCAAGACTCCCGTTGGATGCGTGGCCAAAGTGAGACCCCGAAGGAGCCAGCGACGAGGAGGCTCACCAGACACCCCGCAGGACACGGAGTGTATTCAGGCTGCGGCTTTATAAGCAACAATTTATACGGAAACAGCCTTATTTTTTCCTAACAAAATAATTACTTCGGATAAGTAGTTCGGATACTTCTAGCGCTTTTTCCTGTTCTTCAACAAGTCCAAATGTGATTCCATTTGGGTGTACATATGTTTTTTCACCATAATCACCTTTCATTAGAATCGCAGAGCCTTGTGAATCCTTTAAGAGGTTGCGCCCCATGGCTTGTCGGCCGTAAGCAGCTGTTTCGATTCCCATTATGTGTGCAATGGTTGGTAGGGCATCAATTTGTCCACCAATCGTTGTAACAGTTTTTCCTTCGAATTCAGGATGGTAGATAATAAATGGCACCTGTGTATAAGACTTCATCCATTCTTCTTGGGTAATTTTTTTATCATAGTAGTCTTCGATTTCAGCTAAGTCACGATGATAAAAGAGCCCGTCATGGTCCCCGTACAGGACAATGATAGTATCATCCAAAAGTTGTTCTTTCTTTAGTTGGTCGATAAATTCTCCGATGGCTGAGTCAGTGTAATGAATAGACTCAAAGTAGTTGCCTAGATGAGAGGTTGCAAGCTCCTCTGATAACTGTAGTCCATTTTCAGCATCAGGAATTTCATAGGGTGTATGGCTCGTTAAGGTGACGTAAAACGAGTAAAAAGGTTCAGGAAGCTCCTTGAGAAACGGAATCGATTGTGTGAAAAAGGACTTGTCACTTAAGCCCATTCCAATCATGTCATCTCTTTTAAAACTTGCAATATCATAGAATGTGTCAAAACCAAGGTTCGGGTAGGTCAACTCTCGGTTCCAAAAGCTGCCATCATCTGCATGCAATGCAATTGACTGATAGCCATCTTCAGCTAGGAGCTTCGCTAGACTCGGATATGAATGATGTCCATAACGGAAAAATGTGCTTCCCTCGCGAACTGGATAGAGGGAAGTGTTCACAAGAAGCTCTGCGTCCGAACTATTTCCTTCAGCCGTTTGAGGATAAAAGTTAGAGAAATAAAGACTATTGTCTAGTAACGAATTAAGTACAGGGGTGATTTCCTTGCCCTCGACCTGTTGGTTAATGACAAAGTTCTGTAGTGATTCCACCTGAATGACAATCAAATTCTTTCCTTTACCAGCACCAAATAACTCGTCTTGAGATAGGGTAGATGCTCCAAGTCTAGTGTCAAACCAATCATTAATCATTTTTTCCTCTTCAGCAGTCAGATTAATCGTGCGACTGTCCCTCACAAAGTCAGCTGCATCAAAGACGTGGTGACCCATTGGCCCCCAATCAATCATATATGAGAGTGGAGTGAATTTTTTAAAGGGGTCTCTTTGATCGAGCATGTGAATTTTGACGGGTTTTAAGCTAACTAATAATATACCAACAATGAGCAGGCTTGAGAAAAGATAGACTCTTTTTTTAATACCCAACAATGGATGCTCTGATTTTAAAAATAAATAAGCGCCTAAAATCACGGGAATATCAATAAAAAAGAGAATATCACTTGCCTGAATTAATGAAAGAATACTTGGTCCAAGTCCTTCCAAATTAGAAGTTTGTAGAAACAGGTACATCGTGATAGGACTACCGAAATATCTGAAATAAACAAGGTCTGAAAATAAAACAAAGGACACGACCAGATTTACAGCTATTAAATAAGCGATTCTAAGCGGCTGTTTGAAAAGTAGTGAGAATGACAAGAACGCAAATAAGATGCCGATTGTGCTTAAGAAAGCCCCTTGTGAAATGGCTGTTGTAAAGATTCGGTTCACAACTAGGGCTTTTATTAATAATGAAATAAACGTGATGACAATGAACCAGTCAATTGAATGAATTCGAAATCGCAATGAAATTCTTCCTTTCTATTCGTCATCTTGCCCAGGACGCAAGCTTATGAACAAATATCCCAACATAATCGCTAAGTAAATACTAACTGCCGGTGCTGTAATGACATGTCCAGCGGTGATTGCAATTCCCAACCCGAGGAGCAGACTAGTACCTACTAAGGAATGTTCCAGATTTAAGTTAGTTTTAAGATGAAGCAAGAGCCACTTAAGAATCTGAAAGAGCACATAAACGAAAGGGAGGATATAAAGAAGAAAGCCAAAAATCCCAAGTGAGTAGAAAAGATCATGTAGGTCCATTTCAATTAATTTTGGTTTTTCCTGATAATTCCCTGCATAGCCCATGCCGAAAAACTTCTGTATGACAGGAGCGTCTCGATAATACTTCTTCTGGATTGATAAATAATAGTCTCGTCCACTTAACATTAGCTGTTGCATTTTCTGATTATCTTCTTCTTCGACCTCTTCATTCTTTTCGGCAGCTTCCCCCTTTTTTTGATTCTCTTGGTCATCAAGTAGACCGATATGAATCGAGGTGTTTTTTATAATTGGTGAAAAAGGAGTATAGATAAGAGCTCCAAATAACATCACTACTTGGATTACGATGGCAACATAATGAAAGGCTGGCTTTGTTTTTCGATCTTTGAAAAATTGATAAATGCTCATGATGATACTAATCACGAGTGTAAGAAGAATTGCTCCAAATCCAACCTTTGTTCCTAATGCAAACAATGAGTAAAGCATCGCAATGGCCGAAAGCCAGAGATACCATTTTTTCAGAGAGGTTGTATGGCGAATGCAATACAATAGGACGATAGGAAAACCGATGGATAGTATTGCTCCCAGTTCGTTTGCTGCAAAGAACCAGCCTTTATGTCCTATTTTTGAGTATTGATAACTATTAAAAGCAGTCCCTGTAAGACCAGCAATCACCATTGAAAAACTTAGAAATGTCATACTATAGAAAACAAAGGCTTGGATGGTGTTAGCCCAGTTTATATCGATCCTGCTCATTTTTTTCATAACCATAAAGTAGGTGAAAAACATCACGATAAAATAAACAATCTTAATGATATAGGTGACCTCTGCACCTAGTTGAAAAGGAGATTTCAGACTCCAGTTCATCAGAAGAGATAAGATGAAAAATAGGCCAAGTACTACCATATAAAACATCAGTTTGGCATGGTTATTAAGCTGTTTTCGATTGACATAGAGATAAACCAAGCCAATGATCATCACAATAAAACGAATCATTGTCCCGAATGTGAAGGATTGTTCGAAGACAAGTAGGGATACTGATGTGATGATGTCGATGATTGGTTGTAGCAATATATATAGAAGAAAGAGGTATTCAAATGATTTTTGTTTGAGTGCTTTTTTTATTGGCGTCATTTTATCCTGAACCTTTCTACGGAATATCCATCCCTATTTATAGCCGAAAGGATGGCTGTCGATACCTATAACTTTTGATTTCTATCTTCGACTTTTTGTTGCTTCATTAAAGAATTGTAAAGAATGGTTATATTTTCTGTTAAATAGACTCAAAATGTTTAATAGAGGTTTATAAATAAATGGAGATGATTCTGAATCAATTAATGACTTGAGGTACATATATGAATTTGAAGAGGTTGCCAACCTTTGTGAAAGCTGTAGGACTTGTGACAGTGATTTCAGCGGTTGGAAAGTTGTTAGGTTTTATCAGGGAAGCCATTATCGCAGCTTATTTCGGCACAACCACACTTGCAGATGTGTTCTTTGTTGCCAATTTAGTGCCGACCATTTTGTTTACAGCAGTCGGTACAGCGATACAAGCGGGCATTATCCCATTGTATGTGGAGGAAAAGGAGAAAAGTCAGTCTGGAGCTGATCGACTGATGAGTATCCTAGGGACCTTTTTTTTCATCATTGCACTGCTGATTACGGTGCTTACGATTTTTTTTGCAAAGCCATTAGTTCATTTAGTGGCACCTGGTTTTACAGAGGAACAGCGGAAGCTTACTGTTTTACTCGTTCAAATCATGAGCCCGAGCATATGCTTTTTGGCACTGACATCGATTGCAACAGGTGTATTGAATGCAAATAAACGCTTTGTTCTACCTGCATTCACTGCAACAGCACATAATATTGTCATTATTATCGCGACAATCGTTCTAGCAAAGTCATATGGGGTCATTGGGCTTTCTGTTGGAGTATTGATTGGGGCTGCGAGTCAATTTTTGATTCAGTATCCACAACTCAAACAATACGCTATTCGCTTCGAACGTTCCTTTTGGCAAGAGCGTGAGCGTGTGAAGTCAACGATCTATATGTTTTATCCGATTATCATTGCTGCCTTGGCAGTTCAATTAAATGGTGTGGTTGATCGAATGATTTCATCTGGGTTAGAAGAGGGTAGTGTATCTGCTCTCAATTATGGTAGCAGACTGATGTGGTTACCGTTAAGTGTTATTTTAACCCCGTTGATTACAGTGCTATATCCTTCGATTGTTGAAGCTGTTTTAAAAGGATTTGGTGAATTTTTGGAGATTGTGACAAAAGGGATTCGCATGATTGTCTTTTTAGCTGTCCCGTTTTTGGTCGTGATGCTGATATGTGGACAAAGCTTAATTGAACTAGCGTTTGAACGTGGGGCTTTTAATCAGGAAGCGACAATGATGACCACACAAACATTTTTCTTTTATTCAGTGGGTCTGATCTTTTTTGCCTTAAGGGATTATTTAATGAATTGTTTTTACGCGTTGAAGGCAACGAAGGTCGCGATGTATAGCTGTTTAATAACAGTGGCTATAAATGTGGGTCTGAGTTTGAGTTTAGCACGGGTGTTATCAGCAGGTGGAATTGCCCTTGCTTCAAGTATTTCAATGGTCATTCAAACAGTGTTTTTGTTGATTTATTTATGGAAAAAAACAAAACCAGAGCAATCGTTTTTAATTAGTTTTTTTAAGGATATTGGGAAGTTAATTTTGTTGTTTGCGTTGGTTTTGATGTTAGTTTGCTGGGTACACGGTGGAGTAGATCATTTATCAGCAATTCTGAAGGTAATCGTCGTAAGTTTCATTACGTTCGTGACTTTCTTAGTCGGTGCGTTTGTTTTGAGAGTGAAAGAAGTAGAGTCTGTCGTGAAGATGGTGTTGAGGAAATAGTGTGCTCTTGATACCCGCAGCATGAATACACTCCGCGTCCTGCGGGGTGCCCGGTGAGCCTCCTCGTCGCTAAAGCTCCTGTGGGGTCTCACTTTTGGTCACTGATCCCGCGGGAGTCTCCGTGTATTCATGCTGCTTAGAGAGGGTTATACCAACTTTTCCTTATTAAATACATAAAAAGGAGTTACCCAAAATGAACATTTTGTTAACCACTATTTTTGAGTATCCCCATGAGGGAGGCTTGTCAACTCATATGTCAACACTGAAAAGAGGATTAGAGGAACGAGGGCATAAGGTGGACGTGCTTTCCTTTACCGATATGAATCCGCTCGTCAGAAAATCCTTTGCTCAAGCACCTGGATTTATCGTCAATAAATTTAAGCGCGGCAGAGGCCAGGTTATGAATGATAGTAATCGACGCAGACTCCTTAGCATGTACATCAGAAATCTTAAGCAGCATTATGATGTCATTAATTCACAGGATGTCTATGCCGCTCTTGCTTCGATTGATTCGGGGATTCCAACTGTTGCAACTGTTCATGGTTATTTTTCATTTGAAGCGATTAGTCGTGGAGCAATTGAAAAGGGGAGCGAAGAGGACGAGCGAATTCAAGTATATGAAAAAAACGCGTATCAAAAAGCCGCACAGGTTGTGACGGTTGATAAGAGAATCAAAGACTACGTAATGGAAAAAGCAGGAGTCGAAGCGATAACGATTAAAAATTTTATTGACGTCTCTTCGTTTGAAATTAACGCAGGAGATCATGCGGCAATCAGAAAGGAATTTCAAATTCCAGAGGACGTTTATGTGTTATTTGTGCCAAGAAGATTAACGGAGAAAAACGGGGTCATCTATCCGACCCTTGCCCTTCCAGACATTTTAAAGAAGCACCCGAAAACAATGCTTGTATACGCAGGGACGGGTGAGCAAATGGAAACAATTAAACAAAAGACGGAAGAACTAGGTCTTATCAACCAAGTGAAAATGCTAGGATCTGTTCCTCATGAAAAAATGAAGCAGCTATACAGTATTGCAACGGTTGTATTGGTACCAAGTATTCATTCCCATGGAGTGGAAGAAGCCACCTCGATTTCAGCACTTGAAGCAATGGGATCAGGTTCACCTGTTGTTGCTGGAGCAGTAGGTGGACTGAAGGAGATTTTTTCACATCAAGAAGATGGACTGTTGGTCGAGGAAAGAAATGTGCAGCAGCTTTCTGAAGCTGTCATTCAACTATTGGATGAGCCAAGCTTCGCACAAACTCTTGCTACAAAGGCGAGAGAAAAGGTGATAAATAAATACTCACATCAAGCAGCAGCAGAAAGATTTGAGGAAATTTACGTAGCAGCAAGTAGTCAGGTCTATGAATCTCGTCATGGATGAGGGAATAAGGTAGGAAAAAAATGCAAAAGGGGTAACACAAGTGAAGGTACTTCATTTAAATGCAGGTAATGAAACCGGGGGAGGGATGTTCCATATCCTTTCCTTGTTAAAAGAGCTAAATACAGATGAAATGGTACTAGGTGTGTTCGAGCAAGGACCTATGTACCATGAAGCGAAACAGTTAGGAATTAATGTGATTTGCTTTGAGCAGGAATCACGTTTTCATTTAACGATTCTTAAGAAGCTGTCGGCATTTATTAAAGCCGAAGGAATCGATATTGTTCACACACATGGAGCACGTGCGAATTTATATGGATTTTTATTAAAAAAATTTGCTAAATGTGAATGTAAATGGATTACAACTATTCATAGTGACCCACGCGATGATTTTTTAGGATATGGATTTATCGGAAAAATCTATACTCGTTTGCATTTATTTTCGATCAAAACTATGGACCACTATTTTGCGATTTCAACTCGATTTAAAGAAATGCTTCAGCATTTTGGGATAAAGCAATCAATTATTACCACTATTTATAATGGAATTAACTTTGATACACCAGCCTTTGCTCCGATTACGAGGGAACAGCTAGGACTAACAAAAAAGGACTTTGTCATCATCATGATTGCCCGACTTCATCCTGTAAAAGGTCATTTTATCGCCTTTCGCGCAATAACAAATATTGTACAATCTATCCCAAATGTCCATCTGCTTGTGGTTGGAGATGGACCGATGGAAGATGAGCTTAAACAATCTGTAAAGAAGATGAAAATATCTGAGCATGTCACCTTTACGGGCTATCAAGAAAATATTCATGGATATTTATCGATGTCGGATTTAATGATTTTGACCTCACATAGTGAAAGCTTTCCGCTTGTCATTCTAGAGGCTGCTAGAGCACAAGTTCCAGTTATTTCAACTGATGTGGGTGGTGTGAAGGATTTAATCACAGAACCAAAGCTAGGCTGGGTCATCCCTCAAAAGGATCCCATTGCACTTGAGAAGGCGATGAAAGAGGCTTACACATTAAAAGGTGAAGGAGTACTTCCTTTCATCGGAATCAATCTCTATGAAAAAGCCTCGGCTGAATTCTCGCTTCAGCAATTTAGTGACAGTGTGTATAAAGCCTATGAGAAAATCATTAATCAAAAACAAGTCATGAAAAGCACATAAAAGTAATAAAATGGACAAAAATAAATAATAATCTGGGAAAGTGGAAGACTTGTACCCAAAAATGAAACTTTTACCCATCGTTTTACGTCTATTAGGAATGATGCCAAAAAAATCTTGTTTATGAAACCATCCGATTGTGTTATTATCACATATAGTATTGTCATTACTAGGCCGACATCTAAAAGAAATACTGAGACTAAAATGACCAATAATTATCGAACAATATAAACCAAATATGAAGTAAAACGACATAAAACTGGTTAAAGTAAGGTTGAGGGGGATTTCTTACATGCTTTATGTAACATTATTGATATGTTTTATCGCTTCAATCCTCATAACACCGCTCGTGAAAAAGCTGGCACTAAAAATTGGAGCTACAGATCAACCGAATAGCCGTAAGGTACACCAAAAAGTCATGCCTCGTCTTGGAGGCTTAGCAATATTTATAAGCTACCTCATTGGATTTATTATTTTAATGCCTGAAAGTCCATATAAATATCCGATTCTTTTCGGAAGTATCATTATTGTCATCACTGGATTTCTAGATGATATGTTTGAAATCTCTGCAAGATGGAAGCTTGTAGGTCAAGTGATCGCATCCTTGGTTGTTATTCTAAATGGCGTTGATATCGATTTTATTAACCTTCCATTCGGAGGACAAATTGAATTTGGATATTTCACGATACCATTAACAATCATTTGGATTGTGGGGATTACCAATGCAATTAATTTAATTGATGGACTTGATGGACTTGCAGCAGGGGTTTCTTCTATTGCGTTGATCACCATTTCAGGTATGGCGATCATTATGGGGAACGTCTTTGTAGTAAGCATGGGTTTCATCTTATTAGGTAGTACACTCGGATTTCTGATCTATAATTTCCATCCAGCGAAGATTTTCATGGGTGACACGGGAGCCCTATTCTTAGGATATATGATTGGTGTTCTATCTCTACTTGGATTTAAGAATGTGGCGGTGATTTCATTCATCGTTCCAATCATTATTCTAGGTGTACCGATTTCTGATACAATCTTTGCGATTATTCGTCGCATCATTCATAAGCAACCAATTGCAGCACCTGATAAATCACATTTGCATCATTGCTTGTTGCGTTTAGGCTATGGACATAAAAAGACCGTGTTGATCATTTATGGCATAAGTGCTTTATTTGGGATTGTGGCGGTTGTGTTCTCACAAACGACGATGTGGGTATCGATTGCAGTTGTACTGACTTTATTATTAGTGATTGAGCTAATGGTCGAGAAGGTTGAGCTAATTGGGAAAGAGTATAAGCCATTGATTAAGATGGTGAAAGGGATTAGAGAATTACGTTATTCTTATAGTAAAAATAGGTAGTTAAGAGGACTCCTTCAATGTTGAAGGGGTCTTTATGTTTATAGGTGTTATTACGTCGCAGGCTGAATACACTCCGCGTCCTGTGGGGTGTCTGGTGAGCCTCCTGATATGAACGAAACTGTCAAGGCTCCCACTCTAAATTATAATTTACGTTCTTTTTGGGCAACTCTAATAAGAGCAGTTATTTTCTGCTTCTTTACTTTGATGTATTTAGCCGTTTATAGGCTAGAATAACTCCTTCTTTAGCTTACAGACC
>NZ_JACYHA010000015.1 GCF_014837155.1 Litchfieldia stipae | reverse complement strand
GTTCATCCTGAGCCAGGATCAAACTCTCCAAAAAGAGTATTGATTGCTCAATAGTTTGTTACTTGATAAAACGTTGACGCTTGTTTATTGTGTTCAGTTTTCAAAGAACTTTTGTTCAAATCGCTCAAAAGCGACTTTATTAATATAACATTTATCAATTACAGTGTCAATGTTTAATTTCAATCTTTTTTTGTGACACTCACTTATCAAAACTGCTTGTTTTGCAGCGACGTTGATTAATATACCATGCTTATTTTTTCTTTTCAAGTGTTTTTATAAATTTTATTTAATATTATTTTTCATCTATAAAATATGATATCCAATTCGATTAGCTATATCAATATAAGTTCTTCTAAGAAATGATCATCAAAAAAAGATTGCCCTATCACAGGAGCAACCTCTAGATTATTGATTTATAATATTGATGAAGTTTTTGGATATTTTCACACTCATCGTTTTTACCTAATTCTTTATAAATTGAAACTAAAACATTAAATGGAAACAGATTTATGTTATTTTTATTGGTTCTGTCTTTTTCTTCAATTAATAACGGGACTATCGCAATATCATTATTACAATAGAAGATACATTTATCAATGGAGTTCTTATTGCTTTTTCTCAGCTTATCATGAATTTTAATTAACCATATATAAGAAGCATGTACAGTTGAAATATCTTTTGCAATCTCAATTGCTTTAAGCAAAATTTTCTCGGTTAAATTATACTTTCCCATTTCAAATGTCCAGATGCCAATTCCAAGTAAGAAAGAACTCGGATCTCTTCTTGTAGTTAAATCACTGTCAAAGGAATCTACCTGATGCAGATTAAAGCTCGAGAAGCCGTATGATCTTTTACAAACTTGTCTTACGATGTTCTTTTCCTTCTCAGAAAGGGTTTCCCAAAATTCTTCTAAATTAAGCTGCCTAATGATTCCACCATACTTTATAGATAATTGCTGATTCATTTCATTATTTTTCGATTTAAACAAATTTATCAAACTCATCTGACCACCTCTTTTTTGTACAACCATTCTATGCGTGAATCCTTAAATTGATGAAAGATATATACAAGGGTAGTGACTAGATTGTTATATCAAAAGGTAGTCTAGCAATTTTAGTAATAGAGTGAGAACGTAAGGAATGCAAAAACAAGACCCATTGTTACAGAAAAGATAAATGAGCCGGCCTGTACTTTCCCTTCACAATTAGATATTCGAATCCCCTCCATATAAGCATTTGAAATAAGGAAAAGACACATGATAAATGATAAGAACATTGCAAAAGCATGAATAAATTCCATCTTGTTACCTCCAAATAGATTGTTTGATAGATATATATGATAGAACACATACTAGTATTCCCATTATTACTAGACTCTTTTACTATTAAATTCTAGGGCAGTTTTATTTAAATATGACTGAAAGATAAACATCTAATTATCGTCTAATATATAAACATTAAATTTATAAAGGAGGTTTGAAGCGATGGATCCTCAACTAATTGAAAAATGGTTTTATTCCTACAGTGATGATATCTATTCATACCTTGTTTACTACACTGGCTCTAAGGATGTTGAAGACCTTGTGCAAGAAGTTTTTTTAAAAGCCATTCATTCCATTCATCAATTCGAAGCTAAAGCCCATCCAAAAACATGGCTTATATCAATCGCTAGGAATTTAGTGATTGATCGGTTACGCAAGAGGAAGCTCTTAAATCTTATCTCTATTAACATGCTATTTAATAAAGAAGCAGTGATCCAAACAGGAGAAATGCCAGAGGCTATACTCCTTACAAATGAAACACTTTCTGAAATCTATCGTGAGATCAGTTCATTAAAGAATTCTTACAAAGAGGTGCTCATATTACGCCTTGTTCTTGAATACAGCGTAGATCAATCCGCCACTATACTCGGGTGGTCAAATGCTAAGGTCAGTTTAACCTATCACCGGGCATTAACGGCATTAAAGAAAAGGTTGAATAGAACAAATGACAAAGGAGGTAATAACATTGAGAAAACGTCATTATGATCCTGAGAAGGAAAAGTTCCCTACCTTTACAATAGAAGCGACAAAGAAGAAGTCTATGATTAGGACATTAGTTACTGAGGCATCAGACGAACCTCGTAATAAAGTAATTCAAAGAAATATCATGACATACGTTAGCAGTGTGATGATCCTTTGCGTTGTAATTGGACTTGGTTATTATGGTATAACAGCTATAATATCTGATGTAAATCATAATAGTTCTATTCTTCAACAGAATTATGACTTTAGTTTGCCAGCAGGTATGGAAGCTGAGAAACAAGATGATGGTTCTTACCTTTTTAAAGAAGGAAATACAATCGTTGGTGGCATTAGAAAAATAAATAAAGAAGAGAAATCAGAGATATTAGCTGAAGGAGGCATTTTCAAGGAGACGACTATTGAAGGCCTTATGTATCCGACAGAACTTAAATTAATCCATATTAAACGTGATCATATCACTGCGACTTTTCATTACTTCATAAAACCCACTGACACTGAAAAAGATGAATTTAATGTCTACCTCCATCTATATGGTTCTTATGAACAAGAAGAAATGATTACAGAGCAACTTCATCGTATAGCTGAATCTTTGGTAATCCATTAATTTAGATAAGCAACTACCCCTGTTCTCGAATATGATAACAAAAAGAAATCGGGGGATAGGTATGATTAGGATTAATGGTACAACTGTACAATTTGATGACGATAACGAAAATCTTGCTTTAATGAATAAAGAAGAAATTGATATTCTTCAAACCATGGCAAGCCACCAAGATATTTATGAATACGATTCGTTCGAACAACTTTTATTTGAATTAAAAATGCGTATAGAGACAATTGTGGCTGCAGAAGAACTTAATCGTAGTGGTGCTAGATTCGCTACGTTTGAAACCTCATTCTGCAATGAAGAGTATTGGGATTTAATTGAAACCGGGGCATTTGTATTAAAAGATGATACTTCTCCAGCTGAAGCAGTGTTGGATATATACAGTCAAGGAGACAAATATGCATTTGAATGTGCTACAGCCATGGTTATTGTTTTTTACAAGGCTGCTGTTGAATCAGTTGGTAAAGAATCCTTTGATCATTTATTTGCAGATTTAGTTCTCTATGATTGGCATTATGATAAGGACATTGGTTTGATGACTACAAGAGGGAATGAATTTATACCGGGTGATTGCATTTACTTTAAAAATCCAGACTTTGACCCAGAGACTCCTTATTGGAGAGGCGAGAATGCGATTGTTATCAATGAGGACTTATATTACGGGCATGGAATTGGCATTAAAAACGCTACTGAAATCATAGAACATCTTAATAACCATAGAAAAACAAATGCAACAGAATCGGCTTATATTCTTAGTCAGCACACAAGGCCTGATTATCGAACTCTATCAAATTATTCTCTTCCTCAAACAAGATCTGCTCAAATAAATTTGATTACACCTGTTTCTCAAGCTTTTATCGGTAGTAATTTCTATATCTTTTAAAACGGATGCATTATTTGGTAATTGCTTGAAAATACTACAAGTTAAGATCATATTTGTTTGGAGGAAGTTTCATGAAACGATTTGTAGTCATTTGTTTTGTCCTTACTCTTTTCAATATAAGCACAACGAATTTTGCTTTTGCCGAGATAACTGATAAAGAAGTTAGTCAATATATTAACGATATTGGATTAACAAATGAAGAAGTGGAAAACTACCTAACATCTAACCATTCAAGTATCGATGAATTTGATTCTGTTGCCGATTTAGATTCGTTTTTAGGGACTCCAATTACATCAGAGAATCTAAATCAGCTATTAACTGTACATGATCTATCAGAGGAAGAGCTCCATACTCTCCTATCTGGATTTGGAGAAAATCTTGATAATTACTTATTTATTGAGGATTTAGAGGTGGACGTTGGATTTTATTTAAAGCATGCAGAAATCATCCATGAAGCTGAAAGATTACTTTCTGATATCGGGATGACAAGAGATGAAGCCAATCAACTATTTGACCATATAATTACCTTAAATAATAATGGTTCCTTAGAGAGAGAGCTTAGTCCTATTAGTATTAATCTTGAGCAATACTACTCTTATGACTCGAACACTCAATTGTCAGATGCTCAGAAAGCTGATTTACGAACACAGTTTGAGAACATGTTAAGTATTCTTCAGTTAAATCCAAGTTACTATGTTATGAATAATGGAGAACAACAACCGGTAAATTTAGATCAACTTCTTTCAACAGATATTACTGAAGATCAAGTAATCATCGTTCAGTTGAATAATGAGGATGATCAGGTTGTTATGGACCTCCAATTAACTAAGGATAAATTATCAGCAGATTTCCTTATTCTCCGAGGAGAGCAATTTATTAATATGGCAAGCTTAGCAAATGAACTTAATGTATCGATGATGGCTGCTGAATTACCAAACACAGCTTCTCCATTTTGGAACAACATATTAATCGGTCTAGCCTTATCTCTATTAGGCTGGTTCATTTTAGTTAGAAATCGTCCAGCAAAGAGCTAGATAATTGAACAAGAGCAGAGTGGTTACTCATCTGCTCTTTTTTCAATCAAAGCCTTCATATCTCTCCATCCATATGATTGTTCCTCTAATTCCACACCTGAAATAAATATCGTTGCTGTCCCAACCAATTCTGGATTCATGGACTCATAGAATTTACGTGATGGATTATCCTTTAAAAACCAAACTAGCATTGATTGATATCCTTTTTCATAGAGATTATTACATAGTCGGTTAACGAGTTTTTTTCCGATTCCCATTCCCTGGTACTCTTTTAAAAGATAGATGGCATATAACTCTGCATCATACTCATATTTGCCACTTCTTTCTTTGCCACCATTTGCAAATCCAATGATTTCATTCGACTCATTTACAGCAACATATGCACATGACGTTTCAAACCCTTGCTCCAAAATCCTTGTCCACACTTTTTGTTTATCTTGAACCTGTAGACTGTTGAGGTATGCATCTGGGACAATCCCTTTATATGTTGTCAGCCAACTCTCCACTTGCACTCTAGCAATTCCTTCACTATCGGATAACACTGCATGTCGAATCTTTTGCATAGTCCCTCCTATTAGTTCTTATTTGTTTGTACACTCGTTTCTTTATATACTCTTCGCTCATTTAATAAATACAATGAAATACCTACAATAATAACAAGTCCACCAATGACTTGAGTCCAAAGAACATGTTCACCTAAGATAAAATACGCCAAGATGGCAGCCCCTACTGGCTCAAACAAAATAGCTATCGAAATCGTAGAAGTACTCAACCATTGTAGAGACCAGTTAAACATGCTGTGGCCTAACAGTGTTGGCACAATTGCCAGAAGCAGAAAAACCATCCAATCATTTAATGGATATGGAGCTAAAGGATACTGTAAAGCAATGACATAAAGAAACAACGTGATTGAACTAATCCCATATACAATAAAAGTATAGGTGATCAATGACAGCCTCTTCCTAACATGTTGTCCAAAAAGAAGATATGCTGTAACCATGATGCAAGCAATTAATGCTAAGACATCACCATATAGAGCCATTCCACTAATTTGGAAATCTCCCCACGCAATAATAACACTCCCACAAATCCCTAATATGCCACTAGCCACTGAACTAAACCTTATTTTCTCTTTGAAAAAGAGATACGTACCTATAAATGCAAATAAAGGCTGTAAGGTAACTAGAACTGTTGAACTAGTAACTGATGTGTAATTCAATGATTCAAACCATAATATAAAGTGAAAGGCGAGGAATACTCCTGCGATTAACGAGTATAACCAATCTCTTTTAGAAATGAATTGTAGTTCATGTTTATATTTGATTAAGAAAATCGGAAGCAGGATAAACGTAGAAATTAACAAACGATAAAACGCTATCACTGGTGCAGGTGCACTTGCCAGTTTAACTAAAACAGCTGACGTTGATACAGCAATGACACCAATACCAACTAATACAAAGGGATTTATTTTCATTTTACTTAGTACTCCTCTAAATTATGAGATATTTACACTGTTCTAATTATATCTGAATTTTATAAATATAACAGAAAAAAGAGTGACTAAGTCGTCACCCTTTTTTTTGGCTATTTTCGTATATATTGTTGCTTTTTTGATACCGCAGCCTGAATCCACTCCGCGTCCTGTGAGAGCCAACTAGTCCCACGGGAGTCTTTTAGTGTATTCAGTCTGCTAGAAATCTATTCTCAATTAATTAACCTCAAAAAACAACATACTTTGAGAAAACAACCTATTTATTAAATAGTAGTTCCCCGCTTAATTTAAAGGAGTCCATTTGGTGGGCAGTGATTTTTGATGGTGAAAGGGCATATAGATGATCTCCTATATAGACCGTTCTAAAAATCGTACTTTCCCATTCCTCATAAAAATGCTCGCCTTCCATATGTGTAATTTTTGACTGAAGGTTGAAGCCTTTGTTAAGGTCTAGATTGTACACATAAGCCCCTTGGAACTCAAATCGTTGTTCATAAGTATTCCCTTCTACGTCATAATAAACGGACACTGGAAATGCAAACATCCCCTTTGTCTTGTGAAATAACAGAGATTTATGATCAAATTCAATCGGAGAATATGTGCCCCTACCGCCAATAATTTCATTGAATTTTTCCTTAGGGTTTGATACATCACTGACATCAAATAGAGATATTTTGACTCCTTGTGTGAAGACTAATGGCTCTTCTCCAGACTGTTTACTTGGTACAACTTTTGTATCATGTCCAAATCCAATCAGATGATTTTCATCATACGGGTGTAAATACGAGCTAAATCCAGGTATCTTCAATTCCCCTAACACACTTGGTTTCGTCGGATTACTTGCATCGATTACAAACAATGGATCCACTTGCTTAAAGGTGACAATATAAATTCGCTCCCCCATAAATCGCGCAGAATAAATCCGTTCACCACGAGCTAAATTTTCAAGCTGCCCGATTTGTTTTAAATTCTCATCATAGATATAAAGATTGTTTGATGATGGTCTTTCCTCGTTCCATGTATCTCCTTTTGTTGTAACAACACGAAAATTCCCATCGTGCTCATCCATTGAGAACTGGTTCAAAATCGTACCTGATACTTCAGTGGAGCTTCGGAACTCAACCTTCTCCTTATCAATAGAAAATTTGTAAATATTCGTGTCAGGTGAATAGCCTTGATCCATCCTCAAACTAACGAACGTACTATAGTCCGAAACGGCTAAGTATAGGTTATCCTTAGACATATATATCTGATCTCCACTGCCTAAATACGTTGTGAAGGTCGTTTCTTTTTCTGGTTCATTCAAGTTAAATGCTGCAATCATGGTATAGTTCGTTTCATTGGAATTCGGAAAATATTGAATGTCCTTATAGTCTATGAGCTTCTCTTCTTCACTACTAGCTGTATCTGAATATCGCGGCCTAAGCTCCATATTCCCTTCCTCTTCAAGTGTCCAAATATCAGGGTAATGATTTGAAACAAGATAAATGTATTCTCCAATTCTCCTTGAAGTAATATAATTCCCCTCAATTTCAACCTCGCGAATTTGCTTAGGCTCTTTTTTATTACTTATATCGTACACAAGCGCTCGAGTAGAATGAAAAGATGGCAGTATGCCAATCTCTCCATTTCCAGTACTTTGCTTCTTTACATCAGCTCTCTCTTCGTATCCATAACCAATAACAACTAATTGGTCCTCAAAGAGAAATAGCTGTGAAGGTGAAAAAGACTCCTTATAAAGAATAGTTCCTGCAAGCTTCATATCACTTGCTGGGAGTGCCTTCGTAATTAGAACCTTCCCATCCTGTACTTGATAGATATATTCTCCGTCTGTTTTTACGGAATCAGCTTCATCTACACCATCCACTTGGATATTCGTTTCTGAATAACTCATATCAGCAGCATTATTACTTCCAGCTGAACCCGCTGACGATTCTGCCATTTTATCGTCTGAACTCTCCATTCTTAGAAATGAAGATCCTCTACCTTCTTTTGCTCGATCTATCGCTACTTTAAATATTTCGTCCAGTTTTTGTTTTGTTCCGACTACTGGTAGGGTTTCTTGAACAACAAAGGTTAACTGTTTACCTGATTTAATAGCTCTTCCATTATCTGCTTTGATTGTTTTTTTGATATACAATGTATAGAACTCGGCATCGAGCTTAAATCCTTCTTGGGGTGGGGCAATCATCACTGTTTTTCTATCATCACTTACAGATAAATCAACCTCTTGTTTTTCCCCTTTATCATTTATGATAAATACAGATTCCTCCGTAACCGTCTTAGGATCAATTGCTTTTGAAAAATGAACCGTCCATTCCTTATTTGGCAAAACAAGTAATTTCTCATCTGCCCATTCATTAATAATTTTCGGACTCAAACCAAGTAAAATAATTAAAATGCTCACTAATAACAGAATCAAACCGCCCGTGATAAGTATTTTCTTCTTCATTACTTACCCTCCTTTTCTCTATAGACGCAAGGAAGGTTGATTTGTTACAGCATTTCTTAAATAAATTTTAAAAAGGCTGTTTTCCCATAGTTTGTTGATATTAGACATAAATTATTTGAAAGTGAAGGTTCTAGCAGACTGAATACACGGGGGACTCCCGTGGGATTAGTAGGCTCACACAGGACGCGGAGTGTATTCAGGCTGCGGCTTTATAAGCAACATTTCATACAATTACACTAAAAAAAAGTTATAACTATCTACCTATATTTTTTTGTTATTGACTATCTCATTTATGCTAATTAAAATGAAATTAATTCAGCTTTTCTTTTTGGGACTGTAGTTCAGTGGGAGAATACTTGTCTGGCAGACAAGGGGTCGTGGGTTCGAATCCCATCAGTTCCATCCTAATGTAAACACACAAAACACTCTTTCAACTTCTTTATTACTTTGAAGTTGAAGGAGTGTTTTTTTATGGAAAATTAAGTCTTAAGTCTTAGTCGTTAATTGGCCTGTAGTTGGTGTAACAATGATAAGGGATTATATATGATGAATATACCAATAACGAATATCGAAAAGGATGAGTGTTGATGAAGAAAATATTATTTTTCCCCTTATTAAGAATGCCCTCTGGTCATCATCAAGTAGCTGATACATTAACAGCAATCATACAGAAAAGAAACCCCGACATCTTATGTAAGAAGGTTGATTTACTTAGTGAGTGGAATCCAGTGATCGAAAGTATAGTCACCAAAACGTACCTTGAATGGATTCACCATCTCCCTGAAACATACGCTTGGGTATATAAACAAATGGCGTACTCGTCCAAGTCTGGGCGCTCTTATAAATATTATGAATTATTATTCATGAACAAAATGAAGAAAATCATTTCCGAGGAACAGCCTGACCTGATTATTTGCACACATGGCTTCCCTTCATACTTTCTAAGCAGGTTAAAAATAAAAAAACAATGTCCAATACCGGTTATCAACGTCTACACAGACTTTTTCATAAATGATGTATGGGGGAAAGAAGGAATCGATTATCACTTTGTACCAACACTTGCTGCCAAACAACATTTAGTAACTACCAATAATGTGCTCGAAAAAAAGGTGTTTGTCACTGGAATACCCACACATGAATTGTTTGAACAACATGTAAATCATACAAAGACGAACTCGAAATTTCATGTTTTAGTTTCAGGTGGAAGTGTTGGACTTGGAAATATGATTGATATGCTACAGAATCAACCAAACGAGAATAATTGTGAATTTTATGTTTTATGTGGCAAGAATAAAAAGCTTTTCCAACATCTAGTAAAGCTTAAATGTGACAATATCCATCCCTTACCTTATATTTCATCACGTGAAAGAATGAATGAACTATATAGTAATGTTGATGCAATCATCACGAAACCAGGTGGGGTGACAATTAGTGAGGCGTTAAAGAAAAGGATCCCGATTTTCATTCACTCTGCACTCCCTGGACAAGAGGAAATTAATCTAAAGCTATTAAAAGAGGCAAACCTAGTACATGAATTAAAAGATACACATTCACTAGAATACCAGCTTTCTACTGTCTTAAGCGATCCAGCTATGACTGGACAATACCAATATTCAATACAGAAGTACTTAACTGAAATAAAAACAGGCAATCCAGTTGAAATCTCCAATCTCATTAACGATTTGATCACTTTTCATAAAGAAGATATAGGTTCAGATACTTCTCAAGTTGTCAGGTAGATTGGAGGAATCATGAATGATTGAACAATTTTTGCAATGGCTTAATACACTTGGATTTCCAGGGTTATTTCTCGTGATGTTTTTAGAAGGATCATCTTTACCGTTTCCAGGTATTGTTATTGTACTTTCTTTCGGTTATCTCTTCTCTCCTGGTTATTTAGGTACAGCTGTTATCGCTATTGGAATGAGTATTAGTTATACCATTGCAAGTCTTATCCCTTATTTTTTTGGGCGCAAGCTAGAGAAATTATTTCCAAATAGACTACAAAAAGGGTTAGTAAAAGGGAAATTATATTTCAAAAAGTATGGAATATGGAGTATTGCTTTATCTCGTCCTTTTGGCATTGGCAATTATATTTCATATGTAGCTGGCATGAGCAAGGTTAATCTATTGAACTATCTACTATTAACATTCTTAGGAATCTACCCTTGGTCTTTTACCATGATTCTTCTTGGAGATTATTTCAATGGGAATTACAATGCCGTTATGGATTTCTTACACTCCTACAGCATTTATATATATGGGGCTATACTAATCCTACTAATTTGTATTGTCCTATTTTACTATAGAAAAACGAGGAAACAAAAGGGACAAAATGAAGTCCGTGCAAGAAAGGAGGCTCATCATTGAAACGTACAGGAATTTCACTTGGAGGTGGCTCTCTTAGAGGTGTTGCCCATATAGGTGTATTAAAAGAATTACTAGACAACGACATACAGATTACTCACATTGCAGGAACAAGTGCTGGATCTGTTATTGGCGGGCTTTTTGCATGTGGAATGAATCCAGATATGATGAAAACCGTTCTTGATGATTTATCCATCCGACGGCATATAGATATTGGATTCAATAGAAAAGGCTGGATAAAGGGTGATCGAATCTATCAAACATTACTCAAATTGACTGAAGGGAAGCATTTTTCAGATTTGGACCTACCATTTGCCGTCATTTGTGTGGACCTAATATCAGGAGAAATGGTCGTTATTGATTCTGGGGAGGTGGCATTAGCGATACGAGCGAGCATTGCAATTCCTGGTGTCTTTTCACCCGTTGAAATTGAAGATAAACTATTAGTGGACGGTTATATTTTAAATAACAATCCCGCCGATATAGTTAGAGCAATGGGGGCAGACAATGTAACTTCAGTTAGAGTTCGAGGCACAAATTGTTCTCATCCCGCTAATATTATTTCTTATTTAAATCGGTATATCGACATTGCTAGTCAGAAGAATACAGAAAGATGCTTGGAAAAGTATGCAGATCTTTTAATCGATATTGATTTACTTGATATCGGCAGATTTGAAACAAAATATTTATCCAAAGTCATTAAATTAGGTCAGCTTGAGGCACGAAAAGCATTATTAGAGCACCACTCCAAACACCAGAATAGCAATGTGATTCATTTAGAACATTGGCAACGAAAAAACACAAATATATTATAAAAAGAGGATGTCCCTAAGTGCATGGCACTTTCTTTGGGTCATCCTCTTTTCGTTAATCAATCATGAAAATTTGTACCGTCTGTTGTTGCGTTAATGATTCCTGCACGAATGACAAAGTCACCAAAATGCTCGTCTTGCTCGCGTTCTTTTGCATAGCGAGGAAGAATGTCACCCAATACACTTAAGATCTCTTCTTCACCGATATTTTCTCGGTACATTTTGCTAAGTCTGCTACCGTCATGTGCAGCACCTAAATACATATTGTACTTACCTGGTGCTTTTCCAATAAAGCCAATTTCACCTAACGCATGACGTGCGCATCCATTTGGACATCCTGTCATACGAATGGTTATTTCTTTATTGGTTAGACCATTTTCATCAACAATTAATTCAATTTTATCAATAAGCTTCGGTAAGTATCTTTCAGCTTCTGCCATTGCCAATCCACAAGTAGGAAGTGATACACATGCTAATGCGCTACGACGTAATGCAGAGTAATGCTTACCATCTGTTAAGCCATATTGCTCAATTAGTGCCTCAACCTTTTTCTTTTTCTGACTTGATACGTTTGCTATCACTAGATTTTGATTCGCTGTTAAGCGGAAATCACCAGTATGAATTTTCGCAATTTCACGTAATCCAGTCTTCAACTGATAATCATCAAAATCTGCAATACGTCCACCTTCAACAAACAGGGTAAAATGCCACTTTCCTTTTACACCCTTCACCCATCCATAACGATCACCATTATGATCAAAATGGTATGGTTTTGCTTCTTCTAAGCTCCAACCAAGACGATTTTCCAATTCTGCCTTAACGTTATCTAGACCTAAACGGTCAACTGTATATTTGAAGCGAGCGTTTTTTCGAACAGATCGGTTACCATAGTCACGTTGAATCGTAATGATTTTTTCAGCTACATCATACATTTGCTCTGGCTTACAAAAACCAATCACTTTAGCTAACTGAGGATATGTTGCTTTGTCACCATGTGACATCCCCATTCCGCCACCAATAGCAACATTGAAACCAACCAACTTACCCTCTTCTACAATCGCGATATAACCTAGGTCTTGAGAGAATACATCAATGTCATTTGATGGTGGGACGGCAACTCCAATTTTAAACTTACGTGGTAAATATAATGGACCATACATTGGTTCAATTTCTTCTTCCACTTGAGGCGTGCCCGCCACCATTTCCTCATCCAACCAAAGCTCATGATAAGCTCTTGTTCTAGGTAATAAATCATCACTTAGCTTCTTAGACCATTCAAACACCTCTGAATGGAGCTCAGATTGATCTGGATTTGGGTTACACATTACATTACGATTTACGTCTCCACATGCTGCAATGGTATCTAACATGGACGCATGTATTTCTTGAATCGTTTGTTTCATATTCCATTTCAAAATACCGTGCATTTGAAAGGCTTGGCGTGTTGTTAGCTTCAATGTACCGTTCCCGTATTTGTCTGCAAGATCATCCATAACAAGCCATTGTTCTGGTGTCGAAACACCACCTGGTGTACGAACACGAAGCATGAATTGATATGCAGGCTCAAGCTTTTGCTTTTGACGCTCATTACGGAGATCACGGTCATCCTGTAGATAACTGCCATGGAATTTCATTAAACGATTATCATCGTCAGATATTCCAGCACTTAGTGGCTCTAACATTGATTCTGCTAATGTACCACGAAGATAATTACTTCTTTCCTTGATGCCTTCCACATCACTTGGTGCGCCACCTGGCGCTTTTAAAGTTGGGTTCACCATGTTGCAAGACTCCTTTCTAAATCAAAATCAATATACATCACGCTGATAACGTTTTTGCTGTTGCATATCGGCAAGGTAGGCTTCTGCTTCTTCGCGAGTCATTCTACCTTCTTTTTCAAAGATTTCGATAAGTGTTTGATGGACATCGTGTGCCATATGCTTCTCATCACCACAAACATAGAAAGCAGCTCCAGCTTGAATCCAATCAAACAACTCTTTACTATGCTCAAGCATACGATGTTGTACATATACTTTTGATTCCGTATCACGTGAAAACGCCACATCCATTTTCGTTAACACGCCATCCTTAACCCACTTTTGCCATTCCGTTTGGTAAAGGAAATCAGTAACAAAATGCTGATCCCCGAAGAATAACCATGCTTTGCCATCTGCTCCAATTTCCTCACGCTCTTGCATAAAGGAACGGAATGGTGCTATTCCAGTCCCAGGTCCAACCATAATTATCGGAGTACTTGGGTCCTCAGGTAGCTTAAAGTTTTGATTATGTTGAATAAATACTGGTAATGTATCACCAGGCTGTAAGCGTTCTGCACATAGAATGGAGCATACACCTTTTCTTTCACGACCATGTGCACCGTATCGAACGGCACCTATTGTTAAATGAACTTCTTCAGGATTTGCTTGAATACTACTTGCAATTGAATATAGACGTGCAGGCATTTTACGAAGAATTGCTACGAACTCTTCTGCTGACACATTCCATGGACCGAAATCACGAACTAAATCAAGTAAATCACGGCCATCTAGATAAGATTTCAATTGTTCTTCATTCCCTGAAGAAACAAGCTCCTTTAACTTCTCATTTGAAGAAAGCTCTGCTGCTTTCTGTAAAAATGGTTTCGTTAATACCGTAATTTCAAATTGAGTGGTAAGTGCTTCCTTAAGCGAACGTACATCACCTTGTTTGTTTACCTTCACTTTTTCTTCTGGATTCCATTTCAATTCCGATAGTAACAAATCAACTAACTCTGGATCATTCTCAGGGTAAATCCCAAGACTGTCTCCTGGTTCATAGGTAAGACCCGAACCTTCAAGAGATAACTCGATATGTCTTGTTTCTTTATTTGATCCACGACCATTCAAGTTCAGATTTTCAAGAACCTCAGCTCTAAAAGGATTCGTTCTAGAATAAGTAGATTCTCCAACCTGTTGAGTATCTGCATTTACTGATGTAGTTAAAGACACTTCTTGTGCGTCACTGAGATTAGATAGAACTCCTCCAATCCATTCAGCAGCTGGCTCATCAAAGTCAAGATCACAATCTACACGCGGATAAAGTCTAGTACCACCTAGCTCTTCTAATTTCTCATCAAATTCTTTCCCTGTTTGGCAGAAAAATTCATATGAGCTGTCACCAAGAGATAAAACTGAAAAACGAAGATCCTCAAGCTTTGGTGCTCTTCTTCCATGAAGGAACTCATGAAATGACAGGGCATTATCTGGTGGATCTCCCTCTCCATGGGTACTCACTAAAATCAATAAATTCTTAACCTTCTTCAAATTATTGGGCTTAAAATCATTCATCGAAGAAACGGTTACTTTAAATCCACTCTCTTCAAGTGTTTTTCCTGCCTTATTGGCAAGACTTTGAGCATTGCCTGTTTGTGATCCAAATAGGATCGTTACTTCTTTAGAGATTGTCTGAGCTGTAGTCGCTGCCGGTAATTCAGATACTTGATTACCCTGCGTGATCTCAGCAACAGCTGATACAGTTTGGGAAGCTGCTATGTATCCACTCAACCATATTTTTTGTGATTCTGTTAACGTCGGCAGTAATCGATTAAGGAGGTCTGCCTGCTCCTGATTAAACGGACTGTTCATTACCTGAAGTTGCAACAATATCCACCTCACAAAGGATTATAAAACTATCATACTTCTTTTTTCATTATGACTTGTCTCAACCATTTTTGCCAATCATTTACGAATGAATGGCCAATTTACTTAATCGTATATTCATTATTCCTATAAGTCAAGTGGGTTTTATGTTTCATCATGATTTTAACACTTTATAGGATTAGCAAAGATAAGGGAATCGATTCGACAGTTTTCACAATTCTCTTCAACACTTAGTCGAATTAACTCGGAAAGTATTTGTTATCTTTCACCCCAAACTTGTCAATCATAATCTAGAACCGGACATGGTAAGACTGACTATCATTACAGCCTTTATCTACTAATTGACATCATAACCATGTTCGGTTTGAATTTGATCTTATAATAATTGTTTCTATAAATTAGGTATAAAACGATTATCCAAACCTCATACTTATTAGTAAATAATGTCTAGGTGGGAGTCCCTTGAGTATATTTAACGCCATATCTGAGTGGAAGAACGAAAGACATCATCAACACCTAACTCAGATGAAATCAATTGGAAAGTGTCCAGAATGTAATGGAAGTCGAATCGTCCCAACCTTTCGTGCCATTTATAACGGGCCACCTCTTTGCCCTGGTTGTGAAGGAAGTGGCTTATATTCAGATTGGAAGAATCGTCAATAAGGAAGGGATCAGACCTATTCGTCTTGATCCCTTTCTTTCTAGCTTTCCTCTACCCCTTAGCATCTACACGCTCTTTCCGCACACGCTTTAACATAAAAATGCTCTTTCTTCCATTTGTCTTTTCGATTGAATTAACAATAAAACTTACTACAATTAATTCAGCTAATAAGCCAATAGATTGTGCAAATGCACCAATTGCACCGTTCCACCCTGCAGCAAATTTAACACCCAAACCTAAAACGATTAGAGTAATAACGAGGTTGGTTGACTGTGATACAATGGTCACTTTCGTTTGTCGATGAAGCATTAAAATCCCATTAAAGAAATCGACAAATGGAAAGACCAATGCCATGATCATGAATATCTTCAACACCTGTAAGCTCGCCTCTAGTAATCTACCATTAATCCCCATCACATATTGTAGAAATAAAGGACCAATCTCAGTAAAACAAAATAATGCAATCAGTAAAAATGGAATAAAGCCGATAAGTAATGAAAATTGTTTAATTAACACCTCATTGTCATCATAAAAGTTAATGACTATTTGGTGAATATAGGAGAAAAAGCTTAAAAATAATTGAGTGACACTTAAAGCGATTGCATAACTTGCAATGGCTAACTCTATATCACTTGTCTTACCTAAGAATACATTAATCGATGGTCCAATTATGACAGTCACGACTGATGATAACATTAAAGGATGATAAAAGCGGAATATTTGGGATTTAGATTTTATTTTCAACTCACTTTTTTCTGGCATACCTTTGACTAACTTCCTCGCTTCAAACATGCTAATGATAAATTCAATCATCATTCCTGTTAAGAAAATGTATGCTCCAGTTACAGCTGTTATATGACCAGTGTGGATAAAAATCAACGATAAAGCATACATTGCAGCTAAACGAATCATCATTCCGATTGTAAGCCATTTCGTCTGACGATTGAAAATAATAATCCCATGACACAGACAACGTAACCCAGAAAAAACAGTAACAAAAATTAATACCTGATAAATTTCCTTGATTCCAGCTACCATGGATTCTTTCACACCAAAAAGAGTAAGGAAGATAAAATCTCCAATACTTGTATAGGCAACAGCTAAAGAAATCAACATGATTCCACCAATCAAATAAAAGGAGAAATTCGTCATTAATTTAAATGAGTTCCTGTCTCTTACTAACGTCGAACAGGTTTGCCTTAAAATCACCGCTAAACGCTCGGTAATGGCAAATAAACTCATCGCTATCGCATAGCTTGCGATAATCGTTTCAGAATTCTCTGCTCGGGCAAGTGTACTGTTGATGATAATATGTGACAGTGTAACAAGGCTTGCAGAAATTCCAAGTGGGATAAAAAATATTAAAATCGTTTTTATTTCCAGCTGTTCCTTACTATCTGATTTCATAGGTTCCCCGCACCTTTTTCACGTTATTTAATCCAATAAAAGGAGCTGCTCCAATGTAAGTGTAGGCACACTTTTGGGGCAGCTCCTTTCTTATGTGGGCTTAGACACCCATTTTTCGTCTTGTGTTACTTGGCTTTTTTGTTGCTTGGCTTTTTGCCTTTTGGTTAGGACTTTGCCCAAACTTTTGTCCTTTTGCTTGAGCTTGTTTTTTATTCGCAAGCTGCTGCTTCATTAACTCCTGCAAGCTTACCTTCTTACGTTCTGGTGCTTCTACTTGTTCTTGGTTTTGGTTCTCGTTTGACATATGGTCGGACTCCTTTTCATCCTTAAATGGTTCATTACTGATTGTCACCATTATAATACACAACTAATCATAAAACCATTACCTTATTTGCCCGTCACCTGTCATTAAGTACTTAATCGTTGTTAAGGCGGGTAATCCCATTGGTCCTCGAGCGTGTAATTTTTGAGTGGAGATTCCGATTTCTGCTCCAAAACCTAATGCTCCACCATCAGTAAAACGAGTAGATGCATTGTGATAAAGTGCAGATGCATCCACTAGCTTCATAAATTTAGAAGCAGCTGACTCATCCTCCGTAATAATCGCTTCAGAATGCTTCGTTCCATAGGTCTCAATATGTTCAATCGCTTCATCAATTGAATCTACTACTTTAACAGCGATATCTAAGCTTAAGTATTCATTCTCCCAATCTGATTCGGTTGCTATCTTAGCTCCTGGGATACGTGAAGCAACCGTTTCATCGCCATGTATTGTTATGTTATATTCGTGACATGTAGCCATAAACGTATCTAAGTTATTCTCAAACCATACTTTGTGAATAATCGCTGTTTCCGCTGCATTACATACGGCTGGACGATCTGTTTTTGCGTTGATAAGAATCTTCAATGCTTTTTCAACATTAGCCTTCTCATCTATATACAAGTGACAGTTTCCAACACCTGTTTCAAGTACTGGGACGGTTGCGTTATTTACCACTGCGTTAATTAGTGAAGCACCACCTCGTGGAATTAAAACATCAATATGCTGCTTCATCGTGAATAACTCCTGTGTTGCTGTACGGTCTGTACTTGCAATAAATTGGACAGCTTCTTTTGGAATCTTCGTTTTTTCCAGTGCTTGATGCATCACATCGACAATCGCCTGGTTTGAATGGATTGCTGAAGATCCTCCTTTTAGAACAATGGCATTTCCTGATTTAAGAGCCAGACCCGTTGCATCTGCCGTAACATTTGGTCTTGCTTCATAAATCATTCCAATAACACCAAGTGGGACTGTTACTTTTTCTACCTTTAATCCATTTTCTAATGTCCAGCTTGATAATACCTCATTGGTTGGATCGGCAAGCTTTGCAACTTGACGTAATCCATCTGCAAAATCAAAGATTCTTTCCTTTGATAAACTTAAGCGATCGATATATGCTGCATCAAAGCCTTGTTCCTTACCAGCTTCTAGATCCTTTTGATTGGCTTGTAAAATGGTTTTATATTCCTCTTCTAAACTGGTAGCTAAAACAAGTAACGCTTCATTCTTTTCTTCTGTAGTTAATAGACTTAGTTGTTTTGCTGCTTTTTTAGCTGCTATTGCTTGAATTTCAACACTTGATTTTTCTAAAATAGCCATCCAAACACTCCCTGTTTTCTATAATCCTACTGGTATTGAAACATCCAAATGGCAAACAACATTTTCAATCTCAAAAACTGGTTTAATATGTGTCTGCCCATTTTCCGTTTTATCTATATATTCCTGAAGCTGATCTGACGAATAATTGACAATTCCAAGCCCTATTTCATCACCGTTTTGTTCACACAATCTTATGACAGACCCTTCCTTGAAATATCCCTCTAGATCTAACACTTCCTGAATGGATACACTTTGTTTTTTGTCGATAAGTAAGGTACGAGCCTTACTAGTCAACGTGATCTTCCCTTTAGGACCCGAATTGAAGGCGATCCATTGCTTTTTCTGATTCAAACAAACGGTATCATCTGTTGCTTCGAAATAGGTTCCCTTTGCTTCCTGGTGGACAGCATCTATTAAAATGTTAGGATGACTTGCTTTCCCTAAAAAGGTATTAATTCCTAGAGCCATTGCGATTTTGACCGCATCAATTTTTGATTTCATCCCGCCAGTACCAACTTCACTACCTGATCCACCTGCTGCCGCTTCAATTTCTGGTGTAATTTCATAGACTTTATCTAATAATGTGGCTTCACTATTTTGTCTAGGGTCTGAATCATATAACCCATCTATATCTGAAAGGATAATCAATTGATCAGATTCTAATAAACCTGCAACCTTTGCTGAAAGTGTATCATTGTCACCAAACTTTAACCGATCAATTGTCACAGTATCATTTTCATTTACAATCGGAATGATTCCACGCTCTAACAATACATTAATTGTATTACGGACATTGTTATAACGATTTTCATCCGAGAAATCTCCTCTTGTAATCAAGATTTGAGAGGCCACATAGCCGTGAGACAAAAATAATTCTGAATATGCCTCTATTAAAAGCCCTTGCCCAATAGAAGCAGCTGCTTGCTTTTCTGGTAATGAGATTGGTCGATCTAGACAACCTAGCTTCCGGTAGCCTGCTGCTACAGCTCCTGATGAAACAAGTACAACCTCATGTCCTTCATCCTTTAGTTGGACTACTTCATCAACTAGTTTTTCTAGCTTCTTTCTGCTAATCTCCCCATGTCTACTTGTTAGTGAGCTGCTTCCTATTTTTATTACAACCCTTAGGTTGTTGACGTCTTGGGCCGTCATTATATCACTCCTGTGTCTAATTTGGTTGTTTTATATTGCTTTAATCTTCTTCACTGCGGCTTCCCCTTGAAGCTGCGCACTAATTTCCTTTGAACGTGCGGATGCACTTTTTACCGCTTCAGAAATAGCAATGCCACCACCATTTAAATCTAACGCCTTTAATCCAGCAGCTGTTGTGCCATTTGGGGACGTAACATTCTCTCGTAGAACCTTAGGCGTTTCATCTTGCTCTTGAATCATTTTTGCTGCTCCTACTATGGTTTGGGCAATAATCTGACGAGATGTTTCAGGGTCAAGGCCATTCTCTGCCCCGACTTTTTCCATATGCTCCATGAGGTAATAAAAGTATGCAGGACCACTACCAGCTATTCCTGTAAAGATATCCATCTTCTCCTCATTAATGACAAATACTTCGCCAATTGTTTGTAGAAGCTCTATTGCTAATTTGACTTGTTCAAATGATGTGTTTGTTCCTGAGGATATAGCTGTTGCTGATTCACCAATCATACTTGACGTGTTTGGCATGACTCGTATGACTTGTTGACCTGGATGTAGATGTTGTTCGATATATGAGGTTGTAATTCCCGCTAACACGGAAAGAATTAATGTATTTGGATGAATGTCATTTTTAATAGAAAGTAAGGCTTGATCAATATCCTTTGGCTTCATCGCTAAAATAACGATATCAATTTCCTTTAAGCCTACCGTTTCTCTTTGTGCAACAGAAACTCCGTATTTCTTCTCCATTTCTTTTAAGCGCTGAACGTTATTTCTGTTTGTGACAATTACTTGCTTTGGTGGGACCTTTTCAGAATGAACTATTCCTGAAATCATTGCTTCTGCCATTGATCCTGCACCTAAGAATGCAATCGTTTTTTTATATAGCATGTCATCTCTCCCATTTGTTTGTTTTGTTCGTATTTTTGTTCTCTTTTTTTGCAACGACTTTATCGTAACATGTATAAAATTGTTTTCAATAGGTTCAGAGGAAGTGATAAGTAAAACAATCAATTAGTGAGTGAAAGCGTTACCATTCATCTCTAATCTTTGTTAAGACGCTCTGAAGGCTAATAATTCCATCTCACTCGAGAATATGGAGATTGTGTGAACATGCGGTCCTAGATACCTTAGGACGAAAGTAGTCTTTTATAAAAAAGGGAATCATGATTAAATAACTATATTAGATTTAGTTGATTGAATGTAACGAATTTCAATGATTGGATTTAGCCTAAGGGGTGGAATTGTGGATAAACAAATATTAATTATTGAAGATGAAATAAAGATTGCTCGGGTATTAAAGCTTGAATTAGAGCATGAGGGTTATAAGGTTGATATGGCACATACAGGAACCTCTGGCTTATCACTTTTTCAATCTAGCAAGTGGGATTTAGTCATATTAGACGTGATGTTACCAGAGCTTAGTGGATTAGAACTACTTAGAAGAATCCGTGGAACCGGTGATTTAACCCCCATCATTTTGCTCTCAGCAAGAGACTCTACTCCAGATAAAGTAAGTGGATTAGACCTTGGGGCAAATGATTATATGACGAAGCCGTTTGAAATTGAAGAATTATTAGCAAGAATCCGTGCTAGTTTAAGAATTAAGCATCATTCGACGGAAGATGGATTAAAAATGGCTGATCTACTCATCGAAGAGAAATCAAGGCTTGTTACACGGTCAGGAGTCAATATCGAATTAACTCCAAGAGAGTATGATTTACTTCTTTTTCTTCTGAAGAATAAAAACCAAGTATTAAATCGTGATCAGCTTTTAACCAATGTATGGGGATTCGATTATCTAGGAGATACCAATGTCGTTGACGTCTACATTCGTTATTTAAGAAAAAAGATAGACCAGCCTTTTTCACCCCCTCTGATCCATACTGTAAGAGGTGTAGGCTATATGATGAAGGAGTAGTCCATGAAACTTAGCTCAAGAATTCAACTGTTTTCGACCGTCTTATTATTACTTATGATCATTCTGACTAACACAGCTATTTACTTTGTTTTTATGAACATGATGATATCAAATGAAAAAGACCGGGTTCAGAGACAAACAGAACAAATAGCAGAAGGGTTACAATCCCTTGATATGACAGAAACTAGCTCAACAAATCTCCTTCATGCATACCTTCCTGCAAACGGGATGATTCGAATTATCGACAAGGACGGCGTGCCACAAATTACAACAACGAAGAACATGGCCATTACTGATGAAATTAATCCTTCCTATCAAACAATGAGTCAGACGGTTGTAAAACAAATCAAACAAGACCGCTATGTCGTCAGCTATTATCCAATGATAGGGAATGATTCGAATATTGTTACTCTTGAAGTAGCTGAAAGTATTCAAGAAACTGATACTACACTAAGACAATTACGCACTGTTCTCTTTATTGCATCCCTTGTTGTTCTAATCCCTTCCTTTCTTGGAGGAAGAGCATTGAGCATCTTGATTTTGAAACCAATTATGACCTTAACTACAACAATGAAGGACATTCAAAAAAGAGGGATATTCAAGAAAATTGATCTCGAGCATCATTCTAAGGATGAATTACATGAAATGGGTAGTACCTTTAATTCAATGATGGAAATTCTAGAAAATAACTTTGAAAAACAACAGCAATTTGTGTCAGATGCTTCTCATGAGCTTAGAACACCACTTACCGTGATTGAAAGCTATGCAAGCATGTTAAAGCGCTGGGGAATGAAAAAACCAGACGTTCTTGAGGAATCCGTTGAAGCCATATATTCCGAAGCTGTTCGGATGAAAGAAATGACCAATCAAATGCTGCAACTGGCAGGGTCAGATGCAAAATGGAAGCTTGAGATTGAAGACATTGACATGGTCCCCCTATGTTCTGAAGTAATCCGTACATGTAGTGATGTCTTTCAAAGAAATATTACATTAATCAATAATAAAGATTCGATTATTTATCCTGTAGATAAACATAAGATGAAGCAATTATTATTTATATTGTTAGATAATGCCATTAAATATAGCTCTGATGATATTGAAGTTATTCTACTTGAAGATCAAGACAGACTGTTCATCAAAGTCAAGGATTTAGGTATGGGTATCCCAGAGAGTGAAATCGACTCTGTCTTTGATCGCTTTTACCGCGTGGATAAAGCGAGAAATCGTGAATCTGGTGGGACCGGACTAGGACTGTCTATCGCTCAGAGAATTGCAAATGCTCATGACGCGAATATTTCAGTGGAGAGTCGTGAAGGACAAGGCACGACATTTACAATTGAGTTTCAAGAGAGGAAGCTAATATGAAGAAAAAGCTGATAATTGGAAGCATCGTGGTAGCGGGTATCCTCATTCTAATAGTTGTTTACTTTCAATTTATAACCCCTTCTTCACAACAATCAGCCTTGACACAGCAAGAAATGATCCAAGTGGTGGAGGAAAGGTATCAGGGGATAGTAGACGAAATTATTCCACTTGAAGAGAACTATAAACTCCTATTTTCAAATGAGTTGGGAAGTTATGAAGTAACATTGGATTCTCAAGGAAAGGTAATAGAATTACAATTGATTGAAGCCAATGAAAAGAATGAATCCACCTCACTGCTTACAGAAGAAGAGGCGACAAGACTAGCCATTGAACAAGTGAATGGGAATGTTGATTCTGTTCAAGAAACAACAAAAGATTCACGCTCAATCTATTCTGTGACCATAACTAGTTCAGATGGAACGTTTCAGGTTGAGATTGATCGCGCTACTGGTGAGACTCTTGATATCCATGAGACTTCCACTTCTCTACCAACTACAAAAATATCTGAAAAAGAAGCCATTGCAATAGCTTTAGCTGAGGTGAATGGTGAAGTTGACGATGTTGAACTAGAAGAAGACAATGGAACTTATTATTATGAGGTGGAAATCGAATATAATGACAAAGACGTTGTCATCACGATCGATGCCTATACAGGAAAGATTTTATCAATTACATGGGAAAATTAATAAAACCTTTCTATTTTCTCATCAAATTCTAATCTTCCTATTGTTTTCCTCTCATTTTCACTGACTACAATGAAGTTGAGAAAACAAAAGGAGGAACAAAAAATGAAAAAAATAGTAACAGTGATTATTGGGATGGGCTTAGTAATTGGTGCAGGTGTTGGAGTTAATGCAATGAAGAATAATGGTGATGATAATTCAGTAGTGGTAACAAACAAAGTTGAGCAAACGTCAACAGCAACACCAAAGAAAGATGAAGCAACTAAAACCATTGATGTGGAAAAAGCAAAAGAAATTGCACTTCAATATGTAGATGGAGAAATTGAAGAGGTTGAGAGAAAATCCAAAGACGGCCGTACCATTTATAAAATTGAAGTTGACACTCGTGATGATGATGATTTTGATGTATATGTTGATGGCCAGACAGGTGAAGTACTAAACAAAAAGAAATCAGAGTTAGTTAAGGTTACACGTGAAGAAGCCAAAAAGATTGCTTTAAAGGAAGTTCCAGGAAAAATTGAAGAGATTGAATTAGATGAAGAAGACGGATTCTATAAGTATGAAGTTGAAATTGAAGCAGACAATGGAAAAGAAGTAGAATTAAAGATATCTGCTCAAACTGGTGAAATCTTAAAAATGGAATGGGATAACTAAAAAATCATTCAGAAGCTTAGGAGGCGTACCTTCTAAGTTTCTTTTTTTAGTTCGCACTAACACTTCCTGGAAATTGTGTTAAAATAATTTTAACATTCACATATTTCAATGGAATTGAGGCGTTATTCATGAATCCTTTCGATTTTCACTTACCTACTAGTATCAAAATTGGGGTTGGTCATTTTAATAAAACAGCTGAATATCTTGCTGAACAAAAAGTAGGAAAAAGAGTATTTATTGTGACAGACCCAGGAATAGAACAAATTGGATTACTTGATAAGCTCGAAAATAGTCTTCAAGGTCACGGCTTTACAACCTATCGATTCACTAAGGTTCAACCGAACCCAAGAGATTATGATTGTGTTACAGGTGGAAAAGAAGCTAACGATTTTCATGCAGATTGTATCATTGCATTAGGTGGCGGCTCTGTAATTGACGCTGCAAAAGCAATTGCTATCTTACAAGTGCTAGGTGGCACCCCACAGGACTATGCAGGGAGAAATCAGGTACCACAAGCAGTGACCCCACTTATTGCCATTCCAACAACAGCAGGTACAGGTGCTGAGGTTACTCGTTCATCAGTCATTACTGACTCTACTAAGAAAATCAAACTTACAATAAAAGATGTGAAAATCGCTCCATTGTTAGCCATTATTGATCCTGAACTTACATATAACCTTCCTGCCCCACTTACTGCATCAACTGGCATGGATGCATTAGTACATGCAATTGAGGCTTATACATGTAAGCTTTCTAATCCGATTGCAGACGGTCTGGCTATACAAGCAATGAAATTCATCTATCCGAATTTACGAACAGCCTTTAATGACGGCCAACATAGTAAAGCACGTGAACAATTAATGATAGGGTCAACCATTGCTGGTATGGCTTTTTCTCATGCTGATGTTGCATCGGTGCACTGTATGGCCGAAGCCATTGGTGGATTATACGACACTCCACATGGTATAGCTAATAGCATGTTTTTACCATATGTCTTAGAGTTCAATGCACAAGCTGATCCGTTAAAGCATGCAACAATAGCAAGAACAATTGGCATTGCTACTGAATCACAATCAAATGAGGAAGCCACAGCGGCATTAGTAGCAGAAATGAAGAAACTGGCAACTGATCTTGAAATCCCAAGCTTCTCATCACTTCCAAATGTGAATCCAGGTGATTTTGATTATTTAGCAGATTCATCCTTCCATAATGGATCCACTCCAAGTAATGCTAGAACTATTACTAAAAATGATTACTTGAACCTATTTCAAAGTGCGTGGGAAGTCTCCGTGCTAAAAAATGATTAAAAACGGTTTTAGATTAAATAAAATCAAATCAATAGTTTAGCAGCCTGAATACGGGGAGTGTATTCAGGCTGCGCCTGCTTACACAATCTAACAGTTGAGCCCACACGGATCACTTCGCCTAATCATAGGATAAAGGAAAAAGTGAAAGGTGTGAAAATAAATGACGTTTGGAAAGTATACCTTAATTTCTATTGCCACTTTCTTAATAATTATTTCCGGTTTCACTGTTTTCCTCTTAAATAGCGATAAAACAACAGCTTCTGAATCTACTCAAAACGAATCAACTAACTCATCAGCAAATACGAAGATCACTATCAATAACAATATAGTGAATAACATTAGCGGAGACGCTGAAGTAACAGTTAATAGTAATATCACGAATGATTTAAAAGGTGATGCTACTAGTGAAGTAACAAATAATGTTGAAAACAATGTAGAAGGAAATGGCACAGCTCATTTCACAAATTCAATTGAAAATTTAATGTCTGGATATACAGTTGGATCACTTGAAAATCTCATTGAAAATAATATGAATGGCAATGGTGATCACACATTGGACAACAGCATTAATAACGCACTAGATGAAAATGTAAATGTTGATGTTTCAAATGGTGTAAATAATTCAGTCGATAATCAAGCGGGAAACGATAATGGCAACAACGAAGATAATGAAGGTGAGAATGGCAATGGTAATGAAGAAGGTAATGGTGACAATGAAGAAGCAACTCCCCCTGAAGCCAGTGGAGACACTGTTTGGGGGATAGATTCTGCAAGTGAAACAACTGATGAATTCTTTGCTTGTGTCCGCGAAAACTTTGGAGATCCAGTGATTGTTGGACGATACCTTGAAACAAAGGAAGGTGTTTCTGAGGGATTAACTGATGATCAAATTGAATTAATTCATGCAGAGAATGCTAGTATTCTCTTAATCTATAACCACTTTGAGGACGCCACTGGATATGATAATGGAGTAGCTCAGGCTGAACAAGCCATTAGCTTTGCAAAAGAAATCGGAGCTCCTGAAGGAGTGGCTATATTTGCCGATATTGAACCAAACTATCCAGTAGATGCTGATTTCATTAGAGGTTGGTATGATACAATGTCAGATTCAGAATATGAATCTGGAATCTATGGAGTTTTTGATGAAGACCAGGATCTATATCAGGCATATAATGCTGCAGTTGAGGAAGACAAGAGTATTTTAGAGAATAATTATATTTGGACAGCTGCTCCTAATGAAGGGATTACAACAGAAGAAAACGCTCCAGAGTATAATCCTACAGCACCTGAAGGGTCATTAGCTTGGGGTTGGCAGTATGGAATAGATTCAGAGCAATGTAATATTGACACTAACCTATTTGAAAACAATCTAATCGATGTACTATGGTCACCTAAATAATAACACAACCTTACATCCTCTATGACAAATGTCTAGGGGATTTTTTGCTATGACTACCGTTTTTAAACAGTCCGCAGTCTGAATACACTCCGCGTCCTGTGGGGTGTCTGGTGAGCCTCCTCGTCACTTACGCTCCTGTGGGGTCTCACTCTGGCCACGCATCCCACGGGAGTCTCCGTGCATTCAGCCTGCTCCCTACTTCTAATGTTTTTACATATTTACACATATCTTTAGGACAAGTTTCATACATGTTATATATATCATTTTTATTATCGGAGGGATTTTATGAAGTTACTTCCCGTATCTATTATTCTTGCAGCAGCTGTGATTGGTATAACCTATACACTTACACTCAGCCCTTCAAAAACAGATCAGAGTCAGGAGAATCAGATTGGCAATCATATTCATACTGAAACTGAAACTGAACACAATTATGTCTCCTTTCAATCGTTAGAGAATAAAGAACTCACGCCTGACGATCAAGAAACATACGAAGCATTGAAAAAAAATATTAAATTATCATATCAAGTAAGCACCGAGCTAGACTTTCTTTTAAAAGAACTTCAAACAACAGATGAATTAGAAGGTGCCTTGGAAGCAATGGAGATTGCTTATAAAGAAAACTCAACCCTATTACAGGATATTCACCTTAGATTCGACCCACATGACCATGTTCTATTAGAGCTTAAAGAAAGTTATACATCGATTATCACTCAATATATCGAAGGACTTAGATTTCAGTTAAATGCGATTGAACATGGAAATACTGAAAAAATGAATAATGGACAGGAATTATTAGATAAATCAAAGAAAGAACTAACTAACCTATCTACCGCATTAAAAACAACTTAAAATAAACAGTCACCCACTCCTTTCTACTGAATAAGATGACTTAGAGAATAGGTTATCTCAGATCAAGAGAAAGGTAGGTCCTCAAATGTTTTATCACGTTAAAGAATTGCAATATAAAGCAAAACCAGATCGTCCAGATCCAATTTTCGCAAGACAATTACAAGAGGTTTTAGGTGGTCAATTTGGAGAAATTTCTGTTGCACTTCAGTATCTTTTCCAAGGCTGGAACACTCGTGGAGATGGAAAATATAAAGACTTATTAATGGACACGGGAGCTGAAGAGTTAGCTCACATCGAAATGCTTGCAACCATGATTGCACGTCTTTTGGATGGTGCCCCTGTTGGAGATTTAGAGAAAGCTGCAAAGGATCCTGTAATTGGTGCCATTTTAGGAGGAATGAATCCTCAGCATGCGATTGTGTCTGGCCTAGGTGCCATGCCAGCTGATAGTGTAGGTAATAGATGGACAGCTGATTATATTATCGCCAGTGGAAATCTTCTAGCAGATTTCCGTGCTAATTTAACAGCAGAATCTCAAGGTAGACTTCAGGTTACACGGTTATATGAAGCAACAAGTGACCGCGGAGTTAAAGATATGCTTTCTTGGCTAATCGCAAGAGATACTATGCATCAAAATCAATGGCTTGCTGCGATCTATGAATTAGAATGTAAAGAAAATGTCGTCGTACCTAGTTCGTTCCCTCGTGAACTAGAAAAACGCGAAGTGTCTCATGTCCTATTTAATTATTCTAGAGGTAATGAAAGTGCCGCAGGACGTTGGGCAAGTGGACCAAGTATTGATGGCGAAGGTGTATTCCAATATGTAGAAAACCCTCAACCATTTGCGAAAAAACCTGTATTGAAGCCTGCTCCTCCTTATATACACAATACATTACCTGCCGTATTACGAGATCAGGAAATACCACCAAGCTTAAAATAAGCTTCACATTGCAAGTGGTCGTTAATCAGGTGACCACTTGTAATGATCATCCAATATTATCTTTACATATTTATTCTTGTTCTACCCATACTACAAAATGTATTCTTAGAAAATGGAGATGATCCTAATGGGTAGAGTAAAACTTGGAAACCCAAATGCACAACGAAATAACAATGTAAAAAAGGGTAACCGAACTAGTGAAGAACTGGTTGAGTTTGCTTCTTACACAGATGTAAAGGCAGAAAAACAAAACAAAAATAAATAAGTGTTAACAAATTTAATGTCAGGGCAACCTAGCCTTGGCATTTTTTAATACAAAAAAGCTCTAACTTTATCACTCCGTTAGAGCTTCTCATCCTACATTTCCTCTAATTCTGTGACTGCTACTGAGCTTTTTTCATGCTCGTTGCCTCTCATATGTACGGTGCAAAGATTCCCTTGCTCATCACAGCTATCAATCCAGACTGACTGTCCATGATAATGAACCGTAATATCATCTGGTGAGGATATGATTTGTTTCGCACGTCTAATATCCATTCTTTCCCCTCCTCCTTTTTAATTTTCAACACCACCCTAGTTTCTTAACTTCTGTCCCTTTTTATGCAACACTTTTTCGCTAATTGTACACACTAGTTGATAGGAAGAAACAAGTGTGGAGGGAAAAGGATGAAACTATCAGCTGAAGAAAAGAAAACATTAAGCACTTCCATTGATAAACTGAATGAAGGTTTAGATGAAGTGATTGCGTTGTACAACGAAGCTGAAGACGACAGACCAGTTATCCAATTTGACGCTGAGGTGATGGAAGCAATTGAACAAGCAAAAGAAACCTTTGGGGAAGAAGAAATAACCAGACGAATCAATACAATCATTAAAGAGGTCTTCTCCTTCCTTCCAAAACAAGAAAAGGAATAATCCAAAATGAAAACAACCAGTATGATCGCAGGCTTCTTAAGGTGGCCCATTATTCCTAGAATCTTATCTTTGGTCATGATCGTCACCTTTGTATTTGGATTCACCATCCACCTACTCGAACCAGATAACTTTCCAACGATTTTTGATGGTATTTGGTGGGCGATTGTAACAACATCAACAATTGGGTTTGGTGATTATGTCCCAACAAGTATCATAGGTCGTTCTGTAGCAATCTTGTTAATCCTTATTGGTACTGGCTTTGTGACAACCTATTTTGTTACATTATCAACAGCGGCTGTAACAAATCAGAATGCTTTCCTAGAAGGAAAAACCCCTTATCAAGGAAATAATCATGTAATCATTATCGGTTGGAATGCGCGAGTGAAGGAAGTCATTCACCAATTAAAAATAATTAATCCCCTAATGGATATCATTCTGATTGACGAAACGCTCGAAAAAAATCCATCTCCCTCTAATCATTTTCATTTTATTAGAGGCAATCCTAAGTCTGACGAGATATTAACAAAAGCTAGGGCCAATGAAGCGTCAACGATTTTAATAACATCCGATCAAAGCATGGATGAAGATCAAGCCGATATGTGTTCAGTGCTTACCTTATTAGCAGTAAAAGGCATTAATCCAACTATTTATAGCATTATCGAAATCCTTACATTTGATCAAGTGAAGAATGCTGAAAGAGCAGGGGCTGATGAAATCATCCAAACGAATAAGCTATCTAGTTATGTGATGATCAATAGTCTTGTTTCACATGGCATGTCTGACGCCTTGTTAAATATGCTGGATCAATTAAAAGGAACGAAACTAAAATACCTTGAAATTACCTTCGATTTAGTTGGGATGACATTCAGAGAATGTAGTCATCATTTACTTCGTGAGAAAAAATTACTTATTGGAATTAAACGAGGAACGAACACGATGGTTAATCCCGATCCATCAGTAATCATCGAAAAACAGGATGAATTATTAGTGATAAAAGATTAAAAAGATGAGGCTAGTATTGGCCTCATCTTTTTATATTTAATCTATTAAGACAGATTCAAGCTCTCTTACGAGGGCCTTTCCTAAATCACGATGCTTTTCAGGAAAACTTGCATCTGCATCCACTGGAGCCTGAAATTGGTTTGTTGTTGCAGTTAACACATCTATTTCTACCTCTTTATCAATCCCATCTTGATACTTATGTGATAATAAAAATGGTCTTCCTAACTGCACTGTTACCCCATGGGAATCTAATTGACCATCAATCGCTTCAAAGGGAATGCGTAAAAATTGGTATCCTTCCTCTTCATCAATCTTATAATCAAAATAGCCATGATCATAATCCCAGTTGCCACCAATCGAATAACCTAATGGTTTTAATTGCTGTTCTAACTGGTATAGCTGTGTTGTTACTCCTTCAATTTTTGAAGGTAATGGAATCATCTGAATAACCCCCTACTGTAATCTAACCTTAGGTTATCCAATTATTAATTTTTAATGATTTATAAGAGCTGTTTTATTGCAATTTAAAACAGTAGCCTGAATAAAAAAACGGACCTTATCAAGTGACAAGATCCGTTTCATTCATTATTTTAAACGCTTTTCAAGTTCCGCTTTCTTCTCTTCAAATCCAGGCTTTCCAAGAAGGGCAAACATGTTTACTTTGTATGCTTCTACTCCTGGTTGGTCAAATGGATTTACACCTAATAAGTATCCGCTCATTGCACAAGCCTTCTCAAAGAAATACACTAAGTAACCAAATGTGTATTCATCTAATTCCGGTAGATTCACAATTAGGTTTGGTACTCCACCGTCTGTATGTGCAAGCATAGTTCCTTCGAATGCCTTTTTATTAACGAAATCTACTGATTGACCCGCTAAATAGTTTAATCCATCAAGATCATTTTCTTCCGCTTCAATCGTCAATTCATGACGTGATTTCTCCACATTAAGTACTGTTTCAAAGATATCACGACGACCTTCTTGTACATACTGGCCTAGAGAATGTAGGTCAGTTGAGAAGTTAGCTGATGATGGGAAGATCCCCTTCTGATCTTTTCCTTCACTTTCGCCAAATAACTGCTTCCACCATTCAGCAAAGTATTGAAGACCTGGCTCATAGTTAATCAACATTTCAATTGTTTTCCCTTTATTGTACAGAAGATTACGAACAGCAGCATATTGGTAAGCTGCATTTTCTTCAAGCTCTGACTTAGAGAAATCGTTGCTTGCAGCTTGAGCACCTTCCATCATTGCTGCAATATCAGCACCACTTACTGCAATTGGTAAAAGTCCTACTGCTGTTAGAACTGAGTAACGGCCACCAACATCATCAGGAATAACAAAGGTTTCATAGCCTTCCTCAGTTGCAAGTGTCTTTAATGCACCACGTGCTTTATCAGTTGTAGCAAAGATACGTCCTTTTGCTTCTTCCTTACCATATTTTTCTTCTAACAATTTGCGGAAAATACGGAAAGCAAGTGCCGGCTCAGTCGTTGTACCAGACTTAGAAATAACGTTGATAGAGAAATCTTTTCCTTCTAGAAGGTCCATTAAATCCTTCATATATGTAGAGCTAATGTTATTACCCACAAAGATTACCTGTGGTGTTTTGCGCTGCTCTTTTGAAATTGAGTTATAGAAAGAGTGATTCAAGAATTCTATTGCTGCTCTAGCACCTAAATAAGATCCACCAATTCCAACAACTAGTAGCACATCAGAATCATTTTTAATCTTTTCAGCACTCTTAACGATTCGGCTAAATTCTTCTTTGTCATATTCTGTAGGAAGGTTAATCCAACCTAAGAAATCATTACCTGCACCTGTTCCTTCATGAAGAGAATGGTGGGCAACCTTTACTGCATCACGTAGGTATGTAATTTCATGCTCACCAAAGAAAGTAAGTGCTTTTGTATAGTCAAAAGTTACATGTGTCATGTATTTTGAGCCTCCAACCTAAAAAAATTATATTTCCATCTATCACTTTATCGAATCACGACATTTAAATCAAGGACAGCCCCTCTTTGTAAGCGTAACCAGTTTTAAAATTTTCATGAATCTTTTTTTCATTTAGGCTGTTTTCTCAAAGTTTGTTGTTTTTTGAGGGTGAATTAATTGAGAATAGATTTCTAGCAGACTGAATACACGGGGGACTCCCGTGGGACTAGTTGGCTCCCACATGACGCGGAGTGTATTCAGGCTGCGGTATCAAAAGCAACAATATATACGAAAACAGCCTTCATTTAAATAAGAAGCTACCCTAATGAATAGGGTAACTTCTAAAATCCTTATAATGCTGCAGTTAATATTTCTTTAACATCGTCTTTATTCAATTTATTAAATGTACCAAATTCTCCAAATACCACGGTCTTTTCAGCCATGACATCGATTTGATCATCACCAATTTCATAGTCAGCAAGTCTTGATGGGGCACCGATGCTATTCCAGAATTCACGAAGCTTATCAATCCCTTCTAGGGCCACTTCTTGATCTGTTTTACCAGTTGTATCTACATCAAACACACGCTCAGCTAATTGCTTAAATCGTGCAACATTTACATTTAAATTGTACTTCATCCAATGTGGGAAGATAATCGCAAGACCCCCACCATGAGGAATATCATAGACAGCAGACACAGCATGCTCAATATTATGAGTAGCCCAGTCGCCTCTATATCCCATGTTAACCATCCCGTTTAATGCCATTGTACCACAATAAAGAATCGTTTCACGAAGTTCATAATTCTCTAAGTCGTTCACTAATTTTGGTCCTGCTTCCATCACTGTTTTCAGAATGGATTCACACCAACGATCTTGTAACGGTGTATTGTTGACATGATGGAAATAGTGCTCAAATACATGTGACATCATATCTACAATTCCATAGATGGTTTGATCTTTTGGAACGCTATAAGTATGTACAGGATCTAAGATTGAGAATCTTGGGAATGTTGCAGGGCTTCCCCATCCATATTTTTCATTCGTTTCCCAGTTTGTAATAACTGAGCCTGAGTTCATTTCTGAACCAGTTGCTGCTAGTGTTAAGACAGTTCCAAACGGAAGAGCTTCTTTGGCTACTGCTTTACGAGACATGAAGTCCCATACATCACCATCATATTTTGCACCTGCTGCAATCGCTTTTGTACAGTCAATGACACTTCCTCCACCAACTGCTAAAAGAACATCTATTCCTTCTTGCTTACAAATTTCAATTCCTTTTCTTACAGTTGAAACACGAGGATTAGGTTCCACACCTGAAAGTTCAAAAGCCTGAGCGTCAATTTCTTTTAAAAGTGATAGGACATTATCATAAATGCCATTTCTCTTAATGCTTCCACCACCATATACGATTAGAACCTTCTTACCATATTGAGGTAGTTCTGTTTTTAACTGCTCTAATTGCCCTTTACCAAAAATTAATTTTGTTGGATTATAAAATGTAAAATTATCCATTTTTATCCCTCCTCTTAACTTGATTATGCGCGTTCAAAAAATGTTTGTAAAGTAATTCACTTAGACATGTGCAACATGTATATTTTTCATAATTTTACTAATTCTATACGTCTAAGTATTTTTTACCGGGGGATGTTTATGAGTACAATTCAACATATAGCACTTGTCCTTACTATATTTGGTGCAATTTTTTTGGGCATTTACGGTTTCTTCCAATTTGATTTAGTGGCAGAAATTTTTGGTGGAAAAGCCTCGAATTTTTCAAGGATCTTTTATGGTTTAGTTGGTATTGCTGGCGTAATTAATCTTGGACTATTATTTAAACCTTCATTAGATGAAGCTAGGAGCACGAAGTAGCTTCTAGTACAGAAAAAAGAGGCAAGGGATTCCCTTGGCCTCTTTAGTGATTTATTTTTTAATTAAATCTTCACGATCTGATTGTTCAATCCACTCTTCAAGCTTTTCTTTAAGAGTATTGAAACCTTGTGGAGTTTCAGTTTCAACCTTAACTGGTGCTTGACGTTGCTTTCTTGGTCTTGCTTGTTTAGGCTCTTCTGTTTTTTCAGGAGCTTCTTGAGTAGCACGAATTGAAAGACCGATCTTACCAGCTGCTTCATCAATTGATAAAACTTTCACGCTAACCTCATCACCAAGCTTAAGATGCTCGTTAACATCTTTCACATAACCATGAGTAATTTCTGAAATATGAACTAACCCTTGAGTTGATTCGTCTAATGCAACGAATGCTCCATAAGGTTGAATACCTGTTACTTTTCCTTGAACTACACTTCCAACTTCGAATTTTTCTGACATGTAAACACTCCTAAATCTTATTTATATACATACTTTTATACGCAATTTTAAATTATATCATAGATTAATGATATAATCAAAAATTAAAACACGCTAACATTCTTATGCTTTACTTTTTTTATTCTAATTATGATGTATAAATCTTGAAATAGGAGGTTATCCTATTATAAATACTTTCTAGTATTCCCCCCCTTTTTGAAAGGCTGTTCCCACAATGTGAGAACAGCCTCTTTTTGTATGATTACATTCTCTTTTCCATGAATCGTCCCATTCTTTTTACTGCTTCTTGTAATTGCTCAACTGACGAGGCATATGAACATCTGACAAAGCCCTCACCACTTTCACCAAATACATTCCCTGGGACAACTGCTACCTTCTCTTCTAGCAGAAGCTTTTCAGCGAATTCTTCTGAAGTCATCCCCGTTTTTTCAATGGAAGGAAAAGCATAGAATGCACCACCTGGAGTATAACAGGTTAATCCAATTTCGGTTAACGAGTTCACAAAGAAGTTTCGTCGCTGACGATAGCTTTTCTTCATTTCTTCGACATCCTGCATTCCACTTTGAAGTGCTTCTATCGCTGCATGCTGGGCCATTGTCGGAGCACACATCATGGTGTACTGATGAATTTTCAACATCGCTTGCAATAGGTCAGCTGGTGCACAAACAAAACCAAGTCTCCAACCAGTCATCGCAAATCCTTTTGAAAAACCTGAGATTAGAATTGTTTGTTCAAACATTCCTTCAATGCTAGAAAAGCTTGTATATGCCTGGTCATATGCTAATTCTGCATAGATTTCATCAGAGATGACTAGCAGATTATGTTTCTGAACGATTTTACTTATGTCGATAAGCTCATCCTTTGACAGCACACTACCTGTTGGATTATTCGGCGAACAAATAAGAATGGCTTTTGTCTTATTTGTAATGGCTTCTTCAAGCTGAACTGGCTTTAATTTAAATTCATCCTGACTATTTGTATGAATAGGTACAGGAACACCACCTGCTAACGTTACGATTGGTGCATATGACACAAATGTTGGTTCTACAATGATGATCTCATCGCCTGGATCAATAATCGCTCTTAACGCTAAATCAAGTGCCTGGCTTGCTCCAACCGTTACTAATATCTCTTTGTCAGGATTGTAATCAACTGAAAATGATCGATTTAAATAACTCGATATTTCTCTTCTTAATTCGATCAAACCCGCGTTTGCAGTATAAGAAGTAAAACCTTGCTCTAACGAAAGAATACAAGCTTCTCGGATTGCCCAGGAGGTAACAAAGTCTGGCTCTCCTACTCCTAACGATATAACACCCTCCATATTTGCCGCTAAATCAAAAAATCTCCGAATCCCTGAAGGCTTAAGCTCGGAAACTGTCTTTGCTAAGTAATGTGATTGCTTCGTGGTCATGGAGACACCACGATACGTTTATCTTCTTCACCATGATCAAAGATTGTTCCATCATGTTTATACTTCTTCAGTACAAAATGAGTCGTCGTTGATAATACAGAATCTAATGTCGATAATTTATCTGACACAAAATTCCCAACCTCAGACATTGATTTCCCTTCAATCACTACTGATAGGTCATATGCTCCTGACATCAAATAAACCGACTTTACTTCAGGGTAACGATAGATACGCTCAGCAATGGCATCAAATCCTACTCCTCTTTTCGGAGTAACCTTCACATCAATCATTGCTGTCACACCTTCGTGTCCATCAACCTTTCTCCAATTCACGATTGTATTATATTCAACAATAATCTTTAATTCCTCAAACTTACGAACGATTGCCTCTACTTCCTCTTTACTTTTGTTAACCATTTTGGCAATCGTATCAATTGATAATCGACTGTCTTTCTCAATCAGTTCTAATATTTCTACTTCTGTCTCATTAAATGTCATGTTGCTCCTCCAATTCTCAAAAAAACAGGAATTTTCCCATAATTATAACAAAAAAATGGATTCTCCGAGTTGATTTTCTATATTTTTTTATTCAATTAACCAATGGCTTTTACATGAATATCTTTCCACTAATGGGTAAAATAAACCTAGAATATTAAAAAATGGAGTCGATCTCGTGATACAGACAAATAAGTTCGAGCATACAATCACCATTTCTGGAATGACTATTCATTATGAGTTATATAACAATGATGATAGTGATAAGCCTACCCTTTTACTAATTCATGGTTTCTTGTCTTCAACATTTAGCTTTCGTCGTTTAATCCCCTTATTAGCTCGAGATTACACGGTCATTGCTATTGATTTCCCTCCGTTTGGAAAAAGCGGAAAGTCAAAAAACTTTACATATTCTTACGAGAATATTGCAAAAACGATCCTATTATTTATAGAAACGCTGGCTCTTACTAATCTCATTGTTATCGGACATTCAATGGGTGGTCAACTTGGGTTACAAATGGCGAAGCAGCAGCCTGAAATGGTTGAGAAATTAATTTTATTATGTAGCTCTTCCTATTTAAAGCCAACAAAAAAGTCGCTTCGCTATGCTTCATACATCCCCTTATTTCATCATTATGTAAAGTTTTGGTTAGCCAAAAAAGGTGTGATAAATAACCTATTAAATGTAGTGTATGATCAATCGATGATAGATGAGGAGATGATAGAAGGTTACAGACTGCCATTTGAGAACCAGGAGATTTTTATTGGAATGACAAAATTAATCCAAGACCGAGAAGGAGAATTAAGTTCAGAAGACTTACAAGGGATTACAACACCTTGCTTGCTAATTTGGGGTGAACATGATCGGGTTGTACCATTACATATCGGAAAAAAACTTCATCAAGATTTGCCCAATTCCTCCCTTATTGTATTTAGAGACACGGGTCATCTCGTACCTGAAGAGAAACCTGAGGATGTCGTTAAACATGTTAAACAATTTATTACCGTTAGTTCTAGAAAAGGAACATACCAACTCCTGCAGGACTAGCTGCCATGGAGAAATCCTACTTGAGGAAAGAGTGGATAAACTCTTATCCTCAAATCTCACAAGTGGAGCTGTTTTTTATCAGTAATAATTCATTTGCCTTCTTCTCACAAGTTTTTAAAGGAATTACTTCCTCAAACGAGAATTCATATATAGCTTGAATTTTTCTAGCTAATTTCGAAACATCATTTAATACATGGACGGCTTGGAGAACATCCACTATTTCAGTTTCATATGAACCTGGTCCATAGCCAAGTGGATCCCAGTTATACAATTGTTCCATTAATCTAATATTCATGTTTTGCATTTCCACACATATCACCTAGCTACTCTATTTTTTGTGTTATTATCATACCATAATCTAAATTGGAGGGGTAAATTTGGAGGAATCTTTATTTGATCAAGTCATTGAAAGAAGAGGAACAAATTCTGCTAAATGGGATTTAACTGAGAAATTATTTGGAAGCTCGGATGTTTTACCTATGTGGGTTGCGGATATGGACTTTATGGCTCCCGAGAAAGTATTATCTGTAATCAGAGAACGATTAGATCATGGTATCTTCGGATACAACGTCTACCCATCAGAATTAGCCAATTCCATTCAAGCTTGGGTACATAAACGACATGGATGGGACATAAATGAGAGTTGGCTTTCTTACAGTCCAGGAGTTGTAACAGCATTAGCCATGGCCATTGGTGCATTTACAAATCCAGGCGATAAAATTATGACTCTTACACCCGTTTATCATCCTTTCTTTCATGTTGTCGAACGTAACGGCCGTCAGCTTATCACCATTCAAAACAAGCTCGTTAATGAGCAATATGAAATTGACTTTGAACAATTAGAACAGATACTAACTCCTGATATTAAGGCCTTTATTCTTTGTAATCCCCATAATCCAGGAGGAAAAGTATGGTCTAAAGCAGATTTACAAAGACTAGGTGAGCTATGCGTGAGAAATGGAATCCTTATCTTATCTGATGATATTCATTCCGATATTATCGTAGGGGATACTCCATATACTCCACTTGCGTCAATTTCTGAGGAAATCAAACAACAAACCCTCACCTTTATTGCACCAACAAAAACATTTAACTTGGCCGGTATCCAAGCATCAGCTGTTGTTATTCCAAATCGTCGTTTAAAGGTTAAATTTGATCACCATCAAGGGAATCAAGGATTAGCTGGTCTGAATACATTTGGAATGGTCGGAATGGAAGCAGCCTATCGATACGGAGAAGAGTGGTTTGATCAATTTATTGCTTATTTAAAAGGGAATATTAGTCGTTTGCAAGAGTTTATTCAAGAAGAACTCCCATCTATTCGAATGATCCAGCCTGATGCAACTTATTTAGTTTGGCTCGATTGTAGAAATTTAGGTTTAACTGATAAAGAGCTCGAACAGCTTCTATTAAAGAAAGGGAAAATCGGACTGGAGTCAGGTCCAAAGTATGGTCCAGGTGGTGAAGGATTTGTTCGTATCAATCTAGCCTGCCCAAGAGCTACTTTAGAAGAGGGACTAGTAAGACTTAAGACCGCGTTTGAGGGATTATAATTTCTAACTGAAACTAATCTGGCCTCGCAATTTATGCAAGGCCAGAATTTTATTACTCTTCATTCTTAAGCTGTTCTTCTAGTTGTTTTGCTTTTTCTTGTTCTTTTCTTGAGTGATGGATAAACCATCGCATTGTAAGAATCGTTGCAGCAAGAAAAATCATACAGGTAATTGCAGCAGGAAAATATTCTGATTTGTCTTCTGGAAAATACAAAAATAATGATAGTACGTCTATCATTTGCATAAAAATCAGCCCTTTACAGATCTTTTAGTTTCAGTATACCATGTCCAATATTTAATTAAAGTACTAAAAAGGAGAGTAAGTTATGACGATCGAAGAGTTACAGGTAGGAGATACTGTTACCGGAATTTATAAGACTGGAAAATACATAGGTGAGATTACCGCTATTCGCCCACAGCATTATCTTGTAAAAGTGAAGGCCGTTTTAAAGCATCCAATGCAGGGAGATTTACATCACCCAAAAGAAGCAGAGGTACCATTCTTTCACGAACGGAAGGCTTTAGCACATCATGAACAAACCAATATTCCAAAAGCGATGGTGAAAAAATATAATGGAGAAATTATACCATACGAGCAATCTTTGCGTGACGCGCTTACTACCTTAACCAATGAGCTTTCAACTCAACAAACGTTATGGGCTGAACGGTCTCTTGAGAACGTAAGAACATTAGAAAAGGAATATTTCAAATAAGAAAAAAAGGCTTTCCTCAGTCAATTTACTGAAATGGAAAGCCTTCCTTCGTTAAACGACTCTTTTTGCCCCGACATAATATTGAGACCAATAGGAATTGTCTAGGGAATAAACGGCAATCCCTTTTGAAGATGTGGCTGAGATAAATTGATTATTTCCAACGTAAAATCCTACATGAGAGATTTCTCCAGGTTTGTTCACTGCATAAAAGACCAAATCTCCAGGCTCAAGATTAGCTCTTGTGACAGAAGTCCCCATTTGATAGTAAGAACCTGATGTAACTCTTGGGATATCAATTCCATGTTTGGAGAACATGAACGATACAAAACCAGAGCAATCAAAGCCGGCTGGAGTTGTGCCTCCCCATACATATGGGACACCTAGATAATTATACGTATCAGATACGAGCTCTTGCTTTATTTGTTGGCTCGTTTTTGTCTGCTCAGGAGCAGTCGCTTGTTGTCCAGTCACCTTTAAGACTTGTCCAATACTTAGTGTATCGGATTGGAGATTGTTTAGCGATTTTAAATTAGACACAGACATATTATATCTTTTGGCGATTGCATAGAGTGAATCACCCGCTTGAACTTTATATGTTTGAGCTGTTTGCGGAGCCTCGGTTTGTGTTTGTAAACCTGGTATTTTAAGTGTCTGACCGATTGAAAGGCTATCAGAAGGTAATTGATTTAAGCTTTTCAACTCGGCAACTGTTGTATTGTATTTCGTAGCTATTCCCCATAAGGAATCACCTGATTTAACGGTATAAATTGATGTTGAAGTTGATGTTGGTTGTTGTGTTGATGGAGAGACACTTGCTTTCACTGTTAAGATTTGACCTGGTTTAATGACATCAGTTGATAGGTTGTTTAGAATTTTCATTTCATTTACTGTCATATTAAACTGACGTGATACTGAATATAACGTATCACCAGTCTTCACTGTATATGTAGAAGGAGCCTGCACAGGATTAGCTGCAGATACATTCAGTGATTGACCGATATAAATCATATCACTTGTCAAATTGTTGATTTGTTTTAATTCGGTCGGAGTAAGATTATGGGCTTTTGCTATACTCCATAATGTATCGCCAGTTTTCACTTGATATGTTTGTGTAGTTTCAACCACTGCTGGTTCATTCGATGCCGCTTCTGTGTATAGAGGTCCACTTGCAAAAGCCACCGTTGCTACAACAAATGTTCCGATCATAACTTTTACAGTTGTAGGGTTAAATGCAGGAAGCTTTTCAGAGATATATTGTTTAATGCTTTCATTCAAATGCAATTTCTTACCGTTATGGTTACCACCAAATTCAGAAGAGAATTCAGTTAAGCTTGGGTCTAGGTGTAAGATAATCGTTTGGTCATCTTGGATTCTGTGTCCAACAAACATAAAAATCCCTCCTTACCTGATAGAATCTCCTAGGTATGATTTTTTTATGAGAAGTTGGGTTCAAACAAACAATAAAAAAACAGATGTCCTATAAGTAAAGTGTCAGGCACTTTTAGGACATCTGTTTTTATAAGGCAAACTTATTTAAGACTTTGGAGAGATCAATTCGATCTCCAATTGTCGTAGGTTCAGGCTTTGCTAAATATCGTTTATCATTCTCAACTAGTTTAAAAATATTGTAGGTTGTAAGGGCATCATCTAGGGCACAATGATGTTTTCCTGTGCCTTCTTTTCCATACTCCTGCACAGCCTTCCATAACCCTGTTTGATTTTGATCTCCAAAAAAACGCTTATACTCCATTGATAAGTCAACCTTTTTCCCTTTGAATGGGAATGGTATATTGTGTTTTGCACAATTCGCCCTTAATACCTTCATATCCATATTACCCCAAGTAACAATCGTACTATCCTTGTTTGTGTCAGCTTCATCTAATAATTTGACCAGGTCAGCGAAGGATATGCCTTGATCAACCTGAGCTTGTGAGATTCCTAAAAAAGATTTGCATCTTGAAGTTAATACTGGAAAATGGCTTGGTTTTACATAAGAGGAATACGTTTGTTTGATGGATTTATTACTAACAGAAACAAGTCCAACCTCAATGATTTCTGGGAAAAACCCCTGAGGAGTCATCTTATTTTCAGGCATTGAAAATTCAAAATCGATAAACAGATATTGGTTATACTCTGCCATTCGTTCTTCCCCCTTCCTAGAAATACGAACCATATATCTAAGAGCTACGAACATTATTAGTAACTATCATTATACCATGAGAGACACCATAATTTGTATCTTTTTTCAGAATATATAAAAAACCAAATGGTCATTTTTGTTAAAAATCATGAAAAGTCTTTCATAAACCGAAATAATATTTTATACTATTTAGAGAGGCGAAATAATAATTAACAAGAAGGTGTAAGTATCAAGAATCGAAATTTGTTCATTATGTGGTTTGCCAATTTTTTTGTTGCTGCAAGTGCGACAATGATTATGCCCTTTCTTTCACTGTATATTGAAACATTTGGAAATTATTCGGATGACTATGTACAACGCTGGGCTGGATTTGTATTTGGAATTACCTTTCTAACTGCTTTCTTGGTCTCACCTCTTTGGGGGAGATTCGGAGATAAGTACGGTTATAAGAAGATCCTACTTATGACTGGCTTCGGTATTGCCACCAGTATTTTTCTTATGGGATATGTGTCGTCTGTCTCTCAGTTGTTTTTCTTACGTTTATTTATGGGAGCTGTGACGGGATTTATTCCTACTTCTTTGGCATTAATTTCAGCACAAACTCCAAAGGAATCTGCTGGAAAAGTCTTAGGAACCTTGCAAATGGGGACTGTGTCAGGTGGCTTATTAGGCCCATTAATTGGTGGGGCAATGGCTGATGCTGTTGGATTTCAGTATACGTTCTTTATCACCTCTACCATCATTTCATTAGCGACATTGCTCGTTTTATTTGGAGTAAAAGAAGTTCGTAAACAAGCAACTGAAAAAACTAAAAAATTCACACGAAAAGAAGTACTTTCTCATATCTTTCATCAACCCGTTTTATTATCGGTCATGTTCATCTCATTAATCGTTCAAGCTGCAAACTTCAGTATTCAACCTTTATTAGCGTTATATGTTAGTGAGTTAACTGGGGCAGCAAATATTGCATTTTTAGCCGGATTAGCCTTTTCTGCAACTGGATTTGGAAACATGCTAGCAACTCGACAATGGGGAAAGCTCGGTGACAAGATTGGTCATGAACGGGTCATCTTCATCTTATTAATCTTAGCAGGGATTCTATTTATTCCTCAAGCATTTGCACACTCATTATGGCAATTGGTGATTTTCCGTTTTCTATTTGGAATCTCTATAGGGGGACTGATTCCTTGTATGACTGCTTACATTAGGCAGGTCGCACCTTTATCTGTTCAAGGTGAGGTGTTAGGGTATAATGTCAGCTTCCGCTATTTAGGAAATGTGATTGGACCAACGATGGGTGGAATCTTAAGTGGTTTTTTTGGGATATCAACCGTGTTTTTAATTACGAGCTGTCTATTTTTCATCAGCGCAACGATTATCTGGTTTAGTATTCACCGTTCAACAGAGAGGGTCAATATTCATGTAGATGCACAAAAGGGATGACGAGGAGTCATCTCTTTTTATTGGTTTTTGTTTGAATGTTATTTATACTTTCTATATAAAAGGCTGTTTTCGTATAAATTATTGCTTTTAAAGTCGCAGCCTGAATACACTCCGCGTCCTGTGGAGTGAGCGGTGATCCTCCTGGTCGCTGGCTCCTGTGGGGGCTCACTTGGCTCACGCATCCTACGGGAGTCTTGAGCGTATTCAGTCTGCTAGAATTATATCTTTTAATAATGTACAGCTAAAAACAACAAACTTTGGGAAAACAGCCATATAAAAAGATAAAAGGACAACTATATATGAAAAAATATGCTTATCTTATGATTTTCTTCTTCCTTATTGCTTGTTCTAATGATGCCCCTTCTACAAAAGAGGAAATCACTATTTCCGCTGCCGCAAGTTTGACAAACGCATTGCTAGAGGCAAAAAAAGAGTTCGAACTTATTCATGATTCTGTTGAAGTTCATGTTAATGTTGGTTCATCTGGTACACAACAGAAGCAAATTGAACAAGGAGCACCCGTTGATTTGTTTTTATCAGCATCAAGCTTGAACTTCCATCAGCTATTAGATGAAGGATTGATTGAACAAAGCTCAGTTATCGCATTATTAACCAATTCAATTGTTTTAGTGAAAAATAAAGATTCTGAGCTAGCGATAACCGATTTTTCTGACGTGACAAACGACTCAGTTAAGACGATTGCCCTTGGGATTCCCGAAACGGTTCCTGTTGGTCAATACTCAAAGGAGCTTTTCCTCACATTAGGGATTTGGGATTCGATCCAACCCAAAATCATACTAGCTAAGGATGTGCGTCAGGTCCTTACTTATGTAGAAACAGGAAATGTAGATGCTGGAATCGTCTATTCCTCTGATGCACTCACCTCTGAAAAAATAGAGGTCATGGCAAATGCAGAGAAATCCCTCCATTCCCCTATCATTTATGAAATGGGAATCGTGAAATCTAGTCATAAAAAAGAACTAGCCGCACAATTTGCTGACTTCTTACAAAGCGAAAAAGCCCTCTCCATCTTTAGAAAATATGGATTTACCCCTTTAAAAGAGTAAAAGACACAAGGATCTTCCATCCTCGTGTCTTCATTCTCTAACGATCAACTCGAATATATTCTCTAGACATAAATGCAGGGAATATCCTATACCTACCACTCTCATTAATCATATAACCATCATCAGTCTGTTGTACTTGATATTCACTTTCATCGTCATGATCTAAATAATATTCTCGTTTTGTCTGTTCATTCAATAACCATGCTCCAACGAAAAGTAGCACGAATATTGAAATGCCTACAAATGCTTTCTTAAACAAACTAATCACCTACTTGGTATTTAGTTTTTTTATAAAGCAGAGAAAATATACCTAAAAACAGAAATAAAAAAAATTTTTTGTGAAAATATACGCGTTTCTACATATTTAATAACTTTGATAAAATTGGTAGATACTATAAGATAGCATGCATGCAAGAAATAAACCTATGGTATATAATAAGTTTTGCTACCATTAGGTTACTATTCACTTAGTGCATCAAAAACAAACAAAAAAATGAATTTTTATACTTTAAAAATACAAGGGGGTTATACTTTTGTCATTGTTACACTGGGCCATTTTATCACCATTTATAATGGCTTTATTTGTACCACTTTTCTATAAGAAGTTTCGAAGTATACATACTGGCTGGTTTGTCCTAATCCTGCCAATCCTACTATTCATTTATTTCTTCCAGTTCATAGGTGATACCATGAATGGTAGAAATATCATTGAATCAGTTGGATGGATTCCATCGATTGGGATTAACTTTGTCGCTTATGTAGATGGCTTGGGGCTATTATTTGCACTATTAATTACAGGTATCGGTTCCCTCGTTATTCTATATTCCATTTACTACTTGTCAAAAGACAAAGAAGCCATTCATAACTTCTATGTGTACCTACTCATGTTCATGGGTGCGATGCTGGGTGTTGTTCTATCAGATAATGTACTTGTTCTATATACGTTCTGGGAACTAACGAGCTTGTCATCATTCCTACTAATTGGATATTGGTATCAACGTGAAAAATCACGATATGGTGCACAGAAATCGATGTTAATTACTGTGTTTGGCGGATTATCCATGCTTGCAGGTTTTATCTTACTGTCAATTATGACGAATACGTTTAGTATCCGCGAAATGATTTCACAAGTAGCAACACTTCCTGAACATACGCTATTCATTCCAGCAATGTTACTAATTCTACTTGGAGCATTTACTAAATCTGCACAATTCCCATTCCACATTTGGTTACCAGATGCAATGGAAGCTCCTACACCTGTTAGTGCATACTTGCACTCTGCAACAATGGTTAAGGCTGGGATTTATCTTGTAGCAAGATTAAGTCCTATATTTGCAGGCTCAGCAGAATGGTTTTGGATTGTATCAACGGTCGGGATTATCACCCTATTCTGGGGTTCATTCACTGCTGTTAAGCAAACCGATTTAAAGGCAATATTAGCCTTCTCAACAATCAGTCAGCTCGGGATGATCATGTCCTTACTTGGACTTGGATCAGCTGCACTGCATTACGATCACTTAGACAAAAATATCTATATGGCAGCAACTGTAGCAGCGGTATTCCATTTGATTAACCATGCTACCTTTAAAGGAAGCTTGTTTATGGTTGTCGGAATTGTTGACCATGAAACAGGGACAAGAGATATACGAAAGCTTGGCGGACTAATGGGTATCATGCCGATTACGTTCACACTCGCTGTTATCGGATCATTTGCAATGGCTGGAATCCCACCATTCAACGGATTCTTGAGTAAGGAAATGTTCTTCACTGGAGTTGTGAATGCAGCTTCACTTGATATTTTCAATATGCAAACATGGGGTGCATTGTTCCCAATCATTGCTTGGATTGCAAGTATTTTTACGTTTATCTACAGTATGATTCTTGTATTCAAGACATTTACTGGAAAATATCAACCTGAGAAATTAGACGTTAAACCACATGAAGCACCAATTGGTATGCTTATTCCACCAATTATCTTGGCTTCACTCGTCATTATTTTCGGTCCATTTGCAAATATTCTATCTCAATCAATTATTGAACCGGCAATGGCCGCGATTCAGCCAAGTCTTTTAGGTGAGAATGGGTCATATCATGTTCATATCTATTATTGGCATGGTTGGAACACTGAATTATTTATGACGATAGGTGTTATTGCAATTGGAACTCTTCTATTTATTAGTCTTTTAAAATGGTCCAAGGTATATGACTTGTTTCCAAAGAGACTTACACTTAACAATTTGTATGATGGAGGGCTAGTTGCATTAGAGCGTTCATCATTTAAAATCAACAAGTTTTATATGACTGGTTTTATTCGCGACTATTTAGTGATGATCTTTGCCTTCATGATTGTGTTGCTAATGAGTGCGTTATTTGTAAAGGATGCATTCGCATTTACAACAACAAACAGTGCACCGATTGGTATATATGAAGTGGTTCTAACGCTTGTATTGTTAGCAGGGACCATTACTATTCTGTTTGCAAAATCAAGATTAACATCGATCATCTCTCTAGGTGTTGTTGGGTACAGTGTATCCTTATTCTTTGTATTATTTAGAGCACCTGATTTAGCACTTACACAATTAATAGTTGAAACAGTATCAGTAGCCCTGTTCTTGCTTTGCTTCTATCACTTACCAGAGCTACAGATTAAACCGAAATCACTGAAATTCCGTTTACCAAACCTAATTATTTCTTTAGGTGTTGGTACGCTAGTTACGCTACTTGCTCTTTCTGCAAATGGCTCAAAACTATTTGAATCGATTTCAAGTTATTTTGTTGAAGCAAGTTACAAAGAAGCTGGTGGTAAGAATATGGTTAACGTAATCCTTGTTGATTTCCGTGGCTTTGATACTCTATTTGAAATTGCTGTACTTGGAATCGCCGCACTTGGAATCTTTGCGATGATTCGTTTACGTCTGACAAGGGGGAAAGAAGGATGAAGACAAACGACTTAATTCTACAAACCATCACGAAAATAGCGATATTCATCATTCTTGCTTTCTCTCTTCACCTCTTCTTTGCGGGACATTATACTCCTGGTGGAGGATTTATAGGAGGTTTGATGACTGCTGCGGCACTAGTGTTGCTGCTATTAGCCTTTGATGCAAAAACAGTTAAAAAAATCTTTCCGTTTGATTTTATCAAGGTGGCAGCACTTGGGTTATTGATTGCTGTATTAACCGGAATGGGAGCATTTCTATTTGATGTTCCATTCTTAACCCATACCTTCGGATATTTCGATATCCCAATATTAGGTCATACAGGGCTTGCTACTGCCGTTCTATTTGATATTGGTGTATATCTTGTGGTTATTGGTGTAACGATGACCATTATTCAAACGATCGGGGAGGATGAATAATGGAAATTTTAATGTCTTTTGTTATCGGAATCTTATTTACAGCTGCAACCTATTTAATACTATCAAAAAGCTTATTACGTATCATTATTGGCACGGGACTACTAAGTCATGGAGCACACTTATTACTTCTGACAATGGGTGGATTAAAACGCGGAGCTGCACCACTACTAGGTGAGGAAGCCCCAACGTATTCTGATCCATTACCACAGGCTTTAATCTTAACAGCTATTGTTATTAGCTTTGGAGTAACCTCCTTCTTTTTAGTTCTTGCCTATCGTTCTTACAAGGAGCTTGGAACGGACAACATGGATAATTTGAGGGGAAATGATCGTCATGAATAATTTTGTCATTCTACCAATACTTATCCCGCTTGTCACAGGGATTGTGCTCATATTTTTCAAAAATAATATTCCCTTGCAAAAGTGGATAAGTGTTATTGCATCAGTCGCAACTATTGTAGTCTCTGCCATTTTAGTACAATCTGTATTCACTGGTGGAATCCAGACACTTCAAATCGGTAACTGGAATCCACCTTATGGGATTGTCTTAGTAGCTGATATGCTTGCAGCACTTTTAGTGTTAACAGCAAGTATCGTTAGTCTAGCTACTCTCTTGTTTGCCTTTAGAACTATTGGGGAGCCACGTGAAAGATTTTATTTCTACCCAGTTGTTCAATTTTTAATGGTCGGTGTGTTTGGAGCATTTATGACTGGAGACTTGTTCAATCTATTTGTATTCTTTGAAGTTATGCTTATGTCTTCCTATGTCTTAATCGTGCTTGGAGGAACAAAAGTTCAGTTAAGAGAATCGATTAAGTACATTCTTGTGAATATCATTTCTTCTGCATTATTCGTTGCAGCAGTTGCTTTACTTTACGGAGTGGCCGGAACGTTAAACATGGCTGATTTATCACAGAAGATCAGTGAATCTGGCCAAACTGGACTTCTCACTGTCATTGCTGTTATGTTCTTAATTGTCTTTGGGTTAAAAGGAGCTATTTTCCCATTATTCTTCTGGTTACCAGGCTCATATCAAGCACCACCGACAGCTATAACTGCTCTATTCGGTGCTCTTTTAACAAAGGTTGGGGTATATTCAATCACGAGAGTGTTTACACTTATTTTCCATCATGATACAGCCTTTACACATACAATCATCTCTGTGTTAGCTGCGTTAACGATAGTTGTTGGTGTCATCGGTGCGGTTGCATATTGGGACGTGAAGAAAATTATCATCTACAACATTATGACTGCTGTCGGCGTGATTTTAATTGGGGTAGCGACAATGTCAACTACTTCTCTTGCTGGGTCAATCTTCTATGTTGTTCACGATATGATTGTAAAAGGTGCTCTCTTCTTCCTTGTTGGTGCAATGGCTATCCTGTCTGGCACATTTGATTTAAAGAAGATGGGTGGATTAATTAAGAATCATCCAGTCTTAGGTTGGTTGTTTTTCATTGCTGTTGTGACAATCGCTGGTATTCCACCTTTAAGTGGATTTGTTGGGAAGCTACTGATTGTTCAAGGTAGTCTTGAAAATGGGGATTACATTTTAGCAGGTGTTGTTTTACTTTCAAGTTTACTTGTTTTGTATTCTGTTATGAAAATATTCATGAACGGATTTTGGGGAGAAACAAAACTAAGTATACAAGAGGAAAAAGGAACGACCAAAGGCCTTATCTTACCAACCGCTCTCCTTCTCTCACTATCAATTGCGCTCGGTTTAGGTGCAGAATGGTTCTTACCATACTTCAATGAAGCTGCTGAAACATTGATGAACCCTTCTATCTATATCGATGCAGTTTTAAAGGAGTAGATACTATGGCATTACAATTATTACTAAATATATTCCTAGCGTTCACCTGGATGTTTCTAGGAAATTCATTTACTGTCGGCTCCCTATTCGGAGGATATTTGGCTGGTTTGCTCATGATTTTTATGATGAGACGTTTTTTCCCACAACGTTTTTATTTATTAAATGTGATTGCAGCTATTAAGCTTGTCTTGCTATTTATCAAAGAGTTAATCCTATCAAATATTGAGATTTTCAAAATCATTTTAAGACCTAAATTAGATATGACTCCTGGGATTTTCGCATTGCCTACTGATTTAGAAAAGGATTGGGAAATTACTATGCTCGCAAATCTAATTACACTTACACCAGGAACACTCGTGCTAGATATATCTGATGATCGAAAAACCTTATATATCCATGCGATGGATTTGCAGAGCGTTGAGGAATCGATTGAAGGAATAAAGAATTCGTTTGAAAAAGCAATTAAGGAGGTGAGCCGATAATGATTAATGTACTCTTAAATATTGGTTTACTACTCTTATCGTTATCGACTCTGGGCTTTGTCTATCGTGTGATTAAAGGCCCGACGACTCCTGATCGCGTTGTTGCTCTAGATGCCATTGGAATTAACTTAATTGGTATGACTGCAATTACTTGTGTTGTACTAAGAACACAGGCCTTTTTGGAAGTCATCTTATTACTGGGTATCTTAGCTTTCATTGGTACTGTCGCCTTTTCAAAGTTTTTAGAGAAGGGAGTTATCATTGAGAATGAAAGAGAATCTTGAAATCATTTTTGCTGCTGTCATTGTGCTTGGAGCATTTGTAAATCTCGTTGGTGCGATTGGTGTAATTCGTCTACCCGATATTTATACAAGAAACCACGCTGCATCTAAAGGAGCAACATTAGGTACCTTACTTATTCTTACTGCTGCTTTTCTATTCTTCTGGGTTGAGGACGGACATATGAATGCGAGATTGGTTCTTGGAATCATCTTTGTCTTTGTCACTGCGCCAGTTGCTGGTCATTTAATTAGTCGAGCTGCCTATAATTCCGGAGTACCACTTTGGGAAAAAAGCGGTCAGGATGCGTTAAAGGCAAAGAAACAAAAAGCTCAAAGTAAATAGACATACAAAAAAACCGCCGATTGGCGGTTTTTTGTTAGATTGTTTGAAGAAAGTCTATGAACGCAGTTTTGCCTTGTTCAGTTCGTTTGTAGACACCACAATGTTCAAGGATTTCAGAGAACACTAGTCCAACTTCCTGCTTAAGAATTTCATCAATCGTTGATTCATTTATCTCACTGTACTTTTCTTTGATCGCCATTGCCCACTCTAAATGCTTCTCAATGTCTTCATTCTTCTTGATTTCTTCCTGGAATTGATCGTGGAGCATTAATTCTCCAAGGTGCTGTAATTCGTCCTTAAGTCTCCCTGGAAGAACTGCAAGCCCCATGACCTCAATTAAACCGATATTCTCTTTCTTAATATGGTGAACCTCTGCATGAGGATGGAATATTCCTAGTGGATGCTCATCATTTGTTCGGTTATTTCTAAGAACTAAATCAATCTCAAATAGTGAATTTCTCCTTCTTGCGATTGGTGTAATCGTGTTATGAGGGACATCACCTGTCATTGCATGAATCCCAACACTTTCATCACTATAGCCTCTCCACTTAGTTAAGATCTTCTCAGCTAACTCACTAAGCTCGTGTCTGTCTTCACCTTGTAATCGAATCACAGACATTGGCCATTTAACAATACCCGCTTTTATACTTGGATGATCCTTAAATGTGAATTCAGTTTCAATCTCAGCCTTTGCCATAGGAAAATCGTGATGACCACCTTGGTAATGATCATGACTTAAGATTGACCCACCAACAATCGGTAAGTCAGCATTTGACCCTAGGAAATAATGAGGCATTTGCTCAACAAATTCCAACAGAATATCGAATGTTCTTTTCGAAATTTTCATCGGTAAATGCTCACCTAAAAATACGATGGCATGCTCATTGTAATACACATAAGGTGAGAATTGTAGATACCATGCTTCTTTCCCTAATTCAACGGGAATCGTTCGTAAATTCTGTCTTGCTGGGTGATTGATTCGGCCAGCATAACCTACGTTCTCTTTACATAATAAGCAGCTAGGATAAGTTGATTGACTTGCATTCTTTGCATTTGCAATCGCAATCGGATCCTTCTCAGGCTTAGATAAATTAACGGTGATTTCAATATCTCCATACTCGGTTGGTGAGAACCAATGGTCATTTTTCGCGATTCGATCCATTCGAATATAATGACTTTCCTGAGATAATTTATATAAATACTTAGTTGCCTTTACTGGTCCCTCTTTTTCATATAAGGATGCAAAGGTACGATTTACAACAGAAGGCTTGGGCAAGAAACAGCCCATAATCTTTGTATCTAATAAATCACGATAAGTTACCGTGTTAGCTTCTAGCTTCCCATTTTCCGCAGCCCAATCTAGAATGGAATCAAGGAAGGGAGCTGGTGTATCAGTCTCAACTTCTGGTAGATCTTCTACGACATCCTTCCATTCTTCAATCTCTAGTATTTCTAGGATTTGATTTCTTGTGAAAATCATATCCTCTTGTTCGATTAATCCCTTTTTAACCCCAAATAAGAGAAGTTGCTGTATGTTTTCATAAATATGATTCATCATAATTCAGTCCCTCTTCCCGAACGTTTTTTATTTATCTCCATATCCTTCGGGGTGATTTTGGTGCCATTTCCATGCAGTCTCAATTATTTCTTCTAATGTGTCATGCTTAGGCTTCCACCCAAGCTTAGCAAGTGCTTTTTCTGATGAAGCAACAAGCATTGCTGGGTCACCTGCTCTACGTGGAGCAATTGTTGCTTTAATTTCTTTTCCTGTCACTTTTCTTGCCATATCAATTACTTCTTTAACAGAGAAACCATTACCATTCCCTAAGTTATAGATATCACTTTCTCCACCTGCACGTAATTTTTCAATCGCTAAGATATGCGCAGCGACTAAGTCACTTACATGGATATAATCACGGATACATGTGCCATCTGGAGTTTGGTAATCATCACCAAAAATCTTGATATCCTCTCTCTGACCTAATGCAACCTGAAGGATAATTGGAATAAGGTGAGATTCTGGCTGATGATCTTCTCCAATATCCTCTACAGTATGAGCTCCAGCTACATTGAAATATCTAAGGATGGTGTATTTAATTCCATATGCTTGCTCTGCCCATTTCAACATTTTCTCGATTGCTAGCTTCGTTTCACCATATGGATTCGTTGGAATCGTTGGATCACTTTCAACAATTGGAATTGAGTTTGGTTCACCATACGTTGCTGCAGTTGAAGAAAAGACGATACGTTCAACCTTATGCTTCACCATCGCTTTCAGTAAGCAAAGTGCCCCATTAACGTTGTTATCATAATATTTTAGCGGATCAACAACACTTTCTCCTACTAATGAATCTGCTGCAAAATGCATGATCGAATCAATGCTATGCTTTGTAAAAACCTCATCAAGAAATGCAAGGTCACGCAAATCACCAATTTCAAGTGTTGCACCGTTTAATACAGCATTTTTATGACCTGTTTGAAGGTTATCAACGACAACTACTTCCTCACCTTTTGCTACTAAATCTGCCACTGCATGACTTCCGATATAACCTGCTCCACCACATACTAAAACAGCCATGTTTTATTCCCTCCACTTTTTAAGATAATGTAATTTCTGAAGCTCCGTTTCCTACACTTACAATATAGAAGTCAGCTTGAAGTCCTGTTCTTTCACTGTACGTCTTGCCAACATTCTCAATGAAGCGTTCAACAGCGCTATTCTCAACAATACTCACTGTACAACCACCAAAGCCGGCTCCTGTCATTCTAGAACCAATGACTCCTTCTTCATTCCATGCTGATTCAACTAATGCATCTAATTCTGTTCCTGTTACTTCATAAAGGTCTCTTAATGAGATATGTGATTGGTTCATTAACTCACCAAACCCTTTGATATTACCTTGCTTTAATGAAACAACGGCATTCTTTGTACGCTCATTTTCATAGACGGCATGCTCTGCACGTTTACGGTCAATTTCATTCTTAATAAGATCCTTGTTCTTCTCAAATTCAGTAATTGTTAAATCACCTAATGAAGAGATTGCTAGCTCAGTTTGAAGGTCAGCAAGAGCACGTTCACACTCTGAGCGACGTTCATTGTATTTAGAATCAGCAAGTCCGCGTCGCTTGTTTGTATTCGCAATAACAAGTGTTGCTTCACCAAGTTCTACTGGACTGTACTCATACTTTAATGTATCACAATCTAACAGGATTGCGTGATTTGTTTTCCCCATACCGATCGCAAATTGGTCCATAATCCCACAACTTACGCCGATATATTCATTTTCAGCTTTTTGACTGTACTTGACCATATCTACCATTTCCACACCAAGGTCAAACAATGTGTTTAGCATAACAGATGTTGCTAATTCAATTGAAGCTGATGATGATAACCCTGCACCGTTTGGAATATTCCCGAAAAATAATACGTCAAATCCATTTTCAATTTCCAACCCTTGATCTTTGAAAATCTTTAATACTCCCTTAGGATAGTTGGCCCAGTCATGTTTTTCATTATAAGCAAGATCCTCTAGATCCACTTCGATTACACCAATTTCTTCAAAATTTGTAGAATACAATCTTACCTTTGTATCTTCTCTTCGTCTTGCAATCACATAAGTACCTACGCTTAACGCACATGGGAATACATGACCACCATTATAGTCAGTATGCTCACCTATTAAGTTAACTCTTCCTGGCGCAAAGAATGCTTTTACATTCTCATGACCACCAAATATTTTTATGAAATCGCTTTTAAGTTGTTGTAACATCATTTTTCCTCCTTCATGTATATGCTTAATACTTTGTTAATTTAATTAATTAAGTTCTTGTGTTCATTATAATATCATTTCAAATAACTAGCAATTGTTTTATTAAAATAGATGAAAAATAACCTATCGACCCATTCTTTTATTAATTAAATTAATTAAGTTATGCTATAATAAAAAAATATAATCATGACAAAGGTGGAAATTAGGATGCAGCAAGGGCAAAGAGGAAGCTTTCAGTTAATGAAATCACTGAATCGCTCAATCATTTTAAATAAAATTAGGGTAGACGGCCCAATTTCAAGGGCAGATATAGCTAAGGAAACAACATTAAGCCCCCCTACAGTAAGTAATATTGTCAAAGAACTACTTACAACTGAATTGGTTGTGGAAATCAGCCAAGGAGAATCAAGTGGTGGTCGCAAACCTACACTTCTTTCTATTAACTCAAATGGTTTTTTCCTGATTGGTCTTGATATTGGCCCAAAGTATTTACGTTCCATTTCAACAGATTTATCAGGTGAAATCCTCACTTCCTTCATTGAACCCATTCCATTCCCTGTCACAAATGAAGGCTTGTTAGACGTAGTAAAGCAACAAATAAATATGATTCTTGACGTTCATCAATCTGATTCAAAGAAATTAATCGGGATCGGCATTGGAATGCACGGTGTCGTAAAAGTTGACACTGGTGAGTCGTTATATGCACCAAGTCTTCAGTTACGTCATATCCCTCTTAAGATGGAGCTTGAATCGGAATTTAATACAATTGTTTTTGTTGAAAATGATGCAAGAGTGATGGCACTTGGAGAAATGTGGTTTGGAAAGCGTACACAGTACAATCATTCCATTACGGTTAATATTGGGAGAGGAATTGGAGCAGGTGTTATCATCGGTGGACAGCTTTTCCACGGAGAACATTTTATTGCAGGTGAAATTGGACATATGACGATCGACATCGGGGGTGCACGTTGTAGCTGTGGTAATTATGGGTGTCTAGAAACAGTTGCAGCAGGACCAGCTATTGCTGAAAGGGTAAAACGAGAATTAGCGATGGGTACATCAAGTCTGATTACTGACATGGTAGGTAATGACTTAGATCAAATTGATGGACAACTAGTGTATGAAGCAGCAAAAAAGGGAGATACATTATGTCTGGAAATCCTAAAGCAAACTGGTCGTTATATCGGGATTGGATTAACAAACTTAATTCATATTATCAATCCTCAACAAATCGTTTTGGCTGGTGGTGTATCAAAGGCCGGACATCTTATATTGGATAGCATTATTGAAACGATTGAACAACGTGTGTTAACTCAAGCTGCCAAAAAGACTGAAATTCGATTATCCGAATTTGCCGATAATGCGACAGCTATTGGAGCGATTACACTCATCCTAGAACATCTCTTCTCACCTACATCAATGAAGTAACCCCTCAATAATCGAGGGGTTACTTATTGAATAGGTAGGATCGCCATTGTACATCTTGAAACACAAACTAAACGTTCCTGTTCATCGACAATTTTAATCTCCCATACCATCGTTTTTCTTCCTTTATGTAACGGCGTTGCAACAGCTTTAACAATGCCGTCTTTTTTTGACTTAATATGGTTTGCATTGATTTCAAGTCCAACACAATATTCCTTCTTTTGATCAAGAAGATGATACGTCCCGATACTTGCAATTGTTTCTGCTAATGCAACTGAAGCTCCACCATGTAATACTCCAAACGGCTGTCTTGTGCGATCATCAACTGGCATTGTCGCTATCGCTTTTTCCTCTGATAGCTCAACAATTTTGATTCCTAATGTTTCTATTAATGAATTGGTTAAATTAATTGGTAGGTCCACTTTCATTCTCCTTTTAATTAAGCGCTTTATTGTCGGTATACTTCACCCGTGCTTTTTAACTTCCCTCTGCCTTTAGATCTTATATACATCCAGACTGTTACATAAATGAAGAAAATTGTAAGTAGTACACTCACGATTACATGAATTCTTGTATCTAACAACAGATAGATTTGATCCCCTAGAATGCTCCCTAAAACAAAATAGCTGGTTGCCCAAACTAAAATGGTGATATATGAAATCAAGGCAAACTTATAGAACTTGAGTCCGCTGATTCCAAACAATAAAGGAACCATTGTACGAAGACCTGGAATAAAGTAACTTACCACTAAAGCAAAAATTCGATATTTCTTATTTAGACGTAACGCCCGATTGAGTGTTTTCTCTGTGGATTTTCTTTTTTTTAATGCTGCAAGAACACGTGTACCAGCTATCCTTCCAAATAGATAACTAGTTGTATTAGCTGCTACTAATCCTAAAAACGTACAAGCAAATAGATAATATGGATCAAGAATCTCCAAGGAGGATGCATAACCAACAGACATCGTAATCACTTCATTTGGAATAGGAATGCCAAGTACTCCAAGCCATAACCACAAAAACAGACCGAAATAACCATAATCTTCAATATGGGCAATGATGGTCTCAAGTTCCATTTTACCCCTTCTTTCTGATCTGAAAATAGAAGAAAAATTGAATTAATATTTCTTCTATTATACTACGAGCAGCGAACAAATTCATGTTTCCAGCTACCGAATTGTGGGAAAATATGAAGGTCTTTCATGAGGGATACCACCTTCTGGGGAAGGACAACATATAAGACCCCCATAGATTATGAAGGTCTAATATTGTTTCTCATATGTTCATTTATAATAGATCCTGATTTTCATTTAGATATTTATTTTCGCCTGTTGCAAAGTTAATATTACGTAAATCCATTTCTGGATCAAGTTGATTTACGTGTTCCTCTTGACTAACAGTCTCAACAAATGAACGTTCTATTTTTTCTTTGTCCATATAGATAAACCTCCTCCTACTTTTATTTATTCCACATTTTTTTACTTTCATGCTAAAAAAAAAGCCCTTGTTCAGGACTTTATTTTTCACAGCAATTATTTACATTTCACGAACCCAATGAGTGATTTTGCTTGTTAGAGATTTCGCTGTTTCAGCTGCTAACAAATTCGCAAGGGAATTTCCTACACGTTCTTTTATTGATTGTGTTTCTTCATCATATGGAATTATAGTTGACCATTCTACAACAGGTACAGCAACTAATGTATATTCTTCTTTTTTATTTTCGTAAAGATAAATGCTTTCTGTTGTATCATTAATTATTGCTTTTCGAATTTTCATTAGATCACCTTCAGTATTATTGTTTCTTGATTATATAACAATCTAGAATTTAGTTCTAGTTGAAGGAATCGTTATTCTGTACGTTCTTCTTCTCTCATATTCTTAACAAATAAATACTTCACAGTTGCAACCGTTCCAACCCCATATAATGCATATTTAATTCCTTCTAGCAAGACATCGTAATTGAATGTTTCATATTCTAACATCGCAAACGCAATTCCTAGGATGACTGCTGTTAACGGAATATATCTATTTGATATTCCGGTTGCTTGTCTAATTGCATAAAGCAAGACAGCTAACGCCACATAGGCAGTATACTCAATTCCAATTAGTTCTTCCACGCTCATCCCTCCCTCATACTAATGTATCGCTGATGAGCAGAGAAAATAACTTCGAAGAGAAATAACTTGTCTTTTTTATGTCAACTTTAAATAATTTTAAGTTGACATAAATACCGTACTTGTTTTATTCTTTTGTTAACTAGAAACTAACGGAGGTTTACATATATGTTGATGAATAAAAGACGTTATCAAACACTTGATTTAACACTTGCCGGGATGTTTGTTGCATTAATGGCTATTGGCGCAAATATTACTTCTTGGGCACCATTTTTACAGATTGCGGGTGTTCCTTTATCAATGCAGCCTTTTTTTGCGATTCTAGCAGGATTATTACTTGGGAGTCGACTAGGAGCCTTATCAATGACTGTTTATATGTTCATTGGATTAGCAGGAGCGCCAGTCTTTGCTGAATTCTCTGCTGGTCCTAGGGTCTTACTTGGAAGTACTGGAGGCTTTGTGCTCTCTTATATTCCAGCCGCGTTTGTCGTTGGAAAAATGATGGAATTTAACGTTAAACCGAATTTGCGGCATTTCGTCACAGCTTCATTTGTCGGGATCATTATCATTTATTTAGTAGGGACGAACTATATGTACCTCTCATTAAATCTATGGCTTCAAATTGATATGAGCTATGGAGCTACTTGGTTGGTGATGCTCTGGTTTGGGGTAAAGGATATGATTTTCACTTTATTTGGGGCTTTCATTGCACCAAGAATTTATCGTGCAACCAGGAGGGTTCAGCGTACAGATCATCGTTCCATCGCTTAGTGTATAAGTCGTAAAAGAGAGCCTCCAGATAGGAAGCTCTCTCATTATTTATTCTTTATTAGCTTGATATAATTCAACAAATGTAGCCAATGTACGTACCATGGCACCTGTTCCACCAGCTGGACCTAATTCATAGTCTGATGTTGTTGTTGCTGTACCTGCAATGTCTAAATGTACCCATGGTGTGTCCTCTGCAAATTCACCAATAAACGTCCCCGCAAAGATCGCATGGCCATCTCTACCTGGAGAGTTATTTAAATCGGCTACTCTACTTTTACGAACTCTTGCCTTATGTTTTTCAGTAATAGGTAATCTCCAAATCATTTCTCCTGCCTCATATGAAGCTTCCAATACTTGTTCAAATAACTCTTCGTTATTTGTCATTGCACCAGTAATATCATGTCCAAGCGCAACAATTACGCCACCTGTTAATGTTGCTACATCAACCAATACGCTTGCACCGTGATGCTTTGCGTAGGTAACTCCATCAGCTAATGCTAAACGCCCCTCAGCATCAGTATTCAAAATCTCAATCGTTTTTCCACTTAATGCAGTGATCACATCATCTGGCTTAAAAGCATCACCACTAATCATGTTATCAGTTGACGGAATAACCGCAACTACATTTTGCTCAGGTCGAAGCTTTCCAATAACCTCCATTGCCCCAAGAACAGCTGCAGCTCCACCCATATCAGCCTTCATGCCAACAATACCATCCTTAGGTTTAATTGAATAGCCACCTGTATCAAAGGTAATCCCTTTTCCAACTAGACCGATTACGTCTTCCCAAGTGTCTTTTCCTTGGTATTTAAGAACGATCATTTTGGGTGGTTCAACAGAGCCTTTATTTACAGCTAAGAGGGCACCCATTCCAAGCTTCTCCATCTCTTCCTTATCAAGAATCTCTGCCTCAAATTCATATTTCTTTGCTAACTCAATCGCATGATTGGCTAAATCAGTAGCTGTTAACATATTTCCTGGAAGATTCACTAAGGTTCTAGCTGTATTCGTTCCCTGTCCATAAGCACTTCCAACAACTAGACCTGCTTCTACTTCCTCTGAATCCTCTTGTGAATACACAGTTACTTTTGCAATTGCATGTTCAGGAATATTTGACTTTTGCTTGTAATCTGCAAATGAATATGTTGAAAGGGTTACTGCCTCTCCTAATGCATGTGAACAATCTAGTGCATCTAGATTTTCTGTAGTAAAGGTATCTAATAACACGGCAAAGCTTTCAATTTTAGCAGTATGAATGGATTTAACCGCTTTTCCTATAACTTCACGAATCCCTTCAAAGGTTAACTCATCTTCTTTACCTAAACCAACAAAAATTAAGCGTTTGATGTTCATTCGACCTAATGTATGTATTTTCGAAATTGATTTCTTCTTTGCTGACAGATCACCATCGACTAATAGTTTTGTAATTTCACCATCAAGAATCGTATCTAATTCACCTACAATTCCATCTAGCTTCTTACTACGTTCAAATAAACCAACAACAATTGCTTCTTCTTTTTGAGAAAAATCTAACTCATTTTCAACAATAAACAAAACATCCACCTCCAGGCGTAATGATTATATTATATAAGAACGACGAATTTATTTCGAGTTTCTAAGATCAGTCTATTAAATAAAGAATTAAATCTGGAAGTTGTGGCAAAATGTTAACTTTTTCGAACGGAACTTGGTCAATATCTTGTGGTATAATAGTAAGACATTGCTCGATGAAATCATTCACATATTCTAAATCAATCCCCCAGTAAATAGGGCGATATTTCTGAATATAGCTGTGACCTACATTCATCATTAATCTAGCACCTTTGACATTGCCATATCCATAATGATAGAGAGCAACTGTCATTTGTAACAAGCCCTTAAGGAAAAGATTGTCCTTATCTGTCAACCATATTTCCTCAAGTAAATCATGACAGGTATAGTAGTCTCCTTCATTGAATTTCACAAAAAATTCGTAATATTCCATTGGGTAATCAGTCATTTCCCCACCTCTTTTAACGAATAGTCGTTAGTATCTATTCTAGCTTATTATGTAAATAATATAAAAACACTTTAACTCATAAAAAAAGAAGAAGTTCATAACTGAAAGGACGAATTTTCATGGATTTACTCACAAACTTTCCATTGTGGGCAGCTCTTGCAGCCATTGGATTTGCACAATTTATTAAAGTACCTATTCAATTTATCGCTTTTAGGAAATTAGATTGGTCATTAATTACAAGTACTGGAGGCATGCCAAGTTCTCATTCTGCAGCCGTAACAGCACTATGTACTGGTATTGCGATTGAACAAGGGTTAGGCTCACCATTTTTTGCGATTTCAACTGTGTTTGCAATTATCGTCATGTTTGATGCGACAGGTGTAAGGCGTCATGCTGGAGAACAGGCAACTGTGTTAAATCGTCTTGTGCTTGATTTTAATAAGTTTATGGAAGAAGCTAAGATGTGGCCAAAGCTTGATGAGAAGGAAAAACAAAAGGAATTAAAGGAGTTACTCGGGCATCAGCCGATCGAAGTATTTTTCGGAGCAGTTACAGGGATTGCTCTTACCATCCTTCTGCACTTCTTATTTAGTCTTTAATATTGTTAATTATTGCTTGTCATTGAATGTTGAATAGAAGCCAAAATAAAACTGACCCAAAAACATTTGGTCAGTTTTATTTGAGGATCATTAGTTTTTTTAACTTTTCGACCCAATATATTGCTGCCTAAATACTTGCATAGATTCGTCATTGTTCAGATTTGATAAATCCTTTTCAGTTAGCTTACCTTGACCGCGCTTTACTACATATACTTCAAGGGTCTTCTTCCCCCATTCATTGTATACATCATCAACTGTTTCATAATATAAGTCCACTTTATTTCCTTTGATTGCTCCACCCTTATCGGCTACTACTCCAAATCCATAGCCAGGAATCCATAGGATTGTCCCGATTGGGAACACGTTCAAATCTGCTGCAACCGTTGAATATAAATCTCTTTTCACTTTTACACCAGAATACGTTATTCCATAACCCGGATGATCTGGTGATTTCCCAGTTGACTCTACTCCAGCAGTATAGCCCGTTGCCGTCACCGTGGCCTTTGGATACTTTGTCCAATCAAATACATCCTCAATCGTAAGATCATTTTGAACCTCTTCACTTGAAGAAATTTCTGTCTTAACAACGCTTGCTACATTTAAAACCTTTGTTGATAGTTTTGTTTGTTTTGCAGCATTGTCCTGTACACTTTGATATTTCTCATCTTCCTTATAATCATTAACCCAATCTGATAAATCCATTGCTTTAACATTTGAAATTGATTGAAACGTCGTAAAAATGGCCAAAACAAATAAAAATGTCATGATACTTCTTCTAAGTATAGTTATCATCATGATTCATTTTCCACTCCTCTCACGAATCTATTAATTTCCAATTCCATTGAAAATTATTCGTCCAGAGTAGGAAAAACTTTCTTTTAACACTTGAAAATCTCATAATTCCCTATATTTCAAGGCTTTTCAGGAGTATAAATTAAATAAAAAAAGACCTTCACTTATTAAAGTGAAAATCTAATTAACTAGTAAATCATGTAAAATATTAAAACATTTGATAACCTTTGGCTCTCAACAATCTAATGACTAGACCTGAAGCAATAGCTCCAAGTAATCCACTTATTAAAATAATGACATCCGCTACAGCAAGAGAAATAATCTTTTCTCCTAATAATGCGAATGAAGAAGACGGAGCTCTAAAATAGTCGATAAATTTCACATCTTGGATAATAAAGATTGAAACCACAGGATAGATGATGGCCATAATCCATGTCATTCGTAAGAGCATATTTAGAAGGAATCCGATTCCAAAAAATAAAACAAAAAATAAAACAACAGAAATTAATAAAACGGGTAAACTCATTGGCATGACTCTTCACCTCCAGTACACACATTCATAGTGTACTAAAGGGATGTTCAAAGAGTCAATTTTATTTCTAATTAAAATTTATTTATGCTTTCCAGTTCCCTCACATGATGAACAAGTTTCAGATCCGCCGAGAATCAATTGGAAATAGCCTTTTCCATTACAATATGGACATTCGTTTTTGATTGTTTGCTGATTATTCATTGATATCTCCCCTTTAGTTCTAATATTCAGATAATTATAACAGCTTTTTTTGTATATGGAAAGAGGAATAATTTAGGGTTTATTTTTCTAAATGATAAGTGCGTAGCTATCTTATAGAACGATATTGTGTTATTGTTGACAACATCTGCTTGGTTTATAAGTATTAAAATAAGCAAAAACATATATAAACGATCAATTATCGTATTTAATAAATGGAGTGATTTGTATGGCAAAAAGCAAAGGCGGAACAGGTAGAGGAACGGGAAAGAAAGGCTGGACGCGTTGGAAAGCAAGTGAGAATAAAGCAAAAAGCTTCAAGCCGTATGTAAGTAAGCGTACCTCTGAAGCGACAAAAGCAAAAAAGGACTAAAATAAAGAAGGCGATCCTAGTTGTAACAAGCACATTAGGATCGCCTTTTTATTTATACTGATTATAATACGTTAAATTTACCTTTTTTAAGGACTAGAGATGGTCCTCCAACCATAAATAGTGCACGATTGTCGACCATTTTCTTCATAAATGATGCAGTTGATCCAGTTACTTTCTTACCGAATACAACTCCAATTGCATCATGTTCACCAAGAGAACAAACTGTTCCTTTAAGATCTGGTACGAAGTTTTCTAATTCGCCTTTTCCTCTTACTAATGCTGTAAGGTTCTTAGCAACTGAAATACCCTGCTGCATCGCAATTTGTGCTGTTGGTGGGTATGGACGGTCGATTTCTTCATTGATTACAAGTGAGCTATCACCAATAATGAATACATCTTCATGTCCAGGTGCTCTTAAATTTGAGTCAACCTTAACACGTCCACGCATTGCTTCAAATCCAGCTGCTTCTACTAAGCTACTTCCGCGTACACCCGCTGCCCAAACAACAGTTGCTGCTTTGATTTCTTCCACATTGTCATCTTTCCCAACAATAATGCCTGTTTCTGTTGCTTCTTTGATTGCAGTACCGATTTTGAATTCGATTCCTTTGCTTGTTAAATGATTTACTGCATATTCAACAAGTTCTGGATCAAATCCTGGTAATACTGTTGGCGCAGCTTCAACACAAATAACACGTACATCATTATGGTCTACATCGTACTCTTTACATAATTCAGGAACGCGATTAGCTAATTCACCTAAGAATTCAATTCCAGTAAATCCAGCCCCACCTACAACAATTGTTAAGCGTTCTTTACGCTTTTCTTCTTCTGTTGCATATGTTGCAAATTGATAATCAATATGTTCACGAATTTGGCGTGCTGAATTAATATTGGAAATTGAGAATGCATATTCTTTAAGTCCCTTAATTCCGAAAGTTTCACTCTCTGCACCTAGTGCGAACACTAAGTAATCATAGTGATATTCACCTTCATCAAGAGTAACAACCTTTTTGTCCTTATCAATTCCAGTAACAGTACCTTTTACAAAATTCACTTTGTTACGGTCAATAACAGATTCAACTTTATAACGAGCACGATCATGGTGTAATGTTCCAGCAGAAGCTTCATGTAACCATGTTGTTTCATAATGGTAATCATTTTTGTTAATTAACGTAATCTCTGCTTCATTGACTCCCAATGATTTCTGTAATCTTGTAACAGTCATAAGACCGCCGTAACCTGCACCTAAAATAACTATTTTTGGTTTATTCAACTGAATCACATCCACTTTTATAATTTTTAATATGAGTGTCAGATACTTATAGCATCTACCTCTTTTTATCTTTTTATTTGCACAAAAAGATTGTGATATCCTTCACGAAGAATCACACGAATAGACGTAGAAATATGTCATAAAATATAAACACAATGTCTATATTACATATTATTATTTTTATGTACTCTTTTCAAGCCAATTTGTGAAATTGTTATCAATTTACTAAAAAAATCAAGTGTATCGCTAAATTGTCATAATAATTTAACTAGTGTGGACATTAATTATTCACATTTCAATAAAATCTGATAAGATGCTTTAGTCTAAAAGAGATAAATTATAATAATTATGATATTATATAAACTATATGAAAAATAGTAATCGTCCCTTATTTATAGGGATTGTCATTATTCAACAGGGGGGTATTTAGATGAAAGAAGATCAAAAGGTTTACGATATAACAGTAATTGGTGGAGGCCCTGCTGGACTGTTCACAGCATTCTATGGCGGTATGAGACAAGCAAGTGTCAAAATTATTGAGAGTCTCCCTCAACTTGGTGGTCAATTATCTGCACTTTATCCAGAAAAATATATATATGATGTGGCAGGTTTTCCAAAAATCCGTGCACAGGAATTAATCGATAATTTGAAGGAACAAATGTCAAAATTCGATCCAACTATTTGTCTTGAGCAATCAGTTGATACGGTTGAGAAACAAGAAGATGGTGTATTCCAATTAACAACAAATAGCGAAATCCATTATACAAAGTCAGTCATCATTACAGCTGGAAACGGTGCGTTCCAACCTCGTAAGCTTGAGTTAGAGTCAGCTGCACAATATGAAGGAAAGAATCTTCATTATTTTATTGATGACCTTAACAAATTTGCTGGTCAAAAAGTATTAGTATGTGGTGGTGGAGATTCAGCTGTTGACTGGGCTATGATGCTTGAGCCAATCGCAGAGAAAGTCTATTTAACACATCGTCGTGATAAGTTCCGTGCACATGAGCACAGTGTTGAGAATTTAATGAATTCAAAGGTTGAGGTTCTTACTCCTTATATACCAGTTGAATTAGTCGGTGAAGACAAGATTGAGCAAGTCATCTTAGATGAAGTAAAAGGGGATAATAAAGTAACTGTTGACGTTGATGCAGTTATCGTTAACTTCGGGTTCGTTTCTTCACTTGGACCAATCAAGGAATGGGGTCTCGAAATTCAAAAGAACTCAATTCTAGTAAATTCAAAAATGGAAACAAATATCCCAGGAATTTATGCTGCTGGCGATATTTCAACTTATGAAGGCAAGGTTAAGCTGATTGCTTCTGGTTTTGGTGAAGCACCAACTGCCGTAAATAACGCGAAATCATACATCGATCCAAAAGCAAAAATCCAACCACTTCATAGTTCAAGTATGTTTTAAAAAAAAATGCTGTCCTCCGTGTGATTAACACGTTGGACAGCATTTTTTAATGTTAACATTCTTCTGGTGTACCTGTATTAGTTGCTGTACGGAACGAAGAACCACAGCCACATGAAGCAATCGCGTTCGGATTATCAATCGTGAAGCCGCCACCCATCATGGATTGCTTGAAATCAATTACAACACCTTTTAGGACTGGTGCGTCTTCTTTTTTTACAAGCACATTTAAGCCATGCTGTTCTAATTTATAATCGTCTTCACTGATTTCTTCTTCAAAACCCATACCGTAAGAGAGGCCACTGCATCCTCCACCCTTTACAGCAACACGAAGATAAGAAGATTCCTCTCCATTTTCCTTCATCATATCTTTAATTTGAAAGCTTGCTGCTTCTGTAATTGTAAGGATATTTTCCATATTGTCTCCCTCCTTATTTAATAAAGGCTGATTCATATATATTGTTGCTTGTAATGCCGCAGCCCGAATACACTCCGCGTCCTGTGGGTGACCAGTGAGCCTCCTCGTCGCTATGCTCCTGCGGGGTCTCACTTTGGCCACGCATCCCACGGGAGTCTACGTGTATTCAGTCTGCTAAAAACTTCAATTTCAATTAATTAAGTTTAAAACAACAAACTTTGAGAAAACAGCCTTAATAAAACAATATTTATACTCCTTAGTATAGTATCTTACAGACCTACACTCAACTATCTAGCCTCTATAATGAATAGTAATATATCCCTTCACAAATCGTAGCGGCTGGACCTGTCATTAATACTTCATTGTCATCGTTCCAAGTAATAAATAGATCTCCCCCAGCTAAATGTACGGTTGTTTCTACATTCCTTTTCGTCTTTCCGTTTAATACAGAAGCAACTACTGCTGCACATGCACCTGTTCCACAGGCTTGAGTTATTCCTGACCCACGTTCCCAAACGCGGAAGTGAAGTTCATTTTCACTAACCACCTCGACAAATTCAACGTTTACACTCTCTGGGAAACGTTTGTCTTTTTCAATCACTGGTCCTAATGTTGTTAATGGGGCATCATTGATCTCGTCTACATAAAAAATGGCATGTGGATTTCCCATTGAAACGGCGGTCACTGACATGTCGACATCTCCAAACGTCATGCTTTCGTTAACAACCTGAACAATGTCTTCACCGACCATCGGAATACTTGCACGATTTAACCGAGGTTTTCCCATGTTAATGGTGACAGTACTAACTTTGCCATCTTCTACAATGACTTCTGCTGATACTAATCCTGACAGAGTTTCAATTTGAAACTTTTGTTCTGTTACTAGTTTATTCTCGTACGCATATTTAGCAACACATCTTAGCCCATTTCCACAATTTTTCCCTTCAGATCCATCATTGTTGAAAATACGCATCTTCACAGGAGCAACATCCGATGGGCAAATCAATATCATCCCATCTGAGCCGATCCCAGTATTGATATTTGAAACACTCTTCGCAATTGCTGAAAGTTCCTCTTCTTTTAATTCTTCTTTAAACAGATCGACATATATATAATTATTACCTAAACCATGCATCTTAGTGAAATGAAAGCTTCCCATGTTATCCTCCAAAAATTGTTGTTTTCAAAAGGTAGTTTTCGTATTAAGTGTTTCTTTAAAAAGCCGCAGTCTGAATACACTCGGCGTCCTGCGGGGTGAGCGGTGAGCCTCCGTGTATTCAGCCTACTAAAAATTTAAAACAGCCTTTTTTTAAGTATAAAGTGAAACATATATGTTAACAATTAGAATTATCCCCTATTTAATATTATATAAAAAAAGCTGCCATACGTAGGCAGCTTTTTTCATGTATAATCACCTATTAAAACATAGGATTTTCTTCTAAAAATTGATAAATATGCTCCACTAGCTCATCGGGTGTTGAACCTGTTACGACTTCACCGTTTACAAGTGCAAACATCGTGCGTGCACATTTTCCACAATAGCTCAGACAACCATATTCAACGATATCTAGATTAGGGTCTTTCTCAAGCTTCTCTAAAGCCTTTTGCGCTCCACTTGCTAAATTGCTAATGCAAAATTCAATAATCGGTTGCACTATGATCACCTCTACTGCCACATATCCTACCTTGTTTCCCCCATTTCGTCAATAAAAACTGTATCGACCAGGTCTTCATCCAAGAAAATTGTTGTTATTTTGTCATAAATTAGCTATACTTTTAGTGTCATTTTGAAAAGGTTTTCTGTTAAATAAGCAACATATTTACCCGCAAATACCGTATTCTTTCACTTAATTGATTAATTAGAATAACATTTTTATATAAAAGCACTCATCATATAGCAAAAAGAGGATGAAATCGAAACCATACGTATGCAAAGGGGAAATTCATATGAAAAATCTAGTCATTCTTGGTGGCGGCTATGGAGGAATGCGTCTTTTACAACGCCTCTTGCCTAATCAATTACCTGAAGATATAGAAATAACGTTAATTGATCGCGTTCCATATCATTGCTTAAAAACAGAGTATTATGCTCTTGCTGCTGGTACAATCGCAGATCAGCATATTCGTGTCCCATTTCCAGAACACCCTCGTTTAACAATTAAATATGGAGATGTCACTAGCATCGATATTGAAAACAACCTTGTACACCTGAACAATCAAGATCCAATCACCTATGACGATTTAGTTATTGGACTTGGATGTGAAGATAAATATCATAATGTACCTGGCGCAAAAGAAAATACGTATAGTATTCAATCTATCAATAATTCCCGTCTTACCTATCAAAAATTAAATAATCTAGCTCCTGGAGCACAAGTAGCCATCGTTGGTGCAGGACTAAGTGGTGTTGAGCTAGCAAGTGAACTGAATGAAAGTCGACCTGACCTTAATATTTCGTTATTTGATCGTGGACAGCATATTCTTTCGATGTTCCCTGAAAGATTAAGCAATTATGTTGAAAATTGGTTTACTGAAAGACATATTACCATTATTAATGGAGCAAATATTACGAAGGTAGAACCTAATGTTCTCTACAACCATGATACACCTATGGATTTTGACATCATTGTGTGGACTGCAGGAATTCAACCAAATCAAGTGGTTCAACAGCTGGATGTTGAAAAGGATGCTCAAGGGAGAGTCGTTTTGACCATCCAACATAATCTACCTACAAACGAGCATGTGTATGTCGTTGGTGACTGCGCAAGTCTACCGTATGCACCAAGTGCCCAATTAGCAGAGGGGCAAGCAGAACAAATCGTCCAAGTGCTCCTTAAGCGCTGGAATAACGAAGAACCACCTTCTGAATTCCCACCAATTAAGCTAAAAGGAATTCTTGGATCACTGGGGAAAAAACACGGCTTTGGATTAGTCGCTGATCGACCTATTATTGGGCGAGTTCCGCGTTTATTAAAGTCTGGTGTCCTTTGGATGTATAAATATCATAATGGATGATTATCAAAAAAGCTGCTCAAAATGGGCAGCTTTTTCATTAATTTTCTTCACGGTAACCGTACTTCTCCATCTCAGAATAAATGGTCTTCAACTTTGGGTTCCCTTCCCCAACAATTTCATCCTCAATCACGACCACTGGATAAAACATATCTTCCTCAATGACACGTTCAGCGAATTGCTTTTTTTGTTCATCATCAGCTGGAGGATTATAAATATCAACATAGCTAATTAAAAATGGTTGATTAGGAAATTTTCTACTCACTGCTGCCTCTAACCATTCATACGTTTCCTTTGATGATGGTAAATTTACACAGCTTGGACATAACACCTCTGCTCCATAAACGACTAATTCAATACTTTTCGTTCCCATTTGATTATTCGCTCCTTTTTCCAAGCTTTTTATTCCTCTATTGTACAAAATTTATGATAAAATAGACACTACATTGTATTTCATGAAAAGTAGTCAACCACATCAATTTTGATGGTAGACATATCACAGAATAGATTTTTCCGAATAAAGTAAGTATAATATAGGTAAGGAAAGGAGTAGATTTAAATGACTGTAGAATTGAACCAAAAAGAGCAAGTTCAAGAAGTATTAGATAAGCTTCGTCCATTCCTTCTTCGTGATGGCGGGGATTGTGAATTAGTTGATGTAGAAGATGGAATTGTAAAGCTTCGTTTATTAGGTGCTTGTGGAAGCTGCCCAAGTTCAACGATTACTCTTAAAGCTGGGATTGAAAGAGCACTATTAGAGGAAGTACCTGGAATCCTTGAAGTAGAACAAGTTTTCTAATCAATCTTCTCTATATAAAAAGCGAAACCGACACGGTTTCGCTTTTTTTTATAGGACCAATGAAGTAACTTGGCTACCTACATTTTCGATTCTCAATTCGTCGACGATAAAGTGCCCAAATAATGGGGCGATTGTCTTGACTACTGACCTTGCGTATCCAACCTCGGTAAAACAAATCACTGAAGGTCCGGCTCCACTCAGGGCAACCCCAAAGGCGCCTGAGAGCTTGGCTGCTTTTATGATATCAGCCATCTCCGGAACAAGGTCTTGTCGATAGGGTTGATGAAATAGGTCACGATCCATCATTTTCCCTGCCAATTCCCAGTTTTTTGTTGCAAGTGCTGCAACCAGGACATTACTCACAGAGCTTGCTTCAACTGCATTCTGACGTGAAAATGAGGTTGGTAGAACCGCTCTTGCTTCCTTTGTCATTACTTCATAACGTGGAATCACAATGACAATATCCATGTCCACATCCTGCAATTGCACAAGATCTGTGCCGTCCTCACGGTGGCTACCTATAACCAATCCACCATATAAAGACGCACCTACATTATCTGGATGTCCTTCAAACTCACTTGCTAGACGGAGTTTTTCTTCACGAGAAAGTCTTAAATCACAAAGCTGATCCACTAGCTCAATAGCCGCAATAATTGCTGCTGCACTACTTCCCAATCCTCTAGCAAGAGGAATATCACTTTTCATTTGAATTTTACATGGTGGCAGTGACTGATTGTATTTATCAGCTACTTGTTTGGCAATTTGGTAAACAAAATTATCCTTCCCTGTTGGAATTTCTGCAACATCCTTTGACAGGGGAATAAATAGCCATTCATCACTAGGTTCGACGATCAATGTCAAATAACGGTTAACAGCAAGTCCAATTGAGTCAAATCCTGGACCGAGGTTAGCGGTGCTACCTGGAACCTTGATTTGAAACATTTCTCCGGCACTCATTGCAAAACGACTCCTTTGATATGCTCAAATACAACCTCTTCATCACTTGGTAATACAACTGGTGAAATTTCATTTGCTTCAATGGCTGTTGTTGGATCCTTTAAGCCATTCCCCGTTAATACGGCAACGACAGTAGATCCTTTACTTATTTTTCCTTGTTTTAAATGTTTAATTACCCCAGCAATAGACGCACATGATGCAGGTTCTGCAAAGACACCCTCTTTGCTTGCAATAAGCTTATAAGCTTCTAGAATCTCTTCATCCGTTACCTCGTCAATCTCACCACCAGATTCCTTCTGTGCATTAACCGCATGCTCCCAGCTTGCCGGATTCCCAATTCGAATCGCTGTTGCAATCGTTTCTGGATTTTCAATTACTTCTCCACGAACAATCGCAGCTGAACCTTCTGCTTCAAATCCATGCATTTGCGGAAGACCAGATTGATATTTATCATTGTATTCTTTGAAGCCTTTCCAATAAGCAGTTATGTTTCCTGCATTCCCTACTGGAATCGCAAGTACATCAGGAGCCTTCCCCCCTAGTTGAGCACAAACCTCAAATGCAGCTGTTTTTTGTCCCTCAATGCGGTAAGGGTTAACAGAGTTCACTAATGTGATTGGAGCATTTTCACTAATTTTACGAACAATTTTTAGTGCCTGATCAAAATTTCCTTGAATTGCATAAATTTCTGCCCCGTACATGACCGCTTGAGCAAGCTTACCCATCGCAATTTTCCCATCTGGGATGACAATAATACAACGCATCCCCGCTCTTGCAGCATAAGCAGCAGCTGCAGCAGACGTATTACCCGTTGATGCACAGATGACTGTATTACTTCCCTCTTCTTTGGCTTTTGCAACAGCCATCACCATTCCACGATCCTTAAAAGAACCAGTTGGGTTTGTTCCTTCTGTTTTCACATATAATTCAATCCCAAACTGCTCGGATAAATGATGCAGCTTTATTAATGGAGTATTTCCTTCATTAAGTGTAAGCTTTGGAGTTCTCTCAGTTACAGGGAGGAATTCTTGAAATTCCTCGATTAATCCATTCCATTTCATTGGACGCCATCTCCTTCAACACGATATGAGCTTTTAACTTGTGCAACAACATCTGAATCACTAAGATGTTGCAAGATCTCCTCATAGTCCTGTAGAGAGGCCCTATGAGTCACAACAACGATTTCAGCTAAATCTTTTTCTTTTAACGGTAATTGGAGAATCTTTTCAAAGCTTACACCGTGTGAAGAAAAGATTGTTGTAATTTTCGCGAAAGAACCAACCTGATCCTTTACATGAATTCTTAAGAAATACTTAGAGAAAATGTCTGAATGCTCTTTTAAGCTTTTCTCATATTGTGGTGAAATACTACTCTGACCATTTACGCCAAGCCTCATATTTTTCATCACAGCAACCAAATCAGATACAATCGCAGTAGCAGTAGGTAGACTACCAGCCCCTGGTCCATAGAACATCGTTTCACCTACAGCTTCTCCAAAGACATATACTGCATTATATTCATCATTAACAGAAGAAAGTGGATGTTCATCAGGCAGTAAGGTTGGTTGAACACTGACTTCTACCTTTTCACCGTCCTGTTGTGCAATTCCAATTAATTTCATTGTGTAGCCTAATCTCTTGCTATAATTCAAATCCTCTTCTGTGATTTGAGTGATTCCCTTCACAGTGACATCACTTAAGTCAATATTCATAGAGAATCCCAATGTAGCAAGGATTGCCATCTTTCTTGCAGCATCTAAGCCTTCAACGTCTGAGGTTGGATCTGCTTCAGCAAAGCCTAATGCCTGAGCCTCAGCAAGAACTTCTTCATATGGGCTCCCATTCTTACTCATTTTTGTTAGGATAAAGTTTGTTGTTCCATTCACAATTCCCATCAGCTTAGTAATTTTATCTGAAGATAAGCCATCAACTAATCCTCTTAAGATTGGGATGCCACCCGCTACACTCGCTTCATAATAGAAATCACAGCGATTTTCACTTGCTAGTTTGTGTATTTCTGAACCATATACAGCAACCAAATCCTTATTAGCTGTTACGACATGCTTTTTATTTCGAAGGGCTGCGAGGATATATGATCTTGTTTCCTCTATACCACCCATTACTTCGATTACTACATCTACCTCTGGATGTTCAATCACTTCATTCACGTCTGTTGTAAGTAAATTAGGACTTACTTCAACATCACGTTCTTTTGTTATATTTTTAACTAGGATTTTCTTTACTTCAATTGGACATCCAACCTGGTGCATCAGCTTATCCTGATGGTTTTTTATAATTTTTACAACACCTGATCCAACTGTTCCTAATCCTAATATTCCTACCCCAATGCTTTTCATTTCTTCACTCCCCTTGCTGTATTCTCCAGAAATACAATTGTTTATCTATAAAGGACATTATAGAGAGATTTAGCACTTTTTACAAGTGTGATTGTTCCTTTTTTCAAAACTTTTAAATAATATGAATACACAATTATAACATAGGAATGATTTTATAGACCACTTGAATGAGGAAAATTATAGGAGATTGTCCAAATGAGGCCTTGCTTAGTACACTACAATCCGTACTAAGCAAGGAGACTAAATTAACCTTTTTTCATCAACCATTGAACAACTGGAGCATTTGCTTGTCGGTGTTGAACATGAATGAGCCCATGAACAGCTCCCAAAAATGTTTCATACCCTGAAGAATTCTTCAGGATTTTGTTTAATTGATTTTCACATCTCATTTTTTGTACTTCTGATTGGGTCAGATAATATCCTTCTATCGTCTCAAAGTAGTGAATTGGAAATAGCAACCTGGCATATAGTAGTCTCCAAGAAAAGGAACTAATAGGAGTTACTTGATTGTACTCTTCTAAAAACTGATTCCATTTATGTTGATCAATCTGATTGTCCTGCAAATAACTGTCTCTGATATATTCAGCAAGGTCACGACTTCCATGATCAAATACCCAACTATTTGGCAATTCAATCAGATGGCTCTCTTGCCACTCCTTCACGGTTAAACGCTCATGACAAACTGTCGCTGAATCAATTAATAATGGTCGGTCATCCATTTCAGTATCGACTAAGTACTGAATCGCATTTTCAGTTAACCCGACATAGTACAAAAAAGATTCAATAAATTGTTTTTCAAAATGGTTTGTAGGATGCTGATTTAATCGTTCTTTCCAAAACAACTCCATTTGATCGACTCGTTTCTCCCACAGATGCTTCCATTGGCCGATTCGATTTACTTTAGTGAGTGGATATGGAAATGTTCTCCCTCGCCCATGGAAGCTGGCAAGATCCCTCCCTGTAAGGCTCTCCCTGTACTGATTCGCTCTAGGGCATCTAAGAATCATACTAGGTTTTTCATTGATGATCGAGGTAAGCTTTCCATCCTTTGTAGGGACAATGAGTGCAACACTTGTTTCACCTTGCTGAATCATGTAATCACTTAATTGTTTAAGCTCAATGATTTCTTCCTGTTCCAAAAAACCTATTGGCACAATAGTATATAGTATATTTCTATATTTAAATGCTTGATATTTTCCAAACCTCTCTATTTTTCGAACCTGCAAGCCGTAGTTTTCTGAAATTTCTGTACTCATAATATTCCCTCCAGCTTAGGTAAATGGGATATGTCTGAAGAAGCCCCTTCTCCTGACAAACTTAACGTTATTCTGAATATATACAATTTCATCGGTCAATATGAAGATATACGTTTTGTTTTGAGAAAAGTTATCTTTTTTTGCTGGCTTGGGAATTATAAACAGGATACAAAAAAAATAGTTGCGGTTCAATTTATGAAGAGAACATGAAAAAAATTTGTGAGATTGGGTGAAAACATGTCTGAGAAAAAAATAATGGATCCAATTGAATTAAAGGCAAGAACCTGGTTAGAAGAAAGGGGCGTGACAATTAAGGATATCGCAGACCTTGTCTATTACCTCCAGCATAAGTACCATCAGAATCTTCAAATTGAAGACTGTATTGAAAATGTTGATCGAGTGCTTTCTAAGCGTGAGGTGCAAAATGCGATTATTACAGGGATTCAATTAGATATCCTTGCTGAGAAGAATTTGTTAGAAGAGCCTCTCCTTTCAGTAATAAAAGCGGATGAAGGATTGTACGGGGTTGACGAGGTTCTTGCTTTTTCAATCGTTAATGTGTATGGTTCAATTGGGTTTACGAATTATGGATATATTGATAAGAAAAAGCCTGGCATCCTGGAAAAACTAAATGATAAATCAGCTGGGTGTCATACATTTTTAGATGATTTAGTGGGTGCAGTTGCAGCCGCAGCCTCAAGCCGACTTGCACATCGTGCAGCTAATACAGAATGATTGAAAAAAGCAAGGTACATTCTAAGTACCTTGCTTTTAGTTTGTTAGATATATGCTAACCATTCTGTCAGACTTTTTACAGAGTAAGTTGGTTTTCTTTCAATCGTTTCTAGCATGACTTCAGTTGTCACACCGGTATGTACTAATAAGGTATCAAGGCCCGTATTCATCCCTGCCATAATATCCGTATCATAATTATCCCCGACCATCAATGTGTCAGCTAGAGGCGTTCCTAATACCTTTAATGCCTGTTCCATAATGATCTGTTCTGGTTTCCCAATGAAGATAGGCTGGACACCTGTTGAGACAGTAATCACTGAGGTTAGCGATCCATTCCCTGGGACAAGGCCTCTTTCAGTTGGAATCGCGATATCAGCATTTGTTGAAATAAACCTCGCTCCATCCCTAACAGCAAGACAAGCAGTTGCTAGCTTCTCATATGTAAGCTCTCGATCAAGACCGATGACTACATACTGGGGACGTTGATCTGTGATAATAAACCCCTTCTCACTAATTGCTTCCTTTAACCCTTGTTCCCCAATCACATACACTGAGGCTGCTTTTTCCTGTTCATTGATAAAGTTCGCCGTTGCTTGGCTTGTTGTAAAAATATGCTCCTTCGTCGTTGGGATATCAAATTCTAGTAACTTTTCAGCAACCTGTTCAGGTGTTCTTGAAGAATTATTTGTGACAAATAAATAGGGAATGTCCTTTTTTACTAGCGCTTTTACAAAATCACTTGCTGCTTCAATCTTTTCACTGCCTCTATACATCGTTCCATCCAAATCAATTAAATACCCTTTATACTGTTTCATTCTTTCACCTCAATACTTAGTGTAACCCGAATGTTCCATTCCACCTAAAAAAACGCAATCACAAGGACTGCGTTCTAGCTCTAGTTTCTGAATGCAGAAACAGGACCAAGCTCATTGGCCAGATAGTTTCTTACCGATTCTGGAAAAAGAGCGAGATGCTCGTATTCCTTCTTCATCGTCTCTAGGAGCAAGCTATGATCAATTGTTAAATACTCTTGAACAAGGATCTTTCTTAGCTCAATCACCTTTTTTAAGCCTGCAGCTCTTGTGTCAGTAATTACTCGTTCATCCTCTAAAATAATGATGATATCCTCAAAGCTGCCGGGATCTCTCATGATAAAACCATCAATCATCGCATTCCCTACATCTACCATTGATTCAATGATTGTATGGACAATTCGCTCAAGTGCTTTTTTCTCAATTGTGGTTTCCCACGCTTCTTGAGCTGTTAATAGCTCTAGACTGTTCTCCAAATAAATCAGTGTTTGTTCAATATGTTCTCGATCTACAAAATACATAATGGTGACCACCTTTTCTTGCTGTAATATATTAAATAGTCATTAAACCAGGCTTAGCATAAAAGTAGCCCTGTGCTAGATGGACTTTATTTCGCGACAGAACTTCAGCCTCTCCAGCTTTCTCTATCCCTTCTGCAACGACAAGAGAACCAATCTCTTCAGCAATTAATAATAGCCCTTTAAGCATCGTTTCTTTCACAGAGTTTGTATCTATATCCTGTATAACTGAACGGTCAATTTTGATAATATCAGGAAGAATTTCACTTATCGTGTGTAAGCTTGCATACCCCGCTCCTGTATCATCCACCGCAATTTGGAAACCAAGTGTTCGTACTTTCCTTAGATTCTCAATGAATGTTGGTAGTTCATCGATTGAATCTCTTTCTGTCACTTCAAAGATGATTTTACTAGGAATAATATCTTTATGTTCTTCAAGCAATTTAGTTAGTTCAATGAAAAACCGAGGATTGCTTAATGTTAGCGGTGTGAAGTTGATAAATACTTGTTGCTTACACCCTGTCTCTGAAATAAGCATCAAGGCCTTCTCTAGAATAATCATTTCTAAATCGAAAGTCGTACCAGTTTGTCTAGCTACCCCAAAAAGCTGCAATGGGAATTCTAATGGCGTATTATGTGGTCCCCTACATAAGATTTCCCAGGCCTCCACTCTTTTTGTAGAGACATCAATAATTGGTTGGGCTAATAGGTTCACATTTCGATGTTCAATAATATTTTTCATTTCAATGAGCATGCTGTTATAACTAGAATCGACCTTTTTTTCAGCCATTGCAAAAGCTTGATGGTGTGCATTTATCACCGTTTCTTGTAGCGCTTTATGCTTGTCAATAAACATATAACCAGTTTGAATACGAAGGGTAAGGTCAGAGTTAGGATCTTTACTACATAGGATTCGCTCGGCCTCCGAGGTAATCTTTTTCAACATCGCCTCTACATCAGGAACACTTGTTTTCTCATCTTTAAACTCGACAATCAAAGATAAGCCTTTATTATAAAAATCATGCAATGAAATAAGTGATTGATCTTGTCCAAACTCAGACTTAATAACATCTTTAAACAATTGATTAATCATCTGTTTACACTTGCTAATTTTATCCTCACCATACCATTCAGTAAGCTCTTTCATATTAGAAATATAAAAAGCTAGAACAGCTACTTCATTTCCCTTACGTAACGAACTTCGAATCCCCTCAGCTATAGGATTCCTTACAATAAATATTGGTGGGAAATACGTTAATAACCTTTGTGGTAAAAAAAGCTTACTCCATTTCACTGCCAATCTTTTTATGGTTGTCCTATAACTCAGATGCATTCGCTCTAAACCCCTTCACAGCAAGACGATTTTTAGTCTATTTTATCATATTTAGACTTCATTATCTGTAAAAACAGGAATATTTACAAAATCATTAAAAATTTTCCAACTTCATATAAAAGTCATTCGTTGATATGATATTCTTAAGTACATGGACATATGGTTAAACTGTTTTTGCTGATATGTGACTAATGAGAATGGATGGGAGGACTCCTTATATGTCTGAACGATTTTTTTTATACGATGATACGGTTGAAACTAAAACCAGATTTGTTAGTTTTATGGGTGAGCAACAGAGGTTTGATTTAGCTATTATTCGATCTGATCGATATTATGGCAAAAGTCTTATATTAGATATTCAAAGTCATCGCTTTGCCATCATTGGAACGGATGACCTTGACGAACCAGGATATCTTGAACACGCATATAATCTGTCAGAGGAAGACGCAGAGGAATTACGTTCATTTTTATACGAAGTGGTATAATTTGATTAAGTGAACCTCCTCACTCTAGGGAAACCTATGGGTAAGGAGGAGATGCTTTATGAACAACAACAAAAAAAAGGAATATACTGACTTTTCAAATGTTGAGACGATGAGAAACTTTTTAGTTCCCGAACAAACGCCTGAGGGTCCTTATGGTTCTCCGATTGGAAATAACGATTTAGTCCAATCAAAAAGCACACCTTGGAAGGATGGACAAACCTTCTATAGTGGCTTCACCTATGAAAATCGAACCCTCCACCAGAACTTACCACGCCAATATCCAGGGGCACATCCAACTCATGATGACCCAACAAAAGATTCTGAGTCACCTTATGAGGATGTATAACTATAAAAAAAATCACCTGGGTGCGAAAAGCACAATCAGGTGATTTTTTTATTTCTTAATTTTCCTTAGAACAAAGTATGCACAACCGAAATTACAATACTCATACAAATACTCAGAAAGTGTACTTATTTTTGTATCAAAGGTTGCCTTTTGATTGGTATCTTCAAAAAAACCTCTTAAGCGCAGCTGATTATAGCCCCAATCACCAACAATATAATCATACTTAGTCAAAATCTCACTATATCGGGCACGAAACGCCTCTTCATTAAAGCCCTGCTTGATATCTTCAACAAGTTCATAAGATAAATTATTAATCGTTATCACTCAAATCACCTCGTTATTATCACTTTATCATAAATTATAACCATTCAACCATCAATTTCTAAGAGAAAAAAGTCGATACTTGGTCACTCTAAGAACTAGGAGGTGTTACCGTTGATAAAAAAATCAATTCTAACTGCTGGTGTATGTTGTTTAATTGCCCTAACTGGTTGTAATACGGAGGACAATGCTGACCTCTACCATGAAAGTGGCCATACGGTCAATAGAACAGATCGTAGTGAATTATTAAATGAAAACGTAACAGACGACAATAAACATTTTGGGTATGTACGACATCAAAAAAGTCCGATTCCTGGTGATTCCACGGTCTACAATATGCCGACAATTGACAGGGAAGTTGTGGCAGATATGATAAGCAAAATGTCAACAGAACTAGTCCCTCATGTGAATGAGGCTGCTACACTTGTCACAGATGAAGAAGTCTTAATTGTCTATGACACAGACAGTGATAACCGCTTTGAAACAGCAGACCAAGTAAAGAAAACAGCCCTTTCAGTTGTGCCAAGATTTTACCATGTATATGTATCTGACAATCCAAGATTAATCAAGGATATCGAACGTTTTGGTGTGTTGGATGCGACGAGTAGAAATGTTGATCAAATTATCACAACAACCATTGAACGTATGCTAGAATCACCTCAAGGTCGAAAAATTAGTGATGGTGAAAATGCAAATGGAGAAATGTCTGGTGGAGTCAATAATCAATTTGAACGAAAAATGAATGATTTACCAGAAAATCTTCAAAACCCCAATACTAAATCATCTAATCCTCAATCTGATGTAACTGACATTGAATCATCAGACATTGAAGAAGGAAAAACAGAAACAAGAGGTAGAACTAGAACAACGGATGAAAATTAATCACTGAAATAGAAAGAGGCTGCTCCCTACATGAAATTTTCATATCGGAGCAGCCTTGTTTATTTTATGCTTCTTTTGCTTGCATTTGTTTTGTTGCTGCATTTACTTGCTCATCTGCATGGTAAGAAGAACGTACTAATGGACCTGCTTCACAATGGCTGAAGCCTTTAGATAAAGCAATCTCTTTTAGTTCTTGGAACTCATCTGGATGATAATATTTTTGAACCTTCAGATGTTTCTTTGAAGGCTGTAAATATTGACCAATCGTCATGATATCAACATTATTTGCACGAAGATCGTCCATTGTTTCGATAATGTCTTCCTTCGTTTCACCAAGCCCCACCATAATGCTTGATTTTGTTGGAATAGACGGTTGCATTTCCTTCGCACGACGTAAAAACTCTAATGAACGGTCGTACTTTGCTCTTGCTCTTACACGATCTGATAATCGACGTACTGTTTCGATATTGTGATTTAAAATATCTGGTTTAGCATCCATTAGCATTTTCAAGTTCTCTTCAACCCCACCCATATCTGATGGCAGAACTTCAATCGATGTGAATGGATTTGATTTACGGATAGCTCTTACTGTTTCAGCAAATACTGCGGCACCACCGTCTTTTAAATCATCTCTAGCAACGGCTGTCACAACCACATGCTTTAGTCCCATTTGAGTAACTGACTCAGCTACTCTTTCAGGTTCTTGCCAATCTAATTCAGTTGGAAGACCTGTTTTAACGGCACAGAAGCGGCATGCACGAGTACACGTATCTCCAAGAATCATAAATGTGGCTGTTTTTCTTACTGCCCAGCATTCGTGAATATTTGGACATCTTGCTTCTTCACAAACTGTATGTAGCTTCTTTTCTCTCATCATTTTCTTTAAACCAGTATAGTTTTCGTTCGTATTAAGTTTTATTTTTAACCATTCTGGCTTTCTTGTGTATTCGTTTGTTGACAATTTCATCACTCCAAATAAAAAATACTTACCAAGTTGGTAGGTAGAATATAACATTTCACTTAAAATCATTATGTCCTAATAAGTACACGCTGTTGCAACTTTACCATAACAAATTCCCTTTCACAAGGAAAGTGTTTGTGAACATTTCCAACAATTAGTATTTATTAAAATGCCGATTTTTAACAAACTAAGTAAAGAGCTAATTTAACATTTGGGCTGATTTTATTATAAGGTTGTGGTCAAAACCGCAGCTTGAATACACTCCGCGTCCTGCGTGGTCTCACTATGACCACTGATCCCGCGGGAGTCTCCGTGCATTCAGTCTGCTTAGTAGTAGCCACCCAATTATTTTTTACTTTCTTCTTGTGAATGTTGAGAAAGATGAAAGGAGTTTACTTTTGTGCGAAAGCTATTGTTATTACTTCTTATCATAACATGTGTGATAACGAATTCACCTCTAACGAGTTATGCTGAAGAAACGGAGCAGGAAAAAATTTATCGGGAACGGATGACTTTGTACACGAAAATGGAGTCAATCACTCTCATCCCTTGGTATTATTATGCTGCGATTGACCAATATGAGAGAAGTATAAGACGAGCAAGAAAAGATATTCCAAAAGAACAAGGTGTCATCGGCATTTACTTCAAACCTGAGCAGTGGGCTGGATATTTAAATCCTAATCCTGAAGACACAAATCCCTTAAGTATCGAGATTTTTGGGGGAATGGGTCAAGATGGGAATGGAGATGGAATTGCAGATATTAATAATGATGAAGATGTTTTATTTGCTTTTGCTACCCATCTGTTAGGTTACGGTACTGATGAAGAGAACATAAAAATCGCTTTATGGGACTATTATAAGCGTGATCGATCGGTTGATTTAATTATGGGGAAGGTCAAGATTTACAAAACATATGGAACACTTGATTTAGATAAGCATGCATTCCCTGTCCCACTAAGGTTTAATTATAGCTATAAAAATACGTGGGGAGATGCACGTGGTTGGGGTGGTAGACGGATCCACGAAGGTACAGATATCTTTGCAGGCTACTCAACTCCCGTTCGGGCAACTGGATATGGAATTGTAGAGATTAAAGGATGGAACAAGTATGGTGGTTGGCGGATAGGGATTCGTGACATTAATAACACGTATCATTATTTTGCTCATTTAAATGGCTTTGCGAAGGATTTAGCTGTTGGTCAAGTTGTTGAACCAGGACAGATTATTGGTGGTGTTGGGAGCTCAGGTTATGGCCCTCCAGGTACATCAGGTAAATTCCCGCCTCATTTACATTATGGGATGTATAAGGATAATGGGAAGACTGAATGGTCCTTTGATCCATATCCGCATTTAAAACAATGGGAGCGAGCAGAACGACAAGCTATTCGGAAAAACAAAAAAGGATGATTCTCATTTAGTGTGGGATCATCCTTTTTTCTAATTTACAAATTAGTCTTTCTTAACTCTTTTTTGATTTGACGACTGCATTGGTTATGCTTGCGATGAGGCCTCCCCAAATGACCACAATACCAACAATCATCATGACGATTGCACTTGTTTCCATTATTGTGATTCCTCCTTACCTACGTTGTTCTCTAATTGTCCTTGATTCCATTTCTTTAATGAAATAAGTACACCAACAAATAACGCACCTAAAGCGACCGTCCAGCCCCAATTGAATAAGAACTCTCTTGGGTAACCTTCATATTCACTTGTTAAATTCGTTCTTAAATTATCAAACATCATATACCCTAATACAATTGGAGTGATGACGCCTAAGCAAAGTCTCCACCATACTCCAAGCTTCATATCAGAGATGCCATCTGCATGTCTTTGGAAGTTACGTAATTCCTTTGCAAACCATGCAATTGCAATTACTTCAACCAATCCTAATAGCGCAACACCAAAGTTATTGATGAAATAATCTGCTGAATCTAGGAAGAATAGTCCACCTTGAGTCGCGAATACGATTGAAAGTAATGCTGATAATCCTCCACCGAATAACACGGCTTTCGTACGTGAAATCTTAAATTTGTCCTGTACACCAGCAACATACGTTTCAACAATAGAGATTAATGATGATAGTCCCGCTAGCACTAATGATGCAAAGAACAAGAATCCAAATAATTCTCTAAATGCAGGAAACTCATTAATGATTTGTGGAAAGACAACAAATGCTAAACCAATACCCGCTGATACAACATCCTTCACTTCCGCACCTTGAGTGTATGCCATAAATCCTAGTGCACTAAACACTCCGATACCTGCCAATAACTCAAAGCTAGAATTAGCAAACCCAGTAATAAATGCGTTGTTTGTAATATCAGATTTCTTTGGTAGATAACTTGAATAGGTAATCATAATAGCAAAAGCAATTGATAAACTAAAGAAAATCTGACCATAAGCAGCAACCCAAACCTTACCACTAGTAATACTATCCCAATCTGGCTTAAAGAAAGCATTTAATCCATCAACAGCTCCATCAAGAGTAATAGCACGAATAACAATAATTAAAAATAAGACCACAAGTGCTGGAATGAAAATTCGGTTTGCCATTTCAATTCCTCTTTTAACACCTGCGAAAAGCACGCCAAGTGCAACAACCCAAACAAGAACTAATGGAATAAATACACCAGGAACAATTGAACCAAATTGGCCAATTTCTCCACCTGCTAAATCAATACGATCTAGGTAATCTGCCATTAGGAACGTACCTGGATCACTACCCCAGCTAAGTTTTAACGAGAATACCGCGTAAGACATAGCCCAAGCAATAATGACTGCGTAATAGGTTGAAATAACGAATGATACAGCTACCTGCCACCATCCAATCCATTCTTTTCCCTTCCCTAATCTTGCATATGAAAGCGGTGCTGAACCTCTGAATTTATGACCCATTGTGAATTCTAAGATTAATAATGGAATACCGGCTGTTAAAAGAGCAAATAAGTACGGTAAGAAAAATGCGCCTCCTCCATTATCATATGCAACCGCTGGGAATCTCCAGATATTCCCTAGTCCAATTGCTGAGCCAACGGCTGCTAGAATAAATCCAGCTCTTGTACCCCATTGTGGACGATTATCCATAAAAAATGCCTCCCCTTATCTTTATTCCGACCTTAGCCTTATTCTATTTCTCTTTATGTATGATAAGAATAACTAAAGTTGGAAAGTTTTATATTTTCTGATTTTTTAATATAATCTATAAACAGTATAGCTAGTCTTTATACATCTGTCAAAACATTCTTTTAATAATCAAAAAAAAAGAGAGACAGAGGTTCTAAAACCCTGTCTCTACAGTATATATATAGTTTACTCATTTCAAATAACTGGGATTTGAAACGAATTTCTATTCAATTATTTTTGCATAAAATTATTATACTACAGTACTTTTCTTACGAAATAAGAGAATAAACAATACAATAAGTGTCACCGATACAATCACACCTGCAATTGTACTACCTGTAAAGCCTAAGACTACATAACCAATCATCGCAATCACTGCTGAGATAATCGCGTACGGAATCTGAGTCAACACATGGTCAATATGATGACTTCCAGCCCCAGTAGATGATAGAATCGTTGTATCTGAAATCGGAGAACAATGATCACCAAACACACTTCCCGCTAACACAGCAGCTAAAGTAGGCAGCAATAATGTCGCATCAGTCGAAGTAATAATATCACCCGCTATCGGGAGCATGACTCCAAACGTTCCCCATGAAGTTCCCGTCGAAAACGCCATTAAACCTGCAACAACAAATAAGATAACTGGTAGAAAAGCTGTATTCAAATTTGAATTCTCTACTTGAATCGCTAAATATTGACCTGTCCCTAGCTGACTAATTAAATCAACAATCACCCACGCAAATACTAGAATATAAACAGCTGGAAGCATTGATTTGATTCCCTCAATTACTGCTTTTGAGAAAAGAGTTGATTCAATATTCTTCTTCACTCGTGCTTGGATAAAGAAGAGAACAAGAGTTACGGCAAGACCTAATAATCCACCATATAAAAGGGATGGTGCAACGGCTGCGTTCCCAAAGATATCTATTAGACTCGCATTCTTTTCTGATTCTAGGATTCCGGTCCAAATCATTGAGCCAACCGTTCCAACAACAAGAGCAATGATCGGCCAAATTAAATCACCAATTGTCCCTTTGTTATTGGTTGGAAGATCTTCCTTTAAAGCACCTAGAACTGGCTTTGAAGGATCTACAACTTCACCCGTTGTCATCGCTCTTTCTTCATGCTTTTTCATTGGACCGATATTAATATTAAACAATGAAACACCAAGGACCATTATTAAAGTAGTAATAACATATAAGTTCATTGGAATCATTTGTATAAATGCTGAAAAGGCAGTGATATCTGTCATATTATGAGCAACAATAATCGTACCAATAATCCCGATAATCGATGCCCCCCAGCTTGATACAGGTGAGACTACACAAATTGGTGCTGAGGTTGAATCTATAATATAAGCTAGCTTTGCACGAGACACACGTTGACGGTCTGTTAACGGTCGACTAACTTGTCCCACAGCTAGTGCATTAAAGTAATCATCGATAAAAATCACGATTCCCAAAACAAAAGCAGTTAGCTTTGCGCCTACTCTCGTTTTCACACGCTTCATCGCCCATTCGCCAAACGCACGACTTCCACCAGAGATGGAGATAAATACGGTAATCATTCCTAGAAGTAATAAAAACAATAGAATATAAACAGTTGAAGTGGCAATCGCTCCATCATCGATAAAAATAGCGGCTAAGCTATTCCATATCGAAAGAAATGAATCAACTAACCAAGTACCAACTCCATTTTCTTGAATCGTTGGTACATGTAGAATTAATGCGGCAGAAATGATTCCAACACCAAGTGATGGGAGCACCTTTCTTGTTAATATAACCATAAGGATCGCCACAATTGGTGGGATAAGTGAATAGATTGTTGCTGTCATGTTTTTTCTCCTCCATTAAATACATAGTTATGTTTTTAAAAGAGGCTAGCTGTGTGAGAGAGAATCATTTCCAATTTTGACGCAAAAAAAGCGCAAAAAAGAGCAATGATAGAAAATAACTATCATTACTCTTTCTGTAATGTTATGTTATCCTCCATCACGATCAGTAGCCCTCCATAAGAGTAAAAAGCTAAAATACATACTCTTATGACAGTGTTACCCCTATTAAAGGCAACACCAGCAAAAATAAAGATTGACGTTTTATTTTCACTTCGGCAGGAGACTCCTTTCAGCTATGATCACAGTTGTCATCCTCACATAGCGTACTATTAATCCCTGCTCCTCTACCTCATCGATCTGAGATAAGGTGAATATTAAATTTTGAATTTACTTTTGTATTATAGTAATTTCACCTTAAAAAAGCAATGGTAATTTTTTGTCTGTTTTATGGCGCATTAGGTAATTCAATGGCTGGTGCACCATCTCCACCATTATTGTAATATAATGGAACTTCTCCAGGTATGAAGATTGGTCCAGCAATAGGAACACTAGTAGGAACAACAACCTCCTCTGTTGCAAATGGAATAATTACCTGAATCCTTACTTCAATATGAACAAGGACTTCAATCCACGTATTATTAATACCATGATCAGTTACTTTTCTAGAAAAGTCTGTCGCTACATCTCCAACCATATGAAAGCGTATTGGAATCTTGGGCCCTAAGTTACCTAAAATCACATTATTTGTAGCCTGCCCCAAAGGAATTTCATATAAAAAACCGGGGTTATTATCATCTGATTGAATTTCAATTTCTGGTAACTCTAAGGCAGCAACATCTCCCTTATTAACAGATTTTAGATACTTATCTACATTGTTAGTGGTCTTCGTAAGTATTTCGTTAATTAACTTAGCATTAAAGGTCACACTGGTTATTTTTCCATTACTATCAACCTGTGTCATGATTATGTCTTCATCACTTAAATTTTCTTCAGTTATTTGTTTATTAATGGCATTTTTAATGACTACTGTTGCGATTCGACTTGTTTCATATCGTGCATACTCAACTAAAGTGGGTTCAATTCCTTTATTAACAATAACCAATCCGAGTGCTGTCGATAACATAAAGAAGACAAAGGTTAATAAGAATACGTAGCGAAAAGGCAAGGGCCCTTTCCGCGGTAGTAGACGATGACCGCGAAATTTTGGCACATTAAATCCCCCCTTACAAGCTATATTTATGCAGACAAGGGAGGATGTACGATAAAATATTTAAATTATTTATTCAGTTGTTCTTTTGCTCCTGCCATTGTTGGGTCACAGGCAGTAATAATCAAATGGAGCTCTTTCATCAAATCGACCTCATAAGGCTTGTCTAGAACCTGATTATTTTCTTCAATAATCCTTACGACGGGTCTCTCACTCAGCTCTTGATTTTGTTTTGACACAACACCCTTTCGCCCATCATTTAAAACGATAGTTAAGCCTAAAGGATAGATCACGACCGCTCGACGGAAAGCTTCAATGATCTTTGCATCATATAGCTGACCAACACCCGCGTATAAAATCTCTAAGCCTTCATGTGGCAGCATCGCATTACGATAGATTCGATTAGAGGTGACTGCATCAAACACATCAGCTACAGCAATAATCCGTGCAAAATAATGAATATCATTGCCTTTTATTCCACGTGGATACCCGGAACCATCTAAACGCTCGTGATGCTGATACGCACAATGTGAGGCAATTAAAGGAATGGTTTGTACACTTCTTAATATTTCAAAGCCATTGCTTGTATGAGCCTTCACAATTTCATATTCTTCTTCGGTTAGTTTTCCATTTTTCATTAAGATATCAGTGGGGATCGACATTTTTCCAACATCATGGAGAATTGCTCCAAGGCCAAGAATCTCTAATTCCTTCACTGACAAATTTAGCTTCGCCCCAATTGCCAAGCTATATAGCGTTACATTTAATGAGTGGGAAAAAATATAGTTATCATAAGTGATTACATCTGATAATAAGGTGATTAAATCCTTATTTGATTTAATTTCAAAAAGAAGAGAACGAATGACTTTTGACAGTTCCTTAGATGTCTTCTCTAGAACGACAGCCTGTGCGAGCTTGTCCTTCTTTTGAATATCATTAAACTGATTTTCAATCGTTGCCTTTGCTTCTTTCCTTAACTGATCAGAGATGGGCTTCTTCGCTTTTATATCCTTCGTTCGCTCATCCTCAACATACACATAAGAGATTCCTAGCTCGATCAACCTCTTTATCATGCGTTCTGTTAAAGGAACTTTTTCACTAATTAAGATGAATTCACTTTCAGTGTAGACTGGCATGGCAAGACATTTGCCTGGTTTTAATGTATCTGTAGATACTAGTATCATGATTAACTCCTTAGATTTGAGCATTTTTCCCACAAATGATAAGGGGAACCTAATATTTTAATTAGGCGCCCCTTCTATAACACTCTATAACATCTTTAAAAGGGCGTCTTTTCCTTTCATTCCAACCGTAATTCCTTTGTTCTCTGCCTCTATTGTAACAGATTCAAGCGGTGCTTCAAGTAGCTGTTCGATCGTACGCACGCCTACTGCTCTACCAGCAATAATCCCTCGATCTTTTAGTTTTTCATTTAAAAGGGCAACATCAAGAGCGCCACACATAATATAGCCTTTATCATTTGTAACAGCCATAAAATTAGTCTTTGGCAACTTAACGGTAATGGCCGTAAATTGTTGATTATCGATAATAATCGGTGTCATTGTAACCATTTCCTATCACACTCCCTTCTTTATCACTTTATGAGATATTGAAGATTTCGTGATAAAAAATGAGAGGGTATCCGCCTTTTTCTATGTTTGTATTTGTATGATTTTAGCGTTTTTAAACCAGCAGCCTGAATACGCTCCGCGTCCAGCGGGTGCCCAGTGAGCCTCCTCGTGCCTGCGGGGTCTCACTTCGGACACTGGTCCCGCAGGAGTCTTTGTTACTAGGATACTTCCATCGAGATTCCTACATTCTCATAAATTTATCAATTAACAGATCTCTCATTAATTCCGGCATGAAGAATTCCTTTTTTTCTGCGTCTCTAATTATTGGATATAAGTGGCCAATTGTGAACATGTCAATTGTCGAGATTTTGTAGGTTCTATTCATCTCTAATGGTTCCTGATTAATCAAAATTGACCGTATGTGCTCTTCACCGTCTGAGAGCCTTACAGATTCCAGCTGGACACCTGAATAAATCATTTTCCCCATGACCTCACCCCTGAAGCCCAACCCTTTAAATCTGAGATTCTTCATTTGTTCCGTCTCGGCCTGGAGAATGATTTCTTTTAACTCTGCCCCGGTTAACCATATGTTACATGGATTAATAGGATGTGGACATATGCGATGAATGTCTTTCCTTGAAATAGGTCCTTTCGGTAATGAATCTAGAATGATTCCAGCATTCACCATTGCAATTTCACCCTCGCACCAATCCTTAAGTGTTTCTATAAGCATCTGGGAAAATGCTGATTCTTCAAACCAGTCATGATGAAGTTCCTCGTCTAACACTGAAATTTGTTCGCTTAATACTTGCTGACTCTCTTTAAAAGCGAGATCAATCTTCTTTTTGATAGAAAGCGACTCTTCCATTAAATTCTTTGTGTGAATCACTTTTGCCTTTTTTGAACTGACTGATTTTGAGTCTGTATTCACCTTAAGTTCTACATACCCAATACAATTTCCATATTTACCAGCACCACAAACTAATGTATCGTTAATGAGTTTTCCATCATCCAATATATGATGTGTATGTCCTCCAAGGATAATATCAATCCCTGTTTGCTCGGCTAACATTTCATCTTCATTTAGACCTAAATGTGATAACAGAACATTGACATCCGTTTTTCCTTTTAACTCATCAACTATTTGGAGAACAACTTCAAACGGATCACGAATCTCCCAGCCTAATAGATCATAGAATAATTGATAGTAAACTGTGACCCCAATTACACCAATTCTAATACCAGAAGGCGTCGTGTAAATTTGATAGGGCTTCGCCCACTCTGGCATCTTGCCTGCTTTTGTATATAAATTGGCTATCAGGACATCAGCGTCTGCCTCTTGATATAACTCATCTAATGCCTCATATGGTAGAGTGATTCCTTCATTATTACCAATTGTCACTGCATTGTAAGCCAATTGATTAAGGAACTGAATATTCACTTTCCCCATTGACGCTTCAGAAATAGGATGAACTCTGTCAATAAAGTCACCTATGTCAAATAAGAATACTTCCTCTTCGTTCTTACGATGTAGATTTCTTTGTTTTTCTATAAAATGAACAATTTTCGGCCACTGTTCAAAATGGCTATGTAAATCATTTGTATGGTAAATATGTATGGTTTCAATCATGATAGCCACCTCCATAAACAGCCTTTTGTATTCTATTTCTCTTCGTTATGATATTCCCTGATAGATTAATCGAAAACCGATAATCAGTAAGGCAATCCTTAGGATGATGACAATGGTATTGCTTTCAAGCTTAGAATTGATATAGACTCCTAGCTTTCCCCCAAACCATGCTCCTGGAACAAGAATAAGTGCAAGCAACCAATCAATATTATTCATACTGATATGAGCAATCGAGCTTGTAATCGATGATAATAAGATCATTAGCATTGATGTGGCAACCGCAATTTGCGGTGGGAAAGCAAATAATAATAACATCGCTGGAACCATTAATGCTCCCCCGCCCACTCCGAACAAGCCACCAATCATTCCAACAAAAAAGGAGATGATGATGGCGATTGGAGGATGGTATCCATACATTTTTTCAACACCGTGATGATCAGTATAATTATTTGTTATTGTATGTTTGCCTGGTTTGACTTCTAATGGCTTTATTCTGTTTCTCAGCATTAATAGAGTAGAAACGAACAGCATGAAAATTCCAAAGTACAGTAGAAATGTTTCAACGTTAAAATAACTATTCAGCCATGCCCCAACGATTCCTCCTGGACCACTGCCAATAAAAAAGATAAAACCACTTCGATAATCAACTTTTTGGAGCTTCATATATGATAAGGTCGATGATAGACCAGTAAAGATGATCACAATGAGAGAAGTACCTACGGCAACCTGTGGGCTAATCTCAAATACCTCTGGAAATACTCTATTTAAGTATATCAATGCAGGGACAGTAATTATTCCTCCACCTAATCCAACTAGACTGCCTAAGGTTCCAGCCGCGATTCCGATCATAAAAAGCAAAAGATAAAACATCTTGTTTCTCCTAACTAAACAAATCTAATTGCCTCGGGGCTAGATTCTGATAAGTAATATTCAATAGCTCGATGAATTGTTTGGCATTGGTGGCTGCATCTCCACCAGAATTATTGTTAAATAACACATATAATTGCTTCGTTTTCTTTTTGAGTTCGTTGATATGATCAACCCATTCTAAAAGCTCTACATCATTATAGCGATACAAATAACGAACCTCGCGCCAGTTCCCTTGATTCGGCCTATTCCAACCGTGTACATTTCGGCCATGGAAACGTATTAACGTCTTATCCTCTGTTGTCGGCGAAAGGACGGTTGGAATGGAGCCACTGCCTGCTTGTGGTTCATCACAAATACTATGAACCCATTTCTCCGCCTCCATAAAAGCTAATGTTTTCTCTCGATATTGACTAGAAAACCAGGATTGATGACGAAATTCTAAAGCAACAGGTAGATCCCCCATTTGTTCACGACACCAGCGAAGATAATCGACATTTTCCCGCCGACAATCAAACCAGGGTGGAAATTGAAAGAGGATTAAACCTAGCTTATTAGCGTTTATATATGATTGCAATGACAAGTGAAAGGCCTCAAACATCTTCTCTTTCGACTCAAATGGGATGTCACCACGTAAATGTCCAGTCATCCCTTGATAAGCTTTGACAATAAATTCAAAGGTCTTTGGCGTCTCACGCACCCATTTCTCCGCATTTGCTTGTGATTGTATCGCGTAGAAGGACGAATCCACCTCAACGATGGGAAAGTGGCTTGAATAGGTTTGTAGCTTCGCCCTTGCCTGTGCTGCATTTGTATACAATTCATCATGGTCTCCCCAGCCAGTTAAGCCGATATAGATCATACCCTTGTACCAACTTTCTCTTAGAAACTTATGTACCTCAATCATACACCAAATCCATTCATCGGAAAAATAAAAGAAGATGAATTTTAGATCAAAAAAACCTTTGCTCCTCTTGCGATATGAAGATATGATATTCTCATCATCATATCTTTTAACAAATTGGGGTGGAGTGTATGGAGCTATCGAGTATTTTTAGTGATGGAATGGTTCTTCAGCGTCATAAGGAAATCACTATTTCTGGAAAGACCAAACCTTTTCAACAAGTAAATCTTATTTTTCTTGAAAAATCTTATCCCACAATGTCTGATCAAACAGGTGATTGGTCCGTTATATTAGATCCATTAGAACCTGGTGGACCCTATCAAATGGAAATTGTAGCTGAAGACAGACAGACCATTCAAGATATTTTAATTGGGGATGTATGGATACTTGGTGGTCAATCCAATATGGAGTTACCAACTAGTCGTACACTTGATTTATTTTACGATGAATTGAAAGCGGTTAATTATCCAAATATCCGTCAATTCTCAATACCTCTACATTATGATTTCCATGGCCCTAAAAAGGTGTTAACTGGGGGGAGTTGGATAAGTGCTACGAATGATGACGTCATGAAATTTAGTGCTGCTGGTTATTTTTTTGCAAAAGAACTATATGAAAAATACGATATTCCAATTGGACTTATTCTAACCGCTGTAGGTGGCACACCAATTGAAGCATGGATCAGCGAACCTACACTTCGTCATCTTGGAGGATATGATTCAGAGTTAGATCAACACAAAAATGATGAATATATTGCAACTGTGAAGTGGAGCGATGAAACTCGGCAAAATCGTTGGAATCAATATTTGAATGAAAAAGATTTAGGATTAAAAAATGATGGCTGGTTTGGCGAAACGATTCAAATGGGGGACTGGAATGACTTTGAGGTTCCTAATTCTTGGGAAGGCACTCATCTAGAGGCAATCAGGGGATCTGTTTGGTTTAGAAAGGAGTTTGACGTTCCTGAATCGATGCTTGGTGGGGATGTGAAGCTTGAACTTGGAACGATTATTGATGCTGACGAGACTTACATAAATGGGACATTAATCGGGACAACTGGGTACAGGTATCCTCCTAGAAGGTACTCTATCCCAGATGGCATCTTAAAGCCTGGAAAAAATACGATAACCGTTCGAATCATTAGCACTCATACAACTGGTGGCTTTGTTGAGGATATGCCATATAAGCTTATTGCCAATGGACAAGAAGCTAGTTTGGAAGGAACTTGGAAGTATAAGATTGGTGCCATTACTGAAACGCTCGAGCCTCAAACATTCTTTCAATACAAGCCATCTGGTGTATACAATGGAATGATTTCACCACTCAGAGATGTTTCTATAAAAGGAGTTTTATTTTATCAAGGAGAGTCAAATACAGCTCATCCAAAAGGCTATAGCGAACTGTTTCAAGCGATGGTCAAAGATTGGCGGACTAATTGGGGACTTGGTGAGATTCCATTTATCTTTACACAACTGGCGAATCTTGAAACAGGTGATGCAAATCATCACTGGGCCATTTTGCGGGAAGAACAGCGTCTATCTCTCCAAATACCAAATACAGCAATGGCCGTAACGATTGATATCGGAGAAGCGAATGATTTACATCCACAGGATAAGAAAACATTAGGTCAACGACTCGCATTAGCTGCCCAAGGAATAGCCTATAATGAACCGTTTGTTTACAGTGGGCCACTGTTTAGCCATATGGAGAAAATTGGACAGGCGATTCAGCTTTTATTCGATCATGTTGGGAGTGGCTTAATTGCTCGTGGTTCTATGGAGGGGGTGCTTCGCTCTTTTACCATTTGTGGAGCGGATAGTGAATATGTACCTGCAACTGCACATATTTCAGGTGCCAAAATTATTGTTCAAAACGAGAATGTATTGGAGCCCCTTCACGTTCGTTATGCTTGGGAGGATAATCCAAAAGATGCAAATCTCTATAATAAAGAGGGGTTACCTGCATCACCGTTTAGTACAGAGAATTCATGATGATTTTTAAATCAAAGCAAAAAAACCCTTGATATACAAGGGTTTTTTTCTATATTAACCGATTGAACCTTCCATCTCGAACTTAATCAGGCGGTTCATTTCTACTGCATATTCCATTGGTAGTTCTTTTGTAAATGGCTCGATGAAGCCCATTACGATCATTTCTGTTGCTTCTTGTTCAGAAATACCACGGCTCATTAAGTAGAATAATTGTTCTTCTGATACCTTAGATACCTTCGCTTCATGTTCTAATGAAATATTATCATTTAGAATTTCATTGTAAGGAATTGTATCAGATGTTGATTGATTATCCATAATTAATGTATCACATTCGATATTAGCACGTGCGCCATCTGCTTTACGTCCAAAATGAACAATACCACGGTATGTTACTTTACCACCGTGCTTAGAGATTGATTTTGATACGATCGTAGAAGAAGTATTTGGTGCAAGGTGAAGCATTTTTGCTCCAGCGTCTTGGTGCTGACCTTTACCTGCAATTGCAATTGAAAGTGTCATACCACGAGCGCCCTCACCCTTAAGGATAACAGCTGGATATTTCATCGTTAGCTTAGAACCGATGTTACCATCAATCCATTCCATTGTTGCATTTTCTTCACAAACTGCACGCTTAGTCACCAAGTTGAACACATTGTTTGCCCAGTTTTGGATTGTAGTATAGCGGCAGTATGCATCTTTTTTAATCGCAATTTCAACAACCGCACTATGAAGTGAGTTAGTTGTATACACAGGTGCTGTACAACCCTCAACATAGTGAACATGAGCACCTTCATCAACAATGATAAGTGTACGCTCAAATTGACCCATGTTTTCTGAGTTGATACGGAAGTATGCTTGTAATGGTGTTTCAACTTTTACACCAGGTGGAACGTATATGAAAGATCCGCCAGACCAAACTGCTGAATTTAACGCTGAGAACTTGTTATCTGTTGGAGGGATAACCGTTGCCCAGTGTTTACGGAAAATCTCTTCGTTTTCTTTTAAGGCTGTATCCGTATCCTTGAAAACAATCCCTAAATCTGTAAGCTCTTCCTTCATATTGTGATAAACAACTTCAGATTCATACTGTGCAGAAACACCTGCAAGGTATTTTTGCTCAGCTTCAGGGATTCCTAGCTTATCAAATGTTGCTTTAATTTCATCTGGAACCTCATCCCATGATTTTTGTGATTTCTCAGATGGTTTTACATAATAAGTGATTTCATCAAAGTTTAAGCTTTGAAGATCCCCACCCCATTGAGGCATTGGCATGTTATAGAAATGCTCTAATGATTTTAAGCGGAAGTCTAACATCCACTGTGGTTCTTCTTTCATTTTTGAAATTTGTTCAACGATTTCTTTTGTAAGTCCGCGTTCTGAACGAAAGATCGATACGTCCTTATCATGGAATCCATATTTATAATCGCCGATTTCAGGCATTTTTTTAGCCATTCTTTTTCCCTCCATTCAAGAGTTCAGCTTAACGCTATTGCTCTATTGTTGTTGATTATTAAGACCTTTTTCCATTGCCTTCCATGCTAATGTGGCACATTTGATTCGGGCTGGAAACTTAGATACTCCTTGGAGAGCTTCGATATCGCCTAAATCGATATCGTCATCATATTCTTTTCCTTGCATCATATCAGAGAAAATGGTTGATAGCTTCATTGCTTGATCAATAGGTTGACCTTTGATCGCTTGCGTCATCATTGAAGCAGAAGACATTGAAATTGAGCAGCCTTCTCCATCAAATTTCGCGTCTGTGACAATTCCATCTTCAACCTTTAATGTTAAGTGAATACGATCTCCACATGTCGGATTGTTCATGTCAATGGTTAATGTTTCATCCTCTAAAGACCCACGATTACGTGGATTTTTGTAATGATCCATAATGACTTGGCGATACAGTGTATCAAGGTTATTATTAAAAGCCATTGCCGAAATACTCCTTTGTTTTTATGAGTCCTTCAACTAGTTTATCAATTTCATCCTTTGTATTATAGAGGTAAAAACTAGCACGTGCAGTAGCTGACACTTCTAACCATTTCATCAATGGCTGTGCACAATGATGTCCTGCTCGAACAGCAATACCCTCTGCATCTAGAACGGTTGCAACATCATGTGGATGAACATCATCAATATTAAATGTAACTAAGCCTGCACGTTTTTTCGGACCATAAATGGTTAAGCCGTCGATCTCAGGCATACGCTCTAACGCATATTGTGCTAAATCATGCTCATGCTTTTCGATGTTCTCTAAACCAATTTCTTCTAAGAAATCAATCGCGGCACCTAAACCAATCGCACCTGCAATGATTGGCGTTCCTGCTTCAAACTTCCAAGGAAGCTCTTTCCATGTTGATTCATATAAACCAACAAAGTCAATCATCTCTCCACCAGTTTCGACAGGCTCCATTTTTTCTAAATGCTCTTTTTTACCATAAAGTGCACCAATACCAGTAGGTCCACACATTTTGTGTCCTGACAATGCTAGGAAATCACAGTCTAGCGCTTGAACATCAATTTTCATATGTGGGGCTGCTTGAGCAGCATCTACAACCATAACGGCTCCATTGCTGTGAGCAATGTCAGTTATTTCTTTAATCGGGTTGATGGCACCTAAGACATTAGATATCATCATTATCGATACGATCTTGGTGTTCTCAGTGATTGTGTTATTGACGTTTTCAATGGTGATTGACCCGTCTTCACTTAGTGGAATATATTTTAATGTTGCACCAGTTTGCTTAGCAACCTGTTGCCAAGGAATGATGTTTGCATGATGCTCCATATAAGAGATGACAATTTCATCACCTTGCTTAAGATTATCTCTACCATAGCTTGATGCAACCATATTCAAAGCCGTTGTCGTTCCTCTTGTGAAAATGACTTCCTGCATTGAACGTGCATTTATAAATTTCTGAACTTTTTCACGTGCTCCTTCATAGCCATCAGTCGCTAAGGTTCCAAGCGTATGAACGCCACGGTGAACATTTGAATTATATTCACGATAGTAACGATCTACCGCTTCAATCACCTGAATCGGTTTTTGAGAGGTAGCCGCACTATCAAGATAAACTAATTGTTTACCGTTGACTTCCTGATCTAGAATCGGAAAGTAGGAACGAATATCTTGGATATTCATTATTTTACTTTCCTTTCGATGATTTCAACTAGCTGCTTCTTAACTCCTTCAATCGGTAGTTCATTTACAACTGGTGCTAAGAAACCATGAATAACAAGTCTTTCCGCTTCAACCTTAGGGATTCCACGGCTCATTAAATAGTACAGCTGTACAGGGTCTACACGTCCAACTGATGCAGCGTGACCTGCTGTTACATCATCTTCATCAATTAGAAGAATTGGATTTGCGTCACCACGAGCTTTTTCACTTAACATAAGAACGCGTGATTCCTGTTCTGCATTTGATTTAGAAGCACCATGTTCAATTTTCCCAATACCATTAAAGATTGAACTTGCGCTATCCTTCATAACTCCATGCTTCAGGATTTGTCCGTCTGAGTTTTTACCATAATGAATCACACTTGTTGTGAAGTTTTGCTTTTGTTCTCCGCGACCAACGACAACCGTCTTTGTGTCACCAGAAGAACCATCGCCCATTAGGTAAGTAATGTTTTCTGAGATTGTATCTCCATCGTTCATAAGTCCAAGAGCCCATTCAATACGGCTATCTCTGCCGATGATTGCACGACGGTTAACATAAGTTGTTACGCCTGTTGCTAAATGATCAACTGCTCCAAATGTTACCTTTGCGTTAGCACCTGTAAATACTTCAGAAATAATATTTACAACTGCGTTATCAAACGTTCCAGTTGAAAGATAGTTTTCAACATAAGTCACTGAACTATTGTCTTCCGCAACTACGATCACATGATTGAATAAAGTTGCTTCTGGATTTTCATGAATGTATACCGCTTGAAGTGGAGCTTCAACCTCTACATTTTTAGGAACATAGATAAATGCCCCACCGTTTAGTAATGCAGCATGAAGCGCTGTTAAACGATGCTCATCAACCTTTACACCATCCATGAAGTACTTTTGTAATAGGTCACCGTGATTCTTAGCAGCAGTGAAAATATCTGTAAAAATCACACCTTTATCCTTCAATTCTTGTGAAAGTTCTGTGTATGCTGGTGTGTTATCACGTTGAATATATAAATTTTTAGTTTGATTATCTTCATCGATCAATGACTTTACTTCAGCAGAAAGCTCCTCTAATGAAGTATATGGAGTACTTTCAACAGTATGTGTACTGAATTGTGTGAAGTTCCATTTGTCAATTTTCGTCTTATCAGGCTTTGGCATTGGAAGGTCTTCGAGCTTAGAGATCGCTTGTAAGCGAAGATCTAATAGCCAGCTTGGTTCACCATGTTTTGTTGATAGCTCTCTGACATAGTCCTGATCGAATGAGAATTTCGTCTCAATTGTCATTTTAATCCCCCTAACGCTTACGCTTCTTGACCTACAGTTTCATCTTCAATGCCTAGCTCTTGTTTAATCCAGTCATATCCTTCTGCTTCTAGTCTTTGAGCAAGCTCAGGACCACCTGATTTAACAACACGACCTTGCATCATTACGTGTACATAATCCGGAGTAATATAGTTAAGTAGACGTTGGTAGTGAGTGATAATTAGGCAACCAAAGTCTTCTCCGCGCATTTCATTAATCCCTTTAGATACAACCTTTAATGCATCGATATCAAGACCTGAATCGATTTCGTCTAGAATCGCAATTTTCGGTTGAATCATCATTAATTGAAGAATTTCGTTACGCTTCTTTTCCCCACCTGAGAACCCTTCGTTTAAGTAACGTTGAGCCATGTCTGGGTCCATTTCAAGGAATTCCATGCTCTTATCCATCGTACGGATAAATTTCATTAATGAGATTTCATCGCCTTCTTCACGACGAGCATTGATTGCTGAACGTAAGAAGTCAGCGTTTGTAACCCCACTGATTTCACTTGGATATTGCATTGCTAGGAATAAACCAACGCGAGCGCGCTCGTCTACTTCCATTTCTAATACATCTTCCCCATCAAAAGTAATGCTTCCACTTGTTACTTCATATTTTGGGTGTCCCATGATTGCTGATGATAATGTGGATTTACCTGTACCGTTTGGTCCCATGATTGCATGGATTTCTCCACCTTTTACTTCAAGGTTTACACCCTTAAGTATTTCCTTACCATCAATTTCTACATGAAGATCCTTAATTGTTAAAGTTGAACCTGCCATGACTTATACCTCCAGTTTACCTATAAAATTTGTAAAGGATTGACGAATTGTCATCAATTCTTCTTATTCTCAATTTATTCTCATTCTAATCTTATAACAAATTAAATGTGACTGCAACCATTTGCCCTTTTATTACTATACTTTCTAAATGCTTATGTATAGTAAGAATTACAGAGAAAAAACAGGAATTAATAAAGTATTTTCCTATGATAGCTTCATCATATCTACTTTATTTTCTTCTTAAATCTCAAAACAATTCTAAAAATACACGGTCGACATTTTTTTACTTTATGTATGTATTTGCCGCAACCATTAAAAAAAGCTGTCCCGGTAGCGCAAGGCACATGCAGGGACAGCTTTTCTATTCATTATTCAGTTACAGGAACAACTGCACCTTTGTATTTTTCTGTGATAAAGCTTTGGATTTCTTCTGAACGTAATACTTCGATTAATGTAAGAATTTCTTCTCGGTTTTCGTCACCTGTACGTACAGCAATCACATTCACATATGGTGATTCAGAACCTTCAAGAGCAATTGCATCTTCAAGAGGGTTTAAACCAGCATCAATTGCGTAGTTAGTGTTAATTAATACTGCATCACCTTCATCCTGATTATATACCTGTGGTAATAATGCAGCCTCAACGTCCGTTTTGAACTCTAGATTTTTTGGATTTTCAGCAATGTCTTCGATTGTAGCAGTGGTTGTATCCTCTAGATCTGATCTAAGAGTTAATAAACCTTGATCTTGAAGCATTGTTAAAATACGGCCATGATCTGGTACTGAACTACTCATGATTACTAATGCGCCATCCGGAAGCTCATCAAGTGACTTGTATTTCTTAGAATATACACCGATTGGCTCAATATGGATTCCACCAGCATTTGTGAATTCATAGTTATTATCAGCAATTTGAGAATTCAAATAAGGAATATGTTGGAAATAATTCGCATCAATTTCTTTATCTGCTAATGCTTTGTTTGGTAAAATGTAATCTTGGAAAGGAACAATTTTTAAATCGATTCCTTTTTCTTTTAATAATGGTTGTGCTTCTTCTAAAATTTCAGCATGTGGAACATTAGATGCTCCAACAACTAATTCGACAGGCTCATCTCCAGCTTCTTCACCTGTACCAGTATTTTCATCTTCGTTTGCAGTTCCGCAAGCAACAAGAGAAAAGACTAATCCTACTAAAAACAATAAACTAAGAAATTTCTTCATTTTATAAAATCCCCTTTTGTTTTATTTATCTTTTATCTATTTTAGAAGTGACAATGTCACCAATAAACTGAATAACAAATACTATAACTAGGATTAAGACAGTAGCCACTAAAGTGACTTGACTATTACTTCGTTGAAACCCTTCTAAATATGCCAGGTTACCTAGTCCACCTGCACCTACTACCCCCGCCATAGCTGTATATCCTACTAGTGCAATAGCTGTAACTGTAATCCCCGATACTAGAGCTGGTAAAGATTCTGGTAATAATACCTTCCAAATAATCGTACTAGTTTTAGCTCCCATAGACTTAGCTGCTTCAATAACACCCTTATCAATTTCTCTAAGAGCAATTTCAACCATTCTCGCATAAAACGGGGCTGCGCCAATAATTAACGCTGGAAGTGCTGCATTGGCTCCAAGCATCGTCCCCACTAGTGCTTTCGTAAACGGAATAAGTAAGATGATCAAAATAATGAATGGAATCGATCTAAACACATTTACAAATGCGGAAACAATTGAATTCAAGAGTTTGTTTTCCCATATGTTACCCTTTGAGGTTAAGAATAATAACAGTCCTAAAACAATACCTAGTATGAAGGTGATAATGACAGAGATGGCAGTCATATACATCGTTTCATTTGTTGCTAGAGTTACTTTTTCCCAATTCACATCAGGCAATAGCTCATTAAGCATTTGCTATCACCTCGACTTCCACTTGTTGATTTTTGATATAGTCAATTGCTTGCTCTACGACTTTTGCGTCTCCATCCATGTGAATAAATAATGTTCCGTATGAACCATTTTGTGTTTGAGATATTTTCCCCTGAAGAATATTTATGTTTAGATTGAAGTTACGAATTAGATTTGTGATTAATGGCTGTTCAGTTGCGTCACCAACAAAAGCTAATTGAATCACCTTACCATTTGGAAATTGATCAACTAAATGTTCAATCGTTTCCTTCGTTTCCTCTGGTTCAGTTACTTGTTGAACAAATCTTTTTGTGATTTGTTGTTTTGGCTGTCTGAAGACGTCCAATACTTCCCCTTGTTCGACAATCATCCCATTTTCCATCACTGCTACGCGATGACAAATTTTTCTGATTACATGCATTTCATGGGTGATAAGAACAATCGTTAATCCTAACCGTTCATTAATATCTACTAACAGCTCTAGAATCGAATCTGTCGTTTGTGGGTCCAAAGCAGATGTTGCTTCATCACATAATAATACCTTTGGGTTGTTAGCTAGCGCTCTAGCAATACCCACTCTTTGCTTTTGTCCACCACTTAATTGGGAAGGATAAGCATTTTCACGACCTTCGAGCCCAACAAGCTTAATTAGCTCATCCACTCTTTTTAATCGTTCCTTTCTTGGTACACCATTGATTTCAAGAGGAAAGGCGATATTGTCTCGAACTGTACGAGACCACAATAGATTAAAGTGTTGAAAAATCATACTGATTTCTCGTCTCGCTTTTCGAAGCGAGCTCCCTTTTGCTTTCGTGATTTCGTGGCCAGCTACTGAAACGCTCCCCTCACTAGGTTTCTCTAAGCCATTTAACAAGCGAATCAGTGTGCTTTTACCAGCTCCACTGTAACCAATAATTCCGTAGATCTCACCAGATTGAATATCCAAATTTATATGATCAACTGCTGTTACTTTATTGTTTTTAGTGTTATAAACCTTCGTCACATTTTCTAACTTTATCACTGGTATATCACCTTCCTTCTAAATCTACTACCCATTTAGTTTGCACTCTCCTGGAATAGAAAATGTACCTTTCTATGCCAATAAAAAAATGCCTTTTGCACAAATGAGCAGAAAGGCATAATCTATATTCCTTCCTCTCATTTCCCAAAGCAATCGCTTTGTGTGAATTGGCACCATTTCAACATCGTTGACGGTTGCCGGGCTTCATAGGGCACATCCCTCCACCTCTCTTAATAAGAGTGAATTTATTTAAATGTAAGTTTGTAGATTTTTAATTATGTTCGTGATTGTATAACAGAAAAAATCCATTGTCAATTATAAAATATTAAACAAATACAATTTTAGAGCCCCTCAAATTTGGACATAATCGACATTTTATCCTAAAACCGCAGAAATACGACCGCAAAATGTTCGAAAGGACTCTATTATTAGGCAATTTTTCAAATCATTTCCCGAGAAATATGTCATTTTTATGAACTCTGTGCAAAAGTGTGTTGAAGCTTAACTTGAAACGACATTTAACAAAAAAAATCCCCCAAAGGAGATGATCAAATTTTCAGCTTGTTATATATATATTCAACAGAATGAAAAGCATAGATTTTCTCTGTCACTTGGCCTTTCTCAAATGAAAGCAAGCATGGTACACTTTCTATTTCCCACTCTAATGCTTTTTCGGGAATAAAGTTTAAATTAGCTTGTCCTAGTGGTAAATTGGGAAGTAGTTCATTCACCACGGTTAACATTTTCTTCGCCATTTGGCATGTACCGCACATAGGTGTATATAAATATAGATATGTCTGTTCATTCCCTCCGATTTCCCGCTCTAACTCTTGTTTTGTCCACTCATTCATTTCTCTAATTCATCCTATTCTTAATTTCTCTTTCCATCATTTTAACATAACACATGGTTTAATTGAGTTATTAAATACTGTAGCCTGAATACACTTTAGGTCCGGTTGGACCCTGGTAAGCCCACAAAAGTTTCAGTGTATCAGGCTACTAATATAATTGATTTGAACATCATTATAAAAAATCAGCATGAACATCGATGTCTGCACCTAGTAGCACTGTTGCAATATGTTGTTCTGGAGCTGTGGCTACTTCACGGTACGTACGATCAATATATAAATGCTCTGCTTCAGGCAACTCTCTTTTAAATTGCTTTCTGAGTTTTTCGCCAGAGTCATCAGAGTCCACTAAGATATAAACTTCTTTATCATATAAATATTCAATCAGTTCATCAAGCTTTGCAATACTTATTGTTCCGTTCGTACATATGATTTCGACATTATCCTTCATCACGGTTTCGACCTTTATCTTGTCTGATTTACCCTCCACAATAATGACTTTCTCCATATCATCTATACACAAAGTAACCACCCTATTTTCAAAGTAAAACGTTATATATATTATTCTTGCTATGATTGAATATTCCTCTTCGTTTTATGAATTATTGTATATTATGCTTTATCATACCCGAAGGACTTAGATTCATGTTGTTTTGACACCTATTTTACAAAAAAAGACAGGGGGTTTCCCCTCTGCCTTTTAACACCAGCCATTTTCGTCGTCACAGTCTACATACTTTTGATCTGGACCTGTAGTGACATCAACATGTTGATATATCTTATTTTGTTCTTCCTCAAACCCATTCTTTAGCTCGTATTGATTTCCTTGCTCTGATTGTACCATTTTTCCAATCATTTCATTTTCCATATATAAATCCATTTGATTAGCTCCAAGCTTTGCAACGACACGATCGGTTACGTCAATTCGTTTTTTTTCAAGTACCATCATTAACACCTCTCATTAAAGATACTTCTATTGTTTACTTTTTTCTTAATCGATACACTAACGATTATTTCCACAAAAACTTGGATTTCTAGTCATATTTAGTGATTGGACATGCGTATGATAGAATAATGAACGCCTTTGAAGGGAGTTATGAAGATGTTATCGAAAGCAGCTTCAACGATATTCACTGTCCTCTTTCTGCTCTTTATTTTTGGAATGACTGCTTATTTAGAGACGACGTTTATAAGCGATGAAGATACTTCTGGTATCCTTACAAACTTTTCTGCTGCTGATGAAGTACAGGAAACTTTAAGTGAGGAGCAATCTGAGGAAGAAGAAGTGACAGAAATTTTAATCCCCACTCTTGAGGATCGATTAGTAAACACAGAATTAATTGATGGCTATATTGTTGAGGAATACCGGGAATTTGAAGTGTATACAGATGAAGAGGGGAATGTTGTAAAAACAGTTCCTACAGCAAATTACAATTACATAAGATATATGAATAATTAATATGTTGAAAACCTTATTCTCGCTCATGTTTAGTTAGGAAGAAGCATGAGAATGTAGTGCACCCCAAAAGTTAGAGTGAAATCTGACTTTTGGGGTGTTTATTTTTGAGTAAATATAGCGAAGATTTTAAGCTTATGGTTGTAAAAGAGTATCAGGAGGGGAA
>NZ_JACYHA010000014.1 GCF_014837155.1 Litchfieldia stipae | reverse complement strand
CCATAGCGCAAGCTAGTAAGATCCCTCGAAGATGACGAGGTTGATAGGTCAGAGGTGGAAGCGCGGCGACGTGTGGAGCTGACTGATACTAATAGATCGAGGACTTAACCAAAACGAAATGCGAAAGCGTCTCGTTCAGAAATGAGTGGGCTGGAGGCTCCGACAAAGAAGCGCTTTTTGCTTCTGTAGGAGGAGGTGAAGCACGCGAATTTCTAGACGCTGTAGCTGGACATATAAAGCGGAAGAAGCCCGTTTACATCCATAGGATGGTTGGAGCAACTGTCGGAAAGTGCTTGCACTTGACAGAAGTTGTGAAGCAGCCGTAGGATGTGGCTTCTGGAGCTAGATTCAAAAAAATGAATGTAATTTGTTCTCTGTTATCTAGTTTTGAAGGAACGAAAATTTACTGTTGTAATTCTTTTAATAAAAGAGTATAATAGAAAATGTTCTTTTGAAATTTGTCTAGTGATTATGGCGAAGAGGTCACACCCGTTCCCATACCGAACACGGAAGTTAAGCTCTTCAGCGCCGATGGTAGTTGGGGGATTCCCCCTGTGAGAGTAGGACATCGCTAGGCTTATATTATTCCACAGTAGCTCAGTGGTAGAGCTATCGGCTGTTAACCGATCGGTCGTAGGTTCGAGTCCTACCTGTGGAGCCATTTATATTGCGCCCGTAGCTCAATTGGATAGAGCGTCTGACTACGGATCAGAAGGTTATGGGTTCGACTCCTTTCGGGCGCGCCATATATATGTTTTTTACTTGGCGGTGTAGCTCAGCTGGCTAGAGCGTACGGTTCATACCCGTGAGGTCGTGGGTTCGACTCCCTCCGCCGCTACCATATATCTATTTAATACGGAGGAATACCCAAGTCCGGCTGAAGGGATCGGTCTTGAAAACCGACAGGGGTGTTAAAGCCCGCGGGGGTTCGAATCCCTCTTCCTCCGCCATTATTATTACTTCAGCAAAATGATTTAATTGTATAACTTGTGAGATATGGACATTCTTCAACTAAGGTGGAGCAATAAAACTCAATACTTTTTATTATCGCGGGGTGGAGCAGTCTGGTAGCTCGTCGGGCTCATAACCCGAAGGTCGCAGGTTCAAATCCTGTCCCCGCAACCAATTGTTCTGGAGGGGTAGCGAAGTGGCTAAACGCGGCGGACTGTAAATCCGCTCCTTCGGGTTCGGCAGTTCGAATCTGCCCCCCTCCACCATTTCATTATTAATATACAGGGGCATAGTTTAAAGGTAGAACTGAGGTCTCCAAAACCTCCAGTGTGGGTTCGATTCCTACTGCCCCTGCCAACGGTTTCTAATATGGCGATTGTGGCGAAGTGGTTAACGCATCGGATTGTGGTTCCGACATTCGTGGGTTCGATTCCCATCAGTCGCCCCATAATTTTAAATATTGCGGGTGTAGTTTAATGGTAAAACCTCAGCCTTCCAAGCTGATGTCGTGAGTTCGATTCTCATCACCCGCTCCATTATTATTAATTGATTTTAACGCAGAAGAGCTTTTTGAGAGAAAATCTTACTTAGTCTTAATTTATACGTGGGATGTCGACGACATTTCGTGATATTTCCTTCTGAAATATCCCAAAATATCCTCTTGCGATGCTAAATCATGCAGAGTATTCGGGGAAGAAGTTCATGAAGCATATTCAATGGGCTATAGCCAAGCGGTAAGGCAACGGACTTTGACTCCGTCATGCGTTGGTTCGAATCCAGCTAGCCCAGCCATTTTTTTTGTAAACATTTTGAATGATTTGGCATATAGTAGTATTACATATGGCGGCATAGCCAAGTGGTAAGGCAGAGGTCTGCAAAACCTTTATCCCCGGTTCAAATCCGGGTGTCGCCTCCAATAATTAATAAATTTTCACTTAATTACATTATGAATATACATACTTAAAAGAAGAGTTATTTTGTAACTCTTCTTTTTTTGTTTTGTAAATGTAAGTACCTTGATGTTATTTGCCTTCTGTTTAGAAAACATAAAGAATCACTAAGGATAAGTGGGGAGGTTTTGGAATGCAATACCTAATTAAACTGAAATTAAAGGGTGCAGTAAAATCATGGTTTCGCAGCTTTTATTCTGTCTATTCCTTATTTTCTTGAGTCATTTCATTTACCAATTTTTCAGCTGCACTTCGATAGAGATTACTCATTTGGGCAAGTGAGGATATCAATAATACTTTTTCTAGATAGTCCATATGTTCGTTTTGTAATTTTGTGGCTATCTCTTTAGTTTCCTCGAAATGTAGGGAGAGGTGGCTAGTAAAGTGAGTCTCATTTAAACGTAATAAATCTAAATAGTAACTGTAAAAGTCTTTAAGATCAAAATCGTCTTTGAGTATTTTATCATTTAATTTTTGAAGTAATTGTTTAATTTCATTTATTTTCAAATTACCTTTAAGCTGATAGATCAGACTTAGGAGGATAAGATGCTCTTTTGAATATTTTTTATTTTTAATTGGGATTAGCAACCCTGATTTTGCGTAATTGTTAATCATCGTTTTTGTTAGAATCTTCTCGTCTTGGTTACCACTAGAGAATTTATTATCAAATAGTTGGATTACTTGGTCCATATATAAGTCGATATCAGGAATGTCATTTAAAGTAATTTGATTTCCGAGTCCCATACTCTCTAGTAATTGTTTTACTTCCGCCATTATAAAAAAACTCCATTTCTATTAGTAATGTATATCTATCTTATCATGTTACTCACAGGAATAAAAGTTAAAGATTGCTACATTTTCTAGTTTGTATTATAATTACATGTAGTTATTAATACTATGTATTAGAGTGTTAAGGTAACTAAAAGGAGTTTGCATTAATTTAACTAATAGTTAATTGGGATGGTGGAATATGAAAATATTATGTTTTGGAGATAGTTTGACTAGAGGGGTTTCATTTGTAAATGGTCGTTTAAAGATTTTAAAAAACAATTATCCTAAGAAGTTACAGGAGTTGTTAATAAAGAATAGTAAAGAGGGGGAAGAAATCCAGGTAATTAATAAAGGGGTATTTAATGATGACACTGATTTACTTATAAAAAGGTTGGACCAGGATGTACTTGATGAGAAACCTGATTATATCATTATCAAAATAGGGGGAAACGATTGTAATTTCTCTTGGTCTGAGGTTGCTCAAAATCCTGATGATGAGCATGATGCAAGAGTACCTTTAGATAGATATATGGATAATTTAAAATCAATGCTTGTTAAAGTGAAAAGTGAAGGAATAATTCCAATACTTTCTACATTACCGCCTCTAGATCCAGTTCGGTATTATAATAGTATTACGAATAATTTTAGCTCGGAAGTTAGTAAACTCATTTGTAGGCTTGGTGGGATAGAATACTGGCATAGTAAATATAATCGTGCAATAAAACTTGTTGCTGAAGAGTTGGACGTGTTGGTAATTGATGTCCGCAGTGCAATCAAGGGTGCAGGTGATAGTAAGGAATTAATAAGTGATGATGGAATCCATTTAACTGAAAAAGGATATGAAGTTCTAGCAATGGAAATATTCGAAAGTGTCCATGATAAATGGGATATAGTTACTCACAGATAAAAGGTTAAATTGATTTCAAGTCTGTAAGATATTCTTGGTTACCATGCCTAAAAACGTGAAGTAAAGACTACAATAAAAGAGGTTTTACTTCTGCGAAACTATCTGTTATACTTTGCATGTAGTCAAGTCTTTTTTATGGGGGTTATTAGAGTGGAAAATCTTCTAAAATCGTTTGCTAACTGGTTGAGTAGTGATGGAAAGTCCCAGAATACAATTAAAACCTATGATGGGTCAATGCGTAAATTTTTTGAATGGATTTCAAATAATGAAAGGGATGTTCATCATTTAACTCGAGAAGATGTCCAAGATTACATGGTGTATCTTGAAAATCTTAACAGAAGTGCAGCAACGATTGAGAAAGCATTTTCAGCTATTAGTGTTTATGCAAGATTTCAAAATATTCACGAGGTCATGAATAATATTTCACGATTAGAAAAAGAAAAAAAACATGAAAATCCGGAATCTCTAGATAGAGCAGAGAGAACTGCATTACTCGAAGAGGTTGAGAAGGATGGAGATATTAGAAATATTGTAATTGTTTATACGTTATTGCATACAGGAATTCGAATTTCTGAATTATGTGCTTTGAATATTTCTGATGTTCGTTTGAATGCTAATCAAGGTGAAGTTATTATACGAGATAGTAAAGGGACGGTTAAGCGAACCATTCCATTATCAAAGGACCTTATGAACTATTTAAGTCGTTACATTGACACCTTATCCCAAAACCCTAACCAAGAAGCTTTATTTATATCAAGTGTTGGAAAAAGAATCTCTACACGTGGTGTTCAATACATGCTAAAAAGATATAATGTAAATCCACATAAATTACGTCACACGTTTTGTGCAGAATTAGTTCAAAATGGTATTGATATTTCTACTGTTGCAGAACTAGCTGGGCACTCAGATGTGAACGTTACAAAACGATATATTTCTAAAGACGCTACTAGTAAAATAGAAGAAGCAATAAAACGAACCTTTGCCTAATATGGGACACTAGGAAGAGTTGTTTATCGATATAACGAGTAATCCATAATCGGGGTACTCGTTTTTTATTAGTCAAAAAAACCGTCTGGTCTATTGTCCAAACGGTTTGCATCTTCTTATTTATTTTTTGATTTGATCTTACCACTCCACTGCTTGTATCCACCTTTAAGTGTAAACAATTGGTGATAGCCTTTGCGTCTTAAAAGCTGAGCAGCTCTTCCACTTCGCATTGTGTTTTGGCAATATAGATATACTGGTTGGTCTGGTCGTACTTCTTTAAGTCTCATTTTTAATTGTGTTAATGGAATGTTGCGGGCTCCTAATATATGTCCGCCATCATATTCGTTTGGTTCTCTAACATCTATTAACTGTGCTTTACGGTAGCCTGCACGAAATTCCTCTTCAGTAAGTGTTTTTAAGATTCTTTTTTGGTAGAAAAACATAACTAGTGAATAGGTGATGATTGCGACTAAGGCTATAATAATTATTTCCACAATGAATCGACTCCTTCTTTTTTCCTCTATTATCGACATATTCTATTATATAAGCTGTATCAATAAGAATCAAAGGAATTCTACTACCATTTTTCTTTGAAATTTCTTCAGTATTTGATAGACTTAAGAGGCAAAATAAGAATATCACATAAAGAGGGTTTAAAATGGAACAAGAAACATGGAGATTTATCGATTCTGGAGACTGTTCTCCTGAGTTTAATATGGCATTAGACGAGGCATTATTGGATTGGCACAGCAAAGGTGAAATCCCACCAACTATACGTTTTTATGGATGGAATCCGGCTACTCTTTCAATAGGCTATTTTCAAAAAGTAGATAAAGAAATAGATCTAGAAGCTGTTAAGCGGTATGGTTTAGGATTTGTACGTAGACCTACAGGTGGAAGAGGTGTTCTCCATGACAAAGAACTTACATATAGTGTGATTGTATCTGAAGATCATCCCGAGATGCCACAAACAGTAACAGAAGCCTATCGAGTGATTTCAGAAGGGATTCTTCAAGGGTTTAGGTTATTAGGTCTTGACGCCTATTTCGCTGTCCCAAGAACGGAGGAAGAACGTGCAGGGTTAAAGAATCCACGTTCAGCTGTTTGTTTTGATGCCCCATCATGGTATGAGTTAGTGGTTGAAGGACGTAAGGTCGCTGGTAGTGCGCAAACAAGACAAAAGGGTGTTATTTTGCAGCATGGCTCCATCCTACTAGATATAGATGAGGATAAGCTGTTTGATTTATTTAAATACCCAAATGAGCGAGTAAGAGAGAGAATGCAGCGTAACTTTAAAAATAAAGCTGTAGCTATTAATGCTTTACGTGAAACGCCAGTCACCATTGCTGAAGCAAAAGAAGCATTTATAAAAGGGTTTGAACAAGGCTTAAATATTAGGTTGGAGCCATATGTATTGAATGAAACAGAATTGGAGTTTGTGCATGCGATTATGAAGGATCGTTATGCTAATGATGAATGGAATTTCAGAAGATAGATGACTTTTTTAGTCATCTTTTTTTTGACTTTTTTTCAGAAAGCTTACTAGATAAGTGCTGGTTCATGTTGGTAAAAACGCAACTGACAAAATTCATCAAAATGAGCGATTTTTTCTGTATAATCTTCTTTTATCTCCAATTTGCTCCCTTTTATTAAGGATTTTCTGTTTGACAAAATGAAAAAGAGTTCACCTTAAATCAATATATTGTATGTTTTTAAAAATATTCAATACTATATATTGATTTTAATGGAGAAAATATGATAAGTTATTGTTACTGTAATATAAGTCATCAACCGAGCCTCTAATAGAGAAATAAAGCAGGATGCTCGTTGGACAAGCTTTTTACTATAGATTGTATAAGGGAGTTGTGAGAATGTCTGTTGCGTTACCAAAAAAAATGAATATTAATGTTGAACGACTAAATCAAGATATCCGTCTGTTTCCTCAAGTTCACGAAATTACTGAGGATATGAAATTATCACATAAAGGGGTATCTCGTTTAGTTATGCTTGATCGCTATACGTTCAAAGATACTGAGAAGCTTACTTTAGCAGAGGGAGACTTCGTTGTTCTAACAATCAAAGAAGATCCGAAGTTTCCTGCTCGTGGTCTTGGGTTTATCGTGAGTATCGATTGGGAGCAAAAGTCTGCACAGGTACTTGTTGAAGAGGAGTACCGTGGTGTACTTGATTCACCTAATGAAATTGAAACAGGGATTGTGAATCGCTCACTTGATGTGATCGAGAAGCCTCTAGAAGTGTTTTACGAGCAAATTGCTAAGAGAAACGCAACTGGACTAGCATCTGTTGAGAACACAGAAGAAAAACGCCAAGAGTGGTTTGAGAAGTTCTATGAAGAACTCGTTAACTTAAACTTCATTCCAGCTGGACGAGTTCTCTATGGTGCAGGGGCAGATACAGATGTAACCTATTTCAATTGTTATGTTATGCCTTTTGTACAAGATTCGCGTGAAGGAATTTCAGAGCACCGTAAGCAAGTGATGGAGATTATGAGTCGTGGTGGTGGTGTAGGAACGAACGGTTCAACGCTTCGCCCAAGGAACACACTTGCTCGTGGCGTAAATGGAAAATCTTCTGGTTCAGTATCATGGCTAGATGATATTGCAAAGTTGACTCATCTTGTTGAGCAGGGTGGATCAAGACGTGGTAAATCAGCTTAAGTGCCTCGTCTATAAATAAATCTTGCGAATTGCTGGAAACCCCTAAAGTCCAAGACACTACAACGTAGCTGGTAACGGCAAGCGTGAATGTTAAAAAAGGATTGGGATAATTATGGGCAATCAGCAGCGAAGCATCTTTGGAAACAAAGATGAACGTTCAACGACTACTAAAACTTCCTACTGTCATTGCTGTTCCTATCCTCCTGTAATAACGGAATAAGTTGAACAAGGTGGTTAGTGAGATGCATGATAAGGAAGAAGTAAGCTATAACATACGGAGACGTGGTTATAGGGCGCAAGACAAAGAAGAACTTATTAATAAAATAGTTGCGTTGCATAAAGAAGGGCAAAGTCAAGTGTCTATTGCTAAAATGCTTGGGGTAAACAGAGGGACATTGTTGAGATGGAATAAAGAATTGAAGTTTTTTGAACCAAGGACACCGGGTGAGGCCGGCAAACTTGCTTCAAAGATTTATGACTACGATGAAGATTTCTTTAAGACAATTGAGACTCCTAACAAAGCATACATTCTTGGATTTATTTTAGGAGATGGAACAATTAGCCTAAAAGATGGATCATCGAAAAGAATTATAATAACATTAGCTGAACAAGATAAAGACCTTGTTTACGATATAGCTAGAGTATTTGGACTGGAAGAAATAGTTAAGTTCAGAAAGAAGCGAGCTTTGAATGAACAAAACAAATACTCACTTGTTATTAATTCAACTGTGATGGCTAATGATCTTATTAAATTGGGTGTTGGACCTAACAAAACTGGGTATGAAAAATGGATCGAGCTTAAGGACAAAAAACTTCAATGGCATTTCCTTAGAGGTATTTTTGATGCTGATGGGCACATTCGAGTGTACAGTAGAACATATACAAGAAAAACCAAGTCTGCAAAAACTTATTTAAAAGCAAGATTTGGAATTACAGGAAACCTCGAATTGCTTGAAGAAATTCTACTGTTTTTTAAAAAACAAGGCATAGGAGAAAATGTTCATTCCTTTAGTCAAAAACAAGGTTGTTATGATCTATATATATCCAGCTTTAAAGACCTCTGTAAAATCTATGACAAGATGTATAGCGATAGTGACCTAAAGTTGCAACGCAAATTTAATAAATTTTCTTCTTTGAAGATATAGTCTGATCTTACATGAAAGTGTAAGAGGTAGGCAGAAATGACCTACCCCACTATTTAAGTGAGTAACAATATTGGCTCAGATGATTATGTTAGCGGATTGACAAAAGACAATCATTTTGTCGAAATACTAGTCCGCGTCATTCAGAAATGAGTGACAAGTAAATCAGGTGAATTGCGAGGAAATCCTTAGAGTCAATCAAGCTACAACGTGACTGGAAACGGTGAGCGTGAAATGCTTAAAAATTGGTTGAATTGGACAATTCGCAGCCAAGCACCGTTTAGGTGAAGGTTCAAAGACTATCGAAATTTTTCTTTAGGAGAAAGAGTAGAGTAGGGAAGGAGCACTCCTTTTCGAAGCGCCTGGCCCCTAACAGATGATGCTGAGGGTGATGATATAGTCTAGACCGTCTGCTTAATTGCAGAGTTAAAGTATCTCGAAAGGGACGGTAGATACGTGGCATCCCGACATTATGGAATTTATCATTTCAAAAATGCAAAATCCAAGAATTTTACGATTCTTAATTGAAAATACAAATGATGATGCGATTAAAAAATACGCTCAAGATAAATTAAAATTCACCCCACTGACAGAGCAAGAAGAAGCTATGTACCAAGGGATTATTAATTACAAACAAATTCCTGGATTAGGTGGATTTAGTGAACAGATTATTAAAGATGCAGAGCTGAAATTAAGCACTGGTGGAAATTATAGTGTTCATAATTCTGAGTTCTTAACAGGAGCAAATATCTCCATTTGTTTAACTGAGGATTTCATGAAAGCAGTTGAAGAGGACGGAGAATATGAACTTAAATTCCCAGATGTAGAAAGCTATGATAAAGAAGAAATGAAGATCTACAATGAAGAATGGCATAAGGTTGGGGATGTACGCCAGTGGGAAAAGCTAGGTCACAAAGTACGCGTGTATCGCAAAATCAAAGCGAAAGAACTTTGGAACCTAATCAATATCTGTGCCACTTACTCAGCAGAACCAGGTATCTTCTTTATTGATAATGCAAACGACATGACAAATGCTAAAGCATATGGTCAACAAGTTGTTGCAACAAATCCGTGTGGTGAGCAACCACTTGCACCATATTCAGTGTGTAACCTTGCAGCGGTTAACTTAGCTGAGATGGCTGATAAAGAAACGAAAACTGTTAACTTCGAAAAGCTTAAGAAAACAGTTGAAGTAGGAGTAAGAATGCAGGATAACGTTATTGATGCAACGCCTTACTTCCTTGAAGAAAATAAAAAGCAAGCACTTGGTGAGCGCCGTGTTGGTCTAGGCGTAATGGGATTACATGATTTGCTCATCTATTGTGAAACAGAGTACGGTTCAGAAGCTGGTAATAAACTAGTTGATGAGGTGTTCGAAACAATTGCAACATCAGCATACCGTGCATCAGTTGAGCTAGCGAAAGAAAAAGGTAGCTTCCCATTCCTTGATGGAGAGGGAAATGAAACAAATCGTCTTCGAGAGGCATTCACTAATACTGGTTTCATGAAGAAAATGCCTGAGGATATTCGTGAATCAATTCTAGAACACGGTATTCGTAACTCTCACTTACTAACTGTTGCTCCGACGGGAAGTACCGGAACAATGGTTGGAGTATCTACTGGATTAGAGCCTTACTTCTCGTTCTCTTACTTTAGAAGTGGACGTTTAGGGAAATTCATTGAAGTAAAAGCTGATATCGTTCAAGAATATCTAGATAAGCACCCAGAAGCAGATCCAAATCAGTTACCAAGTTGGTTTGTATCAGCGATGGAGCTAGCTCCAGAAGCACATGCTGATGTTCAATGTATTATTCAACGTTGGATTGATAGTTCAATCAGTAAGACAGTAAATGCTCCGAAAGGATATACTGTTGAGCAAGTTGAGGCTGTGTATGAGCGCTTGTACAAAGGTGGAGCAAAAGGCGGTACCGTTTATGTGGATGGAAGCCGTGACTCCCAAGTTCTTACCCTAAAAGCAGAAGAAAATACATTTGACGAGGTTGAAGTGAAATCAACTGAAACAAAGAAGAGCCATGTGGTTTTAGTTGACACCATCAATGACCTTCGCTCAACAAATGTAACAATCGGTTCAGAGGTTGGTAACACTTGCCCAGTTTGTCGTCAAGGTACGGTAGAGGACCTTGGTGGTTGTAACACGTGTACTGGCTGTGGTGCACAGTTGAAGTGTGGATTGTAAAATGAAATTTAGCCCGTTTGCTGTAAATAACAGCAACGGGCTTTTTTATCGTTTTTTATACTATTTCCTTCATTAACCCATAAAAATGTAGAGAGGGTAGAATAACGAAGGAGGGGCGTCATGTATATTGATGGGGTTTTTTCTGGAGGTGGCATCAAAGGTTTTGCTCTTATTGGGGCTTATGAAGCACTTGAGAAGAAAGGATTTCAGCTAAAACGAGTAGCTGGAACGAGTGCGGGAGCGATTATTTCATCATTAGTAATTGCTGGGTATAAGAGCACCGAAATGACAAAAATCATGAATGAAGTGAACCTTTCGGATTTTTTGGACGCAAGAAAAATGATTATCCCTTTTCCAATCGCAAAATGGCTGTTCTTGTATAAAAAACTTGGTTTATATAAAGGGGAGGCACTTGAGGCTTGGCTTGAAGAAATATTAGCGGCAAAAGGTGTGGTCACGTTTGGAGATCTACCTCCAGGATCCTTAAAATTAGTTGCTTCTGATTTAACAAGAGGAACTTTTATTGTACTTCCTGATGACTTACGAACCTATGGCATAAATCCAGATACATTCTCTGTTGCTCGAGCTGTACGAATGAGCTGTAGTCTTCCTTATTTTTTTGAACCAGTGAAATTAAGACCACCCACAGGGTACTCATTAGTCGTTGATGGTGGTGTTCTAAGTAATTTTCCTATTTGGTTATTTGATAATGGAACATCAAGACAGGAACGTCCTATCCTTGGAATTAAACTGTCTGCCAATACAAAAAAAGAACCAGTAAATAAAATAAATAACGCGATTGACTTATTTTCTTCATTATTTGATACGATGATGAAGGCGCATGACTTAAGATATATTTCTCGAAAGCATGAGAAAAATATTGTTTTCATTCCCGTCGAGTCAGGTTTGACAACTGATTTTAGTCTTAACCATCAAGAGCGGGATAAGCTCATCACTTTTGGAAGAGAAAAGACAGAGAAATTTCTAAAGACGTGGACATATTAACAAAAAAAGAACCGAGCCTTTAAAAGAACGCTCGATTCTTCTTTTTTCCTTTTTTTCCTTCAATCACTGTTAAGTGGGGAGTAGGTCCTTTTCGACTCTGAGTTGATTTTTTTGTACTTGACGAGAGTTTTTTTGCATCGACCACTTTAGAAATTGGTTTTTTGTGGCTTTGCTCATTGAAACGTCTTTTTGATCGTTTTGCTGCACGTAAATAGGCAGAATATTCATTTCCTCCAGTACGTCTCTTCATAACGAACTTATATACCAGGAAGATAATTCCAGCAAATAACACAATGGAACCTAACTGCATCAATAATCTGGATGGATCTGTAAAGAGGATATAAAGAATACCTACAATTCCTAAAATGATAATCGAATAAACTACTAAATCCATACGTCGACGATTCATGAGAAACACCTCCCTGACTCACACTCTTTTATTAATTGTATTACTGTATCTACAGCTTGTTGCATAAATTATACATTTTCTTCATATTTCCTATATGTACAAGCCTTTGTATAAGCGTTCACTAAATAGCTTTGACTAAAAAATCATCTACTTATATTTTACAAGAAAATCACACAAACCTCTAGGTAAAAGATTACTTTAACATTATTTTACCCAAGAATTTCCTCTTTTACACAAGGCCAGCCAACTTTTTTACTAAGTTCATATGTATGAAGGATTTTCTTCCTTCTTTTCCAAATAAATAGTTAACACACTGTAGGGCATAATAGGAAATGGAGGTGTTGATTGTGGGAAAAGAAGAAAAACATAATCCACGATTAGAACAAAATAAACCAGATGAACCGATGCCAATGATAGCAAAAGTAGTTGTTACCGGTCTATTTGGGGGTCTTTTTTGGAGTTTGTTGAATTATCTAGCATATATATTTAATTTCACAGAAATCAGCCCAAATCTTGTTCTACAGCCTTGGACAGTTGGCGAGTGGAAGGATCGTGTATTAGGTCAATTTATTGGAATTGCCGTTATTGGTGTGTTATCAATTGGAGTTGCACTTTTGTATTATGCGTTGCTAAGAAGGTTCCAAAAAATTTGGGTAGGAATGATATTTGGTGTAGCTTTGTGGATCTTGGTATTCTATATATTAAATCCAATTTTCCCTGGGTTGAAATCCTTAGCAGATTTAGATAGAAATACAAATATAACTACTATTTGCTTTTACATTTTATATGGTGTGTTTATCGGTTACTCTATTTCTTTTGAGACAACTGAGTTGGCTAATCAAAAAAGAGTATTAGCGGCAAATGAGTAGTTTGTCTGAAGTTCTTTATGGTAGAATGTTCTTTGAAGAGCATTCTATTTTTTTATAAATGAACCAATGAATTACATAGGGAATACTAAGTGATGGGGAGGATATTGAGATGGGGAAAGTTGAACAATTGCGTGAGGGCTTCAAAGATCTTGGAATAGATGGATTGCTTGTTACAAATAGCTATAACAGAAGGTATTTAACTGATTTCACTGGAACAGCTGGTGTCGCTTTAATCTCTTTAACAAAAGCTGTGTTCATCACAGATTTTCGTTATGTTGAACAGGCTAGCAAACAAATTAAAGGGTTTGAAATTGTACAGCATACAGGTCAACTGATTGATGAAGTAGCAAAGCAAGCAGTTGAAATGGGAATTACGAAGCTTGGATTTGAGCAAGATGATTTATCATTTTCGACGTATTCAGCCTATGAAAATGCAGTTTCAGTTGAATTAGTACCAGTGTCAAATGCAATTGAAAAGTTACGCTTGATTAAGTCTGAATCAGAGATTAAGATATTAAAGGAAGCAGCAGAGATTGCAGATGCCGCATACACACATATTCTAGGCTTTGTTCGTCCTGGAATTAGTGAGTTAGATGTATCAAATGAACTAGAATTCTTTATGAGAAAACAGGGAGCTGTTTCTTCATCCTTTGATATTATTGTTGCTTCGGGTGTTCGTTCAGCATTGCCACATGGAGTAGCTACAGACAAAATTATTGAAAAAGGTGATTTTGTTACGCTTGATTTTGGAGCGTACTATAAGGGATATTGCTCTGATATCACGAGAACCTTTGCTGTTGGAACGCCAAGTGATGAGTTGAAGAAGATCTATGATGTTGTACTTGAAGCACAATTGCGTGGTATGGCAGGCATTAAACCAGGATTGTCTGGAAAAGAAGCAGATGCCCTAACTCGTGACTACATTACCGAACAAGGCTATGGTCAGTATTTTGGTCATTCAACAGGACATGGCTTAGGCATGGAGGTTCATGAGCAACCTGGTCTTTCAACAAAGTCTGATACGGTTTTAGTTCCAGGTATGGTGGTTACAGTTGAACCAGGTATTTATATCGCTGGCCTTGGTGGCGTAAGAATCGAGGATGATACAGTGATTACTGATAATGGGAATGAATCATTAACCTATTCAAGTAAAGAGCTAATTATTCTATAAGTGAGGCACAATCTCTAGTAAGAAGTGGATTTTATATTAGGAGGATTTTTTTAGATGATTTCAGTAAATGATTTTCGTACAGGTTTAACAATAGAGGTAGACGGAGGAATCTGGCGTGTAATGGATTTCCAACACGTTAAGCCAGGTAAGGGTGCTGCATTCGTACGTTCGAAATTACGTAATTTACGAACAGGTGCTGTACAGGAAAAAACATTCCGTGCTGGTGAAAAAGTAGCAAAAGCTCAAATTGAAAACCGTAAAATGCAATACTTATATGCAAACGGTGATATGCACGTATTCATGGATAATGAATCATATGAGCAAATCGAACTTTCAGCTGCAGCGATTGAATATGAATTGAAGTTTTTGAAAGAAAACATGGAAGTACATATTATGACATTTGGTCATGAAACTCTTGGTGTTGAATTACCAAACACAGTTGAGTTAAAAGTAGCTGAAACTGAGCCAGGAATCAAAGGTGATACTGCTTCTGGCGGTACTAAGCCAGCGATCTTAGAAACTGGATTATCAGTACAAGTGCCATTTTTCATTAATGAAGGTGACGTGTTAATCATTAACACAACTGAAGCGTCTTACGTTTCAAGAGCTTAATATTAGTCGATGAAATACCTACTCCACATAACGAGTAGGTATTTTTTTATTTCCTTTTTAAAACATACTCCTTCATTTCTCCAGAAACTATTAATATTCACTACTTTCAAAAATTCACTTCTTAAAACCAGGACAAGTGCATAGGTTGTACAAATAACTTTCTAATCATGTTGGGGGATTTGTATGAGAAAATGGCTATCTTTAATAGAAACAAGTGTACTATCAATGGCAGGATTGCGATTTCTTTCGGCATCGATTGAATTAACTGCGGCCATTTTGATGCTTGTATTTAACGATGTAAAAAAGGCAATCGCGATTAATGCAATGTTAGCGGTGGTGGGTCCTGTTGTATTGATCACAACAATGGCTATTGGATTATTAAGTATGGCAGATGATCTTTCATTTTCAAAACTATTCTTTGTTGCACTAGGTGTGGGGTTAATTCTATTTGGAATCTATAAATAGGTCATTTTGCTAGTCCAAACTGGCATAAAGTGGTCAAGCCTGCATACATTGAAATATAAAGTGACTGGAATAAATGATAACGGAGGAATCACAATGCAAGAGATTGTCGAGTTGTTACCAGCAGCGATTGCAGATATTATCCGAAGCTATCCTCCTACTTTAAAAGAAAAAATGGAAGAGATTAGAGTCAGAGTTTCTAGACCTCTAGAATTTGTTGTAGGTGGAAAGCCTCATTTTCAAACTCATATCGTCACTGCAGAAGAAGGAATTCAATTGTTAAATAGGCTCAGTCATTATTCGATTTATGCTCTTGAAGAAGAGCTTAAAAGAGGCTATATCACCATTCAAGGTGGACATCGAGTAGGGCTTGCAGGAAAAGTAATCACAGAGCAAGGTAAGGTCAAGGCCATCAGAGACATCACGTCATTTAATATAAGGATTGCTAAGCAAAAAATTGGAATTGCTGCTCCATATGTACCGTTATTGTACAAGGATTATTGGAAAAACACGGTTATTATTGGTCCTCCTCAAACAGGAAAAACAACATTACTGCGTGATCTTGCGAGGATCATTAGTACTGGAGATGAATTGAATGGAATTCCATCAAGCAAGGTAGGGATTGTGGATGAACGTTCAGAGATTGCTGGTTGTGTAAAAGGAATTCCTCAGCAAGAGCTTGGTCCAAGAGTGGACGTGCTTGATGCTTGTCCAAAGGCAGAAGGAATGATGATGATGATTCGTTCATTAAGCCCAGATGTCCTAGTCGTAGATGAAATTGGTCGCCAAGAAGACAGTGAAAGCATTCTTGAAGCTGTTAATGCAGGAGTATCATTAATCATCACTGTCCATGGTCATCAATTATCAGACTTATATAAGAGACCGACACTTCGACCGTTATTAGAGATTGGTGTATTTGAACGATTTATAGAGCTTTCAAGAGCCAAAGGGCCAGGTACTATAAAAACGATTCTAGACCAGTATGGGAAGAAGATTTATCCAAATCCTGCGAGGGTTTCATCATGATAAAAGTCATTGGAGCGATTCTCATTATATCAGCATCTACTTGGATTGGATTTGAAGTCTCCAGACATCTAACTGAACGTCCACGTCAATTACGATACTTACGAACAGCTCTTAAGTCGTTAGAAGCAGAAATCATGTATGGACATATTCCTCTTGATGAGGCTGCGTTAAATCTGTCTCGTCAAATGCCAAAGCCACTTTCATTATTCTTTGATACGTTTAGTAAGAAGCTAAGAACTGGTGAAACACTGGTGAGGCAGGCGTGGGAAGATAGCATGAAAGAGGTATGGAAATTAACTGCCTTTAAGCAAGGAGAATATGAGATTTTAAAGCAATTTGGTGAAACACTTGGTCAAAGTGATCGCATTTCACAGCAAAAGCATATTCTTTTAGCGTTAACGCAGCTCGAACAGGAAGAGATTGAAGCAAGGGACAAACAGACGAAATATGAAAGAATGATTAAGAGTCTTGGTTTTTTATCAGGTTTATTGTTAATCATCTTGTTGATGTAGTAAATAGGGGGAGAAGCTTGTGGGAGTCGATGTAAATGTCATTTTTCAGATTGCAGGTGTAGGAATCGTTGTTGCATTTCTCCACACTATATTAGATCAGATGGGAAAGAAAGAATACGCCCAGTGGGTAACACTTCTAGGCTTTATTTATATTTTATTTATGGTCGCGACGATTGTTGAAGAATTGTTTGCAAAAATTAAGTCAGTCTTCCTTTTTCAAGGATAAAGGGGGGATTAGCCATTGAAATCATCCAAATTGTAGGCTTAGGGTTAGTCGCGACTTTTTTAGCCCTTATTATTAAGGAACAAAAACCAACATTTGCTTTTATGTTAGTTGTGTTTGTTGGGTGTGTGATTTTCCTATTTTTAGTTGATCAAATTTCTGACATTATTCGGATGCTTGAGAAAATAGCGATCAATGCAAATGTAAACATGGTTTATGTGGAGACGATATTAAAAATTATTGGGATTGCTTATATTGCTGAATTCGGGGCTCAAATAACGAAGGATGCTGGACAAGGTGCCATTGCCTCGAAAATTGAGCTTGGAGGAAAGATTCTCATTCTAGCGATGGCCATCCCGATCCTAACGGTCATCATCGAAACAGTCATAAATTTGATACCAAGGTAGTGATACCTAAGGGGTGAAACAATGAATAGATATACTCTCTCATTCTTAATCATTTTTTTCGTTCTATTAACTTTGCCACAGATTGTACAAGCTTCTCCCCAAGATGACAGTCTCGTTAAGGAACAAATTGAAAATCTAGGATTAGATGAAATCAAAGTATATTGGGAAAAAGTCGTATCAGATTATGGTGGAGTGTTGCCTGAAAGTCAAAAGGGGTCACTAGTTGAATTTATAAGTGGAGAAAAGAAGCTCTCTCTTAAAGAATGGTTATTGGGGTTTGTGAAATATATCTTTTATGAATTAATTGCTAATGGAAAGCTGCTTAGCACACTAATTATGTTAACGATCTTCTCTACGTTTCTACAAACCTTACAGAATTCATTTGAAAAAAGTACGGTTAGTAAAGTGGCCTATGCTCTTGTTTATATGGTGCTAATTATCATCGCATTAAATAGTTTTAGGCTTGCGATTATGTATACAGAAGAAGCGATTTCGACGATGACTAATTTCATCCTGGCGCTCGTTCCATTACTACTGGCATTAATCGCTTCATCAGGTGGACTAGCTTCTGCCGCTTTTTTTCACCCATTAATCTTATTTTTGATGAATACAAGCGGAATGCTGATTCAATATATTGTTCTTCCACTTCTGTTTCTTTCAGCTTTATTAAGCATTGTTAGTACGATTAGTGAGAATTACAAGGTGACACAGCTTGCTCAATTAATTCGAAATGTCAGTATTGGCCTACTTGGTGCGTTCTTGACTATCTTTCTTGGAGTCATCTCAGTGCAAGGTGCCTCAGCGGCAGTAGCTGATGGAATCACGATAAGGACAGCTAAGTTTATTACAGGGAATTTTGTTCCAGTAGTAGGTAGGATGTTTACAGATGCAACTGACACGGTGATTAGTGCTTCGGTATTGCTTAAGAATACAGTCGGGATTGTGGGAGTCGTTATCTTATTATTACTAGCTGCTTTTCCTGCATTGAAGGTGTTATCACTAGCAATCATATATAAGGTTGCTGCAGCCCTCCTTCAACCGATTGGTGGAGGTGGACCAGTCATTGCCTGTCTAGATGTCATAAGTAAGAGTGTGATCTATATCTTTGCTGCCCTGGCTATCGTATCCCTAATGTTCTTTTTAAGTATTACTGTCATCATTGCAGCTGGAAATCTAACGATGATGGTTCGATAGAGGTGAATTGTAGTGAGTTATTTAACTGATTGGATTACAAATATCATTTTATTTATTTTACTAGCAACAATTATTGATATGCTCCTACCGAATTCTAGTATGCAAAAGTACGTCAAGATGGTAACTGGGCTGATTTTGATTGTGATTATATTAACTCCGTTATTTAATTTTATATCAGAAGACTTTGATAAAGTAGTTCAATCGATGAGTGTGACACCAGTCGCAGATGAAAAAAATATGGAAAATTTGATAGAAATGAAAAAAAAAGAAATACAAGCCTCAAATCGTGCATATATTTTAGAACAAATGGCTGTCCAAATGAAATCTCAGGTCGAAGAGGAGTTGATGGAGAAATATGGTCTTGAGGTAGCTGTGGTTGACCCTACCTTTAAAGAAGAAATTTCACAAGAGCCGAGCTACGAGGACATTGCCTCTATCAAAGTGGTATTAACTAGTCAAAGTAGTGGTTCAAATGAAATTCCAGTCATTAAGCCAATTGTGATTGATACCTCCAAACAGCCAAAACAAGAGGATCAACAAATGGACACCAAACCTATTATTACTTATTTATCTACTGAATGGGAAATTCACACAGAAATGATTGAAGTTACTGTGGAAGGAGGGAACGAGTAGGAACATGGATAAAGATAAAGGATTTATAGATTCTATGAAAAAATTATTTTTTCAATCAAAGGATAATCCGCCTGACAAAAAGACGAAGAAAAATCGTTATATTCTCATGATTCTAGCAGCTGGAATTGTCTTTATGTTAGTTGGCAATCTTTTTTCAGATGGTACAACTACTCAATCATCAATTCCGGTTATGAACACAACAAGTTCACAAGATGATGTCGAGACATTTGGACAAAAAGACTCAGTTGAGTCATTAGCCATCTCTGAATATGAAACCAAATATGAAAACGACTTAAAGGAAGCATTAGAAAGTATTATGGGTGTTGACGATGTAACCGTCGTTGTGAATGTGGATGCAACAGAAACAAAGGTTCTCGAAAAAAACATCATCACTCAAAGCCAGACAACGAAGGAAAAGGATCCAAATGGTGGTGAAAGAAATGTAGAGGACACCTCAATTGATGAACAAGTTGTCATCGTTAGAGCAGAAAATGATGAAGAACCCATTATCGTGAAAATTGAAAAACCTGTGATAAGAAGTGTTCTCGTCGTTGCTTCTGGTGCTGACAACATTAAAATAAAACAATTAGTGCTTGAAGCTGTAACAAAAGGGTTGGATGTACCAGCACATAAAGTTGCAGTAATGCCTAAAAAAACTAAGGGGGATTCATAAATGTTATTGAAAAAGCAAACAGTTTGGTTATTGACGATGTTAAGTTTAGTTGTGGTTCTATCAGTCTATTATATTACTTCACCAGATGTTACAAATGACAATCTTGCATTCGAACAAGAGACTGGTGAGGAAGCAAATAATGAAACAGCAACAGAAGAAGGATCTGAACAAGAAGTTGCTGAAAAAGAAGAGCCAGCTGAAGGTGAAGGCGAAGGAGAAGAAGGTATTGATGTTCAAATTGAAGAAGCTGATGACGGTTCACTAGTATCATCGGTTGCAAGTGATGAATTATTCACAGAGCTTCGTATGCAAATTGAGGATTACAGAAGCCAAGTAAGAAGTGATTTACAAGCTCGAGTTGCTTCAAAAGATGTATCAGCTGAAGAAAAGAGTAAAGCATATCAAGAAATGCGTGAGTTGCAGGATGTGAGTGCAAAAGAAACATTCTTAGAAATGCTAATCAAAGGAAAAGGATATGAAGATGCACTTGTTCGTGCAGATGGCCCTGAAGTGAAAATCACTGTAAAAGCTGAAGAAAATTCAAAAACGGCTGCTAACGAAATTATCAGACTTGTTAGAAGTGAAATGGCAGATTTACAAAATGTCGTTGTTACTTTTGACTCAAAATAACCATAAAGAATAAATCAGGGCGTATCCACCATCATGGATGCGCCCTTCTTATCAAGAAAAAATAGGTGAACTGTACTATAATACCATTTTCTTCATATGGTATAATTTACATGGATTTATGAAACATTCTGCTATTACTTGAATGAGATTACGCTCTATCGTATCATGTTAGTATGAGGTACTAATACTAACAGTAATATTTTATGATAGTATTTTAATGAAAGATGAAGTATGATGGAGTGGTATGACCACCTAAATGCATTCAGTGTATGAGGGGTCTCTTTAATTAAAGTAAGGAGTGTAAGATCATGTTAAAAATACAAGAAATCAGAGAGTTAATTAAATTAATTGATCAATCTTCTATTGATGAGTTTACGTTTGAACATGAGGGTTCAAAAGTTAAAATGAAGAAACACAAAGAGGTTATTCCTGCAGCACCTCAAGCTCAAACAATTGTTGAACAGCCTGCTACGTTAGTTCCACAACCTGTAGCACAAGCAGTGCCAGCACCACAGGTAGAGGCGAAGCAAGAAGCTACAGCAGTTGTTGCATCTGAAGAAACGGGGAAAGAAAATTTACATAAAATCACTTCTCCTATGGTAGGGACATTCTATTCATCCCCATCACCAGATTCACCAGTTTATGCAAAGGCTGGCGATAAGGTAAATCCAGATACAGTTGTTTGCATAGTTGAAGCGATGAAATTATTCAATGAAATTGAAGCAGAGGTTACAGGTGAAATTGTTGAAGTATTGGTTGAAAATGGACAGCTTGTTGAATACGGACAACCACTATTTCTTGTAAAGGCATAGTAAGGAGCGAAAAATATGATTAAGAAATTACTGATCGCGAACCGCGGTGAGATAGCGGTTCGGATTATCAGAGCATGTAAAGAGTTAGGTATTGAAACAGTTGCAGTCTTTTCTGAGGCTGATCGCGAATCTCTGCATGTTCAATTAGCAGATGAGGCTTATTGTATAGGGCCAACAGCATCAAAGGACAGTTATTTAAATTTCACAAATATCATAAGTGTTGCTAAGCTAACAGAGAGTCAGGCAATTCACCCGGGCTATGGTTTTTTAGCTGAAAATGCAGATTTCGCGGAGCTTTGTCGTGAATGTAATATCATATTTGTTGGACCAAGCCCAGAAGCCATCACAAAAATGGGTACTAAGGATGTTGCTAGAGAAACAATGCGAGAAGCTGGTGTTCCGATTGTTCCTGGATCTCAAGGAATTGTTGAAAATGCAGCAGCAGCTGTTGAACTTGCGAATGAAATGGGTTACCCTGTAATTATCAAAGCGACTGCAGGTGGCGGAGGCAAAGGAATCCGAGTAGCTAAAAATGAGCAAGAGCTAATTAAAGGAATTAATATTACTCAGCAGGAGGCTGCGACAGCATTTGGTAACCCTGGTGTGTATATAGAAAAATATATTCAAGATTTCCGCCATGTTGAAATTCAAGTAATGGCTGATAATTTCGGAAATGTTATACATTTAGGAGAGCGTGATTGCTCCATTCAACGTCGATTACAAAAGTTAGTAGAAGAAACACCTTCTCCAGCACTTTCTGAAGCAACTCGTAGTAAAATGGGAGAGGCTGCAGTTAAGGCAGCTAAAGCAGTAAATTACTCAGGTGCAGGGACGATTGAATTTATTTATGACCATAATGAGGATTCATTCTATTTCATGGAAATGAATACAAGAATTCAGGTCGAGCATCCTGTCACAGAAATGGTTACAGGTGTTGACTTAATTAAAGAAATGATTAAAGTCGCTTCAGGTGAGAAGCTTTCGCTTACACAAGAAGAAGTTCAGTTTAACGGATGGTCGATTGAATGTAGAATAAACGCTGAAAATCCTGAAAAGAATTTCATGCCATCTCCTGGTAAAATCAATATGTATTTACCACCGGGAGGGCTGGGTGTTCGTGTTGATTCTGCAGCATACCCAGGGTATTCCATTCCGCCATATTATGATTCAATGATTGCTAAATTAATTACATATGGTGCAACTCGTGAAGAGGCCGTTTCAAGAATGAAAAGAGCATTAAGCGAATTTGTGATTGAAGGAATTCATACGACAATCCCATTCCATTTGAAATTAATGGAGCATGAACAATTTGCAAAAGGGGAATTTAATACAAAGTTTCTTGAATTATATGATGTAATGAAGTCGTAAACTAATAAAGGAGGTGCTATTGAATGTCTGAAAATAATATCTTAGAAATGAATCAAGGGAACAATAGCCTAGGGAAAGTGGAAATTGCACCAGAGGTAATCGAGGTTATTGCTGGAATTGCAGCTTCAGAGGTTGAAGGTGTTGCTCAAATGCGTGGGAATTTTGCAGCAGGTATGGTTGAGCGTTTGGGGAAGAAAAATCACGGCAAAGGTGTTAAGGTAGAACTTACTGAAACTGGGGTAGTTGTGGATGTGTTCTGTGCGATGAATTTTGGAATTTCGATTCCAAATGTTGCGCAAAAAATCCAAGATAATATCCGCCAAGCTTTATTCAATATGACGGCATTAGAGGTTGATGAAGTGAATATTCATGTTGTTGGTGTCGTGTTTGAAAATCAAAAGCAAGAATCACCTGTTGATCAAGAAATTTAAGTTATAAATCAATAAAGTTGATATAAGCGTAAATGCCTGTCATCACTCGGGTCTCATTTTCTTTTCAGTTGATTGGAAAATGGCACTACCCGAAATGTGGTGACTGGCATTTTGCTTTTTTTAGAGCAATATTTTCTTGCGTGTGAAAAATATGCTATGATGTAGGTAAAATAATTGTCGAAGTTAAAAGGAGAACAAACAAATGAAAAGACGAACAGCACGAGAAAAAGCATTACAGGCATTATTTCAAATTGATATGAGTGAAAGTGACCCAAGAGAAGCGATTGAAAGTGTATTAGAAGATGAAGAAGCAGATGAGTTTTTAACACAGCTTGTACTTGGTGTTGTTGAACATAAAGAAGAAATTGATATCTTATTACGAAAGAATTTAGAGAAGTGGAATTTAGAGCGTTTAGCAAATGTGGATCGTTCGATTTTACGTTTAGCGATCTATGAATTAAATCATCTTGAAGAGATCCCACCTAAAGTAAGTATTGATGAAGCAATTGAATTAGCAAAAACATTTGGCGATGAGAGCTCAAGTCGATTCATTAATGCAGTCTTGTCAAAGGTTACAACAGGATTGAATTAATTTCATCAATGAAAATGTCAAATCGATATACCTGTAAGGGAGTTTAACATGAGTGTATCTGAAAAACGTTACTTAACCGTGAGTGCTCTAACAAAGTACATAAAAAGAAAGTTTGATTATGATCCACATCTGCAGGATATTTGGGTTCGAGGAGAAATTTCAAATTTCAAATCCCATAGTCGTGGGCATATGTATTTTACATTAAAGGATGAGCATGCGCGAATGCAAGCTGTTATGTTCTCGAGTCATAATCGCTCGATGAATTTCACACCTGAGAATGGGATGAAAGTTCTTCTTCGTGGGGAAATCACTGTCTATGAATCCTCTGGGGGCTATCAAATTTACGTGAAGGAAATGCAACCTGATGGGATTGGTAATCTTTATTTAGCTTATGAAGAGCTAAAAAAGAAATTAGAGGATGAAGGCATGTTTTTAGAGAAATACAAGAAGCCATTGCCGACATACCCACAAACCATTGGGGTTATTACGTCTCCAACTGGTGCTGCAATTCGTGATATCTTAACAACGATTAAGCGAAGATATCCTGTCGCAAATGTAGTGATACTTCCTGCCCTTGTTCAAGGGAATGAAGCGGGAAAATCAATTGCTCGTCAAATTGCAAATGCAAATCAATTAGGCAGTATTGATGTGCTTATTGTAGGACGGGGTGGTGGTTCCATTGAAGAACTTTGGGCATTTAACGAAGAGCTAGTTGCTAGAACGATTTTCGATTCAGACATCCCGATCATTTCAGCAGTTGGGCATGAGACAGATTTTACCATTGCTGACTTTGTTGCTGATTTACGTGCACCCACACCAACTGCAGCAGCAGAGCTTGCTGTTCCTCACATGGCTGAATTAGCAGAGCGAATATCAGTGAGACAAGCTAGGGCTTTGAGAAGTATGAAGGAAAGACTAACCCTTCAATATGACCGGTTGTCTTCCTTGCAAAAGTCATATGCCTTCCGTTATCCCAAGAATTTGTATGCTCAAAAGGAGCAACAGCTTGATCGTCTATTTGATAAATTTGAAAATGAATCCTTTAGAACGATCAAAAATAAACAAGACGTATATAAGACCTTGTTACTACGCTTAACCCATCAGCATCCTGAGGAGAAAAGGCAAAAAGCAATGCAGGAGCTTCAACAGCTTGAAAAAGCTCTTCATAAGGAGTTTCAGGGAATATTAAAAGAACAAACCCATGCATTTAATGCAACTCTATCGAAATTAAACGCGCTAAGCCCTTTGAAAATTATGGAAAGAGGATTTAGTATTGTTTATGACGAAGAAGCCACATTGTTAAAAAGTGTGAAGTCAGTGGAACCTGGAAACTCTATTCAGGTCAGACTACAAGACGGTCAGCTTGACTGCCAAGTTATAAGGGTAGAGGAGAGACAATTAAATGAGTAAAGAAAAGACAATGACATTTGAAGAAGCAATGAAAAATCTTGAAGAGATTGTATCAAAGCTTGAAGAAGGAGACGTGCCTCTTGAAAAAGCCATCAATTATTTTCAAGAAGGGATGAAACTCTCAAAGCTTTGTCATGATAAATTACAAACGGTAGAAAAACAAATGGATCAGATTTTGAAGGAAGACGGAAAGCTGGAACCATTTACGATTCAGGAGGAAGAATAGGGTGAAAATACAGGAAATATCACACTATTTGTCTTTACAAAAGAAAAATGTTGAACAAGCTCTGCCGTTATATATTGAGCGTTTAGATGCTCCTCATATTCTAAAAGATGCGATGAGTTATTCGCTTGAAGCAGGTGGGAAGAGGATTAGACCTCTATTTTTATTGTCAACGTTAAAAGCCTTTCGTTGTGATGAACAGGTTGGTCTCCCTGCCGCATGTGCAATCGAAATGATCCATACATACTCCCTTATTCACGATGATCTACCAAGTATGGATAATGATGATTTGCGTAGAGGAAAGCCTACAAATCATATTATCTTTGGAGAAGCTAACGCAATTTTAGCTGGTGATGCTTTACTCACATACAGCTTCCAGCTCATATCTGAAATGAGCGAAGAACATGTCTCACCAGAAACAAAGCTGAAGTTAATTACTGAATTAGTGAAAGCAGCAGGAGCAGAAGGAATGGTTGGTGGACAGGTAGCAGATATTGAAGGAGAAGGTCAAAAACTCACCTTATCTGAACTTGAATATATACATAATCATAAGACTGGTAGATTGCTTGCATTCAGTATCAAAGCGGCTGGTATTATCGCTAATGCGACGACAAAACAGCTTGAAATGTTAGAGGGATTTGCCATGCACCTTGGACTCGCGTTCCAAATTAGAGATGATATTCTTGATATTGAAGGTACAGTAGAGGCGATTGGTAAGCCTGTAGGTAGTGATGAATCTAATCATAAAAATACATATCCCTCATTATTAACAATTGATGGAGCAAAAGAAAAACAAGAGCATCATATTAATCAAGCCATGAAGATTCTAAGTGAACTTAAAATAGATACAGAGGTATTAGAATATCTATGCGATTTAGTTGGGACAAGACAAAACTAAAGGAATTCCCCATTCTGACACTAGATTGAGAAAAAACGTAGAATATGATATAATATACTAAGAAATTTGGTGGTGCAGTATTCTAGTCATTCCTCCATTTCTGAAGACGGGCCTAAAAATCCGTCAAAGGGCACATCGATGAAGTCCCTTGCGTTGGCTTGAGGCGCCCAGCCTTGGGTTGATGCTGGGGGTTAAGGTTGTAGGGCGATCCACAATGGCATGTGGGCGTTGACCCTGCTTCCGTGGAGGCCCATTTTTGTAGAAGTCTGTATGATTCTATGGGGTGGGGTATGAACCTGTATTGGTCTCTCATGTTACACGAGATTCAAGCAGCGTAGCCTGCCTTGAGTGGAGTTAAGGGGATTATGGTTGAAGATTCATACATCAGTTGGCCATTGATATATGAGTTAAATGTTAGCCCATATGAAATTAACTCTGCAAAAGAGGCTAGGAAATGGTTAAGGGATGTTTCGAGGAAAACTCCTAGACTGTTCGCATGACATATGTTAAGGATTGCAGTACGGACTAAGTGGTAATCCAGTCTAGCACTCGGTGACGACGCTAAAATAGGTTTAATGGGAAACCGCCATTGTGGCAACACTTGGTACCTATTTGGGAAATCCTACTGGACCTAAGCCGTAAAATTTACTTTTCATATGACCACCTTTTACATAGGTGAATTTAGTACGTTTGAAACCGGATGGATGTGCAAATGATATTATGAAACCACATATACGCGAATCAATAAATTGGAGCTTAGGTATTGCCGTTATCACTTTTGTGTTAGCGGCTATTTTTACTATTGTTTCAACCTTCGCTCTAACGGGACTAACTTGGGCAATAGGAACGATTGTTGTTTTTATTATTGTACTTATTGGTATTTTTTTTGATATGCTAGGAATTGCAGCGACAGCCGCAGATGAGGTTCCTTTTCATGCGATGGCATCAAAGAAAGTCAATGGTTCTAAAAGTGCCATTCAAATCATAAGAAATGCAGACCGTTTTGCTAGCTTTTGTAATGATGTAATCGGTGATATTTCTGGAATCATTAGTGGTACAGCTACGGCAATTGTTGTATTGCAACTAACAGTTTCTTATAATCAAACAGATGGATCAATTTTTCATTATGTTGTTTCAGTTATCTTTACTAGCTTAGTCGCCGCCTTAACGGTAGGTGGAAAAGCTTTAGGGAAGTCGATTGCCATTAGATCGTCAACGAATATTATCTTCCAAGTAGGACGCATCTTCCATTTTCTTGAAGATAAGTTTAATATAGTGTTAATAAAGGATAAAAAGAAAAAGAGAAATTCGAAGCGAAAGTGAGTGGTCCTCTTGGATCTATCAGAAATAAAGAGTCCGGCGTTTTTAAAGGACATGTCAATTGAAGAATTAGAAGCATTAAGTAAGGATATACGAACATTTCTTATAGAAAAGCTGTCAGTAACAGGTGGACATATCGGTCCGAATCTTGGTGTAGTAGAACTAACAGTTGCGCTACATAAAGAATTTAACAGTCCAAAGGATAAGTTTATTTGGGATGTGGGACACCAATCTTATGTTCATAAAATTCTAACTGGACGAGCTGGTGAATTCGATACACTCCGTCAATATCAAGGGCTATGCGGATTTCCAAAACGAATTGAGAGTGAACATGATGTTTGGGAAACTGGTCATAGTTCTACAAGCTTATCTGCAGCAATGGGAATGGTAGTTGCAAGAGACCTTAAAAAAACAAATGAATGTATTGTCCCGATCATTGGTGACGGTGCCCTAACAGGTGGAATGGCTTTAGAGGCATTGAATCATATTGGTCACGAGAAGAAAGATATGATTGTGATATTAAATGATAATGAAATGTCGATTGCTCCAAATGTAGGTGCTCTTCATAGTGTTCTTGGGAGACTTAGAACAGCTGGGAAGTATCATTGGGTAAAGGATGAACTTGAATATTTACTAAAGAAAATACCTGCTGTTGGCGGTAAGCTAGCAAGTACGGCTGAACGAGTAAAGGATAGTCTGAAATATCTTCTTGTATCTGGTGTGTTCTTTGAGGAACTTGGTTTTACATATCTTGGTCCAGTAGATGGTCACAGCTATGAAGATTTAATTGAGAATCTTCAATATGCGAAAAAAACAAAAGGACCGGTATTACTTCACGTTATTACGAAAAAGGGTAAAGGGTATCAACCTGCTGAAGTTGATAAAATTGGCACTTGGCATGGAACTGGTCCTTATAAGATTGAAACAGGAGATTTCGTAAAGCCTGTAAATGTCGCACCTGCTTGGAGTTCGCTTGTAAGTGAGACTGTACGTAAACTTGCGAGAGAGGACGATCGCATTGTTGCAATTACTCCAGCGATGCCGGTAGGATCAAAGCTTGAAGGCTTTGCAAAAGAATTTCCTGAGAGAATGTACGATGTGGGAATTGCAGAACAGCATGCAACAACAATGGCAGCAGGGCTTGCTACGCAAAATATGAAACCTTTCTTAGCGATTTATTCAACCTTTTTGCAAAGAGCTTATGACCAAGTCGTTCATGATGTTTGTCGTCAAAATTTAAATGTTTTCTTTGGCATCGATCGTGCCGGTCTAGTTGGGGCTGACGGTGAAACACATCAAGGTGTGTTTGATATTGCATTCTTACGTCATATCCCTAATTTAGTATTGATGATGCCGAAAGATGAAAATGAAGGACAGCACATGGTATACACCGCAGTTAAATACGATGATGGTCCAATTGCTATCCGTTACCCTCGTGGAAATGGTTTAGGAGTTAAGATGGATGAGGAGTTAGAGCGTCTTCCTATTGGTTCATGGGAAGTATTAAAGGACGGAGAAGACGTTGCGATTCTTACGTTTGGGACAACTATACCTATGGCATTAGAAGCGGCTGAAAAGCTAGCTGCAGAGGGAATATCTGTTAAAGTTATTAATGCTCGTTTCATTAAACCTATGGATGAAGATATGCTTCATGGATTATTCACCTCTAGAACTCCTGTCATTACAATTGAAGAGGCTGTGCTTCAAGGTGGATTTGGAAGTTCTGTCATTGAATTTGCTCATGACAAGAGCTATCACAATGCCGTGATTGACCGTATGGGGATACCAGATCAATTTATTGAGCATGGAAGTGTGAACAAATTGCTTGAGGAAATTGGTTTAACAACAGAAAATACAATTACTCGTGTGAAAAACATGATTCTTAAAAAACAAAAAAGGGCTTGAATATGGGAACAAAAAAAGAAAGATTAGACGTAGTACTTGTCGAGCGAGGTTTTATTGAGACTCGCGAAAAAGCAAAAAGGACAATTATGGCTGGGCTTGTTTATTCAAATGAAGTACGTTTAGACAAACCTGGCGAAAAAGTTGACCCAGAAATTCCATTAACAATTAAAGGGAAAATGATGCCATATGTAAGTCGTGGTGGCTTAAAGCTCGAAAAGGCATTAAAAGAATTTGATGTTGATATAAAAGATAGAATATTAATTGATATCGGGTCATCTACAGGTGGGTTTACTGATTGTGCTCTTCAGAATGGAGCAAAGTTATCCTATGCACTGGATGTTGGATATAACCAACTTGCCTGGAAGCTAAGGCAGGATGAACGTGTGGTTGTTATGGAAAGAACGAATTTTCGCTATGTGACACCAACCGACCTTGAAAAAGGACTTCCGGATTTTGCATCAATTGATGTGTCTTTTATCTCGCTTAAACTGATATTGCCGGTCCTTAAAACGATGTTGGTTCCAGGTAGTGATGTTGTAGCTCTTGTTAAGCCGCAATTTGAGGCTGGGAGAGAGCAGGTAGGAAAAAAAGGAATCGTTAGAGATCCAAAGGTGCATGAACAGGTACTAACGATGATGATCGAATTCTCACTGCTTCAAGGGTATGATTGTATGAACCTTTCCTATTCACCGATTACTGGTGGCGATGGGAATATTGAGTTTTTACTTCATCTCAAATGGGTGGAGGAAGGTCATGTTGGGGAAAACCACCTTACTTTAACGGCAAAAGATGTTGTTGCAAATGCCCATCAAGCATTTAAAGAAAAAAATGAATCTTGATGTGATGATTAGGATGACTTTAAGAAAGAACGAACCATTCTCCTGCGATTGTAGTGGAAAACTGAGTATTAATCAGATGGTTTTGTTTTCTAAAAAGGCATCCTAATTTTTTTATGCTAATAGCCGACAATATATGAAAAAAATCATGAAAAAAATGTACATTTTTGACTTAATCATATAACATAAAAAGTATAAAAATACATTGTGGGTAATGTTTAAATATTATAACGAGGTGCCAACATGAACAAAGGTCAACGTCACATAAAAATTAGAGATATTATTACGAATAATGATATCGAAACTCAAGATGAGCTAGTTGATATTCTAAAAGAGGAAGGCTTCAATGTAACACAGGCAACGGTTTCTAGAGATATTAAAGAACTTCATCTTGTAAAGGTTCCTATGCAGGATGGCCGTTACAAATATAGCCTGCCTGCTGATCAACGCTTTAATCCACTCCAAAAATTAAAACGCGCTCTAATGGATGCATTTGTACGAATTGATGGGGCAGGGCAGCTTATTGTTATGAAGACGTTGCCTGGAAATGCAAATGCAATTGGAGCGTTAATTGATAATTTAGATTGGGATGAAATCCTAGGGACGATATGTGGTGATGATACCATTCTGATTATTTGTAGATCAGATCAAGTAACAGAAGAAATATCACAGCGCTTTTTAGATATGCTGTAAGGTTGATATTTTTTCGATAGAAAGGCGGCGAGCTTCTACTTGCTAGCAGAGATTTCAATTAAAAATTTTGCAATTATTGAGTCACTCTCCATTTCATTTGAAAAAGGCTTAACAGTCTTATCAGGTGAGACTGGTGCAGGGAAATCAATTATTATTGACGCGATACATTTATTAGTGGGGGGACGAGGATCCTCAGAGTTTGTTCGCTATGGAGAAAAACGTGCGGAAATTGAAGGTCTTTTTTTATTAGATGATGAACAGCATCCATGTTACAGGCGTGCTACAGAGTTTGGGATTGATATTAGTGATGGTATGATTGTCCTTAGAAGAGATATTGCGATGAATGGGAAGAGTGTTTGTCGAATAAATGGTAAGCTTGTAACCATTGCGATATTAAGGGAGATAGGGAGAACGCTAATTGATATTCACGGACAACATGAGCATCAAGACCTCCTCTTCCAAGAGCAGCATTTGACACTCTTAGATCAATACGGAGGGGAAATGATCGCTAATGCGATTGGAGAATATATTTCCGTATTCAACAAGTACAATGAAGTGAATAAGAAGATAAAGAAGCTCTCTGAAAGTGAGCAAGAAATGGCCCATCGTTTAGATTTGATTCAATTTCAATTAAGAGAAATTGAACAAGCGAAATTAACACCGAAGGAAGATCTTGAGTTATTAGAGGAAAAGCGTAGAATTTCTAATTACGATAAGATCTATCGTGCGATGAAAAATAGCTATGAAGCGCTGCACGGGGAGCAAAGAGGCTTAGATTGGGTTGGCTTAGCGATGAGTCATACAGAAGGTATTGCGGATTTAGACAAGGAACTACAGAATATTCATGAAACCATCTCAAATAGCTTCTATTTATTAGAAGAAATCTCATACCAAATTCGTGATCAACTCGATGAGTTAGATTTTAACCCTGAAAGATTAGACTTTATTGAAGGGCGATTGAATGAAATCACTGGATTAAAGAGAAAATATGGTCAAGACGTGGAAGAAATTCTTGAATATGCATCTCGCATCCAGGATGAAATAGAAACAATTGAAAATCGTGATGGGTTGCTAGATAAGCTAAATAAAGAGCTACTTTCGATTACAGATGATTTATTAGTTGAAGCAAAACATATTACAGTACTCAGAAAGCAATTTGCTATGGTTCTTATTGATAATATTCATCAAGAATTGAAAGACTTATACATGGAAAAAACAACCTTTGATATAAGGTTTACGAATACCCTTGATGTAGATCACGGAAAGTCGAACTTTAGACATCATGGAATTGACGTAATTGAGTTTTACCTTTCAACAAACCCAGGTGAACCTCTAAAGCCACTTTCGAAAATAGCATCAGGTGGGGAATTATCGCGGATTATGCTTGCGATGAAGAGTATTTTTTCTATCCATCAGGGTATCACCTCAATTATTTTTGATGAGGTTGATACAGGGGTCAGTGGTCGTGTAGCCCAAGCGATTGCGGAAAAAATGCACCGTATTTCAATAGGCTCACAGGTTATTTGTATTACTCATCTTCCTCAAGTTGCTGCAATGGCAGATACACACTTGTATATCTCGAAGGAAATTAAGGATAATCGAACAAAGACTTCAATCAAACCTTTATCAATTGACGAAAAGGTAAAAGAAATAGGGCGTATGATTGCTGGAGCAGAGATTACAGATTTAACAACTGAGCATGCAAAAGAACTGTTAGAGCTCGCACAAAAAATTAAACTTGAAATGCTATCCAAATAGGGTAGCATTTTTTAATCGAATATTAGTTATAAATGTCACCCTTTAAGGCCAAATTAAAGAATGTAGCCAAGTAAGGTGTGTGGGATAGGAGCGAGGAGAGTGATTTGATTTGAATAGAGATAAAATTAGAAAAGTAATAGGCGCATTTCTCCTTGTTTCACTTGTAGCTTTAGGGTTTTGTCAGCCTTTAAAAGAGATGATTGAAATACCGAAGCAATTAACATTATTTGAAGGTCAGGAATATTTATTCGAAACTTCATTACCAGTTTCAGCAAGCGTTGTGCAAGGAAATGAAGTTGAAGCGTTTTCTTCTACAAAAAGTAGTAACACCCTTTCTGTTAATGCAAAAGAAAGTGGAGAAGGTTACATGATGCTGGAGATGGCTGGGTTACCAATTAAAAAAGTCGATGTAAATGTTTTATCGGATTTCAAAGTCATTCCAGGTGGACAGTCAATTGGAGTTAAATTAAATACGTTAGGGGTCTTAGTTGTCGGCCATCATCAAATTGACACAGAAGACGGAAAACAATCACCCGGTGAGATTGCTGGCGTAGAGGTCGGTGATATCATTAAAGAAATCAACGGGAAGAAAATTGAAAAAATGAGTGATGTCACACCATTTGTTCAAGAATCCGGAAAAACCGGAAAACCATTAAATCTTGTGTTAGCTAGAGAAAATGAAGAAATAAAAACGAAATTAATTCCGATGAAGGATAAGAATGATCATGCATATCGTATCGGTTTATATATTCGAGATTCGGCTGCTGGAATTGGAACGATGACATTTTTTCACCCAGATTCCAAGAAGTATGGAGCGCTAGGGCATGTCATTTCAGATATGGACACAAAAAAGCCGATTGTCGTTCAAGATGGTCAAATTGTCCGATCAACAGTTACTTCTATCCATAAAGGTAGTAATGGTGAACCAGGCGAAAAACTTGCTCGTTTCTCAGCAGATAAAGAAATTATTGGTAACATTACAAGAAATAGCCCATTTGGAATCTTTGGAGAATTATCCAAGCAAGTAGATAATGGGATTATGGATAAGCCAATTCCGATTACTCTTTCTCATCAAGTGAAAGAGGGGCCAGCAAAAATTTTGACAGTTGTTGAAAATGATAAAGTAGAGGAATTTGATGTAGAGGTAGTTAGCTCGGTGCCTCAGAAATTTCCTGCAACAAAAGGTATGGTCGTAAAAATAACGGATGAGCGTCTTTTAAATAAGACGGGTGGAATCGTACAAGGGATGAGTGGAAGTCCGATTATCCAGGATGGGAAATTAATCGGTGCGGTAACACATGTGTTTGTAAATGACCCGACTAGTGGATATGGGGTTCATATCGAATGGATGTTAAATGAAGCAGGTATTAATATTTACGAAAAAGAAGAATCAAAACAAAAAGCGAGCTAATTTAGCTTGCTTTTTGTTTTGAAAAATTAAAAATAGAGAAAATTCGACAAAAGAAATGACCTATCTTTAATGCTTAGCGTTTTTAGTCGAATTTATTAGTATAATGGAGAAAAATATAAGTTTCAATGTTTTTTTACGATTTTTTTCAAAAAATAAAGGATTTTATATTGCATTGTCGAATTCATTCATTAAAATAGAGTTATATGTAAAAAAGATTTTTAAAGGGTGACTTAGATCGAGGAGGAACATATGTTGAAGAAAATTAAGGTTTGTGTAGTGGATGATAATAAGGAACTAGTTAATTTATTAGAGGAGTATATTTCAAGCCAAGAGGATATGGAAGTTCTTGGCGTTGCCTATAATGGTCAAGATTGTTTGAACTTATTACAAAGTCAGCAACCAGATGTATTATTGCTTGATATTATTATGCCTCATTTAGATGGTCTTGCTGTTTTGGAAAAGCTTCGTGAAGTAAATAAAGGTCAGCAGCCTAATGTGATTATGCTGACAGCATTTGGTCAAGAAGACGTAACAAAAAAAGCAGTTGATTTAGGTGCTTCTTATTTTATTCTAAAGCCATTTGATATGGAAAACCTTGGGGCAACTATACGTCAAGTTAGTGGGAACTCTTCATCAGTGATTAAAAGAACATCACAAACAACGGCATATCGTTCGCAGCAGACTGAAAATAATGGTCCGAGAAATCTAGATGCAAATATTACAAGTATTATCCATGAAATTGGTGTACCAGCTCATATTAAAGGTTATCTATATTTACGTGAAGCCATTTCAATGGTATATAATGATATTGAATTATTAGGATCAATTACAAAGGTATTGTATCCTGATATTGCAAAGAAATATAACACAACAGCTAGTCGCGTAGAACGCGCCATTCGTCATGCGATTGAAGTGGCATGGAGTCGTGGAAATATCGACTCAATTTCGTCTTTATTTGGGTACACAGTAAGTATGACAAAGGCGAAACCAACTAATTCTGAGTTTATTGCAATGGTTGCTGATAAGCTGCGTTTGGAGCATAAAGCTTCTTGAAAGAGTAAGGACACAGAATAAACATAATGAAATTGCATTGATTTTTATATTATATGAATGAAGAAACACCTAAAAATGATGATCACTCACCATTTTTAGGTGTTTCTTTACATTAGATTAACATTATGATGTTATGATTAAACTTGAGGAAATTATTTTGTTTCTTCTTTTTCCAATTCAATCATTTTTTGTATTAATATATGCTGAGGCATGTGCATAATCTGTTCTAATGGAACACCTAATGCCTTTGATAGTTTCAAAGCAGTATCAGCGCTTATTTGTAATGGTTTCATTTATAATTCCTCCCTATAGTCGAAATACATAACCGTACAGTCAGCGGTATTTATATATGATAGCTTTAGTATAACAAAAAAGGAGGTAATAGATATATGAAGAATACTAAGATTATTGGTCATAGAGGAGCAGCAGGGACCCATCCGGAAAATACGATGATTTCATTTAAAGAAGCAGAACGGGTTGGGGCGCATGGGATAGAACTTGATGTACATTTATCAAAAGATCATCAACTTGTCGTTATTCATGACGACAAGGTTGATCGTACGACAGACGGAAAAGGCTGGGTCAAAGATTTAAAGGTTAATGAATTGAAAAAATTAGATGCTAGCTATAAATTTAAAGGGAAGTATGGTATTTGTCCAATCCCGACACTTGAAGAAGTTTTCAGCTGGGCTAGGAAGACAAATCTTGTGATTAATGTGGAATTTAAGAATAGTTTAATCGATTATCCTGATATGGAGAAAAAAACAATTGACCTTATCTATCAATATAAAATGAATAAGAGAGTGTTTTTGTCTTCATTTAATCATGAAAGCATGGTTAAAGCCAATGCGATCGATCCATCGATTGAAGCTGCAATTCTCTATATGGAAAAAATGTATGAGCCATGGGAATATGTGAAGCAATTAGGTTTAAGGGCGGTTCATCCGTATCACAGAACGGTAAGAGATGACATCGTGAAGGCGTGTCACGAACATGGAGTTAGCATAAGGCCGTTTACAATAAATGATAAAGCGATTATGAAAAAAATGATTTCGTATTCCTGTGATGCCATCATAACGGATTTTCCTGACAGAGCATTAAAATTAATTAAATAAAAAAAGTAAGAGGCTGCACTATTAGCAGCCTCTTACTTTTTTTGAAAACGCGCTTGAACTTTATTTTTCTTTCTATCACGACGTAAGATAAAACCAGCAATAAAGCCAATGCCAGCTACAAAAAAGATAAGTCCGATTAAAAATTGTAGCAATAAATTAGGAATGGGTGCATGTAAGATGTTAAATACCATATCTCTCATTAATTTTATTCCAAGAGCAGCAATAATGCCCGGGATTAGCATGATGATTAGTGCAATAATTCGTTGCATAGTTAAAGGTTCCTTTCAGGATAAATTAACTTCTATATCGATTGTTATCCGTAAAAAAAGATTTGTCAAGACATTAAAACTTCAGTATGATAGAAGATGTGCAAGTAATTGCAATTTTAAAATCGAATTGTGAAATAAAAGCATGCAAAAAATTGCACGATTTTCTTTTTGAAACGAGATATTTTAAGGATTACATAATAAAGGGGGGCTGTTGTTTTGCAAAAAGTGTTGATTGTAGGTGCTGGAAAAGGTGGGACGGCTATTCTTAAAAATCTGTATGATACAAAAATGATGAAAATTGTATCTGTGATCGACTTGAACCCAGATGCCCCAGGTAGGCTTTTGGCTAAACAATGGAACATCCCTCATGATTCAGATTGGCGAAAGTATTTATCCGATGAAATCGATATTGTTGTTGAGGCAACTGGTGATGATGCGATATTCAAGGAAATTAGAGAGTTAAGAGGAAAAAACACGGTCGTCATTCCAGGGGCTGTCGCTCATATAACTGCTCAATTAATGGAGGAAAAAGAAGACTTAATAGCAAAGCTTACAGATGAATCATATAAGCATGATTTAATCTTCAATTCTACCCACGATGGAATGATTGTTATCGATCAAGACTGTCAAATCATTTTATTTAATAAGAGTGCTGAGAAGATGACTGGTCTAAAAAAGGATCAGGTAATCGGAAAGCACATTCTTGATGTAATCAAAACGAGTAAATTGCCTTCTGTTTTATCCTCAAGAAAAATAGAAGTGAATCAAGAGCTGGTTTTGAATAACGGAAAGAAAATTATAACGACAAGAATTCCGATGATTAATGATTCAGGACTCTTATTTGGAGCGTTTGCTGTTTTCAAGGAAATAACGGAGGTAGTCACATTAGCTGCTGAAATAACGAACTTGAAAGAAATACAAACGATGCTAGAAGCAGTCATCCAATCATCTGATGATGCTATTTCAGTGGTTGATGAGCAGGGGCGAGGTATTATCATTAACCCTGCCTATACAAGAATCACTGGTTTAACGGAGGAAGAAGTAATCGGAAAACCAGCAGATGCAGATATTTCAGAAGGTGAGAGTATGCATATGCAGGTATTGACCACTAGGCGTGCTGTTCGTGGGGTGCAACTGAAAGTTGGTCCAAATAAGAAAGATGTCGTTGTGAACGTCGCTCCAATCATTGTTGATGGGAAACTAAAAGGTAGTGTTGGCGTTATTCATGATATGTCTGAGATAAGAACATTAACAAATGAATTACATCGAGCTCGTCAAATTATTCGTACCCTTGAAGCAAAATATTCTTTTGAGGATATTGTAGGCGTTTCTGAGGAAATGCAGGTTGCGGTGGAGCAGGCGAAATTAGGTGCTAAAACTCCAGCAACAGTATTACTTAGAGGTGAGTCAGGGACTGGGAAAGAATTATTTGCTCATGCTATACATAATGCTAGTGATCGAAAATTCAATAAATTTGTAAGAGTGAATTGTGCCGCGTTGTCAGAATCGCTGCTTGAGAGTGAGTTATTCGGGTATGAAGAAGGAGCATTCTCAGGTGCAAAGCGTGGTGGGAAACGTGGGTTCTTTGAAGAAGCGAATAATGGAAGTATTTTTTTAGATGAAATTGGTGAATTATCTGCTGGTACACAAGCAAAACTATTAAGAGTATTGCAAGAGAATGAAATTGTACGGGTTGGTGGTACCAAATCAATCACACTGAATGTACGGGTTATTGCTGCGACGAATGTTAACTTAGAAAAGGCGATAGCAAGCGGCACATTTAGAGAGGATTTGTACTATCGTCTAAATCGCATGCCAATTCATATTCCGCCATTACGTTCAAGAAAGCAGGACATAGTAGAGCTTTCGCAACGATTGCTTCACAAAATCAATCAGGATTACGGTCGTAAAGTTGAGGGGTTAACATCCGCTGCGATTGATTATTTGATGCAATATCAGTGGCCAGGAAATGTAAGAGAGTTAGAAAATGTTTTAGGACGAGCGGTCATTTTTATGAAATCAAGTGAGTTGCATATTGATATACAGCATCTTCAATCATTAAAATCATTAAATCTTGATGAAGGTGTAAAACAAAAGGCTCAGATTGATCAAAATACACATTCTCTAACTGAAATGATTGAGTTGTACGAAGCTGAAGTACTATCGAAAAAATTGACTGAGTTTAATGGAAACAGAACATTGACAGCTAAGTCCTTAGGGATTTCTTTAAGGAACCTATACTATAAGATGGAGAAGTATAACCTTGCAAAAAATAGCGTGCAATAAATTGCAAAGAGTGCAATTTATTGCATGGTTTGTGACGAGGATGTTAAATTACATAAGAGTTGAAAACTTGGCACGATTTTTGCATTAACTAGGTTAGTTAAAGAATGAGAAAGGAAAGGTTCAGGTGTAATGAGTTTAAACCAGCTAGTAACACAAGCAAAAGAATTTGATCAAAAGACAATTGCAGTTGCTGTAGCAGAGGATCAAGAGGTTATTGATGCTGTTGTTGAAGCTATAGAACATGGTTTAGGAAAGTTCATTTTATATGGGAATAAAGAGCAAATTACACGTTTGCTTATGGATAAAGGCACACAGTATGGTGAAAACGATCAACTTCTGGTGGTTCATACAACCTCGAAGGAGAAATCTGCAGAACTTGCGGTTAAATCAGTCCATTCGGGTGATGCTGATGTCCTTATGAAGGGCAACTTACCAACGTCCACATTGCTTAAGGCTGTACTAAATAAAGAATATGGTTTAAGAAGTGGAAATGTACTTTCACATGTTGCTTTGTTTGAGGTGCCAGGCTATGATCGATTTATTTTCGTGACTGATGCTGGTATGAATATTGAACCTAGCTTAGAGCAGAAAGCTGAAATTATTAGTAATGCCGTTTCAATTGCGAACTCACTTGGGATTAATATGCCAAAGGTGGCACCAATTGCTGCCGTTGAAACAATTAATCCTAAGATGCCTGCTACTTTGGATGCGGCTGTTCTAACACAAATGAATCGAAGGGGACAAATAAACAACTGTCTTGTAGATGGTCCATTAGCATTAGATAATGCCGTTTCATTCATTGCTGCAAAACAAAAAGGTATTAAGAGTGAAGTAGCGGGTGCTGCTGATATTTTATTAGTACCAACTATTGAAGTAGGAAATACTTTATACAAATCGCTTATCTATTTTGCGGGAGCTAAGGTAGGTGCAGTGTTAGCGGGAGCCAAAGTTCCAATCGTATTGACTTCAAGGGCAGATTCGGCGGAAAGTAAATTGTATTCATTAGCACTTGCAGTATGCTGCTCACACCCAAATAAATAAGGCATCGTGGATAATTAGGGGAGGATATGACAAATGGAAATGTTTAAATATATGGAAATGTATGATTATGAGCAATTAGTTTTTTGCCAAGACAAGCAATCAGGACTAAAAGCAATTATAGCGATTCATGATACAACATTAGGTCCAGCTCTTGGTGGTACAAGAATGTGGACATATGAATCAGAAGAGGCAGCGATTGAAGATGCTCTACGTCTTGCAAAAGGAATGACTTACAAAAATGCAGTAGCTGGTTTAAATCTAGGTGGTGGAAAGACTGTTATTATCGGTGATCCTCGTAAAGATAAAAATGAAGAGCTATTTAGAGCGTTTGGTCGTTATATTCAGGGCTTGAATGGTCGTTATATCACAGCTGAGGATGTAGGGACGACAGTTGCTGATATGGATCTTATTCATGAAGAAACAGATTATGTAACAGGGATTTCCCCAGCCTTTGGTTCTTCAGGAAATCCATCTCCCGTCACTGCTTATGGAGTATACCGAGGAATGAAGGCTGCTGCAAAAGAAGCTTTTGGTACGGATTCATTAGAAGGGAAAGTCGTTGCTGTACAAGGAGTTGGAAATGTTGCGTATACTCTATGTAAACATCTTCATGAAGAAGGTGCACAGTTAATTGTAACTGACATTAACAAAGAAGCAGTTAAAAGAGCGGTTGAAGATTTCGGTGCAAAAGCTGTTGAAGTTGACGAAATTTATAGTGTGGATTGTGATATCTATGCACCTTGTGCACTTGGAGCATCTATTAACGATGATACAATTCCGCAATTAAAAGCAAAGGTGATAGCTGGTGCTGCTAACAATCAATTGAAAGAACCGCGTCATGGGGATATCATTCATGAGCAGGGAATCGTCTATGCACCAGACTATGTCATTAATGCTGGTGGAGTTATAAATGTTGCTGATGAATTATATGGCTACAATTATGATCGAGCAATTAAAAAAGTTGAGCTTATCTATAACAATATTGAAAAAGTGATTGAAATTGCTAAACGAGATCGTATTCCGACTTATAAAGCGGCGGATCGATTAGCAGAGGAGCGTATTGAAAGAATGAGAAACTCTCGTAGTCAATTTCTTCAAAACGGACATCATATCTTAAGTCGTAGAAGCGCTAGATAATAGAGAGTTAGAGTTGCTGGATGGGGGAATGTTTTTGAACGAAATTTTCAAAAAAAGCCTCCATCTTTGCTGTTTTCAAAATACTTAAAAGAGAGCTATGCCCATTTGGAGGTTTTTACGTTGCAAGAAAATGTTTATCGCATTTTAGTTATTAACCCAGGCTCTACCTCGACAAAAATTGGGGTATTTGAAAATGAGCGTTCAATGTTTGAAAAAACAATTAGACATGACAGTGATGTCATCAATTCATTTGAAGATATTATTAGTCAATATGAATTTAGAAAAAATACCATTCTTGAAGCACTCGACAGTGAAGCCATAAATATCTCAAAAATTAGTGCAGTTTGTGGTAGAGGAGGTCTATTACGTCCGATTGAAGGTGGGACTTATTTAGTGAATGAGTTAATGCTTAAGGATTTAAAAGCAGGTTATGCAGGGCAGCATGCTTCAAATCTTGGTGGGATTTTGGCTTATGAAATTGCATCTGCACTAAATATTCCTTCCTACATTGTCGATCCCGTTGTAGTCGATGAATTAGAGCCTATTGCTCGAATTTCTGGCTTCTCATTAATAGAGAGAAAGAGCATCTTTCACGCTCTCAACCAAAAAGCAGTGGCGAGACGTGTTTCTAATGAGCTCGGAAAAAGGTATGAAGATTTAAATTTAATCGTGACACATATGGGTGGAGGAATTACAGTCGGCGCCCATAAAAGAGGGAAAGTTGTCGATGTAAATAACGGGCTACATGGAGATGGACCATTTAGTCCAGAGCGTGCTGGAACTGTACCGGCTGGAGATCTTGTTGCACTTAGCTTCTCTGGTGACTATTACCGAGAAGAAGTGATGAAGAAACTAGTTGGTCAAGGTGGCCTTGTTGGTTATCTAGATACGAATGATGTAATAAAAGTTGAAAACATGATTAAATCAGGGAATAAAAAGGCAAAACTTGTATATGAAGCAATGGGTTATCAGGTTTCTAAGGAGATTGGTGCTGCTGCAACCGTTCTTGAAGGGAAAGTTGATGCAATTATCCTCACAGGTGGTATTGCTTATAGTACACAATTCGTTGAATACATACAAAATCGAGTTAATTGGATCGCAGATGTTATTGTACATCCTGGTGAAAATGAGCTTCAAGCCCTTGCAGAGGGAGCTCTCCGAGTATTAAGAGGTGAAGAACAGGAAAAGCAATATCATTTCTAACATAATAATGACATTTTGATAGAGAGGAGTAAAGGAAGATGGCTACTGAAGAATATGATTTGGTCATTCTTGGTGCAGGTACTGGCGGCTATGTAGCAGCGATACGTGCGTCACAGCTAGGATTGAAGGTTGCAGTCGTTGAAAAAGGTAAAGTAGGAGGAACCTGTCTACATGCAGGTTGTATCCCAAGTAAAGCTCTTTTAAGAAGTGCAGAAGTTTATGCCCAGACAAAGAATAGCGAAGAGTTCGGGGTAATTGCTCCTACCATTTCGCTGGATTTCGGTAAGGTACAAGAGCGAAAAGCAAGAATTACATCTCAGCTTTATAAAGGTGTACAGCACTTAATGAAGCAAGGGAAAATCAAAATATATGAAGGTACAGGGCGTATACTAGGTCCTTCGATTTTTTCTCCACTACCTGGAACCATTTCTGTTGAAATGAAGAATGGGGAAGAGAACGAAATGCTTATACCTAAAAATGTGATCGTTGCAACAGGTTCAAGACCAAGAATCTTATCTGGATTAGAGGTTGATGGGGAGAAAATTCTCACTTCAGATGAGGCATTAGAGATGAAAGAACTACCTCAATCGATGTTGATTATTGGTGGAGGTGTCATCGGGATCGAGTGGGCATCGATGTTAGCTGACTTCGGAGTCGAAGTTACGGTGATTGAATATTCAAATCGGATATTACCAACCGAGGATGTTGATATTTCAAAAGAGATGCAACGTGTTATGAAGAAAAAAGGAGTTAAAATCATAACGAATGCGAAGGTATTACCTGAAACACTTGTTAAGAACAAGGATGGTATAACAATTGATGCCGAGTATAAAGGAACAACAACATCTTTCTCAGCAGAGAAGGTATTACAATCAGTTGGTCGTCAAGCGAACATTGAAGGAATTGGCTTAGAAAATACAGAAATCCAAGTTGAAAAGGGTTTTATCGCAACTAATGAAGTTTACCAAACAAAAGAATCTCATATTTATGCAATTGGTGATGTGATTGGTGGGATTCAGCTAGCGCATGTAGCTTCACATGAAGGTATTGTTGCTGTTGAACATATTGCAGGGAAACAGCCTTTCCTACTTAATTATGCAAATATCTCAAAATGTGTTTATAGTAAACCTGAGGTTGCTAGTGTTGGCTATACAGAACAGGAGGCAAAGGAATTAGGTTTTTCAGTGAAAATTGGAAAGTTTCCTTTTAAAGCGATCGGTAAAGCGCTCGTATACGGTGAATCAGATGGTTTTGTGAAATTAGTTGCTGATGAGGCGACAAATGATATATTAGGTGTTCATATGATTGGGCCACATGTGACTGATATGATTTCAGAAGCTGGCTTGGCTCGTGTATTAGATGCGACTCCTTGGGAGGTAGCCCACACGATTCATCCACATCCTTCGCTCTCAGAGGCGATTGGTGAAGCTGCGTTAGCGGTTGATGGGAAAGCAATCCATTTATAAATGGATAGACATATATGTAATTGATGCTTGTTCAAAAACAAGGAGGGAAACGTATGACTAAAAATCGTCACCAAGTATTAGGACTAAGTGATAAAAATGTGTTGGAAATGTATGAAACAATGCTACTTGCTAGAAAAATAGATGAGCGTATGTGGCTATTAAATCGTGCAGGGAAAATTCCATTTGTTATTTCGTGCCAAGGTCAAGAGGCTGCTCAAGTTGGTGCAGCATTTGCATTAGATCGTAGCAAGGACTATGTCCTACCTTATTACAGAGATATGGGTGTTGTCCTTGCGTTTGGAATGACTGCTACAGAGTTAATGCTCTCAGGATTTGCAAAGCATGAAGACCCTAATTCTGGAGGTCGACAAATGCCAGGGCATTTCGGTCAAAAGAAGAATCGAATCATTACAGGTTCTTCTCCTGTCACAACACAAGTACCACATGCTGTTGGTGTTGCCTTAGGTGGAAGAATGGAAGGGAAGGATATCGTTTCATTTGTCACCTTTGGTGAAGGCTCATCAAATCAAGGAGACTTTCATGAAGGGGCGAATTACGCAGCAGTTCATAAGCTACCAGTTATCTTCATGTGTGAAAATAATAAATATGCCATTTCAGTTCCTTATGAAAAACAAGTAGCATGTGAGAAAATCTCTGACCGTGCCATCGGTTATGGAATGCCTGGAGTCACAGTTGATGGGAATTGTCCATTAGAGGTCTATGAAGCTGTAAAAGCAGCCGCCGATAGAGGACGCCGTGGTGAAGGTCCAACATTAATTGAAGCCATTTCTTATCGTCTCACACCACATTCATCTGATGATGATGATCGTGCTTACCGTGAGCAGGATGAAGTAGCAGAGGCAAAAAAGAAAGATCCAATCCTTTCATTCCAATCCTACTTAAAGGATGTAGGGGTATTAACTGATGAAATAGATGCACAAATAAACGAACGAATTGCTAAAGAAGTAAATGAGGCGACAGATTATGCAGAAAATGCTGCTTATTCGGAGCCAGAATATGCATTAAAACACGTATATGCGGAATTAGGGGGGGAATAAAATGCCAGTTATTTCTTATATTGATTCAATTACAATGGCGATGCGCGAAGAAATGGAACGAGATTCTAAAGTGTTTGTTTTGGGGGAGGATGTTGGTCGAAAAGGCGGTGTATTCAAAGCGACGAATGGCTTATATAGTCAATTTGGTGAAGAACGTGTAATTGACACACCACTAGCTGAATCTGCTATTGCAGGTGTAGGAATTGGTGCTGCGATGTATGGGATGAGACCTATTGCTGAAATGCAATTTGCAGATTTCATTATGCCTGCTGTGAATCAAATAATCTCTGAGGCTGCGAAGATCCGTTATCGCTCAAACGGCGATTTCCATTGTCCAATTACCATTCGTGCTCCGTATGGTGGGGGCGTACATGGGGCTCTCTATCATTCTCAATCTGTAGAAGCAGTATTTGCCAATCAGCCTGGCTTAAAGATTGTAATGCCCTCAACTCCTTATGATGCCAAGGGATTGTTAAAAGCAGCAATTCGTGACGATGATCCAGTTCTATTCTTTGAACACAAAAGAGCTTATCGATTGATTAAAGGTGAAGTTCCTACTGATGATTATGTTCTACCAATTGGGAAAGCAGATGTGAAACGTCAAGGAGAAGATATCACGGTCATCACATATGGCTTATGTGTTCATTTTGCATTACAGGCAGCAGAACGTCTTGCAAAGGATGGCATTTCTGCTCACATTCTCGATTTGCGAACAGTCTATCCACTTGACCAAGAAGCAATTATCGAAGCTGCACGAAAAACAGGTAAAGTCCTTCTCATTACTGAAGATAATAAAGAAGGAAGTATCATTAGTGAGGTTGCTGCTATTATTGCTGAACATTGCTTATTTGATCTTGATGCACCAATTAAACGCTTAGCAGGTCCAGATGTTCCAGCAATGCCTTATGCACCGACAATGGAAAAGTTCTTTATGGTGAATCCAGATAAAGTTGAAAAAGCAATGCGTGAACTCGCTGCCTTTTAATTGATCGTTATTATTAGGCTGTGTTGAAAATAGGAGGTTTCCAAAAATGACAGTTGAAAAAATTATCATGCCTCAACTAGGTGAAAGTGTCACAGAGGGAACAGTCAGTAAGTGGCTTGTTTCAGTAGGTGATCATGTGAATAAATACGATCCTCTTTTAGAGGTGATGACAGATAAGGTGAACGCCGAGGTTCCATCTTCTTTCACAGGTGTAATTAAGGAATTACTTGCTGAAGAAGGTGATACATTGGAGGTTGGAGCTGTTATTTGTACGATTGACGTTCAAGGTGAAAAGACTGAAGCGAAAGAAGTTGTAGCAGAAGTAACAGAGAAAATTGAACAGGTTCACCCAACTTCATTTGAAACAAGTGACTCAAATAAACAACGTTATTCACCTGCAGTCTTAAGAATTGCCCAAGAGAATCAAATTGATTTAGCACAAGTGAAGGGATCAGGTGCTGGAGGTAGAATAACACGCAAGGATTTACTGAAAATTATCGAAACAGGAGCTATCCCAACAGCTTCAAGGGCGAAGGCTGAATTACAAACTTCTGAGACTTCACAATTAGAAAAACAAATACAGTCATCTGCTCCTTCAGTAAGTAAAACAACAGTTCAAACTGAAACGGGAGATATTGAGATTCCAGTTACTGGTGTTCGTAAAGCTATTGCAGCAAATATGCTTCGCAGTAAACATGAGGCACCACATGCTTGGACGATGGTTGAAGTGGATGTAACTAACTTGGTTAACTATCGAAACTCAGTAAAGAATGATTTCAAGCAACAGGAAGGCTTTAATTTAACCTTCTTTGCTTTCTTTGTAAAATCTGTTGCTCAGAGCTTAAAGGAATTTCCACAAGTGAATTCCATGTGGGCAGGAGAGAAAATCATTCAAAAGAAAGATATTAATATATCGATTGCTGTTGCTACTGAAGATGCCTTGTTTGTCCCGGTAATAAAGCATGCAGATGAAAAAACGATTAAAGGGATAGCAAGGGAAATTACTGAGTTGGCCGGAAAGGCTCGTTCTGGTAAGCTTACAGCTGGTGAGATGCAGGGTGGAACTTTTACTGTAAATAACACGGGCTCATTTGGTTCAGTACAATCCATGGGTATCATCAATTATCCACAAGCAGCCATCCTTCAAGTTGAATCAATTGTAAAACGACCGGTCATCATTGATGGAATGATTGCTGTGCGAGATATGGTTAATCTTTGTTTATCACTTGATCATCGTGTCCTTGATGGGCTGGTCTGTGGTAGGTTCTTAGCAAGAGTGAAAGAAATATTAGAGAACACTTCAAAAGAAACAACATCAATTTATTAACTTAAGCCATTCCCTTCTTCGGAAGGGTTTTTGTTATGATTTTATGAACGGTGGTTCATTTTGCGATTGATAGTTAACGATAGATATACTAAAATGAAAGGGATAAATTGTTTTAATTTTTAAAAATGTAAGCGATTCAAAATCGAAAGGGTGAAATCAGTGATGAAAGAGCTAGGCTCAAATAAAAGGATTTTTCAACCCATTGATGATGAGACATGGCAGAAAGAAGCGATAAAAACATTAAAAGGGGCACCCTTTGAAACTCTTTATACAACTACATATGAAAACATTAAGATAAAACCACTATACACCAAAAGTGATATTGAGAATCCTCATTCACTAGATCATATGCCTGGTGAGAGTCCATTTGTTCGAGGGACCAATTTATTAGGTTATACAGCAAAACCTTGGCTAGTTGCTCAAAAGCTAGATCAAAAAAATCTTAGTATTTTCAATCAAAGCTTAAAAGATGATCTTACAAATGGGCAAACAATGATTCACTTTGAGGTAACGGACTCAGCTAACCCAGCTAGTGGCTTACCTATTTACTCAAATGAGGATTTACTAACAGTGTTTGAGGGCATCAACCTTGAGAAGACCCCATTATTTATAAACACTGGAGCAAATTCTTTACCTTTTTTTACTCTTCTTTTTGATTATTGCAAAGAGAAAAAGGCATTGTTACATGACTTAAAGGGAACAGTCGGGATGGATCCATTATCCGACTTAGTTCGTAATGGAAGCCTTCATTATCAGGTGTCTGCATTGTATGATTCAATGGCTTTTATTACGAAGTGGGCAGAGAAAATGACACCGAATCTAAGTACTATTTTAGTGAACAGTGAACCGTATCATAACGGTGGGGCTAATGCAGTCAGTGAACTTGCCTACTCATTAGCTACTGCGGTCGATTATCTATATGCCTGCATTGAGCGAGGTCTTGATATTGATGAGGTTGCACCTCGTATGATCTTTTCTTTTTCAATCGGTTCTGACTTTTTTATAGAGATTGCGAAATTACGGGCAGCAAAGCGAGTGTGGGCAACAATTGTTGATGCATTTGATGGAAACATGACGAGTCAAAAAATGAGAATTCATGTACAAACCTCAGCTTACACAAAAACTCATTATGACCCTTACGTAAATATGATTCGTTCAACGATTGAAGCATTTGCAGGTGCTATAGGCGGGATAGATAGCATGCATGTTACTGCATATGATGAACAAATTCAATCATCAAAAAGAATCGATTCACGAAGAATGGCAAGAAATATCCAACTCATCTTGCAAGAAGAAGCTTTTCTGACTAATGTTATCGATCCAGCAGGAGGTTCATGGTATATTGAATCATTGACAAATGAACTAGCAGAAAAAGCATATGCTCTCTTTCAAGAGATAGAGAGTTATGGAGGAATGCTAGAGGCGTTAAAAAAAGGGACTCCTCAAAATGATATTGAGACTACAGCTATGAAGAGGAGAGAAAATGTACAGAAAAGAAAGGATAAAATTGTTGGTGTAAATATGTATGCAGATTTAGCTGAGAAGCCAGTTGTGGTCAGACAGACTGAGCGGATTAAGCCAGATCAAATCAAGAGAATAATAGGGTTAGAGGATCGAATGAAAAAGATGATCGTAGAGGCAAATCTGACATCTTATTCAAGTGAAGCTTTACTTAAGTCAACGATTATAGAGGTTCAACCATTAGAAGTTCAAGCCATTAAACAGCATCGTTTAGCAGAAGAATTTGAAACACTTAGGACTTCCTCTGATGCTTTTCTTCTAAAACATGGAACTCGACCTAAAATAGGCTTCATCCATTTAGGTACAATTGCAGCAACTAAGGCAAGGGCCGATTTTGCCACAGGTTTCTTTGAGGCAGGTGGTTTTGAGCTTATCCATTCAGCAGGGCTTTATACTGGGAAAGATGTGAGTGAGTGGATTCATGAGCACCCTCTATCAGCCTATGTATTATGTGGGAAAGATGATATGTATCGAGCCATTGTTATCGATTTAACTCATAAATTAGAAAAAACAAAGATTACTTATTATTTGGTGGGGGATCTATCATTAGAAGATGAAGAAATGTATCGCAGCGCAGGGGTGAAAAGCTTTATTCACTCACAAACGAATTGTTATGAAACATTGTTATCACTTCAACTTGAAATGGGGGTGGCGAGGGATGAAGCGAATTAATTTTTCTAACATCCAATTAAAGCAAGCGGCTCCAAATGGAAATAGTGAAGATGATTGGAGAAAGAAAGTAGAGAGTATGGCTGGAAAATCATTGGATGAGTTGATGTTCCAAACAAATGAACAGATAAAAATCAAGCCACTTTATACGTCAAAAGATAGCGCTAGCAATCCTTATCTTGATACTTTTCCTGGTTTCGCTCCTTTTTTACGCGGACCATATCCAACCATGTATGTTAATAGACCATGGACGATTAGGCAGTATGCAGGATTTTCAACCGCTGAAGAAAGCAATGCATTTTATCGACGCAATTTAGCGATGGGACAAAAGGGGTTATCGGTAGCATTTGATTTGGCCACGCATCGGGGATATGATTCAGATCATCCTCGTGTAATAAGTGATGTTGGTAAAGCAGGAGTGGCAATTGATTCGATTCTTGACATGAAGGTGTTATTTGATGAGATTCCACTTGATCAGATGTCTGTTTCAATGACAATGAATGGAGCGGTTTTACCGATCCTTGCTTTTTATATTGTCACTGCCCAGGAACAAGGGGTGAAGCAAGAACAATTATCTGGAACCATTCAAAATGATATTTTGAAAGAATATATGGTTAGAAATACGTACATCTATCCACCTGAAACATCCATGAGAATCATTGCTGATATTTTAAAGTACACATCAACTCATATGCCAAAGTTTAATAGTATCAGTATTTCAGGCTATCATATGCAAGAAGCGGGAGCACCGGCTGATTTAGAGTTAGCCTATACGTTAGCTGATGGATTGGAGTATGTGCGTACTGGAATAAAGGCAGGAATTGATATTGATTCATTTGCTCCAAGATTATCATTTTTCTGGGGAATCAGCATGAATTATTTTATGGAGATAGCAAAACTGAGAGCTGGACGATTAATCTGGTCTCAAATGATGCAAGACTTTCAGCCGAAAAATCCTAAATCTCTTACACTTCGTGCTCATTCTCAAACATCAGGGTGGAGTTTAACAGAGCAGGATCCATTTAATAATGTAACAAGAACATGTATTGAAGCGATGGCTGCTGCATTAGGGCACACACAATCACTTCATACAAATGCATTAGATGAAGCGATTGCCTTACCGACGGATTTTTCAGCACGAATTGCTAGGAATACGCAATTATATTTGCAAGACGAGTCTGGAATTTGTCGTACAATTGACCCATGGGCAGGTTCATATTTTGTTGAAACACTCACGGCACAATTGGTGGAGAGAGCCTGGAAACATATTGGTGAAATTGAAGAATTGGGCGGTATGGCTAAAGCTATAGAAACTGGCTTACCTAAGATGCGGATTGAAGAGGCTGCTGCACGCAGACAAGCAAAAATAGATAGTGGTAGTGAAACGATTATTGGAGTAAATAAATATCGATTAGCGAATGAAGAACCAATTGATATATTAAGTATTGATAATACGGAAGTTCGGTTTAAGCAAATTGCTAATCTTGAACGTTTAAGAGCAACTAGAGATAATCAAAAAGTGAGAGAAGCTCTAGAGAAGATAACGATTGCAACAGAAAGGAAACAGGGAAATTTATTGGAATTGGCCATTGAAGCAGCACGTGCACGTGCTAGCTTAGGTGAAATCTCCGATGCGATTGAAAAGGTGGCTAGAAGGCATAAGGCAGTCATTCGCTCAATTAGTGGTGTTTACCAGGCTGAATATGATGATCAAAAAGAAATTCTCGAGGTCAGAAGGATTACGGATGAGTTTCATAAGCAGGAGGGGAGACGTCCAAGAATCCTTGTGGCAAAGATGGGGCAAGATGGGCATGACAGAGGAGCTAAAATTATTGCGACAGCATTTGCTGATTTAGGATTTGATGTTGATATCGGTCCTTTATTCCAAACAGCTGAAGAGACCGCTAAGCAAGCTGTTGAAAATGACGTTCACGTAATTGGAATGAGCTCTCTAGCTGCTGGGCATAAAACATTGCTTCCTCAATTAATGACGGAACTTAAGAGATTAGGGCGTGAGGATATCATTGTCGTCATTGGTGGAGTGATTCCAGCTCAGGATTATGATTTCCTTTATAAGAACGGAGCAGCGGCTATATTTGGTCCAGGGACAGTGATTCCGGTGGCTGCAAGAAAAGTAATGGAAGAAATAAAAGCGGTCATTGGTGGATTGGATGTGGACGATTAATGGATAAGGACCATTTCCACTTTGAATCCCATCAGCCAACAAGAAAGCGGAAAAACTTGAGTAAATCAGAGCTTGTAGAAGGTGTGATAAATGGGGATCGAGCGATATTAGCTCGGGCAATCACCTTAGTAGAAAGTGATGCGGTAAAGCATAAACAAAAAGCACAGGAAGTCATTAATGAGCTTTTACCACACACAGGAAATTCAGTTCGGATTGGTATTACTGGTGTACCTGGTGCGGGTAAGAGCACTTTTATAGAGTCGATGGGACAGTATTTATGTAATGAGGGGCATCGTGTCGCTGTGCTAGCGGTGGATCCATCAAGCCAGGTCACTGGAGGTAGTATTTTAGGAGATAAAACTAGAATGGAGATCCTATCGAGGGATCCACGTGCTTTTGTCCGACCTTCTCCTTCAGGAGGTACACTTGGTGGAGTAAGTCGCAAAACGCGTGAAACGATTCTCTTATGTGAAGCAGCCGGCTTTGATATCATTCTGATCGAAACCATCGGTGTTGGTCAAAGTGAAGTAGTGGTTAGAAATATGGTTGATTTTTTTCTATTACTCACTTTAACAGGAGCGGGGGATGAATTACAAGCAATGAAAAAAGGGGTCGTTGAAATCACTGATGCAATTGTTATTCATAAAGCGGACAATGACAATAAGCAAAGGGCATTAATGGAAATGGAAGAATATAATCAAATACTCCATTATATGAAACCAATGACCCCTGGATGGACGGTCCGTGCCTTTACGGCATCAAGCCTTCTTGGAGAAGGAATTGCAGATTTAAAGAAAGTGATTGATCAATTTGTTGAAGGTACAAAAAATAGTGGTTTCTTTGAAGAAAGACGAAAGACGCAGCTTAAGGACTGGGTATATTCTATGATTAGAGAGGAATTGGAACAGAGGTTTTTCTCGAATTCTATCGTACAAACAGAATTGCCGCGGTTAGAGCATGAAGTTTTTCAAGGGAGGATAATCGCCTCAAGTGCTGTTGATGAAATATTCAAAATCTATGAAGAAGATAAAAAAAAGTGAAGGAAAGAAAACTTTCCTTCCATCTAGGGAGTTTTAGGGGTATGAATCTAGATGTATTAATATCTTACCCTGCTTAATAAAATTTTAAACATAAAATAGTCATCATTTATTTTAAATGATTCCCAGACTTCAAAATTGAATTTTATAAGGTGATATTGATATGATAGAATGAGATGGAGGATTAAGAAACCTACTATGTTTTCTACTTAAGGAGAGATAATGATGAGTATTGATTTTAATATGTTTATGAACGATATTGTTGTTCAAGCTCGTAAGGAAATTGTCGAGGCTGGCTACACAGAATTAAAATCTGCTGAAGAAGTGGATGATGTTCTAACAAAGAAGGGTACAACATTAGTAATGGTTAATTCAGTTTGTGGATGTGCAGGTGGTATTGCAAGACCAGCAGCTGCAAGTGCGATCCATTTCGATAAGCGTCCAGATCAGCTAGTTACTGTATTTGCTGGACAAGATAAAGAAGCGACAGAAAAAGCTAGATCTTATTTTGAAGGTTATCCACCATCATCTCCATCATTTGCATTACTGAAAGATGGAAAAATCTTAACAATGGTAGAGCGTCACGAAATTGAAGGACATGACCCAATGTCTGTTGTATCTAAGCTTCAACAAGCATTTGATGAGTATTGTGAAGAAGTATAAACACTTATTTAAGGAAGTCATTTGACTTCTTTTTTTTTGTTCTTGTAAAAATCATCACTTTGATGTTGTAGTTCTAATTCTTGATACGTATAATGATACACGTACATGACAGTTCACTTTTAGGAGTTGGAATATGTTTAAGATTGGTTATCGAACAATTAAGACTGCAATTGGAGCCGCATTAGCTATTGCACTAGCTCAATTATTGAATTTGGAGTTTTATACATCTGCGGGGATATTAACGATTCTATGTGTTCAGGTAACTAAGAAGAAATCACTTAGAAGCTCGTTGGATCGCTTGATTGCCTGCTTTTTAGGAATGTTATTTTCTTTTGTCTTTTTTGAGTTAATTGGGTATTACGCAATATCTGTTGGATTGCTTCTGCTCTTCTTAATACCTACTATTGTTAAATTTAAAGCGACTGAAGGTGTCGCCTCTAGCTCCGTTATTATCCTACATATCTTTTCAACTGGAAATTTCACCTTCGATTTACTTTTAAACGAAATCGCTATTGTTTTTATCGGAATTGGAGTTGCTTTGATTGTTAATTTATACATGCCAAGTGTTGAAAAGAATTTAAAGGAATATCAAGTACAGCTAGAAGTTCAATTTGGGAAGATTTTCAAAGAAATGGTTAGCTACTTAAGGACAGGTGAGAGTAGTTGGGATGGAAAAGAAATCACTGAGACAGAAGAACTTTTGCAGAAAGCAAAAAGTCTGGCCTTTAGAGATGTGGAGAATCACTTCTCAAAATTAGAAAATAATTATTATCATTATTTCAGAATGCGTGAAAAGCAGTTTGAAATCCTTGAACGAATGCTACCGATTGTTACTTCTATTACTCATTCGGTTGAGCAAGGTGAAATTATTGCTGATTTTATTGAGGAAGTGAGTGACTCGATTCATCCAGGGAATACGGCTATACAGTTTTTAAAGAAGCTAGGGCAAATGAGAAAGAGCTTCGAAGCTATGGAGCTTCCTACATCTAGAGAAGAATTTGAAGCAAGAGCTGGTCTTTTGCAATTTCTTAATGAAATGGAGCACTATTTAATTATTAAGCAATCCTTTAAAGGGCTAAGCTGAAGGGTGTGTCTCAAGGAGGCAGGTTGTTAAAATAGAAAAGGGAGGTTTATTCCATCTTTGGTGATGTGAATAGCCTCCTTTTTTTATGGTCTTATCCTTGATTTCATTGTTTAAAGAAACATACTTGCTCCAGCTAATAAAGACGTTATTAGCATTGTAGCAATCATTAAATAGACAACGAATTTTTGTGTTTTTCGGGACATGATTTTATACCCTCCCATATTTATTTCATTACCATATATTTTAACGTGAATGAGTGAAATGAACAAGCCATTTTACGGTATATTCACTGTAACTATTTCACAAAAAGTACACATTTTTCATCTGTTCATGGTAAAATAAAATGAACAAATGTTTCGCAATATTTAAAATGTTAACGCTTACTAAAAAGAGGCGAGTATTGATTCGCTAAGTAGGAGGTTATCTTTGTTTTGATCAAAAAAGTGGATCATATTGGTATTGCTGTCAAATCGTTGAAAGAGTCTCTTCACTTTTATACAGAGGTTCTTAAACTTTCGTTAGAACGGATAGAGGAAGTTGAATCAGAGAAGGTTCTTGTCGCTTTTTTATCAATTGGAGAAATCAAGATTGAATTACTTGAGCCTACGTCAGAGGAGAGTGTCATTGCAAGGTTTATTGATAAACATGGTGAAGGTGTTCATCATGTTGCTCTTGGTGTGGATTCAATTAATGAACGAATTCAACAGTTGAAGACCGAAGGAATCAAGATGATTCATGAAACTGCCAAAATAGGAGCAGGTGGAGCAAGTATTGCCTTCATGCATCCTAAATCAACAGGAAATGTCCTTTTTGAATTATGCGAGAAAAAGATGAAGGGGGCAGAACCTAATGGTTGATATTTATCAGAAAATCAATGAGCTCTATGATCGCAGGCTTGAAATTGAACTTGGTGGTGGAGACGAGAAAATTGAGAAGCAGCATCAAAAAGGGAAATTAACTGCTAGAGAACGAATCGATCTTTTGTTAGATGAGGGAACCTTTGTTGAATTAAATCCTTTTATCGAGCATCGCTGCACAGATTTTGGACTCCAGCAAAAGAAAGGTCCAGGTGATGGTGTCGTTACTGGATATGGAAAGGTGGACGGACGTCCAGTCTATTTATTTTCACAGGATTTCACCGTTTTCGGTGGTGCTCTTGGTGAGATGCATGCGAAGAAGATTTCAAATGTCATGGATATGGCTGCTAGAAATGGAGCACCTATTATTGGATTAAATGATTCAGGTGGAGCTAGAATTCAAGAAGGAGTCCTGTCACTTGATGGGTATGGACATATCTTTTACCGCAATGCAATCTATTCAGGTGTCATTCCGCAAATTTCCGTGATCATGGGTCCTTGTGCTGGTGGAGCAGTCTACTCTCCAGCGATTACTGATTTCGTTTTTATGGTTGAAAAAACTAGTCAAATGTTTATTACTGGACCAAAAGTGATTGAAACTGTAACTGGTGAGAAAATTAGCTCAGAAGATCTTGGTGGTGCAAAGGTACATAATACAATAAGTGGAAATGCTCATTTTTCTGGGAAGTCAGAGGAAGAAGTGTTAGCTGAGGTTAGAAGACTAATAAGCTATTTACCTCAAAGCTATCAAGAAAAGCCACCACTGCTCGAACCTTCATCAAATGAAGATGAGTATCGTCCTAATTTAACAGATATCGTCCCATTTGACTCTACTAGACCTTATGATATTAGAAAGGTGATTGAAGAGGTTGTTGACCGAGATTCATTTATGGAGATTCAAAAGGATTTCGCTAAGAATATTGTTATCGGTTTAGCAAGGATGAAAGGTGAAGTGATTGGTCTTGTATGTAATCAGCCTAAGTGGATGGCAGGAGGGTTAGATATTGATTCATCTGACAAAGCTTCTCGGTTTATAAGGTTCTGTGATTCTTTTAATATTCCATTAATTACATTTGAGGATGTGACTGGATTTTTCCCTGGCATTAAGCAGGAGCATGGTGGAATTATCCGACATGGAGCGAAGATTTTGTATTCATATTCAGAGGCAACAGTCCCTAAGATAACAGTGATCTTAAGGAAAGCTTATGGTGGTGCCTATGTGGCACTTAATAGTAAATCGATTGGTGCTGACTTAGTATTTGCCTGGCCAAATGCAGAAATCGCAGTAATGGGACCTCTTGGGGCAGCAAATATTATTTTCACGAAGGAAATTAATGAAAGTGATGACCCAGAGCGTGTGAGACAAGAGAAAATTGAAGAATACCGTGAGAAGTTTGCGAATCCATTTATTGCTGCAAAGCAAGGAATGGTTGACGATGTGATTGATCCAAGAGAAACACGAATGAAATTAATTCAAGCATTAGAAATGCTTAGAAATAAAGAAGAAACAAGACCAAAAAAGAAGCATGGGAATATCCCATTATAGAAATAAAAAAGGATGTTTTCTCAAAGTTTGTTGTTTTTTGAGGTGAATTAATTGAGAATTGATTTCTAGCAGTCTGAATACACGGGGGACTCCCGTGGGACTAGTAGGCTCCCACAGGACGCGGAGTGTATTCAGGCTTCGGTATCACAAGCAACAATATATACGAAAACAGCCATAAAAAAAGATCATTCAAAAACAGATGGAGACTGAGCATCTGTTTTTGTTATTGTAGACTCATTATTGGCTTTTAGAATCATTGTTATGGTAGTCTAAAAGGAAGAGCTTTTTATAATTGGAGGTACATACATATGGTAAATCAAGATCGAATAGTTGAAGAATTCCTAGAATTGGTTCAAATTGACTCAGAAACAAAATTTGAAGCTGAGATTGCAATGGTGTTAAAAGAAAAGTTCACTTCACTAGGTGTTGAGGTAGTTGAAGATGAAACGACTTCTGTCACAGGACATGGTGCTGGAAATTTAATTTGCACGTTACCTGCTACAAAAGAGGGCGTTGACCCAATTTACTTCACTTCTCATATGGATACAGTTGTTCCGGGAAAAGGAATTAAGCCATCGATTAAGGATGGGTATGTTATCACGGATGGAACTACAATCTTAGGGGCAGATGACAAAGCAGGTCTTGCTGCGATGTTAGAGGCTATTAGATTACTTAAGGAAAATAAGATTGAGCATGGAACGATTGAGTTTATCATCACAGTTGGTGAGGAATCTGGACTGGTTGGTGCAAAAGCACTTGATCCTAAGCTTATCACAGCTAAATTCGGCTTTGCCCTAGACAGTGATGGCAAGGTTGGGAACATTATCGTTGCTGCTCCTACGCAAGCAAAGGTAAAAGCGATTATTCATGGAAAAACAGCTCATGCTGGTGTTGCGCCTGAAAAAGGAGTTTCTGCAATCACGATTGCGGCAAAATCAATTGCCAAAATGTCATTAGGGCGTATCGATGAGGAGACTACTGCGAATATCGGCAGGTTCGAAGGCGGAACGCAAACAAATATTGTCTGTGATCGAGTGGATATACTAGCAGAAGCTCGTTCACTTGTGCCTGAAAAAATGGAAGCTCAGGTTCAGCAAATGAAGGAAGCCTACGAAGCAACAGCTGCTCAAATGGGTGGAAGTGCTGATGTTGAAATAACGGTGATGTATCCAGGATTTAAGTTTGCTGATGGAGATCATGTTGTAGAGGTTGCGAAGCGAGCAGCAGCAAAAATCGGGCGTCCAAGCGAATTACTCCAAAGTGGTGGTGGAAGTGATGCAAATGTCATTGCTGGCCATGGCATCCCAACCGTCAATTTAGCCGTTGGATATGAAGACATTCATACAACAAATGAAAAAATGCCAATTGAGGAGCTTGTTAAATTGACAGAAATGGTTGTTGCGATTATCGAGGACGTGGCAACAAATAATTAATATGAGAAAAAGCGGTTATCTAAGGATAGCTGCTTTTTTAAGTAACTGCCTGAAAGTTATCCATATGTATCGTTTCATTGATGGTGATAAAATAATGGTATCAATTGATTGGGGGTGTAGTCGATGAAGAACATGTATCCAAGAAACGGCCGAGTGATTCTGCATGTCGATATGAATAGCTTTTATGCTTCTGTTGAAATGGCTTATGATCCAACTCTTCGTGGCAAAGCGCTTGCGATTGCCGGTAATGTTGAAGAAAGACGTGGGATTATTATTACCTGTAGCTATGAAGCTAGAAAGCTAGGGGTAAAGACAACGATGCCACTTTGGGAGGCAAAAAGACTCTGCCCCCATTTAACAATTATCAAGCCTAATTTTGAGCGCTATCGAAAGGCCTCTCTTGCGATGTTTGAATTCTTGAGAAGCTATACCCCTATGGTAGAGCCTGTGTCAGTTGATGAAGGTTATATGGATATTACGGAGTGCTTTGAAGCCGGTTCACCAATTGAGCTCGCTCAAGATATTCAAACAAAGCTGTTTGAACAATTAAAGCTACCTTGTAGTATAGGGATTGCCCCGAATAAGTTTCTAGCAAAAATGGCCTCTGAGATGAAAAAACCAATGGGGATCACCATTCTTAGAAAGCGTGATGTTCCACATGTGCTTTGGCCGCTTCCAGTAGGAGAAATGCATGGGATTGGAAGTAAGACAGCTGAAAAATTAAGTGGTATTGGCATTCATACTATTGGTGATCTAGCAAAAGGGAACGATGTACAACTGAAGACGCTTCTAGGAATAAATGGGGAAAGACTATTGAAACGAGCCAATGGCATCGATAATCGGCCTGTTGACCCAGATAGTATTTCAGACTTCAAAAGCATTGGGAATTCTACAACCTTGCCGCAAGACACGACTAACCTTGATGAGTTATATGCAGTCATTAGACGATTGTCGCTCTCTGTTTCGAATCGAATTCGGCGGAAACATATGTTGACTACCAATGTGCAGCTTACAATTAGAGATTATAATCGAAAGACAATCACCAGAAGTAGAAAGCTTTCAAATCCTATAGACTCAGAAGAGGATATTTATAAGGCTGCTCTTCAATTATGGAAGCAGCATTGGAATGAAGAGGCGGTTCGTTTAATTGGGGTCACTGCACAAGATTTAGTTGAAAAAGGGGAAGCCTATAAACAGCTTGACTTGTTTTCATTCGAGAGTGATGCAAAAAAAGAACCGTTGATGAAGGTCATGGATCAATTGATGAAAAAATATGGAGCCAACATTGTGAAAAAAGGGATTACACAAATGGAAGAACAAAATTTTGGGGACAATAATCATGGAACAAGCTTTGAGAAGGATTTTTTAAGTGATATAAATAAAAAGAAAGATTCGGAACGTTAAAAGGTGACAGTATCAAAGAAATTTGCTAAAGTAAAGGGTATTATGCTTTATTAAATGAGCGCAAGAAAGGAAGTAGGATTATGGCAAAACAACAAATTGGAGTCGTTGGTTTAGCAGTAATGGGAAAAAACTTAGCTTTCAATATTGAAAGCAGAGGGTATTCAGTATCAGTTTACAATCGTTCTTCTGAAAAAACAGAAGAAGTGCTAAAGGAAGCAGCTGGGAAGAATTTAATTGGTACATATAGTGTTGAAGAATTTGTTAACTCACTTGAGTCACCAAGAAAAATTTTACTAATGGTAAAAGCTGGAGCAGCAACTGATGCGACAATTGAAGCACTAAAGCCTCACTTAGATAAAGGTGATATTCTTATCGACGGTGGAAATACATATTTTGTTGATACACAACGTAGAAACAAGGAGTTAGAAGAGGCTGGAATCCATTTCATCGGTACAGGTGTTTCTGGTGGAGAAGAGGGAGCACTTAAAGGTCCTTCAATTATGCCTGGTGGTCAAAAAGAAGCCTATGATTTGGTTGAACCCATTTTAAAAGACATCTCGGCAAAGGTAGATGGTGATGCTTGCTGTACGTATATCGGTCCAGATGGAGCAGGTCATTATGTGAAAATGGTGCATAATGGGATTGAATATGGTGATATGCAATTAATATCTGAGGCTTATTTCTTAATGAAGCAGGTGCTAGGTTTGTCAGCAGAGGAGCTTCATGAAATTTTTGCTGAATGGAACAAAGGTGAATTAGATAGCTATCTGATTGAAATTACGGCTGATATCTTCACAAAGATGGATGAAGAAACAGGCAAGCCACTAGTTGACCTTATTCTAGATACTGCTGGACAAAAAGGGACTGGAAAATGGACAAGCCAAAGTGCATTAGACCTTGGTGTACCACTTCCAATCATTACAGAATCTGTTTTTGCTCGTTTTATTTCTGCAATGAAAGATGAGCGTGTAAAGGCAAGTAAAATTCTAAGTGGACCAGCTGCAAAGCCTTATGAGGGTGATAAAGCGGCATTGATCGAGTCAGTTCGTAAAGCGTTATACATGAGCAAAATTTGTTCATACGCACAAGGATTTGCTCAAATGAAGGCTGCTTCTGAGGAATATAATTGGAACTTAAGCTATGGTGAAATTGCTATGATCTTTAGAGGTGGTTGTATCATTCGTGCAGCATTCCTACAAAAAATCAAAGATGCATATGACCGTGAAGCTAATCTTTCTAACCTTTTACTTGATCCTTACTTCAAGGAGATTGTTGAAAGCTACCAAGGTTCATTACGTGAGATTCTAGGTGTTGCTATCGCTAATGGTATTCCTGTACCATCATTCTCTAGTGCATTAGCTTACTTTGATAGCTACCGTACTGAAACGTTACCTGCGAACCTTCTTCAGGCACAAAGAGATTATTTTGGTGCACATACGTACCAACGTATTGATAAAGAAGGCGTGTTCCACACAGAGTGGATGGAGAAATAAGAGCATAATAGAAGGAGCAGTTGGAGAAATCTAGCTGTTCTTTTTTGTACAAAAAAACCTCACTCATGCCACTTAGTTATGAGTGAGGTTTGCTATTTGTTTATTTTTCGAAATCAGATAATGGCCACCAATGATCACCATTTTTAGCAAGTAGGTCATCAGCTGCTTTTGGTCCCATTGAACCAGCAGGGTAGTTAGGGAAATCTGTGGTAATTTGACTTTCCCACACGGAGGAAATTGGATCAACAAAGCTCCATGATAAGGATACTTCATCCCAGTGAGTAAAGTTTGTTGCGTCTCCACGGATACAATCGTAAATTAGTTTCTCGTAAGCTTCAGGTGTGTTTATTCCATCAATTGAGTTATTACTAAAGTCCAATTGAACAGGTTGTGTTTCTTGACCAGATTTCTTCACATTTAGATGCAAGGTAATACCTTCTTCTGGTTGAATATGAATGACGAGAAGGTTTGGATTCTGGATTTGTTCATTTACACCTTTTTTATAGTAAAGGTTCATTGGAATGTCTTTAAATTGAACAACAATTTTTGTTGATTTTGTTGCCATTCTTTTTCCCGTACGGATATAGAATGGTACACCAGCCCATCTAAAATTATCGATCATTAGTTTACCAGCAACATAGGTCTCAGTGATTGATTGTGGATCAACATTGTTTTCTTCTCTATATCCTTTTACCGGGGAATCATTAACTGTCCCTGGTCCATATTGTCCGCGAACAAAATAATCATCAACATTACTAGCATCCACTGGTCTTAACGCACGAAGTACTTTAATCTTTTCACTACGAATTTCCTCAGTTGTTAATTTAATTGGTGGTTCCATTGCAAGGAGAGAAACCATTTGTAGCATATGATTTTGTACCATATCGCGAATGGCTCCAGATTTCTCATAATAGCCTCCACGGTCTTCTACACCAAGCACTTCACTTGAGGTGATTTGAATATTTGATATATAACGGTTATTCCAAAGCGGTTCAAAGATCGCATTTGCAAATCGAATGACTTCAATATTTTGAACCATTTCCTTCCCAAGATAGTGATCAATACGGTAGATTTGATCTTCATTAAAGGCATGACGAATTTGATCATTAAGCTGTTGCGCGGAAGGGTGATTGTGACCAAAGGGCTTCTCGATTACTAGGCGGCTATACCCGTTTGTTTTCGTTAGACCTTCTTTCTTCAGATGCTCTGCAATCGTACCAAAGAATTCAGGTGCCATTGCTAAATAGAAAATACGGTTACCTTCAGTATGATATGTTTCATCTAGAGATTCTAATAATTGATTTAGCTCTTGATAAGAGGCTGTATTCGTTACATCAAATGGATGATAGTAGAAATGATTTGAGAAATGTTCAGCATTCTCACAGCTCTCATCAACCTTTGATACAGAATCAATTACGTTATTACGAAACTCTTCATTTGTAAGTGGTCTTCTTGCTACACCAACAACGGCAAAGTTTTCAGATATCTTCCCTTTTTTAAATAGACGATAGATTGAAGGGAATAGCTTTCTTTTGGCTAAATCTCCAGTAGCCCCAAAAATGACAATTGTTGTTTTAGGTTTTGTGTATGTATTCACGAATAGTACCTCACTTTATTCATGCTTGATTATTTTAAAATTATATCCTATACAAATAGTTAATTTTAGCTCTTTATGATAGGTAAATCAAACATTTACGTATATTTGTTAGAAATTTTTAAAATTTGGCGTTATAATCCAATGAATTGTTAATAAATTCTTCATTAGTGTTACCTTTTATCATGATTAATACTTACGACATAGTGCTTAATCACGTTGGAATCGATTTCGTTGTTTGTGAAATCATTCCTTCATAGGGTAAAATGAGTTCATGTCTTTATATAACTATGAAGGATTTTTTTAACAGTTCTTTTTAGTTTATACATTTTTTTTGATGGTTTCAATCATCTTGTTTGATTGTTTTGGTAAAGGGGGATAAAAAGTGGAATTGATTTTTTTAGGTACGGGTGCTGGGGTGCCAGCAAAAGAGAGGAATGTCTCCTCAGTTGCTCTGCAGCTATTAGCTGAAAGGGGAACAACATGGCTGTTTGATTGTGGTGAGGCAACCCAACATCAAATTCTATATACGCCCATTAAACCAAGACGGATTGAAAAAATCTTTATTACTCATTTACATGGAGATCATATTTTTGGCTTACCAGGACTTTTAGGTAGTCGATCTTTCCAAAGTGGTGAAACAGATTTAACCGTCTATGGTCCAAAAGGGTTAAAGGAATATATTTTAACATCACTTTCACTTAGTAAAACTCATTTGAAATATCGATTGCATATTCATGAAATTGAGAAGGAAGGTACTCTTTTTGAGGATGAAGAGTTCAAGGTTATCGTCAAAAAGCTAGAGCATGGGATTGACTCCTTTGGATACCGTATTGTTGAGAAGGATCTCCCAGGTACGTTATTGGTAAATGAGCTAAAGAAACTGGCGATTCCACCTGGTCCAATCTATCAAAAAATAAAAGCTGGTGAAATGGTTACGCTTGATGATGGTAGAGTTATTAATGGAAATGATTTTATCGGTCCATCCCAAAAGGGCAGGGTGATCACAATTCTTGGTGATACTCGTTATTGTGAAAATAGCTTAGAGTTGGCATTGGACGCAAACATCCTTGTACATGAAGCGACATTTTGTGCTGATGATGAGACGTTGGCTTATGAATATTATCACTCAACTACTTCTCAAGCAGCAACAATTGCTAAAAGAGCAAATGTGAAAAACTTAATCTTAACACATATCAGCTCTAGATATCAGAATGAAGAAGTGAAGAGGTTAGAAGACGAAGCAAAGGAAATCTTCCCGCCGACCTCTCTTGCTTCTGACTTATATACATGTAATGTAGGGCGTTAAGCATTATCAAAGCTGCAGTGGGAGACCAATTGAATAGAGTCTCCCATTTCCAGCTTATATTTTTTTCTCCATAACAGTTGATACTTCATGAAAACCTAATTTCTCATATAGTTTTTTTGCATGATTTCCAGCAAACACATTTAAGTGAACCCGGTTGAGTCCAATATGTTTGAAATAGGAGACGGCGGTGTGGACTAGTTTTTTTCCTAATCCTTTATTACGGAACTCCTTAAAGACATATAACTCAAGAATCATCCCAGTGGGTTGACTTGTATAAAAGTCAAAGCTTTCTCCTACTAAAACCCAGCCTTGAAGCACTCCGTTTTCTTCTGATATGAGATAGTCATTAAATCCTTTTAGTTCGTCTGCTGCATATGGACTGTTAGCAAGGTACCCCAGTGAAGCCTCTATACGTACTTTTTCACCATAGCTTTTGATTAGGTGTACTTCTTCTTGTGTTGCCCTTCGTATCGTCACAGTTTTCTCCCCTCTTCGCCTCTAGTTTTATGTATGTATATTCAACTTAAGCTTTTGAGGTTAATCAGATGCCTTTATTGTTTTCTTTTGATATAACTATAGATAAGGAGGGATTTTTTTGAATTCAACTATTGAGACTATTTTAAATCATCGATCAATTAGGAAGTTTACAGATGAACCACTAACTGAAGAGCAAATTCAGCTAATTGTTGAAAGTGCTCAGGCTGCATCTACGTCTAGCTTTGTTCAGGCTTATACTATTATTGGCGTGAAGAATCACGAAAAGAAAAAGAAATTAGCCGAGCTTGCTGGAAATCAATCTTATGTAGAAAACAACGGTCATTTTTTTGTTTTTTGTGCCGATTTAAATCGGCATGAAATGGCGGCTGAGTTAGAAGGCAAGGATATGCCTGCATCACTTGAAACAACAGAGACCTTTATGGTTGCGTTAATTGATGCTGCATTAGCTTCTCAAAATGCGGTGCTTGCTGCTGAATCAATGGGCCTTGGAGCTTGTTATATTGGTGGAATTCGAAATAATTTGGAGGAGGTTCAGCAAGTGCTGAAGACTCCAAAGCGCGTGTTACCTCTCTTTGGAATTGCGATTGGTTATCCGATGCAAGAATCAAGCAAAAAGCCAAGACTGCCATTTTCAAATATCTATCATGAAGATGAATATCAACAAGATACAAATCTATTTAAACAGCAGCTCGAGGAATATAATCAAGAAATTTCATCCTATTATCATGAGCGTACTGGTGGAAAACGAAATGATACGTGGACTGCACAAATGACAAATATGATGCAGGCTCCTAAGAGAACGTATATGAAGGATTATATAAATAAGCAGGGATTATCTTTGAAGTAAGTAACAATAAAAATACAGGCTGACCACTAGTGTCACCCTGTATTTTTATAAATGGCTATTTACCAACCACGATCATATTGTTTGGGACTTTCAATCTCTACACCCAATTGATTAGCAGCCGTTCTTGGCCAGTATGGGTCTCTTAATAGTTCACGTGCAACAAAGATTAAATCAGCACGCTCATTTCTAAGGATTTCTTCGGCTTGTAAGCCACTTGTAATCAAACCAACTGCTCCTGTTGCAATGCTCGCACCATGACGGATTTTTTCAGCAAAGTTCACTTGATAGCCTGGATATGCTTCAATACGCGCAGGGACAAGTGCACCAGAGCTTACATCGATTAAATCAACACCTTGCTTCTTCATCATTTTTGCGTACTCAACATAATCGTCTACACCAAGACCTTCTGGGTTGTAATCATTAGCAGATACACGAACAAGTAGTGGTCCGTCCCATACTTCTTTGACAGCTTCAATAATTTCACTTAAGAAGCGATAGCGATTCTCTAGGCTTCCACCGTATTGATCCGTTCGTTTATTTGAAAGTGGGGATAAGAATTCATTAATAAGATAGCCATGTGCACCATGTAGTTCGATGATTTCAAAGCCAGCTTCTTTTGCACGGCGAACACCATCTTTAAATGCTTGGATTGTTTCTTTAATATCTTCAAGTGTCATTTCTTTTGGAAGCTTCATTTCGTCATTAAAGGCAATGGCAGATGGGGCAATAATTTCTCCATCGATGGTTGCTTTTCGACCTGCATGAGCGATTTGGATGGAAGTTGTTGCACCATATTGTTTCAGTAATTGAACGAGTTTCTTGAATCCTGGGATATGGTCATCGCTCCAAATTCCTAGGTCACCTGCTGAAATTCTTCCTTGAGGAGTGACTGCAGTTGCCTCTACCATAATTAAGCCAACCTGACCTACTGCGCGGCTAGTGTAGTGAGTATAATGAAAATCTTGTAACTTACCATCTTCATCATGGCTAGAATACATACACATTGGTGACATAACTATTCTATTTTTTATTGTTACGTTTTTAATCGTATAAGGTGAAAAAAGAGCTGTTTCCACTCTGGAACCTCCTATGTATTGATTTTAGACTACCTAAGCAATTATAGCATTTGCATTTACTTCAAGTCATATTTCCTGCACCAGAATATTTATGTGGTAAAATACATTCAACTTTACTTGATTGGGAGGAAGAGACATGCCTCATTGGCAATCGAAAGAAGACTTAGTTAAGCTACTCTCGACGCTTGTAGGACAAGCTAGTGTAACTGGATCAGAAATTGAAAAAATCTTACCAGGTAAGATCTATGGTGAACTTAATAGGCTCATCTATTTTCAGGAGCATCAGCCATTTTTACAGCTTCATTCGATGGATGATGGAAGACAATTTCTAACTGCGCTTGTGAAAAAGCATGATGCGGCAGAAACGATTGTCTTAGTCAGTCACTTTGATGTCGTGGATGTTGAAGATTATGGTCCTTATAAGGAGGATGCTTTCAATCCATTAAAATTAACTGGACGATTCGAAGAACAGATTGATATCCTTCCAAAAGACGTTCAAAAGGATATTCGGACAGGAGAGTGGTTATTTGGTCGAGGTGTCATGGATATGAAAGCAGGTGTTTCTCTTCATATGGCAATGATTGAGCAAGCAGCACTCGGTGAGTTCTCTGGCAATATCTTAATGCTTACTGTTCCAGACGAAGAGGTTAATTCAGCGGGAATGATTCAGGCAGTACCAGCTCTTTTGGACCTAGCAGAACTCCATGGTTTACAGTATAAAGCCTGTCTTAATTCAGAGCCGATGTTCTCAAACTTTCCTGGTGACACAAACAATTATATATATACAGGTTCTCTTGGAAAGGTTCTGCCAGGTTTTCTCTGCTATGGAAAAGAAACACATGTAGGTGAGCCATTCTCAGGTCTAAATGCAAATTATATGGTATCTGAACTGAACCGTGAATTAGAACTGAATGTTGATTTCTGTGAAATGTTAGGGAATGAAGTGACACCGCCACCGACGAATTTAATTCAAAGAGATCTAAAAGAGGGGTACTCTGTTCAAATTCCTCACATAGCTGTTTCATATTTTAATCTATTAATGATGAAGAGAAGCTTAAAGGAAATAACAGACTCATTGGTACGAATAGCAAAATGCTCATCTTTACGGATTGAAGAGCATTATATGACTCAAGCGACTAAATTTGCTAGTCTACAGGATTTTCAGCCACAACAGGTGAAGATAAATGTAGTAACCTATGAAGAGCTTTATGAAGCAGCTAGTGAAAGAATTGGGAAGAAAGAACTCGAGCTTAGACAAAGTAATCTCATTCAAAGAAATCAGGGTATTGATGATCGTAATCTTTCAACATTGATTGTTACAGAACTAGCTTCACTATGCACACATCTGTCCCCGATGATTGTTATTTTCTATAGTCCACCATATTATCCAGCGGTGTACTCTAGCGAAAATGAAATGATTCATACAACACTCCAACAGCTTTTAGAGTTTGGTAAAACAAAGTATGGTCTTGATTTTATACAGCAACATTATTTTCCTGGCCTTTCTGATTTAAGCTACACGACTTTGCAGGATTCAGAAGCATCGTTAGCTTCATTAACCGGGAATATGCCTCTGTACGACAGGGGATATTCACTGCCATTAGAGCAATTGCGTCTGTTAAATATGCCAGTGATAAATGTTGGCCCAATTGGGAGAGATGCTCATAAATGGACAGAGAGGCTACATATTAATTATGCCTTTGAAATCTTGCCAGACTTCTTACACTTTACAATTGAAAATCTTCTAAAAAACTAATTTTATTAATTCTTGGGTGTCCATTAAAGGGCACTCTTTTTTTAGGTTTAGCGGGTTAATTTTTTTTAGGCGCTTCTTTTTTTTTCTTTTTTTTAGTAAATGGCATGGATTTACTATTCATAACAAACCATATATGGATAGGGGCTAGAATGTTAATGATGAATACCATTCCAACAATTCCCCAGATCATCCAACGTGTGTTCAAAATGTATTGGTAAATCCAAGAATGATAGATATCCAAAATCTCACCTCATCACTTATTATTCTTCATTTTCTCCGAATCTAACTTCTTTCATTCAATTGAATAGTGTTCCAAAAATTAGGGGAAAGTATCTTATTAGGATAGAGAGGGAGGACTTTATGAATCACCCAGAAAAAGTCAAACAGATACTCAAGCAACAAATTAATCAAAGTCACGATGAGACTCTTTCGTTATTTAAAGAGATTTTTAGCCATAATGATGACCTTGTTTATAGAGAATTTGTCTTCCATGATCGGGATAAAGGTTTTAAGGGGACGTGTATTTATGCTGATGGGCTCGTTAATTCTCTTGATGTGAATGCTGTACTTGATTTGCTAGTTTATCGTGGAAATGAGTTGCTCTCTAGCATACATGAATCAGTCAAGGGCTCTGAGTTTGCTGAGAAACTCAAAAATGAAATCTTGGCAAAGCATAATGTCAAACTTACTGACACAATTGCGGATGCTGTGGATGCGATATTAAGTGGAGATTCTCTTATTATCATTGATGATTCCGAAAAAGCGTTCATTGCTTCCACTAAGGGTTGGAAAGAAAGATCTGTCGAAGATCCAGCAACTGAACAGGTCGTTCGTGGACCAAGGGATGGATTTACCGAAAATATTCGCACAAACACAGCTCTCGTTCGAAGAAGGATTCGTGATCCACTTTTTAAATTACAAGGGATGAAGATTGGGACGAAATCAAAAACAGATGTTAATATTGCCTACCTTGAAGGGACAGTAAAGGAAGGGCTTGTCGAGGAGGTTAAAAATCGGCTAGAGCAAATTGAGATTGACAGTGTGATGGATAGTGGTTATATAGAGGAACTCATTGGAGATGCTCCATATTCACCATTTACTACCGTTTTAAGTACTGAAAGACCAGATAAGGTTGCTTCAGCAATGGTAGTGTCAAAAGTTCTATGAAAACTCGATAGGTGGGTAGGTGCTTTCCCATTTATTATGTGGGAAGGCCACGCAATCGCTCTTGACAAACACGCCAATGGTTAGACTTCACTTTATCAAGGGCGACGGGGACAAAAAGAAGGCATGCTTAATAGCCCTTGGTTTTTCCATTTTAAACCATTGGCAAGTTCGGTTTGTCAAGAGTTCGCTTCGCCGCTTGCTGATTTGTTCAAGGGCTCTGCTAAACAAAAAGTTAGGCTGATTGGTCAATTAGCCATTCTTGGGCTAAACCAATTAATTTAGACCACCTTGCTGGCATATTTGGTAGTTGTTGTAACTCTGGATTGAGAACTGGCACCTTCCCTTCTAATGTAGCGTGGGGGCGTAAAAAGTTAAAGTAAGCCACAAACAAGGTCACAAAAGACACGGAACCATGTTCAGAACCAAACCCGTGTGTTGAGCGGTAATTGCCTTTAAATGTGCGATTAAGCCTTTCAATTACTTGTTTGAGTGGTCTATACTCTTTTGACACCGGATCCTCATTGGTGAGCCCAATTACTTGCGTGATATCAAAGTGAATGTCATGTTGGGCAAAAAAGTGCTGGGCTAAAAGGTAAATAGGATTGCCGTCCACCACAAAGGTAAGATCTTTAGGAATCTCTTTCATTTTTATTAAAACATCATCAAGGGCACGAATCGCCGACATTGTATCCCGATTTGGCGATACAGGGTAAGACAGAATAATCTTCTTTACCGCATCGAAGAAGAAAAATAGATAATGCCAACGCCCGTTCACCCTGATATAGGTCTCGTCCCCGCAGAACTGATCAGAAAGTTCGTATGGGTAGTAATCTACGTAAGGCTTCAATGTAAGGGCTACTGCATTCTCGTAATTTAAAATACTCTGATGTGAGATGGATATCCCATGAACATCTTTCATGAGTGCAGCCGTTTTCCTGGCCGAAAGGCCATAGTTGACATGATAAGTTAAAATGAGCCCCAAAGTATGAGGCGAAACATAAAGCCTCGATAAATCTACCTTAGGATTTTTGGGAGAAGACTTAGACAAGGGCTTAAAATCAATGCGAAACTGTCTAAAAATATATCTGAGCTTAAAGGCTTGTGGGTCCTTTTTAAACTGTTTTTTCTCTTTTGGAGACATACCATTCAGTTTTCTTTGGTAGTAGGAACAGTCATTATTCTTGCACTTATATACGTCAAAGTCTTTTCGCTCTTTGACTTTCTCAAGTGTTTTAGAACAATGAGGACACTTCAAAATAGCCTCTTTCAAATAGCGACTTTTATCGTTAAATACACAAGTACACACCTTACACTGATACTGTCCTTTGCCTCCGTTATTGGCGTAAAGATAATCCGATGGAGCACCACACTTTGGACAGTTCATAGATTTAGGAACCATTGTCTTGGCAGTTAGTCGCCTTTGAACAGGCTTTAACGGTTTACCGTTTTTCTCCTGATATTCTGTGAGAAGATTCCTGTATTCCAGCTTTTGAAGGGGTTCGATGATCGGAAGATCATCCACCTGGAGCTTACGATAAGGTTTATTAACAGGAGTTTCTTCAGGTTTTTCAAACATGCCTTTACCAATCAATAAGGTAAGTAATGTTCGAATTACCTGATCTTGATACTTGATAAATTTCATTAAATAAGTTAATAATTGAGGGTACAACTTGTCACTTCCTTGTATTAGGGTTAGGTGTAGTGTGTGGTAACCTCACTTTTAACCTAATTTCACGGGGGTGGCAAGTTTTTTGCATTTAAAGCCCTTTAAATTAAGGATTATTAACTTTTTTAATATAAAAGTTTTGACAATACGTCAGCAATCATGGAGGGGAGAGTTGCTATATTTGTAGATAATTCTCCATTTGTTTTGGTTGTACCCACTTATTTTTGGCAATTTTTGCAGGCAAGTGATGATTATTATTCAAGATATATGTCTGGAACGTTCTTTCGATTGATTCGCTATATTGCTTTTGTAATTAGCTTAACCTTATCTTCTTTCTATGTCATGCTTGTCAGTTTTCATCAAGAGATGATTCCAACACCGCTGGCGGTAACAATTGCATCTGGTCGAGAGGTCATTCCATTTCCTGTATTGCTTGAAGCGGTAGTAATGGAAATTGCCTTTGAATTAATGAGAGAAGCAGGTTTAAGAATGCCTAAGCCAGTTGGTCAGGCGGTCAGTATCGTTGGTTCCTTAATTATTGGTCAGGCTGCAGTTCAAGCAGGACTTGTTTCTCCATTAATGGTTATTGTTGTTGCTGTCACAGGAATTTCTTCATTTGCCATTCCGAATTATGCGGCGTCATTTTCAATTAGACTTATTCGTTTTCCATTATTAATCGCCTCAGGTACCCTTGGTTTACTTGGGTTTGCTACGATGTTTGCACTATTGGCCATCCATGCCTTTACGATTCGCTCTTTTGGAGAATCGTATCTTGCTCCTGCTACACCATTCCAGCCTTCTGATCAAAAGGATTCAATGATTCGAATGCCATGGTGGAAGATGGAGCGACAACCACAGCTTGCTGAAGGAGTAGAAAGTAGAGTTGGAAAGCACCAACGCCCTGAACCTCCTAAAAAAGGGAGCGGAAATAATCAGTAATTGAGCTGAAATATTATGAAGTTAGGAGCAGTGCATGTGATCAGAAAAACTCTTTTATTTTCGTTATGTCTTCTTATGCTTCCATTAGTGACTAGTTGTGTTGGAAAAATAGAGATTGATGAACTCGCATTAGTCATGGCTGTTGGATTAGATAAAGGTGAAAAAGAAGGGGCAATGAAAGTCACTGTTCAAGTTGCACGTCCAGCTGATTCAAGAGGTCAAACAGGTGCACCTTCAGGTCAAACAGGTGATCCTATATGGTCAGCGAGTGCTGAAGGAGATACCATATTTGAAGCAATTCGTAATCTAGCAACCTTCTCTTCACGACGTGTATTCTGGGCACATAATTATGCTATTGTGATCAATGAGGATCTTGCAAGAGAAACTGGGATTTCTGATATCATTGACTTTTTTACAAGAAATCCTCAATTACGGATGAGGACGTGGGTTGTGGTTACTCCTGATAAGGCAAGTGAAGTAATCTCGACGATGACAGGTTTAGAAGTAGTACCTGGTGAAGCAATTGATAAATTATTTCGTTACACCAAAATTTCTGTTCAGGCACCACGTACACAAATGTTAGACTTACAATCTGCTTATTTAAGTCACGAAACACAGCCTATTCTTTCGAGAGTAAGACTTCAATCACGGGGAGTATCTAATAAGAAGGAAGGACAAGCAGGCTCTTACAAACAGGTAGAGTTGGCTGGTGCCGGTTTTTTTAAGGGTGATAAGCTTACTGGTATTATTCAACCAGAGGAGGTTCCAGGGCTATTACCATTTATTGAAACAGTAGAAACTGGGGTGATTGCTGTTAATTGTCCTAAAAATCCGTCTAAAAAAATGAGTCTTGAACTTCGTAGTCAATCCTTTGATCTTCGACCTTCTATTAAAAATAATTTGCCAGCTTTCGAAGCAACAGTTGATATTTTTGTAAGTGTTGTTGAAGCAGGCTGCCCATTTAGTTTGAAAGATAGGCAGGAAGTGAAGGATTTAGAAGAAGAGGTTGCAGACATTACTAGGGGGCAGATGGAATTTGTATTCAAAAAAGCTCAAGAAGAAAAGACGGATTTCCTTCACCTTGGTAAGGTGTTAAATAATAAATATCCAATGGAATGGAAAAGTATGAAGGATGATTGGGAAAATATATTACCTTCAGTAAAAATGAAAATTAACATAACTGTTCATATAAATGAATCCTCACTTTTGTATAATCCTACAAAGTCAGGGAATTAAAAGAGGTGTTCTATGAAGGTACAAATTACAAATGGAATGTTCATGGCCTTGATGATAAATATGGTTTATGCAAAAGCAATTGGTGTAACTCAAGGGTCCATGGCCAGGGAGGTTGGAAATGACATTTGGCTTTCAACTCTCTTGTCAATAGGACAAGGACTATTAATTATTTTATTCGCGGTCATTATCATTAAACGGCTGCCACAATCAGATTTAATCCACCAAGGTCAAGTATTAGGTGGGAAATGGTTAGGGAAATTAATCAGCTTTCTTTTGTTTGTTTTCTTCCTTGTGTCATATGGAAGCATTATGGCCACGTTCGTGTATCATATTAAAGATTATTTTTTACCAGAGGCTCCGATTCTACTAGTTGTTATGGTAGCGTTTCTTTTAGGTGCCTATGCTATTTATTTCGGAGTTGAAGTGATTGCTAGGATGGCCTTGATTGGTGTGTTTTCGATTCTAGCGTTGAATATTTTAATTATGATTGGTTCTGTGCCTAAGTTCGATGTTCGTGAGTTGATGCCTGTCTTTGAATCTGGAGTAGTGAAAACAGTTTGGGCTAGCCGACATCATAATGCAGACTGGTTAATGGCAATTATGATGTCTTGTATTATTCTACCTGTTGTAAAAAAACCAGACGTTTGGAAGAGGTCAGGACTTGCAGGGATTGCTTATGGAGGGTTATTTGTTGCGATCTGGCCGATTTTAGAGATTGGTGTTTTGTCAGCTGAAGTGACCGGACAATATATTGTTTCATGCATGCAGATGGCAAGAAGTGCTGAAATTGGTCATTTCATTCATCGCTATGAAATGTTTATGGTTGCCTTTTTTGCCTTATCGGTCTTGACACAGATTATGATGACATTTCTTTGTGCCACTGTATCGATTCAACGGTTGTTAGGATTAAAAGATTATCGTCGCGTCATTCTCCCTGTTTGTCTTGTATTAACTGGTTATGGCTATTGGGTTGTTTTTGATCATGAGCGTGCGATGAAGATTACCGAAACCTATTGGGTGGGAGTGGCTCATGTGATTGGAATCGGTGTGCTTGCTCTAGTCTTTGTACTTGGTCTGATTTTTAAGAAAAAACTAGTGACTGCAAGAGAAAAAGCAAGTTCCTCTCACTAAAGAGGGAAGCTTGCTTTCTTATTGTTTCCTGTTTATGCTTTTTTTGTATGAACAAACGCTTCAAGGGATTCTCCCATTTCGTTTGAGCGTTTTGCGGCTTGTTTAATACATGAAATCATCGCTTCTTGGTAGTGGTAGCTTTCTAATACTTTAATCCCTGCTTCTGTTGTTCCACCAGGACTAGTGACTTCTTTTCTTAGGACAGAAGGGTGCTTTGGTGATGATTTAAGCATTTCGGCTGCTCCAATAATCGTCTGGAGAATTAAATCCTTTGCAACCTCCTGTTCTAGACCAATTTCAGCAGCGGCCTTTTCCATCGCTTCTACTAAATAATAGACATAAGCGGGACCACTGCCAGATAATCCTGTTACAGCATGAAGGGCTCCTTCTTCGACGATTGAAACAAGACCGACAGTTTCAAATAATTCACGTACGAGATTCAAATGATTGTCAGTTGCAAATTCTCCTAGTGCAAGTGCAGTTGCTGATTTGCCGATTGCAGCTGATGTGTTTGGCATAGCGCGCACAATCGCCAAGTCCTGATCAAATAAATGGCGGAGAGTGTCTGTTGACACTCCTGCAAGCACAGAGATAATAAGCTGTGATTTATTTGTAAAGGGGGCAATTTCATTAATTCCCTCAGTTACATCCTTTGGTTTAATGGCTAACACAAGGATATCTGCGTGCTGCATCGCTTCTTGTTTATTATGAGTGACCTGTACTCCGTAGTTATTATGTAGTTCTTGTAGTCGTTGTTCGTTTGAGCGGTTTGTGACAATGATTTGCTCTGGATTGAATAATTTCTGCTGTAGCATTCCTGCAATAATGGCTTCTGCCATTGAACCTGCTCCTATAAAAGCAATCTGTTGCTTTTTCTCCATATGATAATCCCCCCATTAGTATCCCCTATTCTCCTTGATTAAAAGTAAGAATAGGGTCTCTCGGATTTACTAGTTTACCGTTCGCGCATTTCTTCATTGAGTTGAAAATCATTATCGAGGATTATAATCTTTATGTCAATTATTTATTGATGAATGACGGTTGTTACTTGACTTTGAATGACGATTAAGGGAAATTTAAAACATGTTATTTTCCTGAGGTGAATGGTTATGAAGTCTAATCGATTAAAAAACAAGAATATTGTTATTACTGGTGCATCCAGTGGTATTGGTGAACGCATTTCTTTTTTAGTAGCAGAGCAAGGGGCAAGACCGATTCTGTTAGCGCGTAACTCTCAGCAATTGCTTGAAATTTCAATGAAGATTAAGGAGAATACGGGTGTAGATTCCTTATTTTATAAATTAGATGTGAGTGATACCGATGCTGTTGAGGCTGTATTTCAAGAGATATTAGCTGAGGTAGGTACAATTGATGTCCTCATTAATAATGCTGGGTTTGGTAAATTTGATCATGCTGTTGATGCTACACTAACTGAAACAAAGGAGATGTTTGCAGTTAATGTGGTTGGATTGATTGCCTGTACGAAAATGGTGCTGCCGGCGATGATAGCGGGTAATAATGGGCATATCATTAATATTGCTTCGCAGGCAGGGAAGCTAGCTACTCCTAAGTCGAGTGTCTATTCGGCGACAAAGCATGCTGTTTTAGGCTTTACGAATAGTTTGCGCTTGGAGGTCGCTTCTGCAAATATTCAGGTTACCTCAGTTAATCCAGGTCCAATTCGGACAAGATTCTTTGATATTGCTGACCAATCTGGAAACTATGCAAAAAGCGTGGATCGTTTTATGCTAGATCCAGATGACGTCGCTAGAAAGATTGTGAAAGTAATATTCACTCCAAAACGTGAATTAAATCTCCCTAGATGGATGAGTATTGGTACAGTTCTCTATACACTTTTTCCTACTACCTTTGAAAAAGTGGGAGGAAAAGCGTTGTTTAAAAAATAAGGCTGTTTTCTCAAAGTTTGTTGTTTTTTGAGGTGAATTAATTGAGAATAGGTTTCTAGCAGACTGAATACGGGGACTCCCGTGGGACTAGTTGGCTCCCACAGGACGCGGAGTGTATTCATGCTGCGGTATCAAAAGCAACAATATATACGAAAACAGCCAAGCATATCTACAAATGAGTCCCAGATCTATGCCCCTGCGTAGACTGGGACTCATTTTGTTTTTTTGTGTTTTTTGTCATGTTTTGTTCTGTGTTAAATTTCCATTGAAATCGAACGTATATTCGCTTAATATGTAGAATATAATATTAATGCGAACGTATATTCTGTTTTGGTGAAAGGGAGATTACGGTGAAAGATAAAGTGATTTTTCTTGTTGATATGCAGTCTTTCTATGCCTCTGTCGAGAAGGCCAGTAACCCTGATTTAATAGATGTTCCACTAGTGGTCTCAGGTGATCCGGAACGTCGTTCAGGTGTTATTTTAGCTGCTTGTCCTTTAGCTAAAAAGCACGGCATTACCAATGGTGAGAGACTATGGGAGGCTCAACAGAAATGTCCAGAGGCCGTTGTTGTTCGCCCGCGTATGCAATTGTATATTGATATGTCGCTTCAAATTACAAATATACTGGAACGATACACTAACTTAGTTGAACCATTTTCGGTTGATGAGCAATTCATGGATGTGACCGGAAGTCAGACTCTTTTTGGGAACCCGGTAACAATGGCCAAGAAAATACAACTTGAGATTATGAATGAAACAGGGATTTATGCTCGCGTAGGTATCGGGAGTAATAAGATTCTGGCTAAATTAGCGTGTGATAATTTTGCGAAAAAGAATAAGGATGGTATTTTTGAATTAACATTTGAAAATCTAGCATCGAATTTGTGGCCTCTTCCTATAGGTAAGATGTTTGGAATTGGGAAGAGAATGGAGAGAAACTTGAAAGCAAGAGGAATTAGTACAATCGGTGGTTTAGCAACTTTTCCATTAGAGCTTTTAAAGAAAAAATGGGGTATTAACGGACATGTGTTGTGGATGACAGCAAATGGTTTGGATTATTCACCCGTTACTACAAAGTCTCTTGATGACCAAAAAGCAATAGGACATGGCATGACCTTACCTAGAGATTATGAAAGTGCTGAGGAAATAAAAGTGGTTTTATTAGAGCTTTGTGAAGAGGTTTGCTTTCGAGCACGGAGTTCTCAGGTGATGGGGACAACGATAACTGTAAGCTGTATGGGAGCTAGCTTTGCGTTTCCTACAGGCTTTCATCGCCAAAGAACAATCAGTGAACCAACGAATAATGGGATGGAGATTTTCTATTCAGCTTGGGAGCTATTCTTAGAATTCTGGGATAAGCAACCGGTAAGAAGGGTAGGAATTAGTTTGTCAAACCTTGTATCTGATGAAGTGTGGCAAATAAGTTTGTTTGATAATAAGGTCCAAAAACGAGAGCTAGACCATGCTATTGATCATATTAAGAATCGCTTTGGTAGGACAGCTATTGTTCGTGCCTCCTCATTAAGACCAGCAGGACAAGTATTTGAGCGGGCAAAAAAAATAGGGGGGCATTATAAGTGAGTGAACATTTAAGACGAGGAAATATGCTATGGGAATCAAATCGTATGTTTTTACCTGAGCACAAACAAGCGTTAATGGATCGAAAACAGCAAAAAACGAAATTTCATAAGCCAGAGCTAGATGAGAATCAATTTGAGCTTGTGAATCAAATCATAAGCGAATCTATTAAGAATGATCGTTCCATCAGGATTACCTATGCTTGTGAGTATGGAACGGAACAATTTTGGGGATGGATCACCAAAATCAATCATCATGAAAGATGGCTCAAGATGATTAATGATGAGGACCATCTTATTTTGAAATTTGAGAGAATTTTAGATGTAGAATGAACGGGTAAACGATTTTTTATAGTATAATATTATGTGAATTGATTGATTTTTTATTTTTTTGCGAAAATTGAATAGAGTCATAGTCAAAAAATAATAAGAAAGGGATGATTATTATTTGAATGTACTAGGATCTAAATTAAAAGAAGTATTGTATGCAGTACTCCCGATTACAGTGATTGTGTTGGTGTTGAATTTCACACTAGCCCCACTAGATGACCCTCTGTTAATGATTCGATTTGTTATTGGAGCGATGGTCATTATTCTTGGATTATCGATCTTTTTATTCGGTGTTGATATTGGTATTACCCCAATTGGTCAATTAATGGGGAAAACCATTGCCAAATCAAATAAGCTTTGGATCGTTATGATCGCGGGTTTATTGCTTGGTTTCTTTATCTCAATTGCCGAACCCGACTTACATATTCTTGCAGGACAAGTTGACTTTGTTACATCAGGTCTGATTTCTAAGACGAGTATTGTTATGATTGTCTCAATCGGAATTGGTGTGTTGATTGCGATAGGTCTTGCTCGAATTTTGTACAATATTCCGTTATACAAGTTATTAACAGGTTTATACTTTATCATTTTAGTTTTATCTTTATTTAGTTCTCCGGAGTTTTTGGCGATCTCATTTGATGCATCTGGGGCAACAACTGGTGCGTTAACAGTTCCGTTTATACTAGCTCTTGCATTAGGGGTATCAGGGTTGAAAAAGGATAGCAAAGCATCTGAAAAAGATAGCTTTGGGCTTGTCGCCATTGCCTCTACAGGGGCAATCATATCGGTCATGATTATGAATATTATATCTAAATCTGATAAAATAACCGCAAGTATTGAAAAGCGGGAAGAAGTAAAAGCTTCAATATTAGGTCCTTTTTTACATGAAATACCGATTATATCTCAAGAAATTGTCATGGCACTTCTTCCTATCTTAGTTATATTTCTTATCTTCCAGAAAATATCTTTTAACATATCTAGAAAAGCAGTTAGAAAAATAATCATTGGACTTTTATTTACTTTTATAGGACTTGTTTTATTTTTAGTTGGTGTAAATGCGGGTTTTATGGATGTAGGAAGATCAATTGGTTACTCAATCGCATCATTAGACAGTAAATCATATGTTGTTATTGTCGCATTTGTCCTCGGCATAGTGACAATATTAGCTGAACCAGCTGTCCATGTATTAACTCATCAAATAGAGGATGTTACAAGTGGGTATGTAAGAAGAAAAGTTGTGATGTTTTCTTTGTGTATTGGAGTCGGGGCTGCTGTTTCATTATCGATGCTTCGAATACTGATCCCTGAACTTCAATTATGGCATTATCTTTTACCTGGTTACATCATAGCGATTGGCATGACTTATATTGTTCCAAAGCTATTTGTTGGGATTGCCTTTGATTCAGGAGGAGTTGCATCTGGCCCGATGACAGCAACCTTTATATTAGCCTTTGTACAAGGTGCAGCAGAAGCAATAGAAGGTGCAAATGTGCTGATTGATGGATTTGGTATGATCGCTATGGTAGCTCTAACACCTCTGATAACCCTACAAATAGTAGGATTGGTATTTAAATTGAAATCAAAGAAAGAAGGATTGGTAAAGGATGTTCAGTAGTACTGAAAACATCGAATATGAACAAGTATGTATCATTGTTGACTTCGGTAAAGGGAGTAAAGTGATGCAAACGGCAAAAAAACTAGGAATTTCAGGGGGAACGATACTATTAGGTAAAGGAACAATCAAAAATCGCCTATTGGAAATCTTTGGTATAAATGATATAAAAAAAGAGATTATTATCTTGGTTTCAACTCATAAGAAAGTAAGCGAAGTGATAGTACAGCTAGATCAAAAATTTAAATTCACACAGCCTAATCATGGTATCGCCTTCACCACAACGGTTGGTCGAGTGATTGGTGCTAGAAGCTGTATAAAAGAGGATAACGAGGAAGAAAGAGGTGTGAAAGATAGCATGTATCACGCAATTACTGTGATTGTAGAAAAGGGAAATGCAGAATATGTAATTGATGCTGCAACCGAAGCAGGCTCAAAAGGGGGCACCATTATTAATGCAAGAGGATCAGGTATTCATGAAACAAGCAAATTATTTTCAATGGATATTGAGCCAGAAAAAGAAATGGTGTTAATTTTAGCAGAACAGGAAAGTACTGATACCATCGTAGCTTCGATTAGGAAGAAGCTTAAAATAGATGAACCAGGCAATGGAATTATCTTTATTCAAGATGTAAACAAAACCTATGGACTATATGAATAAAGTAATCAAGTAAGCATCGAAAAGGCAACCACTCAGTGGTTGCCTTAATTTTAATGGGCTGGACCTTTTTCAAAATTACTACCGCTAACGTCAGCAATATTTTCTATCGCAACTAACGCATTGGGGTCAATTTCTGCAACAATGGAACGAAGGGTAGATAGCTCTATTCTCGTTACAATTGTATAAATAATTTTTTTAGGCTCATTCGAGAAAACGCCCTGACCTTGAATGTAAGTCATTCCACGTCCTAATTGCTTCGTTAATTCCTCAGCAATGACTTCAGGAACATCAGAAATAATAGTAACAGATTTCAGCTCTTCCATCCCTTCTACGACAATATCAATCATTTTGTACGCAATATAATAGGTGATAATCGAGTACATGGCAGTTTCCCAGCTGAACACCAACAAGGCTGCAAGAATAAAAATAAATACATTAACACTCATGATGAATTGTCCAACAGATACTGGTCGTTTCTTACTTACAAGGATGGCAATAATTTCTGTACCGTCAAGAGCCCCACCTGTACGGATAACAAGACCGACCCCCGTTCCAAGAATTACTGCTCCAATAATGGTTGCTAGGAATAAATCATCTGTAACCGGCTCAAAATGATGGAAATAAGCGGTACTTGCAGACAAAATGACAACACCATATAAGGTATGTAAGGTGAATTTTAAGCCTAATCTACGATAGCCAATATAAAGGAAAGGTAGATTTAAAATGATAAGAAATACACTCATCATAAGTCCAGTTAATTCAGATGCAATGATGGATAAACCAATTACGCCACCATCGAGAATTTGATTTGGGACTAGAAATAATTCAAGGCCAATTCCAGCAATGATTGCTCCAATTGTAATCATCACTATCTGCTTAACTTCTGATACTATTCTCTTTTTCTTTGTGATTGTCATGGTATCATGACCTTCTTCCTGATAGAATATAGAGCATTATACCATTTGAAAACAAACTATAGCTAGTGAAAAAGGCTGACCATCCCACCTTTAGCAAGCTTCTGGAGGGCAGTCAACCTAGTTATTTTTCATTTGACTTTAATGAAAACGCATACCTTTTTCATCTTAAAAAACGAAAAGATTTATTATTTCTTTTCGAAGATATTTAACTCAAGTAGTGCGTTGATTACTTCATCACCTTCGTCTGAAGTAATTTCAACTTCTTGCCCTGGCTGTAATGAAAGTGCTAGCACACCAAGCAAACTTTTCGCGTCAACTACCCAATGCTCTTTCTTAATGAGGACAGTTCCCGGGAATTGACTAGTTGTATTCACGAGCTTACTTGCTGCTTCAGCAAAAATCGGTATTAGAACGGTAACAACCATTTAATAACACTCCTTTAGAATATGGACTTATCATCTTTAGTATAGATAGGGAAGCATAATAAGAGCAAGAGAAATTTAGATAATTAGAAAAATAGACAAAAAGAACGGGTGAAGGCACCCGCAAATAGACAAAATAATCATTAAGCACGGACTATAGATTCAAAGTTCCCCTTGTGTGAACCATCACAAAACGGTTTTTTCTCAGATAAACCACAGCGGCAAAGTGAGAAGGTTTGTTTTGTAGTAAACGCATTCCCTTCCGCATCAATAAGTTCAACATCTCCAGTAACTCGAAGTGATCCGTTATCATTTACTTTGATTTGTACCTTAGACAAATTCATCCCTCCTTTAAGTATAAAATCACGATCATCAATAGGTTGTCTTACAGGTCTGTTATAGATAGAATATGTATAACCTATAGAAATATGATAAAATGGATGCACAAAGAAGTAAAGGGGAACACTAACGGTGGAAATTACATTTACAAAAGAAGCAATTGAACGCTTACAAGATAAAGAAATCAATCATCAGAGCTTATTAAAGATAAAATATGAGACTGAAGGCTGTGGCTGTGTCGTAAGTGGCGTACCAACACTTTGGATCGTAGATCAACAAGAGGAGGACGAAGTAGAGTTCGCAACTAACCTTTGTACAGTCCTGTTAGAAAAAACAAAAATGGTCTTTTTCGATGAAAAGCTAACGATAGATTATGTTCAATCAGCAAACTGCTATTCACTAAAAAGCCCAAATCAGATCATTAATCCACGAATGATGTTAATAGAAAAGAGAGAAATAGCAGATGAATCAAAAGATTAAAGCAATCAAAAATGTAGCAGAAAATAAAACTTGGGTATCGTTTTTAAGTAATAATCACCCATTTAGTCTTCTTCACTGGTCTGTAGCAGGAAGTAACAAGGAACAAAAGGATGTATGGTTGATTCAAGATGAGGTATCATTTGAGGCAAAGGAGTTTGAAACCATTGACTTAGCCTTAGCTTATATTCAAGAAAACTATACAGATATTACAGATGTTCTAGGATAAGGCTGACCTCATGTCAGCCTTTTAACATTTCTTCTAGAAACTGATCGATGGCTTCTTCATATTCTTTTTGGTTATCCCCATAAGAATAGGCGTGGCGACCATTCTTAGCTATAAATAACTTTTTAGGACCGTCCTTCTGCTGATAAAGCTGTTTCGTCATTTCAGGCAGGATGTAATCATCCTTTGCACTATGGATAAACAAAACAGGGCTTTTAATGTTCGTTATGACGGAAATAGGTGACACATCCTCCATACGATAGCCATCCCGAAGCTTTAATAAATTATTTGCAATCGGAAGGACGGGGAAAGAAGGGAGCTTGAAGTCTTTTTTTAACAAATAACGAAGTTGCTCCTTAAAATCGGAGAAAGGACAGTCAACAATATAGAAATCCGCTCCATCTTCGACCATACCAGCATATAAAAGCGTCGTCACAGCGCCCATGGATTCGCCATGGATTCCAATGATACTATCCTCCCCATGATGTTCCTTAACCCAAGCAACCACTGATTGCAAATCAAACTTTTCATAATGACCATAACTTGTTGTATTCCCACCAGACTCGCCATGTCTTCGCTGGTCGTAAACGATGACATTCCAGCCACGATTTAAAAAGAGCTTCATATATTTAATCGAATTAATTTTATTCATCGTCACACCATGAGAAATGATCATGAACTTCTTGTTAGCTGTGGATCTCACAAACCATCCATGAATGGAATAGCCGAATTTAGATGGAATCATTAGACTTTCTTTATTTAAATTCTCCAATTCTTCAATTGAAAATCGCCCTTCAGCTATTTCTCGTTGAAGAATTGATTCATCACTTTTCTTCTTAATATAGATGACTTTATTCGTAAAAATAATCCCGACAGCTGTTAAAGAAGCAATCCCTGCTCCTAAGCAATAGAAAAGTTTTTTCATTAGTCATTTCCTCCAGTAGATATATAACCTATATTACCATGAAACAGCTAATGGTTGCTTGTGATATAATCTGATTAAAGTGGTCAAAGGGGGAAATTAATATGGCAAAAAAGAAACAAAAACAGCCATCTAAAAAGAAACAAGATGAGAAAAAATTAAGTCTAGGAGACTTATTAAATGAAGATATCGTTTCAAAACTAAAGAATACACAAAAAGAATTAAAGGAACAAGAAAAACTAGAATTAGAAAGAGAAGAAGAAAGAAAACGGAAAGAGCGAAAAGAACGAGAGAAAAATAAATCGTTCGAAGAGCTATTAAATGAGAGCCCATTAAAGTGGAGCGATTATAAATAAGAGGAAGTGCCAAGTCAAAGTTACTTGGCACTCACTTTTATAATCGATGCTGTTGATAACCTAATGATTTCGTTTGTTGTTGAATCTGAGCGACTTCGTCTTCTGTGAGTGGTGAAGAAGAGGCAGCATCGATATTTTCCCGCAATTGTCGGGTTGTACTTGCACCAGCAATAACAGAAGCCACACTTGAATGATGAAGTAGGTACTGTAACCCAATTTCAGTAAGTGAGCGTCCGTGACATATCTCTTTCAACGTGTTAACAACTGCCTCAAGCTCCTCAGGAGAATAATCTAAATATCCCTTAGCAAATAAATCTTGTTTTGAGCGATCAAAGGAACGTTCTGTTAGAAAGCCTTTAGCAACAGGGCCACGCGCAAGAACACTAATGTGATTCTCCTTCAATAGAGGAAGTACTTGTTCTTCAGGGCGTCGATCAAGGATGCTATACTGCATCATCACACTTATGATTGAAGAACGGTTAACATATTCACGAATAACAGTAGGGCGAATCGATGAAATACCATAATAACGAATGATTCCTTCTTTTTTTAACTCCTCAAACGCATCAATCACTTCATCAATATAGTCTTCCATTGTCCCACCGTGAAGCTGGTAAAGGTCGATATAGTCAGTTTGTAAACGATGTAAGCTGTCTTTAACAGCATTCATAATATGTTTTTTTGAAGGGTCCCATGACCAACCATCTTTCCCTCTTTCAAACCGATTCCCAACCTTTGTCGCTATAATAAGCTCTTGTCTCTTTGCTTTAATGGCTTTCCCAACAAATTCTTCATTTAGACCTTGATCGTATAAATCAGCCGTATCAAGATAATTAATTCCTGCATCAATCGCTTCATCAATAATCCTTCTTGCAGACTCTTCCTCCACACCAATACTCATACAGCCAAGGCCAACAACACTAGCATATAAATCAGAATTCCCGATTTGACGTTTCTTCATATGTATTCAGTCCTCCTATCCTTGTTCTCATTGTACCAATTTCTTCGGATATATCAAAAATAGTAGCTAGAGGAGAATACGTATGAAATTTAATAGATTTTTTGATTTAACGGGATGACTTTATTTCCGCTTTTTTTTACAGTAGCGTCCTGATTTGCAGTAATCCATTGTTCAACTGTATCAAACTGCTTACTGTACTCCTTAAGCTTTTGTCTTATCTCCCAAGACTTTCCGACCATGGTTAATCCTTTTTCCATTACATAGATTTTCATTCAAAGCTCACTCCTTCACCATTCATAATTTCAGGGCAAAATATGGTAAAATATATGAGTGTGAAATCATTGATAGAACAAGGAGCTGTAAGAATGGATCATTTAATAGAGAAGACGATAACAAGAAAAACAATCTTTGAAGGTAAAATTATCGATTTACATGTAGATGATGTGGAACTACCAAACGGGAAAACAAGTAAACGAGAAATCATAAAGCACCCTGGAGCAGTCGCCATTATTGCGATAACTGAAGACAATAAAATACTAATGGTCCGACAATATCGCAAACCAATGGAGAGAGCTTTAGTAGAAATCCCAGCTGGAAAGCTTGAAAAAGGAGAGGAACCGATTGTCACAGCACGAAGAGAACTAGAAGAAGAAACAGGGTATGTGTGTGAAACATTAGCACCATTGATCTCATTTTACACATCACCAGGCTTTGCAGATGAACTTGTTCATCTATTTGTAGCAGAAAAACTATCAAAAAAGGAAAATGCAGCATCACTTGATGAAGATGAATTTGTTGATTTACTAGAAGTTTCATTAGAAGAGGCACTTGTATTATTAGAAGAGAACCAAATCTATGACGCAAAAACGGCTTATGCTGTTCAATATCTGCAGCTACAAAAGGCGTTAGGTACAAATGAATAATTATTATGTAGACTTACATATCCATCTTGGCCGAACGAAGACAGGGAAACCAGTCAAAATTACGGGTGCGAGGTCATTAACCCTTGAAAATATCCTTGAAGAAGCGACCGAGGTCAAAGGGATGGATATGATTGGTGTGATTGATTGTCATGTGCCAGAAGTATTAGATGAGTTAGAGCAGCTAATTAAAGAAGGAATAGTGTTTCAATATGAAGACGGGGGGATGAGATTTAAGGATGTCACCCTCATCTTAGGTTCTGAAATTGAAATTTATGATGAGAAGTGCAGGGGACCTATTCATGTTCTTGCTTATCTGCCGACAATTGAAAAAATGCGAGAGTTCTCTAGGTGGTTAGCAGCAAGAATGAAGAATATCACATTGAGCTCTCAGCGAATCTATGAACAAGGAATTGTACTTCAACAAACAGTAAAAGATCTCTCAGGTTTATTCATACCTGCACATGTGTTTACACCATATAAGAGTTTATATGGAAAAGGGGTTAAGTCCACATTATCAGAGGTGTTTAACCCAAAACAGATTGATGCGATTGAGCTTGGGTTAAGTTCAAATACTAAAATGGCTGACCATATACAAGAGTTACACTCTTACACGTTTGTAACTAATTCAGATGCACATTCCCTAGCAAAAATTGCTAGAGAATATCAACAAATACGAATGGAGCAACCAACTTTTGAAGAATTGAGGAAGGCTCTCCATCAGCAATCCGGAAGACAAATTGTGGCAAACTATGGTCTTGATCCTTTACTTGGAAAGTATCATAAAACCACTTGTGAAGGCTGTGAAAAAGTAATAGAGGACATGGTGCAAGAGAGATGTCCCTACTGTGGGAATCAAAAGTTTGTAAAAGGAGTTTATAATCGCATCATGGAATTGGGGAATGAGGAATCAAAGTCCCCGTCTAATAGAGCTCCATACATTCATCAAGTCCCACTTGAATTTATCCCTGGATTAGGACCAAAAACATTAAAAAAACTGCGGGACTATTTTAAAACTGAAATGTCTATCATCCATGATGCACCTGAATCTGCGATAAAAGAACTGTTGCCCCAAAAAATAGCAGAAGCGATTATACTTGCAAGAGAGGGGAAATTAACGCTTCAATCTGGTGGTGGCGGTGTCTATGGAAAAGTCAAAAAATAATCAAAGCTCCTAACCTAAAGGGGCTTTTTTTAGTTGAAAAGGAAAATGAGATAAAATCTCTTATCAGAAGTCATAGTTTCTAAAAAAAATCATAGAATCTAGTAAGAGACTGATAGGAGGAACGACGAAATGAAAAAACAGACTCCGATAAAACTAACATTATTGAATCATGGGCGTGAGCATGCCTCTATTTACATATTTATAACCGTGCTCTTTTTAATGGGGGTTATTTTTGGTGCAGTTGTTGTTAATAGCTTAAATGTAGGTCAAAAAGAAGATTTATACTATTATTTAGGACAGTTCTTTGGACAAGTACAAGAAGGTAGATTTGCAACAGCTACTGAAATGTTTAAACAAAGCTATTTTCATAATATAAAGTCAGTTGGATTAATGTGGTTACTAGGGATTTCCATTATTGGCTTACCAGTCATACTAATTCTCTTGTTTTTAAAAGGAGTGGTCGTAGGATTCACAGTAGGTTTCTTAGTGAATCAAATGGGCTGGGACGGATTTCTGTTATCCCTTGTATCAGTGCTTCCACAAAATCTGTTGATTATTCCTACATTTATCATCATTGGAACAATCTCAGTTTCGTTTTCACTGAAGATGATTAGGCAGCAATTCATGAAACGATCAAACGAACCTATTATACAGTTATTCACTAAATATACACTTGCCATGGTAGGAATTAGTGTCGTATTATTATTTGCCTCAGGATTCGAAGCATTTGCCTCACCACACCTCATGAAAGGTGTCATCGATGTTTTCAAGTAAAGGTTGTTTTCGTATATATTGTTGCTTTTGATACCGCAGCCTGAATACACTCCGCGTTCTGTGGGAGCCAACTAGTCCCACGGGAGTCCCCCGTGTATTCAGTTGCTAGAAATCTATTCTCAACTAATTCACCTCAAAAAACAACAAACTTTGAGAAAACAGCCAAAGTAAAAATTATAAATTATAATCACTTTTATATAATAAGAATTATTTTTATTAATTTGTAATAATTTTATTTGGACAGTTCCCGTATCTTTGCTATAATAGGATGGTAATGGCGAGGGAGGGAATTGTTTGATGGAAAATCGGATTGAACGGATCAAGAAGCAGTTGCATTCATCAAGCTACAAATTAACACCACAGCGTGAAGCGACTGTAAGAGTACTTCTTGAACATGAAGAGGATCATTTGAGTGCGGAAGATGTATACCTCCTCGTTAAAGAAAAAGCGCCGGAAATTGGTTTAGCCACTGTGTATCGAACATTAGAATTATTAACGGAGCTTAAGATCGTTGATAAGATCAATTTTGGTGATGGAGTTTCAAGATATGATTTGCGCCAAGAGGGTGCTGCTCATTTTCATCATCATTTAGTATGTATTGAGTGCGGTGCGGTTGATGAAATTCAAGAAGACCTTCTTGAGGATGTAGAAGAAATTGTTGAAACAAAATGGAACTTCAAAATAAAAGATCATCGTCTCACATTCCATGGTATTTGCCATCGATGCCACGAAAAAACTGAGACAGATACTATAGAGAATTGAATCTAGAGGCAGTCCAAAAGTCTGAGTCATACTAAACTTTTGAACTGCTTTTTAGTTTGAGAAAATCCCGAAATGTGGGACGAGGTAGGACGAATCATCCTTTTTTCAAAAGTTTAGACAAGTATGTATAAAACCAGCTTATTTTGGCATATCTTCTAATAAACGTAACAATTGGAGGATAAAGAAATGAGACAAATGCTTCATATGATGTTCGGTACCATCAAAATCTTTATTTTATTTACTGGATGCACCATTTTGTTCTATTATGGTATTATGTGGGTCAATCAAGAATACGAAAATTATCACCGATATGATGAACCACAGGGGACAGCAGTAAAGGTATCAACAGTAGGTGAAACAGAATATAAATGGTTTGATCGTTTGAAGTTTTTTTACCATTATGGGGAGTAGTATAACATGGAAGACGAAATCAAAGATTTCTTGCATTATTTAATTGTTGAGAGACGATTAGCTGAGAATACAATTGTTTCATATGAGAGGGATTTAAAAGAATATCATAAGTATATGGTCAATGTAGAAAAGATGACTTCTTATAATGAAATAGCTAGATTACATATTCTTCAATTTCTTAAATATTTAAAAGAGCGAGGAAAGTCTACAAAGACCATTGCAAGGAATATTGCTTCGATTAGATCCTTTCATCAATTTCTTCTTAGAGAGAAGAGAATAAATCAAGATCCAACAATTCATATTGAGTCACCACAACAAACAAAAACACTTCCGAAGGTCTTAAATCTATCAGAGGTAGAAGCCCTGCTAGAAGCTCCTGAAGATAATGTATTTGGGATAAGAGACAAAGCGATGTTAGAGTTATTGTATGCTACAGGGATTCGTGTAAGTGAATTGATTAGCTTGAATCTGCAGGATGTTCACCTAACAATGGGTTTTATTCGCTGCACAGGTAAGGGCAATAAGGAGCGAATTATTCCATTAGGCTCGACAGCAGCAAAGGCGATTACTGCTTATATAGAGGGAAGTCGCCCGAATCTCTTGAAAAAAGACCAGTCAGAGGCCCTATTTTTAAACCATCATGGAAACAGGATCTCAAGACAGGGGTTTTGGAAGAATTTAAAGAAATTAACAAGCAGAGCCAATATTCAAAAGGCTTTGACGCCACATACTTTACGCCACTCATTTGCAACACATCTATTAGAAAATGGTGCGGACATAAGAGCAGTGCAAGAAATGCTTGGACATGCAGATATTTCAACCACTCAAATTTATACTCATGTGACAAAAGCAAGATTAAAAGACGTATATAATCAATACCATCCAAGAGCATAATGGTAGGAATATGATTACTAGGAAGAACTTAGTAGTCTATTTTTTTTCTACTAATTAATCAAAACGTAAAATATTCGTAATATATCAATGTTTTTGCTTGCAATCATAGACTATGAATTTTATACTCAGGTTGTCAGACTTCTGACAAGTGGTTGGACATGGATTAGCAACCAAATCAAAGGGGAATATAATCGTAAGAAGAGTGCTAAATAATACATAGTGAGTTAGATGAGTAAAGCTTGATAGGAGGAAATTGTGTGTCATTCAATACATATAAGCGAGTGTTTTTAATTGTAATGGATTCAGTTGGCATAGGTGAAGCTCCGGATGCTGAAAAATTTGGAGATATAGGCTCTGATACATTAGGGCATATTGCGGATCATCTAGGTGGTCTTAAAATGCCAGCAATGCAAAAGTTGGGATTAGGAAATATTAAAGAAGTACAAGGAATTACAAAGGTTGATAAGCCAATGGCTGCTTACACAAAAATGGAAGAGGCATCAAATGGAAAAGATACAATGACTGGTCATTGGGAGCTTATGGGTCTCCATATTGATACACCTTTCCGTGTATTTCCAGATGGCTTTCCAGACGAACTCTTGCAAGAAATAAAAGAAAAAACAGGCAGAGACATTCTTGGGAATAAACCAGCATCAGGTACTGAAATCATGGATGAGCTGGGTGAGGAACACATGAAAACTGGTGCGTTAATTGTCTATACATCAGCAGATTCTGTCTTGCAGATTGCCGCACACGAAGAAATTGTTCCACTAGATGAGCTCTACAAAATTTGTGAAATTGCTCGTGAGTTAACACTGGATGAAAAATACATGGTAGGTCGTGTCATAGCAAGACCGTTTGTAGGATCTCCAGATCAGTTTGAACGAACCTCTAACAGGCATGATTATGCACTAAAGCCATTTGATCGCACAGTGATGAATGAGTTAGCAGATGCAGGGCTTGATGTTATTTCTATCGGCAAAATTGCAGATATCTATGATGGTGAAGGCGTAACAAAAGCATTAAGAACAAAGTCGAATATGGATGGAATGGATAAATTAGTTGAAACTCTACATATGGACTTCACTGGCTTAAGCTTTCTGAACCTAGTTGATTTTGATGCTCTCTACGGTCATCGAAGAGATCCTGCAGGCTATGGAAAAGCATTAGAGGATTATGACGCTAGACTACCGGAAGTATTAGAACTGTTAAAAGAAGATGATTTATTAATCATTACTGCAGATCACGGAAATGATCCAACCTTTAAAGGTACAGACCACACACGTGAATATGTTCCATTGTTAGCATACAGTCCTAGTATGACAAGTGGAAATGAATTTCCTACACGCAAGACATTTGCGGATGTAGGTGCAACAATTGCTGAAAATTTCAAGGTTAACATGCCAAAACATGGTGAAAGTTTTCTTTCATTAATCAGGGGGAATTCAAATGTTAAATAAAAAAACAATCGACGTCTCTACAAGCTTCTTACAAGATAAATTTCCTACAGCACCAGAAATAGGGTTGATTCTAGGTTCGGGACTAGGGGTACTGGCAGATGAAATCGAAAATGCAATCAAAATCCCATATCAGGAGATACCGGAATTTCCTGTTTCAACAGTAGAAGGTCACGCTGGTCAATTAGTGTATGGAACACTGAATGGGAAAACGGTTATTGCGATGCAAGGGCGTTTCCATTTTTATGAGGGATATAGCTTTGACAAAGTAACCTTCCCTGTTCGAGTAATGAAAGCACTTGGTGTGAATTCTTTAATTGTAACAAATGCAGCAGGTGGGATTAATGAATCCTTCCAGGCTGGAGACTTAATGCTAATTAGTGATCATATCAATAATATGGGGACTAATCCGTTAATCGGTGAGAATGATCCAAACTTAGGTGTTCGTTTCCCTGATATGTCAGAAGCTTACTCAAAAGAGCTGAGAGAGCTTGCCAAAAAAATAGCAGCGAGTTTGAATATTCCTATTAAAGAAGGAGTATACGTGGGTAATACAGGACCTAGTTATGAAACTCCAGCAGAAGTAAGAATGCTAAGAGTGCTTGGTGGGGACGCTGTTGGTATGTCAACCGTACCAGAAGTCATTGTTGCTAGACATTCAGGTATGAAAGTGCTTGGGATTTCTTGTATCTCTAATATGGCAGCAGGTATATTAGATCAACCTCTGACACATGATGAAGTAATGGAGACAACAGAAATGGTTAAAGCAAACTTCCTGTCTTTTGTAAAGGAAATCATTAATCAGCTTTAATCTGAGTACATAGCTTTTTAAGATTGCAAGCAGAAGGAAAAGGTGAAAATGATGAGAATGGTTGATTTAATTGAGAAGAAGAGAGACGGACAGTCACTTACGAAAGCAGAAATATCTTTTATTATAGACGGTTATACAAAAGGCGATATTCCTGATTATCAAATGAGTGCTTTTACAATGGCCGTTTTCTTTCGTGGAATGACTGATATTGAGCGTGCAGATTTCACATTAGCCATGGTAGATTCGGGAGAGTCCATTGATTTAGCTGCAATAGAAGGTATAAAGGTAGATAAGCATAGTACAGGTGGGGTTGGAGATACAACAACGCTTGTCCTTGCACCGCTTGTTGCCTCAGTTGGTGTACCAGTCGCAAAAATGTCTGGACGAGGTCTAGGACATACTGGTGGAACGATTGATAAGCTCGAGGCTGTTCCAGGCTTCCATGTTGAAATCACAAATGAGGAGTTTATTGAGCTAGTAAATAAGAACAAGGTAGCTGTCATCGGACAAAGTGGAAATCTAACACCTGCAGACAAAAAACTCTATTCCTTAAGAGATGTTACAGCAACAGTAAATAGCATTCCGTTGATTGCAAGCTCTATCATGAGTAAAAAAATTGCAGCAGGTGCAGATGCGATTGTTTTGGATGTTAAAACAGGTGCAGGTGCATTTATGAAGGATTTTGCTGAGGCGAAGGAATTAGCAGGAGCAATGGTTGATATCGGTAATAATGTAGGTCGTCATACGATTGCCGTCATAACGGATATGAGCCAACCACTTGGCTATGCGATTGGAAATGCACTAGAAGTTCAAGAAGCCATTGATACTTTAAAAGGTGAGGGACCAAGCGATTTAGAAGAATTATGTCTTACATTAGGAAGCCAGATGGTGTATTTAGCGAAAAAGGCAGAAACCCTCGAGCAAGCAAGAGAACTTCTCTCAGAAGCTATTCGCAATGGTCAGGCATTGGAAACATTAAAGACGTTCTTAAGTGCTCAAGGTGGAGACGCTTCAGTGGTCGATGACTACTCAAAGCTTCCACAAGCAACATATAAAATTGAGCTTGCAGCAAAAGAAGATGGCTATGTTTCAGCTATCGTTGCTGATGGAGTTGGTACAGCCGCAATGCTGTTAGGAGCTGGAAGAGCAACGAAAGAATCTGTCATTGATTTAGCTGTAGGATTGCTTTTAAGAAAGAAAATCGGCGATAAGGTGTCAAAAGGCGAGAGTCTAGTAACAATCTACAGTAATAATGAGGATATAAAGGAAGTTAAGAATAAATTATATCAAAGTATACAGATCTCATCAGAGAAAGTAGAAAGCCCAACATTAATTCTAGATAAAATAATCTAATGACTAACAGGTAATTGATCAAATGCGATCATTTGCCTGTTTTTTTTGTTCCAAAAATGATTGAAAAATAATGCCAAAATTGACCAAAATTTTTGTATAGATTTGATTGATTTGGGAAAAATGGGATGTATATAAGAATGGAGGGTTTGGAGATGAAACGCTTTTTCATTAGTTTATTACTATTTTCAATGATAGTTTCTGTTAGTGCCCCTTATACTTTTGCTGAGGAAAAAGGCACATCTGTGAATCTAGCTGATAACGCTAGATCAGCAGTTGTTATTGAAAGAGATACAGGAACAGTACTCTACGATAAAAATAGTCATGAAAAACTACCACCTGCAAGTATGACGAAAATTATGACAATGCTATTAATTATGGAAGAGATTGACAAAGGAAATCTTTCTCTAGAAGAAAAAATCCGCACTAGTGAGCATGCTGCTTCAATGGGAGGTTCACAGATTTTCCTCGAAGCTGGTGAGGAAATGACTGTGGATGAAATGCTCCGTGGAATTGCAATCGCATCAGGTAATGATGCATCTGTAGCAATGGCAGAGAGAATCGCTGGGTCTGAGGAAGCATTTGTAGAAAAAATGAACCAAAAAGTAAAAGAATTGGGATTGAAGAATACTTTATTTCAAAATCCAACAGGTTTACCAGCAGAAAATCACTATAGTACATCCTATGATATGGCCATTATGGCAAAAGAGCTCTTAAAGTATGAAATGATTACCAAGTATACTGGGAAATATGAAGATTATTTAAGAGAAAATACTGAGAAAAAGTTTTGGTTAGTTAATACAAATCGACTTGTGAAGTTTTATCCAGGTGTTGATGGATTAAAGACAGGATACACTAGCGAAGCAAAATATTGTTTAACAGCTACAGCTGAAAAAGACGGGATGCGTCTCATTACCGTTGTCATGGGGGCACCTACTCCAAAGGAACGTAATGCACAAATTACAAAAATGCTTGACTATGGATTCAGTCAATATAAAACACATCCAATGTTTGAGAGAAACGAAATAGTTTCAGAGGCCAAGGTTGGTAAAGGTAGTGAAAAGAAAGTAGATTTAGTGACATCCGAGCCTATTTCTGTGTTAACAAAAAAAGGTGAAGCAATTGATGATGTGAAAAAGGAATTTGTTGTGAAAGAGGATGTAAAAGCACCTGTCAAAAAAGGTGATGTGCTCGGCACGTTAATTATAAAGAAAAATAATGAAGTATTAAGTGAAAGTCCCCTAGTAGCTAAAGAGGATATTGAAGAAGCTAGCTGGTGGAAATTATTTAAGCGAACAATTGGTACATTTACAAAATCCTCGTAGAAAAAATTAACTAGTTTTGACGAATGAACACTAGTTTTGTCATGAAGAAGGAATCTTGAAGGGTTTTATAGAAAGACTCATTATACGAAAAGCAAGGAGGAAAGTGTAGTGAGTCTCGCAATAGAACTAGAAGTTAAACATAATGTATTGTGCATTCGTCTTACTGGTGAATTAGATCATCATGCTGCAGAGGAATTGCGTCAAAAGGTATCAAGTGTAATAGAAAGTAAAGATATTAATCATATTTTATTAAACCTGGAACATTTGTCCTTCATGGACAGTTCAGGCCTAGGTGTAATACTAGGGCGTTACAAGCAGGTGAAAAGCAAGGGTGGAGAAATGGTTGTTTGCTCAATCTCTCCATCAGTGAAACGCTTGTTTGATATGTCAGGCTTATTTAAAATTATCCGTTTAGAAACAGATGAAGATTACGCGTTGCGGACATTGGGGGTGGCTTAACATGAAGAATGAGATGCAACTTCAATTCTCAGCGCTTAGTCAGAATGAATCTTTTGCACGTGTAACTGTAGCTGCTTTCATTGCTCAGCTAGATCCAACACTAGATGAGCTTACAGAGATTAAAACAGTTGTTTCAGAAGCTGTTACAAATGCAATTATTCATGGATATGATAATAATCCAGAAGGCGTTGTATATATTTCTTGTACGCTTGAAGATAATAGTGTGGTTTCAATTACGATAAGAGATGAAGGAATCGGGATCTCAAATCTCGAGGAAGCTCGTCAACCTTTATTTACAACCAAGCCAGAGCTTGAGCGTTCTGGAATGGGCTTTACAATTATGGAGAATTTCATGGACGAGGTCGAAATCGCAACATCAGAATCGAACGGCACTATTTTACGTTTGAAAAAGCATTTATCAAAGAGCAATGCGTTATGCAATTAAGGAGACTAGCCTATGGATGTGGAGGTCAAGAACGATAAAACTGAAACGTATTTGAAGGATCATGAAGTAAAAAGCTTGATAAAACGAAGTCAAAATGGTGAACAAGATGCAAGAGACCTAATTGTCCAGAAAAATATGCGGTTAGTTTGGTCCGTTGTTCAACGCTTCTTAAATCGAGGGTATGAACCAGATGATTTATTTCAAATTGGTTGTATTGGATTGTTGAAATCAGTAGATAAGTTTGACTTATCTTATGATGTGAAATTTTCAACCTATGCAGTCCCAATGATCATTGGAGAGATCCAGCGATTTATTCGGGATGATGGTACAGTGAAAGTCAGTCGATCCTTGAAGGAAACTGGTAATAAAATTAGGAAAGCAAAGGATGAATTATCTAAGCGTCTTGGGCGAATTCCAACAGTAATTGAGATTGCTGAATTTCTTGAAATCACCCCAGAGGATGTAGTGTTAGCACAAGAGGCTAGTCGAACACCATCATCCATTCACGAGACCGTGTATGAAAACGATGGTGACCCAATTACTTTATTAGACCAGATAGCAGATAATAATGAAACGAAATGGTTTGACAAAATAGCATTAAAGGAAGCAATTCGAGAATTAGATGAGAGAGAGCGTTTGATTGTTTATCTAAGGTATTATAAGGATCAAACACAATCAGAGGTTGCGACTAGACTTGGAATATCTCAGGTTCAAGTTTCAAGACTCGAGAAAAAGATACTTCAGCAAATGAAAGACCAAATGGATGCATAGCATCTGTTTGGTCTTTTTTTTGGGCTGTTTTCGTATATATTGTTGCTTTTGATACCGCAGCCTGAATACACTCCGCGTCCTGTGGGGTAACCGGTGAGCCTCCTCGTCGCTTGTGCTCCTGCGGGGTCTCACTTTGGCTACTAGTCCCACGGGAGTCTCCGTGTATTCAGTCTGCTAGAAATCTATACTCAACTAATTCACCTCAAAAAACAACAATCTTTGAGAAAACAGCCTTTTTTTGTAAACGGGCTTCCTCCGCTTTTCGGTGATGTCTAGCTGCAGAAGCCACATCCTACGGCTGCTTCACAACTTCTGTCGAGACCAAGGTCTCTCGTCAGTTGCTCCAGCATCCTATGGATGTAAACGGGCTTCTTCCGCTTTTCGATGATGTCCAGCTACAGAAGCCATCGGCTCGGGGTCATAAGTCAGTCACTTCGGAAGGCATAAAACGCCTTCTGTCAGCGCCTGTCTTATGCCTGTCGCCGATAAACAGGCTTCTTCCGCTTTTCGATGATGTCCAGCTGCAGAAGCCACATCCTACGGCTGCTTCACAACTTCTGTCGAGACCAAGGTCTCTCGTCAGTTGCTCCAGCATCCTATGGATGTAAACGGGCTTCCTCCGCTTTTCGGTGATGTCTAGCTACAGAAGCCATCGGCTCGGGGTCATAAGTCAGTCACTTCGGAAGGCATAAAACGCCTTCTGTCAGTGCCTGTCTTATGCCTGTCGCCGATAAACGGGCTTCTTCCGCTTTTCGATGATGTCCAGCTGCAGAAGCCACATCCTACGGCTGCTTCACAACTTCTGTCGAGACCAAGGTCTCTCGTCAGTTGCTCCAGCATCCTATGGATGTAAACGGGCCTCCTCCGCTTTTCGTGGTAATTAATGGTGTTTGAGGGTTGTTTGTATTAGAGAATGTAGCAAATACCATACTACAGGTACAAGGATAACAATGTGTAGGGTGTGAAGGTAATGGAGAAGACAATTTATGTACGCTTGCGCCACCGCATTCAAGTTAAACCTAATCAAATGGTCAGATTAAGCGATATTGCTCAAATTATTTGTGACAGAGAAGATCAGAGTAAGCAAATTCGTAACATCCCGATTTATCAGATTTCATTACAAGATAAAACAATTATTGTTATCGACATTATGTTAGTCATTCAGAAAATAAAAGCCTTTGATCCAGAATCCGATATTCAAACATTAGGACCATCTCAAGTATTAATAGAAATAGTCTATACAAAAAGGAAATTTCCTTTCATATTTTTTATCGCCATATGGTTTTTATTGTTTTTTGGTGCAGCACTAACGATTATGAACTTTCACGAGGATGTGAGCATGCAACAGGTGCATCAGAAAATGTATGAGTTGATAACCGGAGAGAAACAAGACCATCCACTTTTACTTCAAGTCCCATATTCAATTGGGTTGGGATTAGGGATGATTTTGTTTTTTAATCACATTTTCAAGAAAAGAATCAATGAAGAACCAAGTCCACTAGAAGTAGAGATGTTTAATTATCAACAAGATTTAGATAATTATTTAATTATTAACGAAAATAAGGAAAGTACGAAAAAAGTAGATGATCATTAAATACTTTTTTATCATTTTTATCGGATTAGCTAGTGGACTTGCTGTTGGAGCAGGGTTTGTCGCTTTCTTAACCGTATTAGGTATCATCCCGAGACTAACTCAACTGACAAAGACTAGAAAATATATTCACTTCATTGAATGGGGAGTCGTGTTTGGTGCCCTAGCAGGTGGATGGTTTAGTCTAACAGATTCGATGTTATCCTTACCAGCATTTATCATTGTTCCAATTGGATTAGCATGTGGAATCTATGTTGGAATGCTAGCTGCAGCATTAACAGAGGTACTTAATGTATGGCCAATACTAGCAAAGCGAATAAGAGTGGAAGACAAAATTATAACACTTTTAATGGCCATCGTACTTGGGAAAGTAGCAGGTTCACTCTTTCATTGGTTATATTATGTGAATCTTTAATTCAGACTCCGTTCATAGGGAGGAAATAAAGTGGCTGATCGATTAAAAGAAGATTATCTAAATAAGATTAAACAATTCCAGCCTAAACAACCGCTATTCGTAAACTGTGTGAAGGCTTTTGTGGTTGGAGGGTTCATTTGTGTTATTGGTCAAGGTATTCAAAATCTCTATATGAATGTCTTTAACTTTACTGAAAAAACAGTCGCAAATCCGACAGTAGCAACATTGATATTAATTGCATCAATTCTCACGGGACTGGGTGTTTATGATAAAATCGGCCAATTTGCAGGAGCGGGTTCTGCCGTGCCAGTTACAGGTTTTGCAAATTCAATGACAAGTGCAGCACTTGAGCATAAAAGCGAAGGGATAGTTCTTGGTATTGCTACAAATATGTTTAAATTAGCCGGAAGTGTACTTGTATTTGGTGTAGTGGCGACATATGTTGTCGGACTCATTCGATACTTAATTCACCTCGCATTATAGAAATGAGAGGAAGATGAGAAATGAAGCTAATTGGAAAACAAACCTGGAAATACGAGCATCCAATTTATATTAACTCTGTCGGTACTGCGGTAGGACCAAAAGAAGCAGAAGGACCACTAGGGTTTCAATTTGATATAACGCATAAGGATTTGCATTGCGGCGAGGAAAACTGGGAGCTTGCTGAACGAAGATTAATGGAACAGTCAGTTACTTCATGTCTAGAAAAAGTGAACCTTAATTATACTGATATTGATCTGTTTTTAGCTGGCGATTTATTAAATCAAAATGTGACATCAAATTATGTGGCAAGACATACTAACATTCCATTCTTATGTATGTTTGGGGCATGTTCAACCTCGATGGAAACGTTGGCTGTTGGTTCAGCTCTTGTGGAGGCTGGTTTTGCAAAAAGAATCATCGCATCAACAAGTAGCCATAATGCAACGGCTGAAAGGCAGTTTCGATATCCTACTGAATATGGTGGACAAAAACCAAATACAGCAACTTTTACAGTGACTGGTGCGGGTACAGCCTTAGTAAGTAGAGAGGAGGGACCAGTGCAAATTACTTCTGCGACGATAGGTCGAGTAAACGATTTAGGCGTAAGTAACCCATTTGATATGGGGTCAGCTATGGCACCTGCTGCTGCGGATACAATTAAGGCTCATTTTGAAGATCTTGGGACGAGTCCTTCAGACTATGACCTGATTGTAACAGGTGATTTATCTGGAATTGGGAGTCCGATCGTTAGACAGCTTTTACTTGAAGAAGGATATGATCTGGAAACAAAACATAATGATTGCGGGTTGATGATTTACTCAAAGGATCAACAAACCTTTGCTGGTGGAAGTGGTTGTGCTTGCTCAGCAGTCGTAACTTATGGTCATATTATGAAACAATTAATTCTTGGACATTTGAAGAGGGTACTTGTAGTTGCGACGGGGGCATTACTAAGTCCGACAATGATCCAGCAAAAAGAATCAATTCCAACCATTGCACATGCAGTTGTACTTGAAAGGTCAAATATAGAAAAAGGATGATCTGAAGTGGAATATTTAATTGCATTTTTAGTTGGTGGGGGCATTTGCGTAATCGGACAAATCTTATTAGATGTGGCAAAGCTTACACCAGCACATGTTATGAGCACATTTGTAGTTGTTGGAGCAATCCTTGATGGGTTTGATATATATGATCAATTTATTGAATTTGCTGGTGCGGGTGCAACCGTACCTATTACAAGCTTTGGACACTCATTACTGCATGGAGCTATGCATCAAGCAGATGAGCATGGATTGATTGGAATAGGAATTGGAATCTTCGAATTAACATCTGCTGGTATTTCCTCTGCTATTCTGTTTGCATTTATCGTCGCTTTACTATTTAAACCGAAAGGATAATGTGTATGAAAAAAGACCGCAGAAAGGTGATTCTTGTTACAGATGGAGATGAGTATGCGTTAAAGACAATAGAATATATTGCTTCAGAATTTGGTGGGAGATGTATTTCGAAAACACAGGGCAATCCAACAACTCTATCTGGACCAGAAATCGTGAAATTAATCCTCCAAACTCCAAACGATCCAGTATTCGTTATGTTTGATGATAGCGGGTTTATTGGAGAGGGTGCAGGTGAGCTTGCATTAAAGTATGTGGCTACTGATAAAAGGATTGAAGTCTTAGGAATCATTGCGGTTGCTTCAAAAACACATCAGGATGAATGGGCAAGAGTGGATGTTAGTATTGATCGATTTGGAAATCTGACTCATTTTGGAGTGGATAAAAGTGGTGTTGAGGAATTTGACATTGGACGAATTAATGGCGATACGGTCTATTGCTTGGACGAGCTAGAGGTCCCCATCATTGTTGGAATAGGAGATATAGGAAAGATGGCAAGAAAGGACCATGTTCAAAATGGGTCTCCGATCACTAAAAAAGCAGTGGAGTTGATTTTAGAAAGGAGTGGGTATTATGATAAATAGCACTCAAAATAAAACACCTATATCTGCAGATATTCAGGTAAACGAGCAATTCTTTAAAGAGCATGTTGAAATTGGGACAGGAAGCTTTGATATTGGAGTAAGAAAGATTAAAATCCAAAAAAAACAACTTCATTTATATTATTTGAATGGGTTATGTGATACAAACTTTATTATTCAGTTATTAAAAGAACTAGTAAATACAAATGATAAGGAAAAACTAACAAATCAAGCGATTGAAATTATTGAAAATCGGATGGTTCACCAGCAGGTCTCAACAGTGAAAAATCTTGATGAAGCTGTTGATAAATTATTATCTGGGCTAATCATAATTCTAATTGAGAGCGAAGATACAGGATTAGCAGTTGATGTAAGAAGTTATCCTGGACGGAATCCAGAAGAACCTGATACTGAAAAAGTGATTAGGGGCGCAAGAGATGGCTACACTGAAAACATTGTTGTGAATGTTGCCCTTACGAGAAGAAGGATAAGAGATGAAAGATTAAGAAATGAAATTATCCAGATTGGGGAAAGGTCAAAAACTGATGTATGCATTTCCTATGTTAAGGATGTGGCTAACCCAGCATTAGTTGAAAAAATAAGAGATGAATTGAATGCAATAGAAGTCGATGGACTAACAATGGCTGATAAAACCATCGAGGAATTTTTAGTTAAACAAGGGTATAATCCATATCCACTAGTAAGGTATACAGAACGTCCAGATGTGGCTGCTAATCATTTATTAGAAGGACACGTAATTATTACGGTTGACACGTCGCCAAGTGTCATTATCACACCGACTACTATGTTTCATCATGTGCAGCATGCAGAGGAGTACCGGCAAGCACCATCTGTTGGAACGTTTTTAAGATGGGTTCGATTTTTAGGAATAATAGCATCGATCTATTTACTACCACTTTGGTTTTTGTTTGTATTAGAACCAGATTTATTGCCTAAAGCATTAGATTTCATAGGGCCAAGTGAAAAAGGGAATATTCCATTGGTGGTTCAAATATTCCTTGCGGATATGGGGATTGAATTTTTAAGGATGGCTGCTATTCATACTCCGACACCTTTATCAACGGCAATGGGGTTAATTGCGGCTGCGTTAATTGGTCAAATTGCTATTGATGTTGGTTTATTTGTACCAGAAGTAATTATGTATGTTGCAGTGGCTGCGATTGGTACCTTTGCTACACCAAGCTATGAATTAAGTGCTGCTAATAAAATGGCCAGACTGATATTATTAATTGCAGTAGCTATTTTTAAACTGCCTGGTTTTGTAATCGGAGCTACAGTCTATTTTCTCCTATTAGCAAGCATTAGATCGCTTAATACCCCATACCTATGGCCATTCCTCCCATTTAATGGGAAGGCATTATGGGAAATTATCATTCGTTCTTCCGTTCCAGGTCAAAGATTAAGACCTAGCATTGTGCACCCACAAAATCCTTTTAAAAAACATAAATAATAATAAACGATTGAATCATTGCATGATTGTTTAGGTTATGGTATTTTAATCTCTATATAGCTGTAACTTAGAAGTCGAAGATATAGATAAAAAACAGCTACTGGTTTAGAGCCAAGCTGTCTTTTTTTTAGATGAAAAGAGGGAACGGATAATGTATCTACATGGAACTAGTCGTGTCAATGATCAAGGACATTTAGAAATAGGTGGGGTTGATACGATTGAATTAACAAAAAAATATGGGACTCCTCTATACGTATATGATACTGCATTGATTCGTGAAAGAGCGAAAAGCTTTCGAGACACTTTTGTCCATTTAGGAATTAAAGCTCAGGTTGCTTATGCTAGTAAAGCCTTCTCCACAGTAGCAATGATTCAACTTGTTGAAGAAGAAGGCTTGTCACTAGATGTTGTATCTGGTGGAGAATTATATACAGCACTACAGGCGGGATTCCCAGTAGAGAGAATTCATTTTCATGGGAATAACAAAAGCTACGAAGAACTTGAAATGGCAATTAAGCACAAAATAGGTTGTATTGTTGTAGATAATTTCTATGAGCTTGCACTTTTAGATGAAATTAGTAACAAGCATCAAGTGAAAACTCCGATTCTATTAAGAGTAACGCCAGGAATTGAAGCGCACACTCACGATTATATTCTAACTGGGCAAGAAGACTCTAAATTTGGCTTCGGGTTAGAAAATGGACAAGCTGACACTGCTGTTGAAACTGTTCTCTCATTAACGGGTGTTTCATTGCTAGGAATTCATTGTCATATAGGATCTCAAATCTTTGAGACTACTGGATTTATTCTAGCTGTAAAGAAAATGTTTGGAAAATTACGTGATTGGAAAGAAGCTCATCACTATATTCCAGAGGTTCTAAATCTAGGTGGAGGGTTTGGGATTCGATATACCCAAGAAGATGACCCGATTCCTGTATCACGCTATGTTGAAGAAATCATTGGGGAAGTAAAGAAGCAATCTGCAGAGATGAATATTGATGTACCAGAAATTTGGATAGAGCCAGGTCGTTCCTTGGTTGGAGATGCAGGGACAACCTTGTACTCAGTTGGATCAAGAAAAGAAGTGCCAAATATCCGCAATTATGTGGCGATTGATGGAGGCATGAACGATAATATTAGACCTGCATTATATCAAGCTAAATATGAAGCAGTCCTTGCCAATCGTGTGTATGATGAAGTAGAAGAAACGGTATCAATCGCAGGTAAATGCTGTGAGTCTGGGGACATGTTGATATGGGATTTACCACTGCCGAAATCAAATTCAGCAGATGTATTAGCGGTATTTTGTACTGGTGCATATGGGTATTCAATGGCGAATAATTATAATCGTATTCCTCGTCCACCAGTTGTTTTTATTGAGAATGGTGAGGATCAATTGGTTGTGAAGCGTGAAAGCTTTGAAGATATTGTACGATTAGATATGCCACTTAAATCCAATGTAAAAAAATAAAGTGAAGAGGTTTATTCCTCTTCACTTTATTTTTTTAGCTAAAGATTGCTTTGATTGCGTCAATCAAGCTAATAAAGAAATCTTTAAACTTATCAAGAAAGGTCTGTCCTTCTTCTGATTCTAGAAAATTGAACACTTTTTCCTTCGCTAAGTTTAATTGTTCTCCCACTTGATTCCAATCGATATTCAGTTCTTTCATTTTATTAAATAGATCAATTAATCTTTGTATATCAGCATCTGATAGTGTAATACCAAGTTCCTTTGCAGCATTTTCAATAATAGCTCTTAGATCTGCATCAGTCTCTGGTGCATTTTTGGCCACTTCATCTTTGATTTTTGCGATTAAAGCAGCAGCCTTGTCAGCTCCAATGGTATCTCCGAGTTCTGATGTTGTAACCATTTCTTCATTCGCAACCTGCTTTACATCTTCAGGAATTGCTTCATCAGAAGATAATTCATAGGCTTTGATAATACCCGTAAGAGCTGCTGTACCACTAACTGGCATTGGTGCAGTAATATAGATAGTAGCATCTTTGACACCAGCAGTGATCAATGCGTTCGTGTACATTTCCTCAGTTATCCTAGTGATATTATTAACTGTTACTTCAAGACCAGAATCTTGTTCACCAATTGTAATTGCAGATGAAGATAGGGCTCTTGTCCCAATCGTTGCTTTTGGAATATAATCACCTAAATATTGATGCTCTTCTTCATTAGATACTGTTATGATTACAGCGGTCTCTGGTGCATCCATTTCTGTTAATATCTTTTGTTTGTCCTCTTCACTCAAATTTTCCCCTAATGTAATAATAACATCGCCAGGTGCTGCATCTGCAAAGCTAATAGATGGAAAAATAAGTGTTAGAGCAAGCAGAAATGAAATAATGAATGATTTTTTCAATTGACATCGACTCCTTTTACAATGTTTTATTCAGCTTTTTTACTAGTTATTCACATTTAACATCATTGGAATACTACTAGTTGATATTATAGCGTGTTTTTAATAGACAAATATAGTTAAAATGTAAAAGTAGAGAAAAATAGTCCGAAAAAATGATGCCATGATTGGAATATTGAATTGAGTTATAGTAGAATGAATACGGTCAATGATATTGACGAATATAATTGTTGGAGGTTTCACATGAAAAAAGCGAGTATTGAATTCGAAAACGGAGAAAAAATTCTAATTGATCTATATGATGATGCAGCACCTGGCACGGTTGCAAACTTTGAAAAGCTAGCTAAAGAAGGATTTTATGATGGATTAAACTTCCATCGTGTTATTCCTGGATTTGTTGCTCAAGGTGGTTGCCCAACAGGAACTGGTACTGGTGGACCAGGATATACAATTAAGTGTGAAACTGCAGGGAATCCTCACAAGCACGTAGCTGGATCTCTTTCTATGGCTCACGCTGGAAAAGATACAGGTGGTAGCCAATTCTTCATCGTACATGAGCCACAACCTCATCTTAACGGAGTACATACTGTGTTTGGACAAGTAACAGAAGGTATGGATTCAGTATTACGTATTAAACAAGGTGATGTAATGAAGGAAGTAAAAGTCTGGGAAGAATAAGACATCTCTCCCTTAGCACAGCAGGCTAAAGCTTGTTGTGCTTTTTAAGTTGAAAGAGGTGATCAAAAAGTGAAATCTTCAAATTGGATCATGTTTTTTGTTCTTCTCTCTGTTTGTCTAATTTGGGGGCTTGTCTATTGGTTTTTTATCGTATAAATGAACCCAAGTTCACAATTCAGCAACATAAAAAGGAATTAAAAAACAGATAATACGACAAAGTCAAAAGTATTATGATATAATACTTTAAAAATCAATATATTTCCTTCGGGGTAGGGTGAAATTCCCAACCGGCGGTAATCAATTATGTAGCCCGCGACCCATATAGCATTTTCTATATGGCTGACTTGGTTAGATCCCAAGGCCGACAGTAAAGTCTGGATGGGAGAAGGAAATCACAAAAAGCTAGTATGCTAAAAAAATGGTGGATATACACCTTTTATTTGGTGTGCTGAAAAAAGCGCAACTTATTGTGATATTCTGTACTTACGAGGCTAATCTTAAGCTCAGACTCCCTTCATCCATTGTAGGCAATGGATATACCTTACATAAGGGGAAACTGAGATAGGGTTAGCTTTTTTGTTTTATAGATCAAGGAACAACCTACTTGAAGTCATTGATTTTTTATAAAAATTAACGGATGAGAAAGGAGGAGAAACGTTGTTTACAGGAATCATTGAAGAAATAGGGACTGTTAGTGATATACAAGGAACAAAGGACTCCATTGTGATGAAAATCAAAGCTGAAAAAATATTAGTCGATGTCGCATTAGGAGATAGTATAGCAGTAAATGGCGTGTGCTTAACAGTTACCTCATTTTCAAAAGAAGAATTCTCTGTTGATGTAATGCCAGAAACAGTCAAATCAACATCACTTCAAACACTAAAAAAACATTCCTCAGTGAACCTAGAGCGAGCTATGTCAGCAGGAGGCCGTTTTGGAGGCCATTTTGTATCAGGACATGTCGATGGTATTGGGAAGATTGTTGGGAAAGAACCACATTCTAATGCCGTGTACTATAGTATAAAAGTGAAGCCCGAATTGATTGATTACATGATTCCCAAAGGGTCCATAACTGTCGATGGAACTAGCTTGACCATATTTGGAATATCTGATGATACATTTATGATATCACTAATTCCTCACACTGTTTCAGAGACAATTATAGGTGAAAAAGGAATTGGGGATATTGTGAATATAGAATGCGATATGCTTGGAAAATATGTAGAGAAGTTTGTGAAAAATTCGCATAACCAAAGGAAAACATCGATTACATCTAGTTTTTTAGAGGAAAATGGATTTAAATAGGAAGTCACAGAGAGGATGAATGTATGATGTTTGATCCAATTGAAGAAGCAATTTATGAATTAATGCAAGGGAAAGTCGTGATTGTGTGTGATGATGAAGATCGAGAAAATGAAGGAGATTTCATTGCTCTAGCTGATAAAGCGACACCTGATGTAATCAATTTCATGATAAAGCATGGCCGTGGACTTGTTTGCACGCCAATTACAGAAGAATTAGCAGAAAAACTGCAATTTATGCCAATGGTTAATGATAATACAGATTCTCATGGTACGGCTTTTACAGTGAGCATTGATCATAAATCAACAACAACAGGGATTAGCACTTTTGAACGTTCAACAACCATACAAGAGCTACTAAATCCAAATGCAAAAGCAACGGATTTCAAAAGACCAGGTCATGTATTCCCATTAATTGCGAAAAAGGGTGGAGTTCTTAGAAGAGCAGGACACACTGAGGCTGCCATTGACTTAGCGCGCATGTGTGGATCAGAGCCAGTAGGGGTTATTTGTGAAATAATTAAGGAAGATGGTACGATGGCACGGGTACCTGATTTAAGAGTGATTGCAGATGAATTTGAGCTAAAAATGATTACAATTAAAGATTTAATTGCATATCGCAATCGAAAAGAAAATCTAGTGAAAAAAGAAATTGAAATTAACTTACCAACTGAGTTTGGAGATTTCAAAGCGATAGGATTTTCAAATGTAGTGGATGGAAAAGAGCATGTTGCATTAGTAAAGGGAGAAATTATTCCTGGTGAAACAACACTAGTAAGAGTTCATTCAGAGTGTCTAACTGGTGATGTGTTCGGTTCGTACCGCTGTGACTGTGGACCACAGCTTCATGCAGCATTAGCTCAAATTGAACAAGAGGGCTCAGGCGTTTTATTATATATGCGTCAAGAAGGTCGTGGAATAGGATTACTAAATAAAATGCGTGCATATAAGCTTCAAGAGGAAGGCTATGATACAGTTGAGGCCAATGAGAAGCTTGGATTTGCACCAGATCTTCGTGATTATGGGATTGGTGCTCAAATATTAAAGAATCTTGGAATTCAAAAGATGAAGCTTCTTACTAATAATCCAAGAAAAATAACAGGGTTAAAAGGTTATGGACTAGAAGTCGTAGATCGTATTCCATTACAAATGCCGTCTAAAAAAGAAAATGAAAATTATTTGAAAACTAAGCATAAAAAATTAGGACATATGCTTCACTTTTAAATGCTTGCAAAATATTGTGCAATACAATCATAACAGTGTAAAATGAACAACGTTATCAAACCAATGATGAAATGAATGGATCTATAGGAGGATTAATATGAATACTAAAACATATGAAGGTAATTTAATTGGAACAGGACTTAGAGTAGGAATCGTTATAGCTCGTTTTAATGAGTTTATTAATAGCAAGCTTCTTGACGGTGCGTTAGACGGACTTAAAAGACATGGAGTGGAAGAAGAGAATATTGGGATTGCTTGGGTACCTGGTGCATTTGAAATACCACTAGTAGCTAAGAAAATGGCGGAGTCTGATAAATTTGATGCAGTTATTACATTAGGTACTGTCATCAGAGGAGCTACAACACATTATGATTATGTTTGTAATGAAGTAGCTAAAGGAGTAGCAACAACTTCTTTAGCAACAGGCAAGCCTGTTGTGTTTGGAGTATTAACAACTGAAAATATTGAACAGGCAATTGAAAGAGCTGGAACAAAAGCTGGAAATAAAGGCTGGGATACAGCAATCACTGCCATCGAAATGGCGAATTTATTACGCTCATTCTAAAAATACGGTTTGAATAGTTAGAGAACGGGTCATACTATAAAGTGTTTTAATTATTTTTGAGAAACTAACCAGGGTGCTTTGGACAGTAGAGAGCACCACTGGTTATTCTTTTTAGGGAAATGAGTATTTTAACTATGGAAAAAAAGAATAGAAAATGGTACTCTAAATACAGTATAATAATAACTCAATTACTATTATTTTCAATTTCAAGAAAGTTATTTCATTAATGAGGGATATATATGCTAATACGATACAAAAAAAATTATGAAAAGATTGCGATGGGTCTCCTTTCTTTTATGCCGTCAGAAAAAGACTTGAAGAAACTTCAAGCTACAATGAAGGAGTATGAAACAGAAGAAGATCGATTACTTTTTCTGTGGAAAGAAGAAGATATTATTGGGATAATTGGCACGCAATTATTACAAGATGAGGCTGTAGAAATTCAACATATTAGCGTTAATCCATCACACCGTCAACAAGGAATTGGAAAGAAAATGGTAAAAGCGTTGAGAGAGACTTTTCCAAATAAAGAAATTAAGCCAAATGAATATACTGCAGCATTTTTTGAACGATGTGATTTTAGTGAAGATGAAAAAGGGGACTAATCGTCCCTTTTTTTAGTTTTGAGTATCTTCTGTTTTTCACGTTCAGCAATCACATCACTTCGATCACGGCGCTTATGCTTATCAATAATATTTACATCCTCTACTGGACGAATGGATCCCCACTCAAGACCAAGGCTCTCACATTTCTTTTTACATACTTCAACAAGCTTTGAATCATTGATTGGCAGATTGAAGCTTTTATAGGATACACTATTTTCTATGTCAGTTAGGCGATCATTTAATAATGTTAGTAGCTTAGCAGGATGTAAGCCGGAATGAGTAACAGCTTCTTTCTTTTTTTCGATTATTGTAATGGCATTTGACATCATTTTGTAAGCGCCGTTAAAATTACCTCTGCGTTGGTGGTAGAGAGCAACAGCTATTTGAATGAAAGCAACAAGATGATCTTTTCTTTCCTCTTTAGGATCTTGTTTCCAAAGTTCCTCTAATTCCTCATGACATTCAAAATAATCTCGATCGCCATGAAAATGAACAAGGTAATTTATGTATTCTTGCGGATAAGCCAAAGTACCACTCCCTTTGCCGTATTTTTATCTTAGTTTAACATAATCATCCTTTTTTGTTCATGTTTAATTACTCACTTTTTAAAGTATGTGAAAACCATGAATCTGTTAAGTATTCCCAACCTTTCTTCCATATAAATTTATTGTTGGACAAGGGATAAATATACACTATACTATTAATATCTATTAGTTAGTTATTGTTTATTACTTGGTGGGATTATAATGGAATATAATGTGAAAATAGATTCTTTTGAAGGACCTCTAGATTTATTGTTGCATCTAATTAATCGACTTGAAATTGATATTTATGATATCCCTGTAGCAAATATTACAGAGCAATATATGCTATATATTCATACGATGACAGAATTGAAATTAGATATTGCTAGTGAATATTTGGTGATGGCTGCAACTCTCCTCGCAATCAAAAGTAAGATGCTTCTCCCAAAACAGGAAGAACTCTATGATGAGGAGTTAGAAATAGAATTTGAGGAAGATCCTCGAGAAGAATTGATGAATCGATTAATAGAATATCGAAAATACAAAGATGTAGCAGAAGATTTAAAAGTACTAGAGGAAGAAAGAGGTCATCTCTTCACAAAGCCTCCAAGTGACATAGGTGAGTGGGTAGATGAGAGCCAACAAGCCACCCAAAATATTGATGTCAATCTCTATGATATGCTAGGTGCACTGCAAAAATTAATGCGCCGTAAGAAGCTTCAAAAGCCACTTGCAACTAAAATTACACGACAAGAAATACCAATTGAAAGAAGGATGGAAGAGATTCTAGCAGACCTTAAAAATGATGGTAAGCGAAGACACTTCTTCGACCTTTTTCCAGTACCTATAAAGGAACATATTGTTGTAACGTTTTTGGCCATTCTAGAATTATTAAAAAATAATTCAATTATTCTAGAACAAGACAAAAACTTTTCGGATATATATGTATCAAGTAAAGAAAGGATTTGACTGTTGTGAAAATGACAGAATGGAAAGCAATTGTTGAGGGTTTACTTTTCGTAGCGGGTGATGAAGGGTTGAACCTTAAACAAATCGCGACAGTGCTTGAAGTAGACCAACTTGTAGCCGAAGACATCATAAGAGATTTAATGGCTGATTACGATGAGATTAATCGTGGATTGCATTTAGTTGAAATGGCAGGTACCTTTCAGTTAACAACGAAAAAAGAACACTCCGATTATATTAGGAAGCTTGTTGAGTCACCTAGTAGTACAGTGCTTTCGCAGGCTGCACTTGAAACATTAGCAATCGTTGCCTATCGTCAACCCATAACAAGGGCTGAAATTGAGGACATTCGTGGAGTGAAAACAGAAAGGCCAATACAGACTCTTGCAGCAAAAGCCCTAATAAAGGAAGTTGGTAGGGTAGAAGGGACCGGCCGGGCGATTCTATATGGAACAACAAAAGAGTTTCTAGACTATTTTGGGCTTAAAACAATAGAGGAACTACCACCATTACCTGAAAAAATCGATGATGAATATGTTCAAGAGGAAGCTGATTTGTTTTTTGAGAGATTTCAAGAATCGATTGAAGATTCGAATTAATCACTACATCTTTGCCTAGGATATGTTAAAATAAAACTGTGCCTAAGTATGAAATTTGTAATCCTGTCAGGATGCAATCAATACAGACAAAGAGGTGGAGTATGAAAATAATAGAATGTAAGGGTTATGAGCTTGAGAAAGCTCGATCTAATACTTCTGAGGATTTCTTTAATAGATCTGAGGTCGTCTATCTTGATCAAAACGAGGAAAAAACCTTTCACTTGTTGTATGTACGTTATTTTGATGAATTACTAATCAATGCCATACCATATGATAGTGAAACATTATTCACCGTTGGGTCACGTGAGGTGACTATTAAGGATATCGTTGGTTTGGTTTGTTTACTCAGTAATCCAAGCTTCCGTTCTCGCAAACGTGTATATATTAATACAATAGAAGAGCTACTAGCGTATTTTAAAGATGTTAATTATGTACGTTTAACAGAGCTCTTTCATTCGCTTGAAAACAAGCAAACGTATGAAGTAAAAGATCCAATTACACTCGTTAAATAATTGACCTTAATTTCGTTTTACATACAACCAGTGGAGGGAAAGACGACATGGGAAATCTTATTGTTAAATCACAAACTGAGCAAGTTGAAGCCTTTTTAAATAATGCAGTAACATCGATCACGAATTATTTAAATCAAACAACAATTGATTCTGTAATGAGTGAGGTTGATGGAGATAAAGCTTATTTTGAAAGCTTACTAAGTAATATTAGACGTCTTGTTGTTTACTGTGAAGAAGGACTTGATGCATGTCAGGTAGTTTTATCAAATGAACCATTTAGAAAAGGGGCAGCAGAGAAAACATTATATAAAATTTATCATCAATGTATTGATGAATTTTTTGCCCCTAAAAATGATTCATGGTATGAGGACAGTCGTGCTGCTTACACAGGAAAAAATGCATTAACTTTCAGACAAACTCCTCCACCTTCTATTGAGAAATTATTGTCTTCTTTGGAAGGGAATTTTCAATCAATTCGTGAAGAATTAGAATTCTATGAAACAGACTATCGCACAAAAATGCTTCAATCTAAATAATGTAGAAATCAACTCAATCTCATAATAGAGATTGAGTTTTTTTATTGAAATCTACAATCTCATTTTGTGGTGTCACGTAACAATCCAGTTTGCATACAATAAAGCGGATAACACAGAGGAGGGGTTAAAATGGCTAGCCAAGAGACATATAAACAATACATTCAGGAAGTTGTTTTATGGGCTGAGCAACTTGAAACATTAGTAAGTGAAATTAGAACTGATGAACTTGAAGTAACGAAATATAAAGAAGACATTAAGAATCTATTAGATTCTTTAAGGAATTTGGACGATGTAATCAAGCAAGAAGATGTCGTTAGGATAAAAGAAAAAGTCGATACACTCTATCAAGGAAGCTCAGCAATTCTTGAACAAAATCCTGGGCAAACAGAAGATAGACTTGATCCATACAATGGGATAGCAATTGGAGAGCATAAGCTACCACCACTTCCATACAGTTACAATGCACTAGAACCTTATATTTCTAGAGAAATCATGGAATTGCATCACAAGAAGCATCATCAAAGTTATGTGGATGGATTAAATAAAGCAGAAAAAATGATGGAAAAAGCACGGCAAACAGGAGATTATGATTTATTAAAGCATTGGGAGCGTGAAGCTGCCTTTCATGGCTCGGGACATTACCTTCATACCATCTTCTGGAATGTTATGAGTCCTAGAGGGAAGAAGATTCCTACTGGAAGATTACTTAACAAAATCACTCAAGATTTTGGAAGCTTTGACGCATTTAAGAAGCATTTTACAGAAGCGGCCAATAAAGTTGAAGGGGTAGGTTGGGCTATTCTAGTTTGGTCTCCACGAGCACATAAATTAGAAATTCTTCAATCAGAAAGACATCAACTTTTAACTCAATGGGACACAATCCCATTACTCGTATTAGATGTATGGGAGCATGCATACTACTTACAATATAAAAATGAAAAAGAGTCTTATGTGAAGAATTGGTGGAATGTTGTGGATTGGAATGAAGTTGAAAACCGCTTTAAAGAAGCATCCAAACTTCGTTGGAAACCATTTTAATATAATCTAAAGCTGCTGTTCTAGGAGGATTAATCTGCTTCTATGGGACGGTAGCTTTTTTTACTAATAGTGCTTTTCCATTTTTCATACATATAAGGGATTGTCCTGCATAAACTTGTACAAAACAGCAAAAGGGACGGGGATTAAATGACCTATGGAAGGAAATTAACACTACTACTTATTACCATCATGATCCTAATTTCTTATATTCCTCAAAAAACAGCTGCATTTGGATCTGTGAGTGCACATAGTGCAGTTTTAATAGAACAACAGACTGGACGAATCTTATATGAAAAGGATGCACATACAAAAAGGAGGATAGCTAGTATTACCAAAATAATGACAGCTATTTTGGCTGTTGAATCAGGGAAGATGGATGAAATGGTGACAGTCTCAAGCCGTGCTTATGGGACAGAAGGGTCATCACTATATTTACAAGAGCATGAAAAAATTAAATTAGAAGATTTAGTATATGGATTAATGCTGCGCTCGGGGAATGATGCCGCAGTTGCAATCGCCGAGCATGTCGGAGGAAGCTTAGAGGGCTTTGTTGTGTTAATGAATCAAAAGGCTGCTGAGATAGGGATGAACAATACAGAATTTGCGAATCCGCACGGACTTGATGATCATGAAAATCATTACTCTACAGCCTATGACATGGCAGTTTTAACAAAATATGCAATGAACAATGATGAATTTAAGATCATTTTTGGGACAAAGGTGCATCGAGCTCCTAATCCAAATGAGAAATGGGATCGGGTTTGGAAGAATAAAAATAAATTATTAACGGGCCTTTACCGTTATAGTACAGGAGGGAAAACAGGATATACCAAAAGAGCGAAGCGCACGCTTGTTTCAACTGCATCAAAGGATGGTTTAGACTTAATTGCAGTGACCATAAATGCAGGGGATGATTGGAATGATCATATGAACCTTTTTAACTCAGCTTTTAAAGAATACCAACTTGTAAAGATAATAGAAAAAGGGAAGTTAAAAAAGATAAAGGATTCCTATTATCAAAATAAACTATATATAAATAGAGATTTAATGTATCCAATGACAGAACAGGAAAAACAGAGGATTGAAATCGATATTAAACTATTAAATCCGAAGGAAAATGAATGGAATAAACCTGAAGATGTACCCAATGTTGTTGGTACCTTACTAGTAAAACAAGGTGACTCTAAAATAAGTAAGCTTCCGATCTATTTTGATCATGCAAATAATGAGAAGGGTAATGAAAATTGGTGGGGGATTTTTAAGAAAATCTTCTTCATAACAATGGGTGTGAAAAAAGATGGTTAATATTATATGGGTAATGATGGCGGTTATTGGAATTGTGTTTGCCATGATTAATGGAACGATTGATCAAGTAAATGAAGCGCTCTTTAAAGGTGCAAAAGAAGCAGTAACAATCTGTATTGGATTGATTAGTATATTAGTATTTTGGCTAGGGTTAATGAGAATTGCACAAGATGCTGGTTTATTAGAAAAGTTAGCAAAACTGTTTAAGCCAATCGTACGGTTACTTTTTCCTGAAGTTCCTGTGAATCATCCTGCGATGGGCTACATCCTATCTAATATGATCGCCAACCTCTTTGGGTTAGGAAATGCAGCAACACCAATGGGAATTAAAGCAATGGAGCAATTAAGAGAGTTAAATGGAGGGTCAACTGAAGCAAGTCGTTCTATGATAACGTTTCTTGCAATAAATACATCCAGCTTAACACTTATTCCAACGACAGTCATAGCAATACGGATGACATATGATTCAGCTAACCCAACAGAAATTGTTGGATCAACACTTCTGGCTACAATTGCTTCAACCATTGCTGCAGTATTAATAGATCGATATTTTTATCATCGAAGAATGAAAAAGGGGGCTAAGAAGTAGTGGAAATTGTTAGTCTAATATCACTCTATATCATCCCCGTTATTATTGGATTTATTTTATTATATGGAACTATGAAAAAAGTCCCTACATATGAATCTTTCGTTGAGGGAGGAAAAGAGGGCATCAATATTGCCTTTTCAATCATTCCATATTTGGTTGGAATGCTCGTATCAATATCGATCTTTCGGGCATCTGGGGCAATGGATTTCTTTATTGATATACTAAGGCCAGCCTTACAGTTTATTGGATTTCCGGCTGAGGTAGCTCCACTAGCTTTAATTCGACCTATTTCTGGAACAGCCGCACTTGGGATGACAACAGATCTTATTTCTACCTATGGCCCAGATTCATTTATAGGAAGATTGGCTTCAACGATGCAAGGAAGTACTGATACAACTTTTTATGTTTTAACCGTCTATTTTGGAGCAGTTGGAATTAAAAAAATGGGAGATGCATTAAAGGTTGGCTTATTAGCAGATTTAATTGGAATCATCGCATCTATTGTGATCGTTGTATTATTATTTGGCTACTAGAAGAGGCTGGGACATAACTAGCTTCAAATAAAGAGAAAGGTGAATTTGAGTACGCTCAAATTCACCTTTCTCTATTTTGTCGTTTAAATTCTACTATTACCTTAGTTAATG
>NZ_JACYHA010000013.1 GCF_014837155.1 Litchfieldia stipae | reverse complement strand
GAAGTGGTCCTTATTTTTTATTCAAAAATAATCAAAGCCGGTGAAATTTTACTTGTCGTAAAATTTCACCGGCTTTTTCATTTCAGAGATGGGTTTTGTCCCAGCCTCTTTTTTACTGGCGGGACAATTTATGTGCCGATATTAGTGCCTGGCACCAATATGGTTGAAATGATTACTTTGGCTTGTTTATTATGTGATAAACAAGTAAGATGTTACAAGAGGTGAACATAATGGAACGATTACAAAAAATTATTGCCCAAGCAGGAGTTGCGTCAAGACGTAAAGCCGAAGAATTAATTCTTGAAGGACGAGTAAAGGTTAATGGAAAAGTCGTCAAAGAACTAGGAACAAAAGTAACACTAAATGATAAAATTGAGGTGAATGGGATTCCGCTTGAGAAGGAAAAGCCTGTTTATTTCTTATTGTATAAGCCAAGAGGAGTCATATCTAGTGTATCTGATGATAAAGGAAGAAAGGTAGTAACGGATTTGTTTCCATATATTGAGGAAAGAATCTATCCTGTCGGTCGTTTAGACTATGATACATCTGGTTTGCTATTGATGACAAATGATGGAGAATTTGCAAATATTCTAATCCATCCAAAATATGAAGTAGACAAGGTGTATGTTGCAAAGGTGAAAGGGATTCCGCTTCGTGAAAAACTAAGACAATTAGAAAAAGGGATTATGCTTGAAGATGGAAAGACAGCTCCTGCAAAGGTGAAGGTATTATCAGTTGATAAGAAAAAACAATCATCTATCATCGAAATCATTATTCATGAGGGTAGAAACCGTCAAGTTAGACGAATGTTTGATGCAATTGGTCATGAAGTGATTAAGTTGAAGCGTGAACGCTTCGGATTCTTAACGCTTCAAGGATTAGCGACTGGGGAATATCGCGAACTAAGCCCGCATGAAGTAAAGCAATTAAGAGCACTTGCTACAACAGAAGGCAACCGTCTGAAGAAATAAGCACAAAAACCTAACAAATAATAATTATAAAAAGACACATAAAGTTCACATTTGAACAACGTAGCCATAGTGATAAATGCTATAATATCATGTGTATTTAATGTAAAAATTAATGGGAGAGGTAGTATGAAAAAGTATCGTTTACTAGTTCGTACAGTGATACTGCTACTTTTAGCGACGGCTTTGGGATACACTCTTTATTCGAATTTTTTTGTTGAAAAAATAAAGGTATCTGTAGGAGATGTGGCTCCTGACTTTGTGATTACTGATATAGATGGTAATAGGCATCAATTATCAGAGTACAGAGGAAATGGAGTCATCGTTAACTTTTGGGGAACTTGGTGTAAACCATGTGAACGAGAAATGCCGTATCTAGAAAATCAGTACAATCTGTACAAGGATCAAGGGATTCAAATGATAGCAATCAATGTAGGAGAACCGAAATTTAGTGTGGAATCATTTGTTGATCAGTATGAGATGACATTTCCAGTTGGAATTGATAAAGGAAATGAACTTTTAAATCTTTATGGAGTTGATCCGTTACCAACAACATTTTTTATCGATAAAGATGGCCACGTGATTGATATTGTTTCACGAGAATTAACAGAAAGAATGATCCATGATTATATCGAACAAATTAAGCCATAAGGGGTTTTACTGATGAAACAAATAAAGTGTACATGTGGACATGCAAACCCACACGGTACAATCTTTTGTGAATCTTGCGGCAGAACGATTGAAGAAAAGAAGACTCAAAAATTGCTAGATATGCGTTACGAAGGTAGTGCTAGAAGATCACAAACCTATAAAAAAACATTTATAGATAAAATTTGGAATTTCTTCTCATCTGTAAAGGTAGGAGTTTGGATTATTGTAATAATACTAATTGCTTCAGCAATCGGAACGATTCTTCCACAAGAAATGTACATACCTCCGACTGCGACAGCTAATCCAAGTGAATTTTATCGCGATGAATATGGAGTTTTCGGAGTTTTATATTACCAATTAGGATTTCATAATCTCTATGGCTCATGGTGGTATATGATTCTCATTGCTTCTCTAGGTACGTCTCTTGTTATTGCTAGTATTGATAGAGTAGTACCACTATACCGGGCATTAAAAAAACAAGGGATCTCTAGACATAGTACATTTCTTAAGCGTCAACGTTTATTCAGCTCTACACCTGAGAGCAATGTGAAGGACAAGGAGTTCACATCAATCAAAGAGAATTTGAAGAAGAAACGTTATAACGTAAGAGAAGAGAATGGGAATATTCTTGCGGAAAAGGGACGATTTTCACGTTGGGGTCCTTATGTTAACCATTGTGGATTGATTATTTTTCTAATTGGTGCAATGCTGCGCTTTGTTCCTGGCATGTACGTTGATGAAGTGATGTGGGTTCGTGAAGGTGAAACAAATAATATACCTGGTACGGATGGGCAATACTTTTTGAAAAACGAACAATTTAAGATGGAAGTCTATGAAAAAGAAAATGAAAAAGATGTATTTGGAGATGCCATTGATCGAGTAGGGAATGGGATGGCAGTTAAAAATTATCAAACAGATGTCGTTTTATATGAACGAGATACGACAAAGGTTGCTGGAGATGACCTTAATCTGCAGAAAATAAAAGATTGGCAGATTCGAGTGAATGAGCCTTTAAAACACGAGAATTATGCATTGTATCAAGTTGATTTTAAATTGAATGAATTTAAAGCGATGTCATTTAATTTAATTGATAAAGAAACAGAAACTAGTCATGGAACGCTTACCGTTGATTTAAGAGATCCACAGAAAATGTACGAGTTTGACAATGGGTATTCTGTTGAGATGATTAGTTATTTCCCTGATTTTTATTTTGATACAGACGGTGACCCAGCAACAAGAACAAAAATACCTAATAATCCTGCATTTGTATTTAAAATGTATTCTCCAGAAAAGCCTGAAGGGGAAGTTGCCTTTGTGGCCATTCAGCAAAACCTTGAGCCTCTTGGGGATAATGATTATAAGCTTACATTTGCTGGCCTAGAAACAGCCAATGTATCTGGTTTGATTGTACGGAAGGATTTAACATTATGGATCCTTGCACTAGGTGGTTTAATATTTATGATTGGGGTAGTTCAAGGCATGTATTGGAATCATCGCCGCATCTGGATTCAAAAGATAGATGGAGAAGTGATGCTAGCAGGACATGCAAACAAGAATTATTTTGGTCTGAAAAAAGAAATGGAATTTATTGTGAGTGAGACGGGGATTACTCCACCAGTAGATCAAATAGATACGGAGAAATCAAAACAATTAGTAGAATCACAAAAGGTTGAAAAGGAGGGGTAATAAGGTGGCGACTTTGAGTGGAAATTTATTATATCTCGCGTTTATCGTTTATTTAATTGCTACCATATTCTTTGGTGGTGCCATTCGAGATAAGAAAAAATCTAATATTAATCGGTGGTCTCAAATAGGGATTATTTTAACCATCATAGGCTTTTTAACACAAACAGGTTATTTCTTCACAAGATGGATTGCTGCAGGACATGCACCAGTAAGTAATTTATTTGAATTTACGACGTTCTTTGGAATGATGATGGTACTTGCTTTTATCTTTATCTACTTTATTTATAAGACAAGTGTAGTTGGCTTATTTACATTGCCAGTGGCATTATTATTAATTGCCTATGCAAGTATGTTTCCAAGAGAAATATCACCATTAATCCCTGCATTACAAAGTGATTGGCTACATATTCATGTAACTACTGCAGCTTTAGGACAAGCAGTTCTTGCAATTAGTGCAATTACAGGGATCTTGTACTTGGTTAAAGTTGTCGACCAAACGGTCTCTAGTAAACGAACTTTCTGGCTTGAATCTATCATGTATACGCTAGTAATGACTGTTGGCTTTATTGTAATTTCAATTGTCTACAGTTCTATGGGGTATGAGAGTACCTTCTCTTGGGTAGATAAAAACGGACAAGATGCTGAAATGGTCTATCATCTGCCTGCACTTGTTACACCGAATGAAGGAGAGCTTCTAACAGATGGGAAGTTTCAATCTGGGCTAGAAGTTCCTGCGATTATTAGTGCAAGAAAGTTAAATACTGTAATTTGGTCATTTCTAGTCGGTACAATCCTCTACGGGATCATTAGACTAATCTTAAGAAAGAGAATTGGAGCTGCGTTACAACCATTAGTTAAGAATATGAATCTGGATTTAGTCGATGAAATTGGATATCGTTCAGTAGCGATTGGGTTTCCAATCTTCACATTAGGTGCACTGATTTTTGCCATGATTTGGGCACAAATTGCATGGACAAGATTTTGGGGCTGGGATCCAAAAGAAGTATGGGCACTTATTACATGGTTATTTTATGCGGCATTCCTACACTTAAGATTATCAAAAGGATGGCACGGAGAAAAATCAGCATGGCTTGCTGTAATTGGATTTGCTATCATTATGTTTAATCTTGTGTTTGTTAATTTAGTTATTGCTGGTTTACATTCATATGCATAACAATTATTTGTTTAAGATGCTTAAAGGTCCTGATAAATGATCAGGCCTTTTTTCATTTTGAGAAAATATGATAAAATTGTGTCGTAAGAATGATTATTTTTATCTTTTGTGACAAATGTTATAGAAGTTTGTGTCATATTTATGTACGATATTGGTGGAAAAGGTTTTCTATATATACATTGTATTAATTCAGTATTTGAAAATATTGTCAAATTCACTATTTGTAGAGTGATACAGTCTGGAGGGTTTTAAATGGAGAAAGAAGCAAAGATATTAGTTGTTGATGACGAGGAAAGAATTCGACGCCTATTAAAAATGTACTTAGAAAGAGAAAATTACCTCATAGAAGAAGCTGAGAATGGTGAAATAGCGGTTGAAAAGGCACTACAATCTGAGTATGATTTAATTTTGCTTGACCTAATGATGCCAGGTAAAGATGGGCTTGAAGTATGTAAAGATATTCGTGAAAAAAAATCAACTCCCATTATCATGTTAACGGCAAAAGGGGAAGAAATAAATCGAGTTCAAGGGTTTGAAGTTGGAACGGATGATTACATTGTTAAACCATTCAGTCCAAGAGAAGTGGTATTGAGGGTAAAGGCATTATTAAGAAGATCCTCTCCAACTTCATTTTTACAGGCAGAAACTACAACAAAGGATGTCATTGTATTTAGTCATTTAACAATTGATAATGATGCACACCGTGTAACTGCAGATGGGAAGGAAGTAAGCTTAACACCAAAAGAGTATGAACTACTACTTTTCCTTGCAAAAGCACCAGATAAAGTGTATGACAGGGAGCAATTATTAAAAGAAGTGTGGCATTATGAATTCTTTGGAGATTTAAGAACTGTAGATACCCATGTAAAGAGACTTCGAGAAAAATTAAATAAAGTGTCACCAGAAGCTGCCAAAATGATTGTGACTGTTTGGGGTGTAGGTTATAAATTTGAGGTAGTTAATGAATGATGTTTTGGCGAAGTATTGTAGGTAAGCTATGGATCACCATTCTATTACTCGTTTCTTTTGTTCTATTTATTCTAACGATATTGCTCCTAGAATACTTTGAGAATTATCATGTAAATGAAACGGAGAATGATTTATCACATCTGGCTACAAAGATTGCAACGACTCTTGAAACCTATGATGACAATGATGTTGCTAGAGCCATAGCGTGGGAATTTGCTGATGATGTAACAAAGGTTCTGATTATCTATGATGAGAACACATACTGGTATTCACCAGACTTAGAAACAATCGGAAATTTACCAATTTCTTATTTCATGGAAGAACCAACTTTAAGTAAGGTGTTTACTGAGGATATAAAGGTGAGTGAGAAGAAATATATCGATGATTCTGGAATGGATGCCAATTTTCCAGATGAAATGTTTATTGTTGGATCACCCCTTCACTTCGCTGGTGATAAGACAGGGGCAGTTTTCTTATATCAATCATTAAATATTGTTGAAGAGACGTCACGCAGAACAACTACATTTATTTATTTTGCTGCTGGTGTAGCTATCATACTAACAACGATTTTTGCATTCTTCTTGCTAACAAGAATTACTGCTCCACTACGAAAAATGAGAGAAGCAGCCTTCGAATTATCGAAAGGAAAATTTGATACAAAGGTGCCAATCTTAACAAATGATGAAATTGGTGAGTTAGCAACAGCATTTAATCAGATGGCAAGGCAGTTGAAATATAATATAAATGCCGTTAATCAAGAAAAAGAACAGCTTTCAAGCATTTTATCTAGTATGGCTGATGGTGTTATTACTTTAAATCGTGATGGGACGATTCTTATCTCAAATCCACCAGCAGAGCGCTTTTTACAATATTGGTATTATCAACAAGGGATGAAGAATAATTCTGAGGAAGAGCTACCTATAGAAATTAGAGAGTTATTTGAGAAGGCTGTTTCATTTGAAAAGGAACAAATTACTGAAATTAGTTTTCAAGGGAGAAATTGGGTAATTATTATGAGCCCACTCTATAATCAAACCTATATTCGTGGTGCGGTTGCTGTTCTACGCGACATGACAGAAGAACGAAGATTAGATAAGCTAAGAACCGATTTTATAGCAAATGTTTCACACGAGCTTCGTACACCAATTGCGATGCTTCAGGGATACAGTGAAGCAATTATAGATGATATAGCGAGTTCTGAAGAAGAGAAGAAAGAAATCGTCAAGGTCATTTATGATGAATCATTGCGTATGGGAAGACTCGTAAATGAGTTATTAGACCTAGCTAGAATGGAAGCAGGTCATATAACCCTTAATAAAGAAGAAGCAAATATTGACGAATTCTCTGATAAGATTATTAGGAAGTTTCAAGGACTTGCCAAAGATAAAGGCATTCATTTAAGCGCAATCAAAAATCAGCAAATGATTGGTTCATTGATAATTGATCCAGATCGAATAGAACAGGTTCTAACAAATCTGATTGATAACGCTATTAGACATACGAATGAGCAAGGGTCTGTCACATTAAATATTACATCGAAAGAAAATGGGGTTTTATTTGAGGTTTCTGACTCAGGTTCAGGGATACCAGAAGAAGACCTGCCATTTGTATTTGAACGTTTTTATAAGGCTGACAAAGCTCGTACAAGAGGTCGCTCCGGTACAGGATTAGGGCTTGCGATTGCTAAAAATATTGTCGATGCTCATATGGGAGAAATCTCCGTTCATAGCAAAATGAACGAAGGTACGACATTTACTTTCTTTTTACCTCGAAAAACTGAGTAATTTGAAAGCTGGTGCCGAAGATTCTTGTTTCATAAGAAACATTTCTAATTGGAAATGTTTCTTTTTTTATCTATTTGATAGACAGATCTCGGAAATATTGCTAAGATAAATTGAATTAAATATTATAATTAATAGGTGCTAGTTAGTTTACTAGCTTAAAAGGGAAGTCGGTGAAATTCCGATGCGGTCCCGCCACTGTATATGATTGGTTGCTAAAAGATACCACTGTCAATTTATTGATGGGAAGGTGTAGTATCCGATAATCATGAGCCAGGAGACCTGCCTATTAAGACACCAATTGGATTCTACGCGGATAGAAGGAGGTGTAAGGCATAGATTAGGTAGGATTTTATATTACTCTTACCTTGGATGCATTACAGCGATCTCCTTGTCATAGGAGATTTTTTATTTTGTCAAAAAAGGAGAAACGAAATGTCTAAAAAAATTGTAGCATCGTATATTGCATTTTTACTTATATTTGTACAATTAATTGTCCCTTTTCAAGTTCAAGTATTTGCTAATAGTACGAACGTAGCAAGTGTTGTAGTGGAAGGAAAGGGTGGGGAAGTACTTGACCAAGGTGAAGTTACGATTCAAATTGGTGACACGGCTCTTACATTACTTAAGAACTTAGTTGGCGAGGAATATATAGAAGTAAGTGAAACTAACTGGGGACCATCGCTTGATACCATTCACGGTTTGACTAGTATAGATACATTCTATTACTGGGCTTTTTATGTAAATGATGAATTTATGTCCGTTGGTTCGTCTGATTATATTGTTAAGGAAAATGACCAAATACGCTTTAGTTATACATCGTGGGCAGAAGCGACAGTATCTGTTGAAATTAACAAAGAGAAAGTAGTAGAGAAAAAGACAATTAGTATTGAAGATAATACGAGTATTATAGATGGGCTCATTCTTGCTCTTGGTGAGGAGAACGTTAAATATGAAGTACATGAAACCTATGGCCCTTATATTACTGAAATTAACGGAATCAAACCAGAAGGCACTTATTACTGGGCTCTTTATTTGAATGGAGAATACGCAGTTGATTTTAGATATGATGATCTACTAAATTTATCTGATCATTTAGAACTGCGATATATTTCATGGGAGGATCCATTAGATGATGAATCAACAGAGGATACTAATGATCAAGAGACTCTCGTGCCAACACCAGCTGATCCAAACACTGTTGATATTGATAAACTAAATAAAAATATTAAAGATAAATTAACTAGTACTAATGCTTTTATCCAGAATTCTAAGGTGAATACAGCATGGAAGGCAATTGCAGCTTCACAATATAATGGATCATTCTCAACTGACTATATTAATTATGAACGCCAGCAATTAAAAGACCGGGATGGGATATTTAGAAATGTAACTGATTATGAGCGAATAACTTTAGGTCTTGTTGCCTCAGGTATAGATCCAACAAATATTGATGGTTTTAATTTGATAGAGAGAATTTATAATAATGAAAGAATGGAGAATCAGGGTTTAAACGGACCAATTTATGCATTGATTTCATTAGATAGTAAGGATTTTGAAGTACCTTCAAGCGCACTGTGGACTAGAGAGCAACTAGTTTCTATTTTATTAAAAGCACAAAATAGTGATGGAGGATTCGGTCTTTATTCAGGGGCTTCTGATGTAGATATAACTGCGATGGCTTTAACTGCCCTCTCAAATTATCAGCAAGAAGAGCGTGTCCAACAAGCAATTAATAAAGGAATTTTGTGGTTAAGCTCCAAACAAAATGAAAACGGCGGTTTTACAGGACTAAATGGTGAATCAAGTGTTACAACTGCTGAAGTAATCATTGCATTATCAGCACTAAAAGTTTCACCGAATGAATCTACCCTTTTTTCTGGTGCGCTTGCTCATTTGTTAAAATTTGGATTAACTAGTGGAGAATTTAGCAATTATTTAGGAGATGCAGCCGATGCTATGGCAACAGAGAAAGCTTACCTAGCATTAGTTGCATATCATCAATTTCTATTAGGAAAAGGGTCTATCTATGACTTCTCAGCAACAGCTGTTGTAGACCCACCGCAGGAAGAACAAGTGGTACAAGGCCCAGAAGAAACTGGTGATACACAAATAGAGGAAGACCAAATTGTAGAAGTTGAAAGAGAAAATAATAAAGAATCAACAAAAGAAGTAGATGGATATAAATTACCAAATACTGCGACGAATGTGTATAATTTTCTTGTACTAGGTCTAGTATTAATGGTTATTGGTTTGATTGTTTACACATTTGCAAATAAAAGAAAGATGGCATAATTATGCTGTAGAATTAAGCTGACTTAAAGAACGCCATTTTAAGTCAGCTTCGTTCATTTTATATCAACAAAGGTGGTAATCTAAGTGGAAATGAAAAAAATATCACTTATCGTTGTATCAATCTTCTTGTTATTCCTCGCTGGATGCACTGAATCAACTACTAATCAGGACTTATTAGCCAGTAAGCATCAACAAACAGAGAAAACTGTTCAAATCAAGACTAATATCACTGAAGAAACGTTCAAGTCTCAAGCTGAAGAATTTAAAACAGAAGATGTTATAGAAGAAAAAGAGGGAAAAATAGTATCTAATAATACCAAAGAAGAAAAAGCTGAGCAAAAAAAGGATTCAACAAAAACTCTACCAGTTAGTTCTGCTGAGAAAGAGACAACGAGCAAATCACAAAGTGAGAAGAGCACTCAGACAAAAAAAGAAGCTGATTCTCCGAAAGAGACAAAGCAGGAAGAAAAAGCAGCCCCGGTACCTAAGCCAGCTGAGAGAAATAATAATGTAACCATTTCAATCAATGGCAAGGGAGTTATTCTATCTAATACTACAATTGAAGTTACTTCAAATGATACTGTACTAACAATTCTACAAAGAGTAACGAAAGCACAAGGGATTTCTTTATCAGTTCGTGGTAGTGGTGGAATGTCATATGTTGAAGGCATAAATAACCTTTTTGAATTTGACTATGGCCCACAAAGTGGATGGATTTATAAGGTGAACGGTACATCTCAAAATAAAAGTGCAGGAATCTATAAGGTGAATCCTGGTGATGTCATACTTTGGGAATATACCGAGTGACATGAATAAAAAGTATCTAAGGTTTCATGGATATCATCCATTTACGAATTTATGTTATTTTATAGGATTAATCGCTTTAGCATCAATCATTTCTCATCCTCTGTATTTGGCTTTTTACTTTTTTTTATTACTTGTACTATTTCTCATCTTTCAACAGGATAGAAAATTAAAAGCTTGGGTTCCTTATTTCTTTTTAATGTTTTTATTTATCCTTATTATGAATCCCCTTATGAATAAGAGAGGTACTCATATTCTTTTTTATTTGGGTGATCAGTCAATCATGCTTGAAGGGGTAATTTATGGTATTCGTATGGGATTATCCCTTATGTGTATCCTATTTATCTTCTTTTTGTTGAATGTGGTCTTAAATGATCTTAAGCTATTCTATTTATTTGGTAGAATAGCGCCAAAGTCTGCATTGTTATCGATTCTAACGATGAGATTTGTACCTTTATTAAGAAGACGATTAGCAGAAATAATGATGGTTCAAAGCAGACGAGGTGTAAGGACAGATAAAGGGAAAATAAAGAATAAATTAAAGCATGGGATCATTCTCTTGCAAGTACTATTGACATGGTCACTAGAAGATGCAATTCAAACTGCAGATTCGATGAAGGCAAGAGGCTATGAGAACAAAGAAAAAACTTACTTTCATCGCTTTCAAATGACAAAACAAGATTATCTCGCGTTATTGGTACTGTTGACTTTATTTATCCTAACAATGATTGGAATGATAACTAATTCTGTTGCACAACTACAGATTTACCCGTCGTTGGAGCCATTTGACATTAATCGTATTACAAATTTTTATATGGTACCATTTATACTATATATTTGGTTTCCAATTGTGATTGAAATAAAGGAGTGGATAAAGTGGAAATACTCCGGTTAGAAAATGTTAGTTTCACTTATCCTGGGCAAGAAGAGCCTATGATTAGTGATATTAATTTAAGCTTTTCTCAAGGCGAGTTTGTCGTGATTTGTGGACGAACAGGTTCTGGTAAAAGTACACTATTAAAACAATTAAAACAAGAAATAACACCATTCGGTTTAAAAGAAGGTGTTATTTATTATAAGAATCTGTCTATTGAGCAATATAATCCAGAAGTTCTTACCTCAGAAATTGGGATGGTATTTCAGGACCCAGAAAACCAAATTGTCATGGATGAGGTTTACCAAGAACTAATCTTTGGGATGGAGAATCTGGGAGTTGATTATAATAGCATGAGAAAAAGAATTGCAGAGCTTGTTCAATTCTTTGATTTAGATCATCTATTATATAAGAAGACATACGAGATGTCTGGTGGGCAAAAGCAATTGGTCAATTTAGCATCTATTTTGTTGCTTCAACCTAAGGTTCTTCTTCTTGATGAACCGACATCACAATTAGATCCAATAGCAGCAAAGGATTTTGTCCAGTTATTGCAGCGAATCAATCAAGAGTTTGGGATAACCATTATTATGGTTGAGCATCGCCTAGAGGACATTCTACCGATTGCAGATCGTTTGGTTTTTATGGATAAAGGCAAGATTGTCTCTCAAGGAGACCCAAGACTATCGATAGTTGAAGCTGTAGCAGATTCGAATCAACTTTTTACTCCATTTATTCCTTCCATCCCTAAGTTTTATTTAGAGATTGAGAAAAACCCTACATCAACTGATGTGCCCCTAACTGTTAAGGAGGGGAAGGATTGGATAAAACAATTGCAATATCCAAAAAATATCGCTAAAGAGGAAATGGTTACTCCATTACCAACAAACATCTTGTTAAAAGGCAGTGATCTCTATTTTCGATATAAAAAAAACTCGGATTATATATTGAAGAATGTTAATTTGGAGATTTATAAAGGCGAATTTCTATCGCTCGTTGGGAAAAATGGTTCTGGTAAATCAACATTATTAAAAGTGTTAAGTTTGCTTGTAAAGCCTGAAAAAGGGTATCTTTCATATAATGGAACTAAGACGAAAGCAATCAAAGCAAGTGTTCTAAATGAAGAAATGGCTTATTTGCCACAAAATCCTAAAGCATTTTTCACTCAAGAGTCATTAAAAGAAGAGCTATCATTCCATGCTATTCAATTAAATCTAGAAGAAGAGGCCATATTTAAAGTTATTGATACCTTCCAATTACATTCATTATTATACAGACACCCTTATGATCTTAGTGGTGGTGAACAGCAGAAGGCAGCACTTGCTTGTCTATTACTTAGTGAACCAGAAATACTATTTATTGATGAACCTACAAAAGGAATCGATCCTGAAGCAAAACAACAACTTGGAATGTTGCTAGAACAGTTACATCGAGGTGGCAAAACAATCGTGATGGCAACACATGATCTTGAATTTGCCGCTAAATATTCAACTCGAAGTGGGATCATGTTTAATGGCGATATTTCTACACTAGGTCAGCCAAGTCATTTTTTCAAGGGTAATTACTTTTATACAACATCTATTAATAGGATCACAAGAGAGACAGGGAATCGGGAAGCTGTAACAATTGAGGAGGCACTTAACAAATGGAATCTAGACAGATAGGAATTATCTTTCTCATCCTGTTTCCACCACTTTTGCTACTACTCTCATTCTTTTTTGAAAATGAATACTTTCTCCTATTTGGTGTAGCATTACTCCTGATTTCAATGCTTATCTTTTTTCGTTCGTTTGAAAAAAAAAGGATGGATGCAAGAGAAATTGTCTTACTAGCCACCTTAGCCGCTATAGCGGCAGTTAGCCGAATACCATTTTCAATGCTCCCAAGTGTTCAGCCGACCACTTTTATTGTGATTGTAAGTGGGATCGTTTTTGGGGCGGAAAGTGGTTTTCTAATAGGTGCAGTTGCTGCATTCGTATCGAATATAATATTAGGGCAGGGTCCATGGACTCCATGGCAAATGTATAGTTGGGGAATGATTGGCCTGATTGCTGGCCTAATTAGACATACGTTAGTTATGAAAAAGAAGCTAGGTATTACTTTATATGGGATAATTACAGGTTTTGTGTATGGTTGGATTATGAATCTTTATTTTATTGTTGGATTTATAAAGGATGTATCTTGGAAGGAATTTATAGCGTTCTTTGCGGCTAGTTTTTATTTTGATCTGACACATGCATTATCGAACGCTTTTTTTATTTTAATATTTGGAGCTACTTGGATAAAGATCTTAACAAGGTTTAAGCTTAAATACGGTTTACTTTCAAAATGATAGGACTGTGTATTACAGTCTTATTTTTTTTTTGGACAATGCACTTAAATAAATTATTGTACCCATATTTCCTTAATTTAATGTATGATAGATATGAAATTATAACAAATAGGTGAAACTTTTTTTTATAGAAAACGACTATTATTTTGAACGAGGAGGGTAAAGGAATGAACGCCGTGTTTCAGAAGCTATACGAAAAATATCATCACGATGTATTTTCGTTTTTGTTGTATATGGTGAAAAATCGTGAGCAAGCAGAAGACCTCGTTCAGGAAGTGTATATAAGGGTCTTAAAATCCTATGATCGGTTTGAAGGAAAAAGCAGTGAAAAGACCTGGTTATTTTCAATTGCTAGACATGTCGCAATTGATTCATTTAGAAAGCAAAAGGGATGGAAGCAGCGTATCATCGATTCATTTGATTGGAGTAAACAACAAGTTCAGGATGTTGCGCCTTTACCTGAAGAAATAACGATTCAAAATGAACAAATTCAAATGATGTATACATGTCTGGATAAATGTTCAGTCGATCAACGGCTTGTTCTTGTTCTAAGGTATATTCAGTCACTTTCCATAGCTGAAACAGCAGAAGCATTAGGTTGGACTGAAAGTAAAGTGAAAACAACACAGCATCGTGGTTTGAAGGTATTAAAAGCACACATGGAAGAATCTGGGGTAAAGGAGGGGCCGCTAGATGAAAAGATCAGAGTGGAGCGATGAACAACTAGAGAAAGTGTTACAGCAAATGCCGCAAATGAAAGATGAACGTAATCCACAGGAAATCTATCAAAATATCTCAGCTAAGATGCAAAAAAGGCGTAGACCCTCTTGGCTGGTACCTTGTGTAGCAACTATAGCTGCAATTATTCTAATTACCATAATTAGTCCATCACTTATGAATGAAATGAAGAGTACATCTGATATTGCTTTCGAGGAAAATACGATGTCAGGGGATGAAAGTCAGGCTGAATCAGATACTGGCATGATGTCTATGACTAGAGATGAAGAGTCAATAAAAGTTGAAGAGGAAAATTCGAAAGAATCCCAATCTAATTTAGGCGTAGTAACTGACTCTCAACCATCATTTGTTATTAATGAGGACGACATAGGTGATCAGACTTTATTAACTTTTACAGTGCCAATCGATTATGGTCAGTTTTTTTCCACTGTTAGTATATTAACTAATAACGATGGGCGAAGCTCCATTCAAAAATATAATGAATATATTCCATTGTTAAACAATCTTCTGAGTGAAAAATATAAGAATTGGGGATTAGAAACGTATGCATTGGATTATTTGACTTATACTGAAGAAATTGAAAATGATGAAACAAAAAATGTCGTCGTTGATATTCCATCAAATCTGAATATATCTAATTTTAGTTCGGCTGAATCTGGAGTATTCAATCATACGATTGATAATACGTTCAGATGGTTACGTGAGGGCTATTCAAAGGTCATTTATAAATTGGATGGTAAGGTAGGAACTGTAATTGGTCAGTCAGGTGTAGTCTCAGAAGGGATTACGATTGAAAAAAACACAAAAAAGGGATACTTTATTTATAAAAATGAAGGCTCTGACACTCCTTTTTTTGCTTACTCAGTTGACCCTTATGATACGATTGAAGAAGCATTTGAGGCTATGAAGCAAATAGAGAATTTAGGTGATTATTCAATTAATCCGTCAATTCCAGAGGATTGGACCTTTACATTGACACCTGATGAGAAAGCGAAGCATCTAACGATTTCTATTACAGCACCAGTAGAAAATCGAGAAGAACATATCCTTGCTCTTGAAGCAATGATGCTTACGGCAAAGGAATTTGATTTTGAGACCGTGACGGTTATAGCTGACATTGATAAAGTAGGTAGAATTGATATAGGTACACCAATTCCTGTACCAGTCTCACTTAACCCAATTGATTCTCTTAATTAATACCCGATTTCAGAGACTTAGAATGAAGTCTCTTTTTTTTGTGGTTAAAAAAATTACATAATTTAAGAAAATATGTCAAATAATTAAAAGGTGTTTGTTTTTCAGGCTTGTAACATATATAAGACAAATATAACGTTTTGTTTACAGTGTGTATGAACATGTACTATCGATAGACAGGCTAACATAGGTTTCTTTTCAACATAGTTTTCAAGGGGGATTTTGATGTTACTGCAAGAAAAGATAGGACGCCTGACACTTTTAGTGATCATGGCCATTAGTATTGGACTATTCGTTGTTGGTGGAAAGCCAACAAGTGCAAATACAGAATATAAACAAAAGACACAACATTGGGTATGGCCAGTTGTTGGTGAAATATCAGATACGTTTGGAACTAGACATGGAAGGCACAAGGGATTGGATATTGCCGCCCCAAAAGGTGAGGATACTCTAACTGTAGATGAAGGTGTTGTCAAGAAATCTTACTATTCAACAACCTATGGTCATGTTGTATTCATTGGACATCCTAATGGATTAGAAACTGTATATGCTCACCTGAGTAAGCGTAATGTAGAAGAAGGAGACAAAGTGAAAGCGGGTCAAAAAATTGGCGAAGTTGGTAGCACAGGTGTCTCAACAGGCTCCCATCTTCACTTTGAAGTACATAAGGGTGAATGGACTTACGATAAAAATAATGCGATCGATCCTTTAACCGTGCTGAATGAAAGAAAGTTATTTGTAGCAATTGATCAAGAAGAAAATGAGATGAAAAGACAAAGTATGAAGCTTGCTGCAAGCGAGTTCATTGAAGGCTATCAGAACTGGGAAACAATTCATGAAGAAGGCAAAATAGCAGGTCAATCGATCGTAGTTTCTAAGCAATCGCAAAATGAAGAAGAAATTGAGCCTAAAGTGATCGAAGTACAAAAGAATCAAACTCTTTGGGATATTTCAAAAGAAAATAAGGTATCAATAGCTGCAATTATGCAATGGAATGATCTAAAAACAGATTTGTTAAAGGTCGGGCAAAAAATAAAAATATATGAACAACATGATGATATTTATGTGGTTAAGAAAGGAGATTCTCTTGAACAAATTTCAAAGCAAGTAAACATTTCAGTTGAGGAAATAAAAGCACTTAATGATATAGTAGGAGATCTCATCTTTCCGATGCAGGAGCTAATTATTAGCAAATAAATACAAAGTCAGGAAGCTTCTAACTATTCCCTCATGTATTCATTGTATTTGTTATATTTAATAGGTATAATGGTAAAAAACTTGAGGGGGAACAAGTATGCTCACAGATTATCATAATCATTTAGAACGAGGCACATTAACGCTAGATTATATGAAACAATTCACAGATGAGGCAAAAAGGAAGGGCATTGAGCACTTTGGTATATCAGAGCATGCCTATCATTTTTACCAAACAAAAAACATCCTAAGAAATCCATGGGTAGATGAACGCAGGTATTATGATATGAAAGATTATGTAGACTTATTTAAACAAGCATGGAATGAACACATGAATGTGAAAATGTCGATAGAGATGGATTATACACCAGGTAAACATAAAGAAATGAAAGATTTCATCGATTCTTATGACTTTGATTATGTAATTGGATCTATTCATTGGGTAGATGATTTTGGTATTGATTTAGCAGAATATAGAAAAGAATGGGAACGTCGTGACCTATATGATACATATGAGAAATACTATGATCAGGTGATAACATTAGCACAATCAAACCTGTTTGATATAGTCGGGCATTTAGATTTAGTGAAAATCTTCAACTATATTCCTAATGATGAAGAGTTTTTATTACAGCAATTTGATCGAGCAACAACTGCTTTATCAAATTCAAAAACTTGTGTAGAAATCAGTACAGCAGGATTGCGTAAACATATCGGCCAATTATATCCGGATCCAAGATTACTCCAAATGTGTTTTGATAAAGGGATACCTATTGTCTTATCCTCAGATGCACATGTACCAGGTGATGTTGGGGCAGATTATGATAAGGCAATTGATTTAGCAAAAAGTGTTGGGTATCAAACCTTAATGACTTTCGAAAAAGGTGAGCGTAAGGAAGTACCATTAGGATAAAACGAGAGAAAAAATCAGAAACGACTTGCATAAATAGTAAAGGACTGACCTATTAGCTTTTGGTCAGCCCTTTAACATAAATCAATTACTATTCAAATTTTAGTGCGTCCCCATCAAATGGTTCGTCAGCTATTTTGATTGAATCTGTTGGACAACCTTCAAATGCATCCATCATATCCTCTTCTAATACATCCGGAATTTCAACAATTCCTTGATTATCGTCTAATGTTACAAATGCAATACCTTCATCATCATAATCGTAAATGTCTGGTGCAGCCGCTCCACACGCGCCACATGCGATGCAAGTTTCTTTGTCAACAATTGTGTACTTTGCCATGAGTAAATAACCTCCCAAAAATATCTTAAAAAATGTTCGAGAACATAATGCATTATTTACATCCTACCAGTTGGTAGAAGATGTTACTTATTCCTTCATTTCCTATTGTAAAACTGTTTTCAAAACATTTCAATAGAAAAGTCTAGTGAGAATGCTTATCACAGAAGGGATTTCTTAAATTTTCGCTCCTTACTAACTAATGATAGTTTACTTAAAAATATTCTTCTTTTAACATTTTCTCTAAATTATTCACTTGGTTTCAGTATTCATTTACAATTACATTTGTTAAAATAAAGAAAAATGTATTTCGACAAATTTCTAACTAATGTTGGAGAAAGAATAGGTGGCAGATTCTTATGAACGTCTCCTTCAGATCCTTCATTTTATTATATTGTATAAATAAGGTGAATGGTGAAAGATCAATTTATGGCATATATCATATCCTAACTGGAAAAAAGTCATCACAAGCAATGACAGATGGTGAATTTTATCAGTTATCTTTTTTGTTTAGCGTAATGAAGAAACTAAGTCGTGAAGACCTTATCATTAGTATTGACGAACTAGTATCAAAAGGTTTAATAAAAATGCTGGAAGAACATATTTACATTGCGACACCAAAAGGGAATTCCCTCTTAAAGGAAGAGGCTTTTACACAACAGTGCTTTGTGAATGGCCGTAAATACCATGACACAGGTGTGCAATTTTGGCAAAAACTAACACTACTGATTCAAGTACTATCTAATCTTTTAAGAGATAATAAAGAGTATATTACCATTCAACAGGATCAACATATTTTAAATTGGACTAAGCACTTTTTACTCAACAATACAAAAAAAAAGCAAGAGCTCTCTTTGAAGATATACAAAGAATGTGAGAAGTGCCTTTCTGAAATATCTGAACTAGAAGCAACCATTTTTGTGATGAAGCTTTCAAGTGAGCAACGAATTGGCTGGACAAATAAACAAATAGCTACTTTCCTATCACTTGATGAAACAAAGGTCGAATTTTTATTCTTAAATGTTATTCATTATCTATTGTCTAGAGTTGAAAAAGCTCCGCAAAGTTTTCCTGCACTGTATGAAATCTTTATTTCCATTAATAAACGGAGCCCTTTTTTAACAGAATCATCGGAAAAAACATATCAGCTTTTAAAAAGTGGAAAAACGATAGAAGAGGTAGCAACGATCAGGAAGTTGAAAAAAAGTACAATCGAAGACCATATCGTAGAGATTGTCCAACATGACTCACAGTTCTCAATCAATCCCTTTGTTTCAAAAGAAAAGCAAGCGATCATTCAGACAACACAACAATCCCTTAAAACATTAAGATTAAAACAGATTAAAGATGTGATAAAATCAGATGTCACTTATTTTGAAATTAGATTAGTACTTGCAAGAAGTGGTGTGAATAAATGAATCTTGAACAAATCTTGTTTTCTAAATTTAAATATGATTCTTTTAGAGAAGGTCAAAAACCAATTGTTGAAGATATTGTCAATGGATATGATGTTGTGGCTATGCTTCCAACAGGTGGAGGGAAGTCCATTTGCTATCAGCTTCCTGCATACGTAAAGAATGGCACTGTCTTAATTGTTTCTCCTCTTCTTTCTTTAATGGAAGATCAAGTATACCAGCTTAGAAAAAAAGGAGAGAAAAGTGTTGTTGCTTTAAATAGCATCTTAACTTCAATTGAAAAGAAACATGTCATCAGACAATTAAATGACTATAAATTTATATACGCGTCTCCTGAAATTCTTCAATCCAATTGGATTATCGATAAATTAAAAGAAATAAATATATCTTATTTAGTAATCGATGAGGCACATTGTATCTCACAATGGGGACATGATTTCCGGCCTGATTATTCAAAGCTTGGGGATATTCGTAAAATGATTGGAAATCCACCATGTGTTGCCTTAACAGCTACTGCAACACCAGAGGTACTTGAAGATATCATAGATTGCTTGAAGCTTAAGGATGTCAAAAGACATATTCATTCTGTTGATCGGAAGAATATTGCGTTTGTCGTTGAAAAGATAGGAAGCTATCAACAAAAATTAGAAAAACTGCTTCAATTGGTTCAGTCGTTACAAGGGCCAGGAATTATCTATTTTTCAAGTAGGAATGTTGCTGAGAATGTATCCACATTTCTGCAAGAAAATCATACTCCCAATGTAGCTTATTATCATGGTGGTCTTGATCATGAGCAGCGAATGCTAATACAGCAACAATTTATTCAAGGACAGTTATCGGTCATTTGTAGTACCAATGCATTTGGTATGGGTGTTGATAAAAGTGATATACGATATGTGATTCATTTTCATTTCCCTACACAGTTAGAAAGCTATCTTCAAGAGATTGGAAGAGCGGGAAGAGATGGAAAAGATAGTATCTCTATCTTACTTTATAGTGAAAATGATCATGAGCTTCCTGAAATGCTAATTCAAAGTGATCTTCCAGACGAAAGACAAATAACTGCAGTGTTAAATTATTTAAATAGATTAATTCATGAAAAGGGTGAAGTTCATTTCACCAAAGAATTAGACAATGAGGTTGTTGCACATAATGTGATTTCAGAAACGATTTGGAGATTTATTAAATATCATCTAAGAGAAAATGTGATTTTTGAGAATCAAAAGATATCTAAACAAGTAAATGTAATCGAAACTACTGAATTAGTGAACGAAAAAGTAAGAGACAGGATAAGGTATAAAGAAAACAAGCTAAGATTCATGAAACAATGGATTAATACGACCGGGTGTCGAAGAGAGAGAATCTTAGCATATTTTCAAGAAGAGCTTTCTCAAAAGCCTCAAAGATGCTGTGACAATTGTATAAGTGATATAATCTTAGATTTTGCTCAAGCTACAGAAGTTGAAAGAACTAAAAATGGGTTGTTTTTTGATTGGAAACAAGAATTACGTTGTATTCTATTAGGAGATGAGAGTGAACATAGTCATGAGCCGTCAAGCTGATATTATAAAAAGAATGGCAGATAAAGAAATTATGATTCATCTATATTTAACACAAATCATGCTCCTATTGGTATCTATCATATTAGCTTTTTTTCTATTTGAGGATGTTGAGTCATTTATCTCAATGTGGAGCTTTCATCCCTCCATTTTTTATATTGGTGGTAGTATAGCCATTGGGGTAATAGTAGTGGATTTATTATTAGAAAGATGGTTACCCAAGGAAATGCTTGATGACGGTGGAATAAACAAAAGGATGTTTGAAAAATTAAATATAATTCATATCCTTTTTGTTTGTTTTCTCATTTCTTTTACTGAAGAACTTCTATTCAGGGGCATTCTTCAGACTCATTTTGGATTATATATTGCGAGTATCGTGTTTGCATTGTTACATATTCGTTATTTGTATAAATGGGTGCTTCTATTATCTGTAGTCGTCTTAAGCTTTCTTTTGGGTATTGTTTTTGAAAACACTGGTAACTTATGGGTTACAATATTTGCACATTTCATGATAGATGCTGTCTTTGCACTTAAATTAAAAATTGAATATATAAAAAGTTTACGTAAATGAGGTAAGTGTATGAATAATTCAAATGATGAATTCAAGGAAAGCTTCAAAGAGGGAGGATTACCTCCAAGAAGTGAGTATCATCAAACAAATCCCAAGAAGACAAAATTCAAGATAAAATTCCCTGTTGTTAGATTACTAGGATTCTTTTTTATTCTACTTATTCTGACAATAGTATGTACAACGATTTACTTTAATGATTATCTGCCTAAACCAAGTTTTGTTTCAAAAGATTTACAAAATGTTGAGACGGTTAAATATGCTAATCAGAAGAAAATGGACTCTAACACATTGATTGGATCTGAATTACTCGAATCACAAGGGGAGGAAGTTGGCTCTGATACACCAAAGGAGTCAGAATCAGAAAAACAAGTATCTTCTGAAGAAGTTAGAAATGATCCAGTAGAAGAGCAACCTGAGGTGAAACAACCAAGTGTGCCTAAAGAGAAACCAGCATCTGTTGAGTATGAGGTCAAGTATCACACTGTAAAAGCGAACGAAACTTTATATCGTATTTCTAATATGTATTATCACTCTAGAGCAGGAGAACAATTAATTAAAGAGTGGAATCATATAAAGGATAATCAAATTTATCAAGGACAAGTATTGAAGATTCCAATGAAAGTTGAAGAGACTAAATAGAAATGAGGCTTCTTTTTGGAAGCCTCATTTCTACCATTCTACTAAAATATCCTTTTCTTATCGCGCTCATCTTTTAGAATCTCTACAGCTTCTCTAAAACGCTGAGAATGGACAATCTCACGTTCTCTTAGGAAACGTAAACTATCGTTTAAATCAGGGTCATCACTCATATTGATAATCCATTGATAAGTAGCACGTGCTTTTTCTTCAGCAGCAATATCCTCATATAGATCTGCAATTGGATCACCTTTGGCTTGTATATAGCTTGCAGTCCACGGCACACCATCAGCATTACTATAGTAGAGGGCACTATCATGGTTCACATAGTGTGTATCCAAGCCAGCAGCCTTTAATTGTTCTGGTGTAGCATCTTTTGTGAGTTTATATATCATCGTGGCAATCATTTCCAAATGAGCGAATTCTTCTGTTCCGATATCGTTTAATAGTCCAATAATCTTATCTGGTATCGTATACCTCTGGTTCAAATATCTAAGAGCAGCTGATAATTCTCCATCAGCCCCACCATATTGTTCTACTAAGTATTTTGCTAACATTGGATTACAAGTACTTACCTTTACAGGGTATTGAAGTTTTTTTTCATAGACCCACATATAAACACGTCCCTTCAGATAATAATTAAACCTGCCATGGCCAAGGACTGTCATCCCAATTCCAAGGATAACTTGAATAACTCTTGCCATATTGCAATAATGGATGAAATTGAGATTCAAATTGTTTAGCGACTTTTTTACGTTCGTAAGCCGTGTCATTGAATTGTTTAATGGCATCATAGTCATTTGGATGAGTGTCTAAATATAAGGTTAATTCAACAAGGACAAAATCTAACGCTTGTAGATTTTCTAATAAAGCATAATACTCAGGTGGCATCTTCTTCATTTAAGAACCCTCCCTTTTTTGAGGCTCATATGGACCATAATAGGGATCATAGAATGCTTTCCAGAGTGTTCCTGTGCATAGAGCTTCTTTCGGAGAGAATTGAGGCAAATTAGCTGGCTGAAATCCTAGATATATATTTGGTGGAGTGACAAATGTCTTTTTCGGAATCGGACGGCAAGGGTCGAATGGGCCAGAGTAAGGAGCGTAGCTCTTTCTCCAAGTATACATAAGCGCGAACCTCCTACGATATGGAATTTACATATTCTTCAATTCATGTTTATGGATTAATTTCAAATTAATTCCAATAAATTTATGGCAAAAAATAAGAAGTTACATGAACCTTCTTATAATTGGAGAATATTCCTCAAAATGGAATACACATCTATGGTATAGTGTTTTTAAAAGCATTATTAAAGAACTGAAGGTAGGGGAATATCTTTGATAGGAATAATCGTTCTTGCATTACTCGCGATTGGATTATTGGTATATATGGCCATTGTTGCTAAAGAAAATAACATCATTAAAACAACTCTAACATTTGATCATTTTCCGAAGAGCTTTGGTGAAATTACTATTTATTTTATTTCTGATATACATAAACGAACAGTTTCTGAGCAAATGATCAAAGAGGTCGGTACAGCAGACTTAGTTATAATTGGTGGAGATTTATGTGAGAAGGGAGTCCCTTTACATAAGATTGAAGCAAATATTGATTTATTACGGATGATTGGACCAGTTTACTTTGTGTGGGGTAATAATGATTATGAAATAGATTATCATCAATTAGATTCAGTATTACTTTCTAAAGGCGTCAACATTCTTGATAATACAGCTGCAGGATTTGAATCTGAGACAGGTGAACAGCTTGCAATAGTAGGAATCGATGATATAAAAACAGGGCGACATCGTCTTGATCTAGCGTTAAATGATGTCAAAGAGAATGTAGCTTTCAAAATATTAGTTAGTCATAATCCGGAAATAATTAATGAAGTGACCGATCAACATAAAATTGACCTTATCTTGTCAGGACATACTCATGGAGGTCAAATTAGAATTTTTAATGTTGGAATGTACAAAAAAGGCGGGATTGAACAAGTGGGAGGGACCACACTTCTTACTAGTAATGGGTATGGAACAACACAATTACCTCTACGTCTAGGTGCACATCCAGAAACACATTTAATTACTATAAAAACGGAGTAAATCACTTGTTTAGATGAGAAGAGAAGTTATTTTACACAATCTATGAAATTCGTTATAATACGAGACAAGTAAGCTGTAAGCTTTACATCCTATTGGAGGATAAAAATGGGATCACAAGAAGGAAAGTACAATATAAAAGCCATGACAAAAATGTTAGGCATTCAAGCAGGGACTTTAAGGGCATGGGAACGAAGATACAAAATCATTGCTCCAAAACGAAATGAATCTGGTCATCGATTATATACTGAGGAACATGTTCAGATATTAAGCTGGCTTGTGGAAAAGGTAAATAAAGGATTTACGATTAGCCAAGCGATTTCTTTACTTGAATCTTCACCAGCTTTAATGAGCTCACTTAATGAAGAACATCGCTTGGAGTTCTTACTAGCATTACAGAATGAGTTAGTCGATAGCTTAATCCATTTTAATGAGCACAAAGCCCATGAATTGATGAATAAAGCATTTAGCATCTATACGATTGATAAAGTGGTTATCGAACTATTGAGTTCAACACTTATCCAAATAGGAACGCTTTGGGAAGAAGGGGAAATCACAAGTGCACATGAGCGCTTTGCATCATCGTTTATAAGATCAAAAATTGGGATGATCTTTCATAATCTGCCAGTTAATAGTATGCTTCCTAAGGCTGTTACAGCATGCGGGCCAGGTGAATTTCATGAAATAGGATTATCTATTTTTACACTTTTTCTAAGACTAAAAGGCTTTGAGGTTATCTATATTGGGACAAGTACTGCAGAAGGTGATTTGGAAATCGTCATTGATGAAATAAATCCAAATTATCTATTTATCTCATGTACGATGGAAGAGAACAAAGGAGAAACATTGAAGTTAGTTGAAAGAATAACGAAGAAGAACAGAGAACTAACGATCGGCTTAGGTGGTAATGCATTCACCAAAAATAAAACTCATACGCCCCCTATTGAATCAATTATTGTTGGAGATCAGCAAAGCGATTGGGAACAGTGGTTGAAAGAAAAAATGAATCAGGTTAATTAACATACTACTTCTATTTCTGTACTAAAATATGAACCATCCTTTGGATTTTTCATAAACTGAGAATAAGAATGTTGGCGTGACGGTAGGGAGGGGTCTTTATGCGTCTTGAACGCTTAAATTATAATAAGATCAAGATATTTTTGACATTCGATGATTTAATGGAACGTGGTTTAACCAAAGAAGATCTTAGGCACGATTCTATAAAGGTACATCAGCTTTTTCGAGATATGATTGAAGAGGCTAGTGAAGAACTAGGCTTTGAAGCAAACGGTGCAATAGCTGTAGAAGTATATTCATTACAGGCTCAAGGAATGGTTGTAATCGTCACAAAGGATGTAGAAAGTCAAGAACTTGATGAAGATGCTGATTTCTCAGATGATTATATTGAAATGCAAGTTACACTTGACGAAAGTGATGATTTGTTTTATGAATTTTCATCATTTGAAGATGTCATACAACTCTCCTCAAGACTGTTTCCATTAAATATTCTTAGTGGAAAGCTCTATTCATATAATGAACACTTCTATTTGTTATTTGAAGAAGAAGATATTCCGAATTCTGAGAATCTTATTGCGATCCTTGCTGAATTTGGGAATTCTGCAACATTAACTAAATATAGAGTGCATGAATATGGGAAACTCTTAATGAGTGAACAATCTATAGAGAAAATATTTCATTATTTTATGAAAGAATAAAAGGGATGATTTGACTTAAGATGGTCCAGATATTGCATGTTACCTGTCTAATAAAATATTTTATTAGAAAACATGTAATAAAAGTTCCTCTTAGGTCTTTTTTTTAGGCTGTTTTCGTATATATTGTTGCTTTTGATACCGCAGCCTGAATACACTCCGCGTCCTGTGGGGTAACCGGTGAGCCTCCTCGTCGCTTGTGCTCCTGCGGGGTCTCACTTTGGCTACTAGTCCCACGGGAGTCTCCGTGTATTCAGTCTGCTAGAAATCTATACTCAACTAATTCACCTCAAAAAACAACAATCTTTGAGAAAACAGCCTTTTTTTATCTTTGCATCAAATCGATGAAGTTGTATACTATGTCATGTAGCTGTATTTGAATATTTCGTTTAAAAAGAGCTCTAAGTGACTAAAATACCTTTGAAGAATATTAGGAGGTTTACAAATGGAAGCCGATAAAAAACAGGACAACACTGAAAATAAAAAAGAAAAATTAGATGTCCTAAAATCAACACAAACTGTCATACATAAAGCACTCGAAAAATTGGGTTATCCTGAAGAGGTTTATGAATTATTAAAAGAACCAATTCGAATGATGACTGTAAAAATACCAGTAAGAATGGACGATGGTTCAGTCAAAATTTTCACTGGATATCGTGCTCAGCATAATGATGCAGTTGGACCAACAAAAGGTGGAATTCGATTCCATCCGAATGTGTCTGAAAAGGAAGTAAAGGCATTATCAATCTGGATGAGTTTGAAATGTGGGATTGTTGATCTTCCTTATGGTGGAGGAAAAGGCGGAATTGTTTGTGATCCAAGAGATATGTCATTTAGGGAGCTAGAGCGATTAAGTCGTGGTTATGTGCGTGCAATAAGTCAGATTGTTGGTCCTACAAAGGACATACCAGCACCAGATGTATTCACTAATTCACAAATCATGGCATGGATGATGGATGAATACAGTCGAATTGATGAATTTAATTCTCCAGGATTTATTACAGGAAAGCCTTTGGTTCTTGGTGGTTCACACGGTAGAGAATCGGCAACTGCTAAGGGTGTAACGATTTGTATAAGGGAAGCGGCAAAGAAAAAAGGGATTGAGTTAAAGGGTGCTCGTGTCGTTGTTCAAGGATTTGGTAATGCGGGTAGTTTTTTAGCGAAATTTATGCATGATGCTGGAGCGAAGGTTGTTGGGATTTCAGATGCATATGGTGCTCTTCATAATGAAAATGGTTTAGACATTGATTATTTATTGGACAGAAGAGATAGTTTTGGTACGGTTACGAAATTATTTAATGATACAATTTCAAATAAAGAATTACTTGAGCTTGATTGTGATATCTTAGTTCCAGCTGCAATTGAGAATCAAATTACAGAAGAAAATGCGCATGACATTCGTGCAAGTATAGTAGTCGAAGCTGCAAATGGACCAACAACTTTGGAAGCAACAGATATCTTAACACAAAGAGGAATTCTATTAGTACCTGATGTATTAGCTAGTGCAGGTGGTGTGACAGTTTCTTATTTTGAGTGGGTACAAAATAATCAGGGCTTCTATTGGACTGAAAGTGAAGTGGAAGAAAGACTTGAAAAAGTGATGGTCAAATCATTTAATAGCATTTATGAAACCGCGTCGACTAGACGTGTAGATATGAGACTTGCAGCCTACATGGTCGGAGTTCGAAAAATGGCAGAAGCTTCGCGTTTTAGAGGATGGATTTAATTTTGTAAATGGCTAATATTTGCACAATCTGATCAAATCTCCTATGATTTTTATAGGAGATTTTTTATTTTAATACATATCTTAGTATTCAGTTAATTCTATGGATGCTTAGATCATTTTAGAGGTGAGCAAAGACGTGCAAAGTGAAGAAGTAATTATCATTGGTGGAGGTCCTTGTGGGCTAGCTGCAGCGATCGCGTTACAAGAGATTGGGTTAGATCCCTTAATTATAGAAAAAGGCAATATTGTAAATAGCATTTATCATTATCCAACACATCAAACCTTTTTCAGCTCTAGTGAAAAATTAGAGATTGGTGATGTAGCCTTTATAACTGAAAATAGGAAGCCAGTCCGAAATCAAGCACTTGCTTATTATAGAGAAGTAGTTAAGCGAAAAAAGATTAGGGTTCAATCCTTTGAAGAGGTTTTTAAAGTTGAAAAGACAGAGAATGGTCACTTTGTCGTTGAATCATCTGCTGGGCTTTATCAATCAAACCAGGTAGTTATTGCTACAGGTTACTATGACCATCCAAATTATATGAATATTCCTGGTGAGGATTTGGATAAGGTCTTTCATTATTTTAAAGAGGCACATCCATACTTTGATTGTGATGTAGTAGTTGTTGGGGGCAAAAACTCAAGTGTTGATGCTGCTTTAGAACTTGTGAAAGCTGGAGCGAGGGTCACTGTTATTTATAGAGGAAGTGAGTACTCTTCAAGTATTAAGCCGTGGATTCTTCCAGAATTCGAATCCCTTGTGCGTCATGGTACAATAAAGATGGAATTTCAAGCACACTTGAAAGAAATTCATTTGAACGAAGTGGTGTATGAGAAACATGGGGAAACTTATCACATAAAAAATGATTTTGTATTTGCAATGACTGGCTATCACCCAGATCATGAATTTCTAAAAAAGATGAATGTGATCATTGATGAAGAAACTGGGCGACCATTTTTTGATGAAGAAACAATGGAAACCAATGTTGAGGGTTTATTTATTGCAGGTGTTATAGCTGCAGGGAATAATGCAAATGAAATATTTATTGAAAACGGCAGGTTTCATGGAGGTCTCATCGCTCAAAAAATTCAATCGACAGCTACAAAAAACAACTGACATGAGTGTGCCTGGTCTATTTAGTACTTTTGAGAATAGTACCAGGCAAGCTAGATTACTTTTGAAATAATTCTTGTAGTTTTTCTTGTGAGACATTACTTTCTAGAGCTACTAATAATTTAAGTCTTGCCTTTTGTCCATTTAGACCATTGGAGAAGATAACACCTAAATCCTTTAATTGCTTTCCACCGCCATCATAACCATAAACGTCCTCGACAAAACCATTGAAACATCTAGAAACAAGTACAACGGGAATATCATTGTCGATCATTTCTTTTAAATCATTGACCATCAAGGGGGGGAGGTTCCCTTGTCCAAGAGCTTCAATGACTAAACCGTCAATTCCTAATGATTGCACTGCTTGTAAAATTGTTCCATCCATACCTGCATATGCTTTTAGCATAATTACTTTCTTTGTAATACTCTTAATATTACATGTTTCTCTAAATAAGGGTGCTTGATGGAATACAACCCCTCTTTTTGTAACTATACCGATTGGTCCATACTGGGGACTTTGAAAAGTAGCTACATTACTTGTATGTGTTTTTGTCACATTTCTCGCAGTATGAATTTCATCATTTAAAACAACTAAAACACCTTTGCCACGAGCAGAATCACTTGCAGCAACTCGAATAGAAGAGATTAAATTGTATAAACCATCCGCTCCAAGTTCATTACTTGAACGCATTGCTCCAGTTACGACGATTGGTAGTTCAAATGATATGGTTACATCCAAAAAATAAGCAGTTTCTTCAAGTGTATCAGTACCATGTGTAATGACTACTCCATCAATATTTTCTGTTACAACACGTTCTTTTATTTCCTTCATTAACAACAGCATTTCGTTTGTTGTAATATGAGGCGAAGGTAAATGAAATAGCTCTAGCACTGAAATGTCAGCAATCTCATTTAAGCTGTTGGTTGTGTTAAGTAAAGGGTTTTGTTGATTTTGCTGGATCGTACCTGTCGTTTTATCTTCTATCATGGAAATGGTACCACCAGTATGTATAAGTAGAATCTTTTTCAAATGTATCACTCCCGGGAGTATGATTTCCTTAATTTACGATGTTCAATTAATCATTTACATGTTACGATATTCTTATCTGATTCTCAATAAAAATTAATTATATAATGTGAATGTAACATTTAATTATAATTTTGGTACGAAATGAGGAAGCGTATGGTTGCTATCATTTCCGCGGGTATTGCTCCTGGTTTAGCACTACTAAGTTATTTTTATTTAAAAGATCGATATGATAATGAGCCGATATCCATGGTGTTTCGAGTATTTATATTTGGTGCAATACTGGTATTTCCAATCATGTTTGTTCAATATGTACTTCAAGTTGAAGGGGTACTTGTCTCTCAGTTTTTGCGAGCCTTTATTGCCACAAGTCTTTTAGAGGAATTTTTCAAATGGTTTATTCTGATGTATGTTGTGTTTCAACATATTGACTTTGACGAGCCTTATGATGGGATTGTTTATGGAGCATCGGTTTCTTTAGGTTTTGCTACTTTTGAAAATATTCTTTACCTCTTTGCAAATGGAGTGCAATTTGCTTTTGGTCGAGCATTACTTCCTGTCTCTAGTCATGCCTTATTTGGGGTTATTATGGGTTACTATATTGGAAAAGGAAAGTTTGCTCCGAAGGGAAAGAAGAGCAAATGGATTGCTACTTCTCTTTTCTTACCGTTCATGCTACATGGTACGTATGATTTTATTTTGTTAACTCAGGAGAAATGGATGCTTTACATGCTACCTTTCATGATCGGTCTTTGGTGGGTAGGGCTAAGGAAGGCAAAAAAAGCTCGACTTGCTATGACAGCTTAATATGTTAAGGATGAGAGTCTACTTTGGTAGGCTCTTTTTTTGATGAATTTTCTAGTTTTTGAATAAAAAATAAGACATTACAGAAAATACATGTAAGTTTATATAGAATTTGGTTAAGGAGGTAAAAGAAATAATGAACTCTAGATTGTTCATAAAGTTACCAATTTTAGTTTTTATATTAGCATTTGGGATATTTGGAGGAAGCAATTTCAATAAAACCGAGGCATTTTCAGAACAAATTATTCAAAGAGGTGCGACAGGAGACGATGTTATTGAACTCCAATCAAGGCTTCAGTATAACGGGTATTATCATGGTACCATCGATGGTGTATATGGATGGTCAACCTATTGGGCAGTTCGTAATTTTCAGAAGGCTTTTGGGTTAACAGAGGTCGATGGTTTAGTTGGTCAAAAAACAAAGGACATGTTAAAAAGAGCCACTAAATACAATCGTGATTTTGTCTATGCAAATATAAATAAAGGAAATCGATTTACTCACTACGGAGGCGTGCCTTGGGATATACAGTCAGCACCTAGTAAGGAAGCGATTGAAAAAGCAAAGCAAACAGCTGAAGCACGAAAAAAAGAATCAGAAAGTCGTTTCAAAGCTCAAGGTGAAGAGCAACCGAAAAAAGGCAAGCAGCCACAAGGTGGAGGACAGGCCCAAGAAGGTCAGCAACCACAAGGTGGTGGTCAAGCCCAAGATGGCCAGCAGCCACAAGGTGGAGGACAGGCCCAAGAAGGTCAGCAACCACAAGGTGGTGGTCAAGCCCAAGGTGGCCAGCAGCCGCAAGGTGGAGGACAGGCCCAAGGTGGTCAGCAGCCACAAGGTGGAGGGCAACCGCAAGATGGTGGGCAACCGCAAGCTGAACCAGCTCCAGCACCAGCACCAGCTCCTCAGAATGAAGATGGTGAAGAACAAGAACAAGCAGCTGAAGAGGCAGCACCAGAAGAGTCTGCAGGACCAACAGCAGTAAATGTTCCGAGTGGTTTCTCACAAAACGATATACAATTAATGGCAAATGCTGTATATGGTGAAGCACGTGGAGAGCCATATATTGGCCAGGTAGCTGTAGCCGCGGTCATCTTAAATCGACTTAACAGCCCTACATTTCCTAAATCAATTTCTGGAATTATATTTGAACCACTTGCCTTCACAGCAGTAGCAGATGGTCAAATTTGGCTTACACCTAACGATACAGCAAGAAGAGCAGTATTGGATGCGATTAATGGGATGGACCCTACCGATGGTGCAACTTATTACTTTAATCCTGAAACAGCAACTAGTAAATGGATTTGGGGAAGACCTCAAATTAAACGGATCGGAAAGCACATTTTCTGTAGATAGAAAGGTGAGTGAACATGCTACGAGGAATTTTTATCACAATATTAACAATAGGAATAGTAGGAACCTCATATTGGGGCTATAAAGAACATCAAGAAAAAAACGCTGTATTAATTCATGCTGAAAATAATTATCAACGAGCATTCCATGATTTAACGTATCAGATTGATTTGCTCCATGACAAAATTGGAACAACACTAGCGATGAATTCAAAAGATTCTTTATCACCTGCCTTAGCAGATGTGTGGAGAGTGACCTCTGAAGCACAATCTGATGTAGGTCAACTTCCATTAACTCTTTTACCTTTCAATAAAACTGAAGAGTTTTTGTCTAATATCGGTGACTTCAGTTATCGTACAGCTGTGAGAGACTTAGATGGAGAACCTCTCAGTGATGAAGAGTATAAAACACTGCAAAATCTGTATTCGAATGCAGAGGATATACAGAAGGAATTACGTAAGGTTCAGCATTTAGTAATTGAGAATAATTTAAGGTGGATGGATGTAGAATTAGCATTGGCATCAGGACAAAAGCAAGCTGATAATACAATCATCGATGGATTTAAGACTGTTGAAAAAGATATAGAAGGATATAAAGAAACGAACTTTGGACCAACAGTCTCTAGCAAGCAAAATGGTGGAGAGTATGAAAATCTCGAAGGCAATGAAATCGATGAGAACAAAGCAAAGGAAATAGCAAAAGACTTTCTAAGTCTAAAAGGGAATATTGATATGTCCGTCACAGAAAATGGTGATGGAGCAACAAATGGCTTCTATAGCTTAAGAATAGATGATCCTGATTCAAAATCTGAAATTTATATGGATATTACCAAAAAAGGCGGATATCCAGTATGGGTCATTCAGCACCGAGATGTTAAAGATCCGAAAATCAGTTTAAATGAAGCATCAAATAATGCAATTAAGTTTCTTAAGGATCATAACTTTCACACTCAAGAACTGTTTGAAAGTGCACAATATGACAATATCGGTGTATTTAACTTTGTTTCAAGTATTGACGGTGTTAGAATCTATCCAGATTCAATTAAAATGAAGGTAGCGCTAGATGACGGTCATATCGTTGGATTCTCAGCTAAAGATTTCTTATCATCCCATAAGGAGAGAAAAATACCAAAGCCAGGTATTTCTCTTGAAGAAGCTAGAAAAAAAGTAAATCCGAATTTAGAAGTGATGGAAGATCGACTAGCGATTATAACAAATGATTTAAATGAAGAAGTTCTATGTTATGAATTTTTAGGGGTAATAAATGATGATACCTACAGACTCTATATTAATGCCGAAAATGGACATGAAGAAGAGGTTATCAAGTTGAAAAATGCTGAACCATTATATAATCAATCAATGTAATATTTATCTTTGGGAAAGTGAAATATACTTTCCCTTTTTTTTATTCCATGATTTAATATGAATATAGGTTGTTTTTGTACAACTGATAAAACTTAAAGTGTGGGGTTATGGAATAAGTAATTCGTATTCCTACACACTATTGATAGTGGGAAGAGTGATATAGTTTGTTGAGAATTGGAGATTCGATCACCTTAGAATTAATCAATAATGATAAAAGGGAATCATTTCGTTGCCGACTAGTTGAAGAAATGAATCATCAATTATACATCGATTATCCTATAAATGAGCAAACAGGAAAATCAATTTTCTTAATAAATGGAACAAAACTTAAGGCATCCTTTGTTGGCCAGGATAATTCTGTTCACTTATTTGAAACTGAAGTATTAGGTCGGACAATCAAGGGAATTCCGATGGTGATTATTTCATTTCCTGGATATAAGAATGTAAAACGAATACAAAGAAGACAGTTTGTTCGAATTGATGTAAGTCTTGATGTAGCAGTCCATTCAAAGGATCAGCGTTTTCCACCATTTGTAACACTTACGACTGATTTAAGTGCTGGGGGTTCATCAATCATTTTACCAAGAAAATATCTATGTCGCCCTGGTGATGAATTGGAGACATGGTTTGTCCTACCAATGATTTCAGGAGAAAATCAATACTTAAAATTGGAAAGTAAATTGATAAGAGTTATAGAGGAAAATGGCTCTCACAGGAGTAAGGCATCCTTACAATTTATTAATACCAATAACAACGCAATACAACTTATAACGAAATTCTGTTTTGAAAAACAATTATCTGATCGAAAAAAAGGAATACAGGATATAGAATAATTATTCTATTTATTTCACATACTATATAGAAAAAGTATGGGGTTGTGTGAAATGAAGCGGTTTGAGGGTATTTTAATTAAATTAATCATCATTCAATTAGTAACCATGATCGTAGCTCAAGGTTTATTATTATATACTCCTATCTCACCATATCTGACGAAAATCATTGATTACGAAGGCGTAAACAAATCCGAGGCTACTCAAACAATAGAAACATTCTTTCACAAGGAATGAAACGAAGAAAATTAGGGGGATTTATAATTAAATGAACAAGCATATTTCAATTGCAATTGATGGACCAGCAGCTGCTGGAAAAAGTACAGTTGCAAAAATCGTAGCAAGAAAATTGTCATACATATATATAGATACAGGTGCAATGTATCGTTCTTTAACATACAAGGCGATCCAAGAAGATATTAATTTAGAAGATGAAAAGAAATTAATAGACCTACTTCTTCAAACAAAAATCGAACTAAAACCAGTTGCTAATGGACAACTTGTTTATGTAAATGGTGAGGATGTTACGGAAGAAATTAGATCAAATATCGTGACAAACTCTGTTTCAATAGTTGCAAAACATCGTCAAATCAGAGAAGAAATGGTTGCTAGACAACAGCAATTAGCATTAAACGGTGGAGTTGTTATGGATGGTAGAGATATTGGTACGCATGTTATTCCTAATGCTGAGGTGAAAGTATTCTTATTAGCTTCAGTGGAAGAGAGAGCCATCAGACGCCATGATGAAAATGTTGCTAAGGGTATTGAATCACATCTTGATCAATTAAAAGAGGAAATTGCATTAAGAGATAAATTAGATTCAGAACGCGAAGTATCACCATTGAAGAAAGCAGAAGATGCGATCGAAATTGATACTACTTCCCTTTCAATTAATGAGGTGGTTGATAAGATTATGATCCTTGTCGATGAAAGGATTTGATTAGATGGATTTTTATATTTTTGCAAGGGAAACAGTAAGAGTCATTCTTCGCCCGTTTTATCGAATAGAAGTAATTGGTCAGGATAATATTCCAAAGGAAGGACCAGTAATCATTTGTTCTAATCATATAGATAACTTAGATCCTCCAATTGTAGGTATTACAGTACCAAGACCTGTCCACTTTATGGCAAAAGAAGAGTTATTCAACATTCCAATCTTAGGTAAGATTATTACAAAAACAAAAGCCTTTCCAGTAAAAAGAGGAATGAGTGACCGTGAAGCGTTAAGAAAAGCAATGAAGATCCTAAAGGAAAATCATGTACTTGGTCTATTCCCAGAGGGAACAAGAAGTAAGGATGGTCACTTAGGTAAAGGTCTTGCTGGAGCAGGGTTTTTCGCGTTGCGCTCTAGTGCTACTGTTATTCCTTGTGCAATTATTGGACCATATAAAATGTTTGGTAAGCTAAAAGTAGTGTATGGACCTCCGATTGAGATGGATATGCTTAGATCGGAGAAAGCATCTGCTGAAGCTGTTACTGAGCATATAATGGATGGAATTAGAAAATTGCTAGAAAAACATAAATAGTTTAAGAGTTTGTACTTGACAAAAGTTAGCATTTATTAGAAGTTTATTAAAGAGAGTTATTTTTAAACTATGTATTCCCAAGATGATTTTTGATCATCAAAAGTTGGGTATTGATACATTTGCAAGACAAAACAACAGTTACATTTGTTTTCGCAGGTGGACTTAAGGAGGTAAAATGATGGTTGAGGATATGAATCAAGTAGATGTGAAAGATTTAGAGGTTGGCGACACAGTTGTTGCGAAGGTGACAAAGGTTGAAGAAAAACAAGTAATCGTGAGCATTGAGAACAGTAAGGTTGATGGCATTATTCCAATAAGCGAACTCTCAAGTCTTCATGTAGAAAAAGCAAGTGATGTTGTTTCAGAAGAAGAAGAATTAGAATTAAAGGTTATTAAGGTGGAAGAGGATACTGTTATTCTATCTAAAAGAGCTGCAGTAGCTGAAAAATCATGGGAAATACTAGAAGCGCGCTTTGCCTCTGGAGAAGTGTTTGAAACAGAAGTAAAAGATGTGGTAAAAGGTGGTCTAGTCGTTGATATTGGTGTTAGAGGATTTATCCCAGCATCACTAGTTGAAGCTCATTATGTAGAGGATTTCTCTGAGTACCTACACAATACACTAACTGTAAAAGTGGTTGAACTAGACAGAGAGAAGAATCGTGTCATTCTTTCTCACCGTGCTGTTGTTGAAGCAGAGCAGAAAAATAAAAAGAATAAACTCATTCATTCATTAGAGGTTGGCCAGGTTCTTGAAGGAACTGTTCAGAGATTAACTGATTTTGGTGCCTTTGTTGACTTAGGTGGAGTTGATGGACTAGTACATATTTCTCAATTGTCACATAATCATGTAGAGAAACCATCTGATGTGGTTGAAGAGGGGCAAAAGGTTACTGTAAAGATTCTATCTGTAGATCTTGATAATGAGCGAATTTCACTATCGATAAAAGAAACCTTACCTGGACCTTGGGCTAATATTAATGAAAAACTATCTCGTGGTGATGTAGTAGAAGGGACTGTCAGAAGACTTGTTTCATTCGGTGCGTTTGTCGAAGTGATTCCAGGAGTTGAAGGATTAGTCCATATTTCTCAAATCTCAAATAAACATATTGGAACTCCACATGAAGTACTTAAAGAAGGACAAAAAGTAAATGTAAAAGTCCTTGAAATTAATGAGAAGGACCAAAAAATTTCTTTAAGTATGAAAGAGTTAGCAGACGACTTCGTAGATGAAGAGGATTTTGCGAAATACCAACAGAAAGAAGAATCTTCAGGTTTTCAATTAGGTGAAATGATTGGCGACCAACTTAAAAAATTAAAATAAAGATTTGGTGATCGAATGAGCAATCGAAAACAACGCAAGTTAGAACATATTCAGCATGCTCTATCAGTAGGTCAAGATAGAACACATGGTTTAGAAGATATAAAATTTGTTCATCAAAGCCTTCCAAATACCAATATCGATCAAATAGACATTAGTACGAAAGTAGGCGAACTTATATTAAGTTCGCCTATTTTAATAAATGCGATGACTGGTGGGGGTGGAGAAGAAACGAGAAAGATTAATCAAGCATTAGCATTAGTCGCAAAAAAAGCCAATATTCCCATAGCAGTTGGTTCGCAAATGGCTGCTATTAAAGATGCTAACGAACGATTATCTTTTGAAGTGGTGAGAAATACAAATCCGAATGGTATCATCTTTGCGAATTTAGGTAGTGAAGCAACCGTTGAAGATGCAAAACAAGCAGTTAACATGATTGAGGCGAATGCACTACAAATTCATCTTAATGTCATTCAGGAGCTTGTTATGCCAGAGGGAGATCGTAGTTTTGAGGGTGCATTAATGAGAATTGAGAAAATTGTAGACTCATTATCAGTACCTGTAATTGTAAAAGAGGTAGGTTTTGGGATGAGTAAAGAAACATGCCAAAAGCTCTCTGATATCGGAGTTGACATGATTGATGTTGGTGGAAGAGGGGGTACAAACTTTTCTGCTATTGAAAATAAGCGACGAACTCGGACGTTAGATTATTTTCAAACATGGGGCATTACGACTGCTGCATCTATTGCAGAAGTATCAAGTGTGAATGGTCATCCATCGATTATTGCATCAGGTGGAATTCAACATGCAATGGACATGGCGAAATCTATTGCATTAGGTGCATCTGTTGTTGGCTATGCTGGATATTTCTTGAAAATTTTAATGAATGATGGGGAACAAGCTTTATTAGAAGAAATCATTCATTTACAGACAGACCTAAGGTATATCATGACAGCAGTTGGTGCTAAAACAATAGATGAACTTCAGAACGCTATGATTGTTATTAGTGGAGATACTAATCAATGGCTACAGCAAAGAGGAATTGATACAACTAAATATAGTCAAAAAAAGTAAAGTAGGAAGCATTTAATGCATCCTACTTTATTTTTTTTGCAGATTAATGTTCATTTCTCTCTCTTGCTGCTTCAGGTCCTTCTAATTTCGTTGCTCCTGGTTGATGTAGCTCTGGATCACGATCCGCAGGTACAACATTTCGTTCCCTTAATTTCTTTTCTTGTCTATCTTTACCCATTTGACATTCTCCTTTAATTGTACTTAACAACATATTTATCTTTTGTGTAATTTTTTTATCTATTCTTATAAATTATCTTGAATTGCCGACTAATTAATTAGTTTTATAGCCATAATGAAGGATGTGGAGGTGGGTTATGGAAGGTATATATTTTTATTGGATTGCATGGATGGCCTGGGTCTATACTACATTTATTATGGAAAAAAACAAGGAACGGTTAGGTTTATCATTGCTATTTTTGATCCTTATTATTCTTTCACCACTACAATTAACATTAAAAACCTATCACTTAAATGTAGTTCATTTTGTCATCCTGTTTATTTCATTTACTTTGATTGCAAAAAAAACAATGGCACAAAAAGTATATTTACTTATTTGTTCGCTAACTATAACTATTGCGTATGTAACCTTTCAGCTCTTTGAATTATTTGATCCAATTTGGCTCTTTCTTGATCGGAAATTACTATTAGCATTTGTGCTTATTTATCTTACACTTATGCTGACAAAGGACCGATTTTCTAGAATGGCTATTCTGTTAATTGGTAGTTGTCAAGGCGAACTGCTTTATGGGTTTGTAATCAATAAGTTTCGTTTTGAATATGAGATTGGTTCATTTTTATTTCTTGATGTGTTGTCAATTGCTTTTTTTATTGTTTTTGTCTGGTTAAAAATAGAGCTGTTCATCCATTATTTTGATGAGATGATCCAAAAAAATGCTAAAGGAGAAACTCGAATAAATGAATGAATATACATACCCCATTCTGTTGGGATTAGTATTTGGAGTCATGACAAGAGTATATATGCTCCGTACTGATTACAGACAGTATCCAACTTATCTACATGGTAAGATTATTCATGTTGCTCTAGGGTTTATTGCAGCTGGCTTAGGAGCAGTTGCTGTCCCATCCATTATGGAGCAAGAATTTACAGCAATTACGTTTCTTACTATTGCTGCTTCTCAATTTCGCGACGTTCGAAATATGGAAAGAAATACATTAACAGAATTAGATCAATTTGAGTTAGTAAAACGAGGGAACACTTACATTGAAGGAATAGCTGTTGCTTTTGAAAGTAGAAATTATTTAGTGATTCTAACATCATTTTCAACAACTTTCGCCTATTTAGTTTGGAATGTTTGGGCAGGAATTGCAGCGGGAATCATCTCTTTACTTATATCGAAGAAGCTTATGGCTGGTGGAAAACTGAAAGATATGGTGGATATTGAATATGTTAAGCCCCGATTTGAAGGTCCAGGATTATATGTAGATAACATTTATATAATGAATATAGGGTTACCTGCTAGGCAAGAGGAAGTGCTTAAATATGGTATGGGATTTGTTCTAAAGCCCAAGAATTTTAATGTCAGGTCAACAATTGCTAATTTAGGTCAAAGACAAGCCATTTTACATGATGTTTCAACGGCTTTGGGTGTATATAGAGACTCTGGGACCCCAGCACTAATACCGTTGGCCAAGCGTGATCTAGATGATGGACGCGTTGGCATATTTATTCTCCCGCAGGAAAAGGACATTGAAAAAGCGATTGCTGTGATAGGTCAAGTGCCAACATTGGAAAATGCCATAAGAATGCCTACTGAATCAAAGGCTAATAAGAAAGGGCGGCGTTTACAATGAATTTAGAAAAGTATATTCTTGCAATTATTACAACCAATCCAAAAAAAGTCACTGGAAGTACAGCCATTTTTACATGTGAAACAAAAGAAGAAATGGAACATGTTGCAGGCAATTTAGAAGCGATATTGGATGGAATTGCACATGGCCTTAGTGATGAGTTATATGTGATTGTAAAGCACTAACATTAATTTTATTGCTTTTACCATGATATCTGATAGAATATAAAAGTTAGCCCTTCTAATTGAGAAGGGTTTATTTATACATATTGCTAGTTGTTTACATTGGTTTTGAATAACGGACTTTGTGAAATTACTTAACATAAGAACAGTGAAAAATAGCTTTCAATTAGAACATCAAGTAGAGGAAGGGTGATTTACTAATGGTAAAACCAGTAGTAGCTATAGTTGGACGACCAAATGTGGGGAAATCAACGATTTTTAATCGCGTTGTTGGAGAGAGAATTTCAATCGTTGAAGATGTACCTGGGGTAACTAGAGATCGGGTATATAGTTCAGGAGAGTGGCTAAATCAAACATTTAATATTATTGATACGGGTGGAATTGAGGTTGGAGATGAACCTTTTTTAGCTCAAATCAGGTACCAGGCTGAGATTGCTATTGATGAAGCAGATGTGATTATTTTCATGACAAATAGTCGTGAGGGAGTGACTGCTGCAGATGAAGAGGTTGCAAAGATCTTATTCCGTTCAAAAAAACCGGTAGTACTAGCAGTTAACAAAGTCGATAATCCAGAGATGAGAGATGCTATTTATGACTTTTATGCACTTGGCTTTGGTGAACCATATCCAATTTCGGGCTCACATGGTCTAGGATTAGGAGATTTGTTAGATGCTGTGATTGAGAACTTCCCAAATAAAGGTGTGGAAGACGAAGAAGATGATAAAATTCGATTTAGTTTAATCGGAAGACCGAATGTAGGTAAATCTTCTTTAGTGAATGCTCTCTTAGGTGAGGATAGAGTTATTGTTAGTGATATTGCTGGAACGACAAGAGATGCAATTGATACAGAATACAAATATAATAATAAAGAATATGTCATTATTGATACTGCTGGTATGAGAAAAAAGGGTAAAGTGTATGAGACTACTGAAAAGTATAGTGTGCTAAGAGCATTAAAAGCGATTGAAAGATCAGATGTTGTCTTAGTTGTTTTAAATGCTGAAGAAGGAATCATCGAACAAGATAAGAAGATAGCAGGATATGCACACGAGGCTGGAAGAGCTGTTGTCATTGTTGTGAATAAATGGGATGCGATTGAAAAGGACGAAAAAACAATGAAGGAATTTGAGCAAAAAGTGAGAGATCACTTCTTATTCCTTGATTATGCACCGATTGTATTTTTATCAGCGAAGACTAAGAAACGTATTCATACGCTTATCCCGATGATTGAAGTAGCTAGTGAAAATCATTCTCTAAGAGTAGAGACAAATGTATTGAATGATGTCATAATGGATGCAGTTGCTATGAATCCTGCACCAACTGATAAAGGAAAAAGATTAAGAATCTATTACACAACACAAGTTGGAGTTAAGCCACCAACATTTGTTGTATTTGTAAATGAACCAGAGCTTATGCATTTTTCATATGAGCGATTCTTAGAAAATCGAATTCGTGCAGCCTTTGGGTTTGAAGGGACACCAATTAGGTTGTTTGCAAGAGCGAGAAAATAAGGGTGAATTGTGAGGTGCAAAAATGAATCAACAGGTCGTAATAATTGGAGCAGGTAGCTGGGGGACAGCCTTAGCACTTGTTTTAGCTGATAATGGCCATGAGGTTAGACTGTGGGGCCATAATAAAGAACAAATTACTGAAATTAATCAACTTCATACTAATAGTAAGTACTTGCCTGATGTTGAACTACCAGCATCCATTGTTGGGTATTCTGATTTAAAAAGTGCATTGGAAGGAATACATACGATTGTACTAGCAGTTCCAACAAAAGCAATTCGTGAAGTCCTTAATCAGGTTTCTACAATGACAAGTACTGCTTTAACAGTGATTCATGTGAGTAAGGGGATAGAGCCTGATTCATTAAAAAGAATTTCTGAAATCATTGAAGAAGAACTACCAGAAGAATTATTGAAGGATGTCGTTGTCTTGTCTGGTCCAAGCCATGCGGAAGAGGTTATTTTAAGACAACCGACTACAGTGACTTCAGCTTCAAAAAATATTGCTGCAGCTGAATTTGTACAAGATCTATTTATAAATAAGAATTTCAGAGTCTACACTAACCCTGATGTTGTTGGTGTGGAAATAGGCGGTGCCTTGAAGAATATCATTGCACTATGTGCTGGAATAACCGATGGACTAGGGTATGGCGATAATGCTAAAGCTGCACTAATTACTCGTGGCTTAGCTGAAATTGCAAGACTTGGATCTGTTATGGGCGCAAATCCTCTTACTTTTTCAGGCTTGACTGGAATTGGGGATTTAATTGTTACATGTACGAGTGTTCATTCACGTAACTGGAGAGCAGGGAACTTACTTGGTAAGGGCCATAGCCTTGATGAAGTTCTAGAGAATATGGGCATGGTTGTAGAAGGTGTAAGAACAACGAAGGCAGCTTACCAGCTTGCAAAAAAAATGAATGTCAAAATGCCAATAACATTTGCTCTTTATGATGTTTTATTTAATGAGAAAAGTCCAAAAGAAGCAGTCGATTCTTTAATGGGAAGACTACCTACCCATGAAATGGAGGATCTTGCAAATATACTAGGTGAACGAACGGTATAATAGCTCACAATAGCACTGGATTTTGCATAAGATAAAATGAAGTGTAGTTGAAGGTAATCGCTTATCGAAACAGCCCAGTATAACATAGCCTTCAAAAAGAAATCTAATTAGAAATAGATCGTAAAAGATAGGCAATAACACGATACATTTAGGACGATATTTGCATAAAATGAAGCGTAATACTGTAAGGGTTGAACATGGTATGGGTAAAATAGTTAGAATGTGTACTGAAGTAAAGATTGCCCCCTTTACTTCAGTTTTTTTTGTATATGCGTAATAATTGGTGGCATTTCTTGAAAACGAAATATATGGTATAATATTTTGCGGCGGACAAGCATGATTTGTGTCCATTCAGGTAGAGATTAAAGATGGGGGAGATGTATGGATGACACCTGGATTGTTAAAAATGTGGATTTCATTAGCTGCAATGGGATTTATGTTTATTGCAGTTATAGGAATTTACTTTAGTCGATATAAATTAAATGGCATTTTTAAATTGATTACAGCTGGACTGGCTTATTTCTTTATGGTATTAGCAGGGATAATTATTTTCTTTGTTGTGCTAAGTGGTCCAGTAAGTGATTAGAGGCAGATTCATGATGAGTAAACAATACATAATAGTTTTAGGAATGCTCTTTTTTTTAACCGGTTGCATGTATCCTCAAGAAAAATTGGTTCAAAATCAAGTTCCGTATGAACATCAATTAGAATCTGTTCAAGCATCAGTTGAACAATTTCAGGAAGCAAATGATGGGTTACTTCCAATCAAAACAAGAGATATGGAAACACCACTATATCAAAAATACCCAATTGACTTTAATAAGCTCATACCTAGATATATCGCTGATCCTCCTGGTTCTGCTTATGAAAGCGGTGGAGTTTATCTCTATGTATTAGTTGATGTGGAAACGAATCCTACAGTAAAGCTTTTTGATTTGACGATATCTGAAAAAATTAGAGACTTAAATTTAAGATTAGATATGTACCGAAGAGAACATGGATTTCCTCCTATTAAGGAAGTGATAGAATCCGAATTCTTTACCTTAGATTATCAAAAGCTTGGTCTAAAGGAAGAACCCTTCGTTGTTAGTCCGTTTACGGGAAACAATCTTCCATTCATAATTAATAATGAAATTGAAGTATTTGTAGACTATCGAATTGATTTATATGATGCGCTTACGAAGCATGAACATACCTTCAAAGAAGGGGAAGATATTCGAAGTATCCTAGTTGACCATTCTATGTTTGTTCCAAGTCATTCAACTCCATATACAATTAATTCGGAAAATGAGCCGATTTTTTTAAAAAAATAGTTATGAACCCTTCCTTCGTGAATACAATCTAGAGGAAGGGTTTTTTATACTGTTTGTTACTTCAATCACTAGGGGTTCAAATTTATTTTTAAGATCTAGTCATAATTAAATAGGACAACGTCATACATATATAGTGTCCTAGATTATTAAATTTGTCGGATATTATTATCCCAGGAACTCTAAGATCAGGAGGGGATCACTTGGAAAAGGTAGATATTTTCAAAGATATCGCTGAACGTACCGGTGGCGATATTTATTTAGGAGTCGTTGGTGCGGTAAGAACTGGTAAATCTACTTTCATCAAGAAATTTATGGAGCTAGTAGTTCTACCGAATATCGGTAATGAGGCTGATAAAGCAAGGGCACAAGATGAGTTACCACAAAGTGCAGCTGGTAAAACTATTATGACAACTGAACCTAAGTTTGTGCCAAATCAAGCGGTATCAGTTCATGTTGACGAGGGGCTTGACGTTAATATTCGTCTAGTTGATTGTGTTGGATACACAGTCCCAGGTGCAAAAGGGTATGAGGATGAAAATGGTCCTCGAATGATTAATACTCCATGGTATGAAGAACCAATTCCATTCCATGAAGCAGCAGAAATTGGAACTAGAAAAGTCATTCAAGAACATTCAACAATCGGTGTAGTAATTACAACTGATGGTACGATTGGAGATATTCCAAGAAGAGATTATATTGAGGCAGAGGCTCGAGTGATTGATGAACTGAAAGAAGTAGGGAAGCCTTTTATTATGGTCATCAACACAGTACAGCCACATCACCCTGATACTGAAGCATTGCGACAAGAGCTTACTGAAAAGTATGATATTCCTGTCTTAGCGATGAGTGTTGAAAGTATGAGAGAAGGCGACGTATTTAATGTATTAAGGGAATCTTTATATGAATTCCCAGTGCTTGAGGTGAATGTTAACTTACCAAGCTGGGTCATGGTACTTCGTGAAGACCATTGGTTACGTGAAAGCTACCAAGATGCAGTGAAGGATACTGTCAAAGATATTAAGCGTTTAAGAGATGTTGATAGAGTGGTTGGTCAATTCAGCGAGTATGACTTTATTGATCAAGCAAGCCTAGCAGGAATTGAAATGGGTCAGGGAGTAGCAGAAATTGATTTATATGCTCCAGATGACCTTTATGATCAAATTCTTAAAGAGGTTGTTGGTGTGGAAATCCGTGGGAAGGATCACTTGCTACAACTTATGCAGGATTTTGCTTATGCTAAGGCTGAGTATGATCAAGTCGCTGATGCACTTAAGATGGTGAAGCAAACTGGTTATGGAATTGCAGCACCAGCGTTAGCTGATATGAGTTTAGATGAACCCGAAATTATCCGTCAAGGATCTAGATTTGGAGTACGATTAAAAGCAGTTGCCCCTTCCATTCATATGATTAAGGTGGATGTCGAGTCAGAGTTCGCCCCAATCATTGGCACTGAAAAACAAAGTGAAGAGCTTGTACGCTACTTAATGCAAGACTTTGAAGATGATCCACTATCAATTTGGAACTCTGATATCTTTGGTCGTTCGTTAAGTTCTATTGTACGTGAAGGCATTCAAGCGAAACTGTCATTAATGCCTGAAAACGCACGATATAAGCTAAAGGAAACGCTAGAGCGTATCATTAATGAAGGATCTGGTGGATTGATTGCGATTATTCTATAAGCAAAAGAATTGAAGGCTCCTTTCTAGAGGAGTCTCTTTTTTTGTGAAAATGGCTAAATATACCTATTTCAATAAGATTCTACGCGAAAATGATTGAAATATGTCTTATTATCGTTTAATATAAGGCATGTTAGTAATTACTAGCTCATTTAAATGTATAGAAATAGTTAAATTTGTGAAGAAATGATTAATGAATTGCAAGAATCGTTGCATAGTTAGATTTCTTAGATTTTGGGAGGAGGTGAATGGCATGAACAAAACAGAATTAATTAACGCTGTAGCTGAAAGTACAGAACTTTCTAAGAAAGATGTAACTAAAGCTGTTGATGCTTTATTTGACTCAATTTTAGAAGCATTAAAAAATGGTGATAAAGTACAATTGATTGGTTTTGGTAACTTTGAGGTTCGTGAGAGAGCTGCTCGTAAGGGTCGTAATCCACAAACTGGTGAAGAAATCGAAATTGCAGCAAGTAAAGTTCCTGCATTTAAACCAGGGAAAGCACTTAAGGACGCTGTTAAATAATACATAATCACCTGATATAAAAAGAAGAATCGTTCTTTAAATGATTCTTCTTTTTTGCTTTTCATATCCCCATTATGCTAGAATTTCATTACATTCATATTCCGAAAGAGAAATAAGAGTTAATCATCTAGTTATGTTTGACAGATATTCCTTTTTAAGAGATAGTTAGGGAAGATTTATAAAAAAGTCTTCTTTATATAAGGGGAGAGATTCATGAGTTTAAATGATAAGAATGATTTCATCGTAATTAAAGCGATTGAAGATGGTGTAAATGTAATCGGATTAACAAGAGGAACTGATACAAGATTTCATCATTCTGAAAAACTAGATAAAGGTGAAGTGATGATAGCTCAGTTCACAGAGCATACCTCTGCCATAAAAATTAGAGGACAAGCGATTATTCAAACGAGCCATGGAGAAATTGAGGCAGATGCGAAAAAATAAGCAGGATCTTCCTGCTTTATTTTTTAATGACTGAGACCTGTGTTTTTTTAACTAGAGACAAAGGCGAAAATAGGACAGGTATGTTATAATATAATTTGTTTATTAATTAATTATTGATTTTAAGCTATAAATAGGGGAAACAAGGGTGATTGAATGCTGGACATCAATGTGAGAATAGCCAATTTTAAGAAGCGAATTGAAGGAGAGTTAAACCATTCCTACCTACATAAATATTTGAGTAACCCTATTATAGATGAAGACAAGCTTCTTTTGTTATATACGATCTTTGAAGAGATTGAAATTGAAGAGCATGAACTGGAACATTATGTATTAACGACAATGCTCATTCAGTTAGCCCTTGATACTCATGATCAGGTTAGTACAAACACTTCATTGAAACCCTCTAGCCAATTAAAGAATCAACTAACGGTATTAGCTGGCGATTACTTTAGTGGCTTATATTATTATTTTCTTGCCCAAGCGGGTGATTTGAAAATGATACAATTATTATCTGAGGCAACAAAAGAAGTAAACGAACATAAGATTAGGGTCTATCAAAGTGATATAACTCAAGTAGAAACCCTTCTTGAAAGTATAGAAATAATCGAGTCCTCATTAATAAAAAAAGTAATCCAGTTTTTCCAACTTCCAAATTGGGAACTCTTTATTTCGAAATTTCTCCTTCTTAGACGTTTGATAAATGAAAGAGAATTGTACCTTTTAGAGGGACATTCGATTGTAGTGGATGCATTTTGCAATATTTCATATCCTCACTCAAATAAAAGAAATGAACATTCCGAATTAAAAAGTGAAACCATTTTAGAAAAATTAGACATTCAAATTAAAGGGGTAAAGGATATACTACTATCGTTAGGATCAAATAACTTTATAGGTAATCATTTACTCGAGGAAAGAATGAATCAATTAGTTAATTACCATTCCCAATTACCAATGAATAAGATTGCGGAGGAAGGATCATAGGATGCAACAATCAAAAGAAGAACGCGTACATCATGTGTTTGAAAGTATCTATAAAAATTATGATAAAATGAACTCGGTGATTAGCTTTCAACAGCATAAAGCATGGCGAAAAGACACAATGAGAAGAATGAATGTACAGCCTGGACAAGCAGCACTTGATTTATGCTGTGGAACGGCAGATTGGACAATCGCTTTAGCTAATGCTGTAGGTCCAAAGGGGAAAGTCATTGGTTTAGATTTTAGTAAAAACATGCTAAAAATTGGGCAGGAAAAAGTTAATCAACTTAAGCTAGATCAAGTAACTCTTGTTCATGGAAATGCAATGGAACTTCCTTATGAGGATAATTCGTTTGATTATGTAACAATTGGTTTTGGATTACGTAATGTTCCTGATTATAAGCAAGTATTAGAAGAAATGCACCGTGTAGTAAAGCCAGGTGGAAAAGTGGTTTGTCTAGAAACTTCACAACCAACATTAATTGGTTTTAAGCAGGGATATTATTTCTACTTCAAATACATCATGCCACTCTTCGGAAAACTATTTGCAAAGAGCTATAAGGAATATTCATGGTTACAGGAATCAGCTCGTGAATTCCCAGGGATGAAGGAATTAGCACAATTATTTAGAGAAGTTGGTTTAGTTGATATCGAAGTAAAGGCATACACCGGTGGGGTTGCGGCAATGCATTTAGGATACAAAAAACAATAGAAGGGATATTCCTTCTCAACTATAAGTAAATTTAGGTGAATTTCCATGAAATTAAAAATGATGTATTCTTTCTTAAGCACAGATCTTGCAATCATAGAAAAAGAACTTGAAGAAACTGTGCAAGCTGAACATCCTTTGTTAAGACAAGCTGGTGTTGAGTTACTTCAAGCTGGAGGTAAGCGCCTTCGCCCAGTATTCGTGCTTTTAGCGGGTAAGTTTGGAGATTATGATATAGATAAAATAAAAAATGTTGCCGTGGCTCTTGAAATCATCCATATGGCTTCATTAGTTCATGATGATGTCATTGATGATGCAGAGTTAAGAAGAGGAAGGCAAACAATTAAATCCAAATATGACAATAAGGTTGCCATGTATACAGGTGATTTTTTATTTGCTAGAGCCTTAGAATTAATGACAAAGCTTCAAGATGCAAAAGCACATAAGCTTCTTTCACATACAATGGTTGAGCTTTGTATTGGTGAAATTGAACAAATTAAAGATAAATATGATTTCGATCAGAATTTGCGTACATATTTAAGACGAATCAAAAGGAAAACAGCCTTATTAATTGCTGTTAGTTGTCAATTAGGTGCAATTGCTGCTAATGTATCTGAGGATATTCAAAAGAAGTTATATCTTTTTGGATATTATGTTGGGATGTCGTTTCAGATCACAGATGATATTTTAGATTTTACAGCAACCGAAGAACAATTAGGCAAGCCAGCAGGAAGTGATTTATTACAAGGGAATATCACGTTACCTGTATTAATAGCAATTAGAGATAGTCAATTAAGAGAGCAGATTGTTGGGGTTTCGAGTCATTCATCTGTAACAGATATAAAACCCATTATTGAATTGGTTAAATCTTCAAATGCAATTGACAAATCATTTGAGTTAAGCAATCTTTATTTGCAAAAGGCATTTGATATTCTAGACGATGTTCCGAATAATAAAACGAAAACAGCCTTTCATAATATTGCAAGGTTTATCGGTAAACGAAAATTTTAGCCCCAGATTTGATAGTTGTTGATAACCAATCAAAATAGTGTTAATATTTTGATTGGTTGGTCATATTTGCCAGTCATTTTTCATACATAACATAACTTTGATGGGGTGGAGTAGAGATGGAAAAGACATTTTTAATGGTTAAACCAGATGGAGTACAACGTCAATTAATTGGGGAAATAATTTCTCGATTTGAAAGTAAGGGCTTTCAAATGGTTGGTGCAAAATTAATGACAATTTCAGAGGACCTCGCAAAACAGCATTATGCGGAACATAGTGAAAGACCGTTTTTTAATGAATTAGTTGAGTTCATTACATCCGGACCTGTGTTTGCAATGGTATGGCAAGGTGAAGATGTAATCTCTCATTCTCGCAAAATGATGGGTGTGACAAATCCAAAAGAAGCACAACCAGGTACTATCCGTGGTGATTATGGACTAATCGTAGGAAAGAATATTATTCATGGATCTGACTCGCAAGAAAGTGCAATTCGTGAAATTAGCTTGTTTTTCGAAGAGCAGGAACTTCAAGAATACAGCAAATTAATAAATGAGTGGATTTATTAATTTGTAATAACACAAACTAATAGTAATGCCTTAGTGCCAGGCAATCATTTAATCATAGTTCGATTGAATGATTTGTGCCAGGCACTTTGTTTTTAACAAAGAAAGATGACAAAGGAGTAATACGATGCATGACGAGGATTATGGTCATTTTATTAACGAGATTAAAAGAAAAACAAATATTGATTTATCTCTTTACAAAGAAGCACAGATGAAAAGAAGACTTTCATCTCTATATGAAAAAAAAGGCTTTAAAAACTTTAAGGATTTTTTTACTGCATTAAATCGCGACGACAAATTATTTCATGAGTTCCTTGACCGGATGACGATCAATGTCTCTGAATTCTACAGAAATGCTAAGCGCTGGGAAGTCATTGAAAATAAGGTTATTCCTCAGCTACTAAGTAAAAACAAACAACTAAAAATATGGAGTGCTGCTTGTTCTACTGGTGAAGAGCCCTATACATTAGCGATGATATTATCAAATCATATTCCGTTATCATCCATCTCTATTCTAGCAACAGATATAGATACCAATGCTATTGCCCGAGCTAAACTGGGGGTATATCATGAACGATCGCTTAAAGAGGTTCCAGAAAGAATAAAACAAAAGTACTTTACAATGGAAGACCAGCATTTTAAGGTGAGTAGTGAGTTGAAAAAGGCAGTAACCTTTAAGCAGCAAAATCTACTAGCAGATCCCTTTGATAAACAGTTTGATTTGATTGTTTGTCGTAATGTATTAATCTATTTCACCGATGATGCAAAAAATCACTTATATCAAAAGTTTAGTGATGCACTGAAAAAAGATGGTTTTTTCTTTGTGGGGAGTACTGAGCAAATTTTTAATCCTAGTCAATTCAATCTTGAAACAGAAGACACATTTATTTATAGAAAAAAATAACTAAAAAAGCCCAATTATGGGCTTTTTTTCAGAATGATCGATTCTATTTATTCAAATTTTTAAAAAATAGAACTACTCGAACACTCTATTGTATGATATATTGATACATAATCGCTTTAAAGCCATGAAGGGGGATAAACATGAGGTACTTAACCGCAGGAGAATCACATGGTCCACAATTAACAACGATACTTGAAGGAGTACCAGCTGGACTAAGTATAACACATGAAGATATAGATATAGAACTTGCAAGACGTCAAAAAGGGCATGGTCGCGGAAGAAGAATGCAAATAGAGAAAGACCAGGTTCAAATCTTAAGTGGAGTAAGACATGGTAAAGCACTTGGCTCACCCATTACTTTGGCTGTCGAAAATAGAGACTGGACACATTGGACAAAAATCATGGGAATTGAGCCGCTTGAAGAGGGTACTGAGGATGAAATCAAAAGAAAAATATCACGTCCACGCCCAGGTCACGCTGATTTAAATGGTGCGATAAAATATGGTCATAGAGATATGAGAAATGTATTAGAGCGCTCCTCAGCGCGTGAAACAACAGTAAGGGTTGCTGCAGGTGCTGTTGCGAAAAAACTCTTATTTGAACTAGGGATTACAGTAGCAGGTCACGTTGTCGAAATTGGTGGAGTAAAAGCTGAACGAATCCCATATAAGGATTTAAAGGAATTACAGACAGTGACTGAAGCTTCATCAGTTCGTACATTTGATCCCAAAGTAGAACAACAGATGATGGATGCAATTGACCAAGCGAAAGAGAATGGAGATTCAATTGGTGGTGTTGTTGAAGTCATCGTTGAGGGTGTACCAGCAGGAGTAGGAAGTTATGTCCATTATGATCGTAAGCTGGATGCTAAAATTGCAGCAGCAGTTATGAGTATTAATGCATTCAAGGGCGTAGAGTTTGGAATAGGTTTCCAAGCAGCTGAATTACCAGGTAGTCAGGTACATGATGAGATTATTTGGGATCAAGAAAATGGTTATACAAGACGTACCAATAATTTAGGGGGCTTTGAAGGTGGGATGTCGACTGGAATGCCTATTGTTGTAAGAGGTGTCATGAAGCCTATTCCTACCCTTTACAAACCTTTAAATAGTGTCGACATAGAAACAAAAGAAGTATTTGCTGCAAGTATTGAGAGATCTGATAGCTGTGCGGTTCCAGCTGCAAGCGTCGTAGCTGAAGCGGTTGTAGCATGGGAAATAGCGACAGCAATTGTTGATCAATTTGGGCAAGATCGAATCGACTTGTTATTAGCAAATGTGAATAACAGCAGGGAATTTGCGAGGAAGTTCTAATGAAAATCCTTCATATAAAAACGAAAACAAAGGATTATCCTTTATATGTAGGAGAGAACATTTCTGAGAAGCTGCCAGAGTTTATTAAGTGGAAAGTGACTAAGATTTTAATCATTACAGATGAAAAAGTCAGTCAATATTATTTGGATAAGGTCGTTAATTACCTAAATGGTAAGTTTCAGGTGACATCATTTGTCATTCCAAGTGGTGAGAAGGCTAAATCTATAGATGTTTTTTACCAATGTCATACACATGCATTAAAAGAAAAGCTTGATCGCTCATCCCTCGTTATTGCACTTGGGGGAGGAGTTGTTGGCGATCTAGCTGGATTTGTTGCAGCTACATATATGAGGGGAATCCCATTTATTCAAATGCCAACAACTCTCCTAGCTCATGATAGTGCAGTTGGAGGAAAAGTGGCCATCAATCATGAATTAGGTAAAAATATGATTGGTGTATTCTATCAACCTGAAGCAGTGGTTTATGATATATCTTTATTAGAAACACTACCTGAGCAAGAAATGAGATCTGGCTTTGCAGAAGTCATTAAGCATGCTCTCATAAAGGATGTAGAACTGTACCATTGGTTAACAGCGAATATTCATTCCATTTCAGACTTAAAAGCTGACCAGCTTCAGCATGTTATAGCTAGTGGTGTAAAAGTAAAAGCTGACGTCGTGTTTGAGGATGAAAATGAAACGGGCATTAGGGCTATTTTGAATTTTGGTCATACTTTAGGACATGCAATAGAAGCAGAGCTTGGATATGGTCAGATTTCACATGGAGATGCAGTGGCAATTGGTATGCTATTTGCGATAAAAGTGAGTGAGAAGCATTATGGAATAGATCTGCAATCTAGTTCTTTTATTTCTTGGTTTCACACATTTCAATTTCCTACATGTATTCCAAATCAATTAAGTGCTGATTTACTTATTGAAAGAATGAAAAGAGATAAGAAATCAAAAGAAGACAAGATTCGTATGGTTCTTATGCGGGAAATTGGAGCTGTTGAGGTAGTTGAAGTGAATGAAGAGATGATCAGGTCGTTGCTTAAGGAGGCTACTAATGATTAGAGGAGTTAGGGGAGCTACTACAGTAGTTGAAAATAATGCAGAAGAAATATTAATAGCAACAGATCAGCTTATTAGAGAAATGATCGAAAAAAATACAATTAAAGCATCAGATGTTGCACAGGTATTAATTTCGGTTACAGATGATATTGATGCTGTATTTCCAGCTGCTGCATTAAGAAAGATTGAGGGATGGTCGTTTGTTCCTGTTATGTGTATGCAAGAAATCCCTGTCATGAATTCATTAAAGAAATGTATTCGTGTGATGATGACAGTTAATACAGCCATTGATCAAGAGGAAATCAAGCATATTTACTTAGGAGAAGCAGTTAGTTTACGTCCAGATCTTAAGGTTTAATGATTTTTATATTCTGATAATTGTTGACAAAACCAAAGCTCATATAATAACATGATAGAAGAATAGAGTTAGTTTAGTTAGAGTTTAGTTAGAGTAGATAAGTAAGATAGAGTTAGTAAACCAGTGAATAGTAAGCAGAGCATAGGGTAGGCAAAGGGATATCATACGTATAATCGTAAAGATCATTAACGATCGTATTTTATTTGCTTTGCAGAGAATGAGTGAGTTTAGCTGAGGTTAGTTAGGTATATGAAGTAATCAACTCCTACCCAAAGACGCAAAGGTGTCTTTGGGTTTTATTTTTTCTATAAAAATACCCCTCCTAAATCCTCATTCTCCATTATAAAGGTGGAGGAATGAAAAATGAAAAATGAAGAAATCACCTCTTTTTTATCAGATTCAAGTAAGTACAAAACAATCCCAATTATTAAACGTTTTATTGTAGACACATTAACACCAATCCAAATATTTCAGAATGTAGAAAGCGAAGCTTCGTTTTTATTAGAGAGCAAGGATGAAGAGTCTTCGTGGTCAAGGTATTCTTTCATAGGATTAAAGCCATTCTTGTTTATACAAGAGTCTAGTGGCGTTTTTTCGATTAAAAATGAAAGTAAACAAAACTTAATGAAAAAGCCTTCATTAAAAGAAGCCTTTAATTGGGTAGAAAAATCATTAGCGATCAAGAAAATTGACTTAGACATTCCATTTAGTGGAGGAGCTGTTGGTTATTTAGGATATGATTCGATTTCAACTTTTGAAAAGGTTGAGGAGAACCCAAATATAGATCTCAATGTAGAAAGACAGCAGTTTTTCTTCTGTGAAACGATAATTGCATATGACCATCATCAGCGTGAGGTCATTTTTATCCACAATGTTAGGTTAACGGGCGAAGAAAACGAGAAGAGCAAACGTGCGATTTTAGCTCATGCCTATTCAAAGATTGATATGTACATTTCAAAAATCATGCAGCATACAAGGCAGCAGGAATTATATTTAGAAAATGTTGATACTCTTCAAGTTTCATTTGAAGGTGTTAAATCAAATTACAAAAAAGAAAAGTTCATTGAAGATGTAAATAAGATAAAGGATTATATTTCTGCAGGAGATGTATTTCAAGCAGTACTCTCGCAACGCTTCGAAATTCCAATTAAAGTAACAGGTTTTCAACTATATCGAGTGCTAAGAACAGTAAATCCATCTCCCTATTTATTTTATATAAAAATTGATGATCTAGAAATTGTTGGTAGTTCACCTGAAAGACTAATCAAGATTGATCATAGTCATCTGGAAATTCATCCGATTGCTGGAACAAGGCGTCGTGGTAGAACTGAGGAAGAAGATTTACAGCTTGAAGAAGAATTGAAAAATGATAAAAAAGAGCAGGCAGAGCATTATATGCTAGTTGATCTTGCACGAAATGACATTGGCAGAGTTGCGAAATATGGAAGTGTTAATACCCCTGTTTTAATGGAATTAGGTCGATTCTCACATGTGATGCATTTAATCTCAAAAGTGACCGGCGTATTAGATGAGAAAGTCGATCCAATTGATGCGTTAATTGCTGCGTTTCCAGCAGGTACAGTGTCAGGAGCTCCGAAAATACGTGCGATGCAAATATTAAATGAACTAGAACCGACAGCTAGAAATCTATATGCTGGAACGGTTGCATATATCGGCTTTGATGGAAATATTGATTCTTGCATTACTATACGAACGATTGTTCTTAAGGATGGTGTCGCATATGTGCAAGCTGGTGCTGGAGTTGTAGCAGATTCTGTACCTGAGCTTGAATGGAAAGAGACCAGGAATAAAGCAAGTGCTTTGATTAAAACCATTGAAATTGCTCAAAAAACCTTTGAAGAACAGGAGGATTCTTATGTATCTGCAACTCTTAAATAAAAGTGTTTCTGGAGAAACTCTATCTGAGCAAGAGGCGTTTGAAATGATGAATGAAATCATGGAAGGAAATGTGACCTCCAGTCAAATAGCAAGCTTATTATCGATTTTAAGATATAGAGGTGAAACAGTTGAGGAGCTTACTGGTTTTGCAAAAGCGATGAGAGCACATATGACAACTCTTGATTTTGATGGTGATTTAATAGATACGTGTGGAACTGGTGGTGATGGAGCACAGACTTTTAATATATCAACTGCTGCTGCAATCGTTATCTCATCACTTGGTGTTAAAGTGGCAAAGCATGGTAATCGAGCAGTCTCTTCTAAAAGTGGAAGTGCAGATGTTCTTGAAAAATTAGGGATCGATATCCAAGCGACTGGAGAAGAGGCAATTAGGGCATTAAATGAAACGGGAATGAGCTTTTTATTTGCCCCTCTATATCATTCTGCAATGAAGCATGCTGTTGTTCCTAGGAAGGAAATTGGGTTCAGAACGGTGTTTAACCTACTAGGACCCATTTCAAATCCAGCATGCTGCAAAAGACAGGTAATTGGAGTTTTTTCGATTGACCATGCCGAAAAACTGGCACAAACAATGAAAAACCTCGGTTCAAAGCATGTCTTGTTTGTAACAGGTAGAGATGGTCTTGATGAAGTAACAATAACGATGGAAACAGATGTTGTTGAATTGATAGATGGAGAGATTCGACGATTTGTTCTTAAACCAGAGGAACTAGGTCTTCAAAGAGGGACAATCGAAGAATTAACAGTCTCTACTTCAGAAGAGAGTGCTTCATTAATTGAGGCTATAATTACAGAACAGTCAAATATAAGTGCTACAAATATTGTCATTATTAACTCTGCAGTCGCATTATATGTCGCAGGAAAGGTGAAAAGTATTTCAGAAGGAGTCACTTTAGCAAGGGAAGCTCTACGAAACGGAACAGTTGAGCAGCATTTAACTAAACTTCGTACAAGGAAGGTTGAGGGGTATGCTTACTAAAATCATAGAACAAAAGAAACATGAGATACAGAAATTAACGATGCCAGAGTTTAAAGATGTGCAAAGAAGATCACTTTACAAAGCTCTCTATCTATCAAATCGGAAGCCTGCTTTAATTGCAGAGATTAAAAAAGCATCACCATCAAAAGGACTGATACGGGAAAAATTCAATCATCTGGAAATTGCATGCAGCTATCAAAAAGCCAAAGTTGATGCAATGTCAGTTTTAACTGATGAAGTCTTTTTCCAAGGCTCCATTCAATATTTAGCAGAAGTGAAAGACCACGTCGATGTCCCAATCTTAAGGAAAGACTTTATCATTGATTCTAAGCAAATAGAACAAAGTGTACGAATAGGTGCCGATGCGATTCTATTGATAGGGGAGGTTCTTGACCCATCAGAACTCCATGAATTTTATCTCGAGGCATATGAAAAAGGAGTAGAATGTCTTGTTGAGGTTCATTCCAGAGAAACTCTAGAACGAATTTTGGCGATATTTTCACCAAAGATTCTGGGTGTAAATAATAGGAATTTGAAAACATTTGAAACTAATCTCATTCAAACAAAGGAATTAGTTGAATATATACCAAAAGAAAGCTTATTGGTAAGTGAAAGTGGGATTCATACTTCAGAGGATCTGAAGCGAGTCGCGCAATATGGAGCTAATGCGGTATTAATTGGTGAAGCTTTTATGAGGTGTGAAATACCAGGAAAAGGAATTGCTCAGATATATGAAGAAGACTATGAATTCTCTACACATTAAATATTGCGGAAATAAGACTCTAGAGGATTTAAGAATAACAGCTGATAGCAACGCTCAATATCTTGGATTTATATTTGCAAAAAGTAAAAGAGAAGTTGATCCAAGTGAATTAAGAAATTGGTTAACTGAAATCAATGCGAATTCAAAAAAGCTAGTAGGAGTTTTTGTGAATGCATCAATTGAGGAGATTGCCTCTGTCGTGAAAGAAGTACCTCTATCAATTATCCAATGTCATGGCACGGAGTCTCCTCAATTTGTTGACCTTGTCAAACAGACATTTAACAAAGAGGTATGGAAGGTTATTCATCATTCTGAAGAAGCGATCAAAAACATGTCAACCTTCAATGGAATCGTTGACGGCTATGTGATTGATAGTAAGGCAAAGGGGTTGTGGGGAGGATCTGGGCAGGTATTTGATTGGAGCTACATACCTGCTTATGTGGCAGAAGCCAAACAACAAGGGGTACCCTGCTTAATTGCAGGTGGTATCAATCAGGAGAACCTAGATAAATTACTAACCTTGAACATTGATGGAATCGATATATCAAGTGGTATTGAACAAAATGATAAAAAGGACATTGACATCATTTCAAAAATTGAAGAGAAGGTGAAGCGATATGATACAAGTACCAAATCGTAACGGTCGTTTTGGAGAATTTGGCGGAAAATTTGTACCTGAGACACTTATGCAGCCTTTAGAGGAAATAGAAGCTGCTCTAGAAGAAGCATTAGAGGATGAAGCTTTTAAGAAAGAGTACTTTGATATATTAAGAGAATACTCAGGTAGACCCACCGCATTAACCTACGCTGAAAATGTAAGTAGGAAACTAGGTGGAGCAAAAATATATTTAAAAAGAGAAGATCTAAATCATACAGGAGCTCACAAAATTAACAATGCGATCGGGCAGGCACTTCTTGCAAAGAGAATGGGAAAGAAAAAAATTATTGCTGAAACAGGTGCCGGTCAACATGGCGTAGCTTCAGCAACTGTTGCTGCAAGATTTGGCATGGAATGCAAAGTATTCATGGGAGAAGAGGATATTGCGCGTCAAAAGCTTAATGTGTTTCGAATGCAATTATTAGGTGCTGAGGTCATCCCCGTTTCTAGTGGAAATAAAACATTAAAAGATGCAACTAATGAAGCTATTCGTTATTGGGTGTCTAATTGTACAGACCACTTCTATATTATTGGATCAGTGGTTGGACCACATCCATACCCGAAAATGGTTCGTGATTTTCAACGAGTCATCGGGGATGAAGCAAGAGCTCAATTTTTAGAAAGAGAAGGAAAGCTTCCAACCAAAATTATTGCATGTGTTGGGGGAGGAAGTAATTCGATTGGGATGTTCTATCCATTTCTAGATGACCAGGTAGAAATGATTGGAGTGGAAGCAGCTGGTAAAGGTGTTGATACAGACCTACATGCCGCAACAATCACAAAAGGTACTAAAGGAATCATCCATGGTTCACTTACGTACCTATTACAGGATGAACATGGACAAATCACTGAGCCTTATTCTATTTCAGCGGGTCTAGATTATCCTGGAGTTGGTCCAGAGCATTCATATCTTAATGATATAGGAAGAGTGAAATATGAAAGTGTAACAGATGAAGAGGCTCTAGAAGCACTTCAGATCCTAACGATTGAAGAAGGAATTATTCCTGCAATTGAGTCTGCACATGCGTTGGCAAAGACATTTCAAATAGCAGCTACTATGAAACCTGAGGAAACGATTTTAGTCTGCTTATCAGGTCGAGGAGATAAAGACGTACACTCATTAATGGAAGTAATAGAAGGAGGGCAATAATATGAACACAACATATAGTGAAAGATTACCTAAAGTTGATCATTTGTTCATCCCATTTATTGTCGCAGGCGACCCTCACCCGGATGTAACGATTGACCTAGCGTTAGCATTACAAGAAGCAGGGGCATCTGTTCTAGAATTAGGAATCCCGTATTCAGATCCACTTGCAGATGGACCGATTATCCAAAGTGCATCATTAAGAGCGTTAAAAAATAATATCACTCTTGAAGGTGCGATGGGGTTAGTGGGGATAATGAGAGAAAAAGGATTAAAAATTCCAGTTGTAGTATTTACCTATTACAATCCTGTGCTACAATTAGGAGAAGATCGCTTTTTTACTTTAGCGCATAAAAATGGCGTGGATGGTCTACTTATTCCCGATTTACCTTATGAAGAAAGTGAACACATCAGAGAACAATGTAAACAGCAGGGTCTGAAATATATATCGTTAGTTGCACCAACCTCGTCAAAACGGATTGAGAAAATTGCTAAGAACGCTGACGGTTTCCTTTATTGTGTTTCATCACTTGGTGTGACTGGTGTAAGAGATACATTAAATGAAGATGTTCTTGAATTTTTAAATGAAGTGAAACAGTTCAGCAAGATTCCAATAGCTGTTGGGTTTGGTATATCTAATTCGGACCATATTCGCTTATTAAAGGACCATTGTGAAGGCATTGTTATTGGTAGTGCAATCGTTAGAAAAATTGAAGAATTAAACGAAGCACTTCTTTGTCCTTCAACTCAAGGTAAGGCACTTTCTGACTTTCAGGAATTTGTAGAGACCATCATTGCGCCAATTAAACCTTGTGAGGTGTAATTGTAGGAATGGAAATCAAAGCACAACTATTAGATCTAAAACCATATCAACCAGGTAAACCAATTGAAACTGTAAAGCGTGTATTTGGCTTAGAGAAAATCACCAAATTAGCTTCTAATGAGAATCCATTTGGATGTTCGGAGAAAGCAAAACAAGCAATATTGGAAGAGTTGAATTCACTTGCATTGTATCCAGATGGTTATTCAACCGATTTAAGAAAAGCTGTAGCCGAACATCTAAATGTGGATGAAACACAGCTTATTTTCGGAAACGGTTCAGATGAAGTCATACAAATCATCTGTAGAGCACTATTAGGACCGGGGAAAAATACTGTGATGCCAACTCCTTCATTTCCTCAATACAAACATAATGCTGTTATTGAAGGAGCAGAAGTACGTGAAGTTGAGCTAGTGGATGGTGAGCACAATTTAGGAGAGATGTTAGCTGCAATTGATGAACAAACACAAATTGTATGGATTTGTAATCCAAACAATCCGACAGGTACATATATAGAAAAGGAAAAGTTATTTTCATTCGTAAGTAAAGTTCCTAAACATGTACTTGTGGTTCTTGATGAAGCGTATTATGAATATGTTGTTGCCTCAGATTATCCAGAAACGATTGGATTATTATCTGAATATGAAAATGTTGTGATATTGAGGACTTTTTCAAAGGCATATGGACTTGCTTCTTTACGTATTGGATATGGAATTGGTTCAAGTAAGTTGATTCAGCAGATTGAACCAGCACGTGAACCATTTAATACTACTCGAGTTGCACAAGCAGCTGCTAAAGCTGCCATTAGTGACCAAGAGTTTATCAAAGAATGTGTTTCTAAAAATAAAAAAGGACTAGATCAATTTTATACATTTTGTGAAGAGCATCACCTCTCCTACTATAAATCTCAAGGTAACTTTATTTTGATTGATTTCAAGCAGCAAGGCGATCAAGTATTTCAATATTTACTTGAGCGAGGATTTATTGTTCGATCAGGAAATGCACTTGGTTTCCCAACGAGTGTTAGAATCACTGTTGGTACAGAAGAACAGAATGCAGAAATCATTGGTCATTTAACTGAAATGCTACAAACAACAGGGAAGTAAGTCTTAAATTTTAAAGTGGCGAGATCGAAGATGATTTAGTCTTCTCTCGCTTTTTTCATCAAGGGGGGTGATGATGTGAAAGGAAATGTTCTAATCATAGGCCTTGGCTTAATAGGTGGTTCAATAGCTCTTGGTATAAAAAAAGAACATCCAAATTGTCAGATATTTGGTTATGACATCAATGAAGAGCAACGAAGACTTGCGAAGACTTTGCATGTCATTGATGAAATCGTAGATGATTTACATAAAATTATTCCGATTAGCGATTTTATTTTTATAGCAGTACCAGTTAAACAGACAGAAATGCTACTTAAAGATATGGAAGAGCTTGAATTTAAAAAGAATGTTATCATTTCAGATGTGGGTAGTACAAAAGTGAAAATTGTTGAGAAAGCAGAAGGATTAAGGCGGAGAGGGATTACCTTTATTGGAGGTCATCCAATGGCTGGCTCACATAAAAGTGGAGTAGTTGCAGCAAAAGCTCATTTATTTGAAAATGCTTTTTATATATTAACACCACATGATGATCAAGCACAAAAAGAAATTGCACAATTAAAGTACTTATTAAATGGAACAAAAGCAAACTTTATCATACTCACACCTAAAGAGCATGATGAGGTTGCTGGTGTTATTAGTCATTTTCCACATATTATTGCTGTGGGACTAGTTCATCAGGCAAGAAACTATAGTGAGAATCATCATTTAGTCAGTCGTTTAGCAGCGGGAGGCTTTCGTGATATCACTAGGATTGCATCAAGTAATCCAATAATGTGGCGAGATATACTTTTACATAATAAAGAATCTTTGCTTGAAATGTTTGATAGTTGGATGAAGGAAATGGAAACGGTACGTCACTTTATAGCAACTGATAGTAGTGATCAAATATATCAATATTTTGCTTCAGCTAAGGATTTTCGTGATGACTTACCAACGAGGACAAAAGGGGCAATCCCATCATTTTATGATTTATTTGTAGATGTTCCTGACTATCCAGGGATTATTTCTGAGATTACTGGTTATTTAGCAGAGTCAAACATCAGTATTACTAATATTAGAATTATAGAAACACGTGAAGAAATATATGGAGTCTTGCGATTAAGCTTTCAATCGGAAGAGGACCGTGAAAGTGCGAAGTTATGTATTGAGTCAAATACAAATTACGAAACGTTTTATGGATAAACTGGAGGTGTAGAAATGAAATCAACGAAAATACTCCCTCAAAAAGTAAATGGATTGTCAGGTTCAATTGTCATTCCTGGTGATAAATCTATTTCACATCGCGGAGTTATGTTTGGTGCAATTGCTAAGGGGAAGAGTACCATACGTAACTTTTTGACTGGTGAGGATTGTTTAAGTACGATTGATTGCTTTAGGAAGATGGGAGTATCAATTAATCTTACTGATGATGTGGTGGAGGTTGAGGGTAAGGGATTTCTAGGACTAACTGAGCCATCTGACATTCTTGATGTGGGAAATTCAGGTACGACGACTAGACTTATCTTAGGTATCTTATCAGGTAATACATTTCATTCATGTTTAATTGGTGATGAATCCATTGCAAAGCGACCGATGAATCGAGTGACGGCTCCATTAAGAATGATGGGTGCAAGTATTGATGGTAGAAGTGAGGGTGGTTATACGCCTTTAGCCGTACGTGGCAAGAAACTAACTGCGATTGATTATGTCTCACCAGTTGCAAGTGCGCAGGTGAAGTCTGCGGTGTTACTAGCGGGATTAAATGCTACTGGAGTAACTTCTGTTACCGAGCCTGCAAAATCAAGAGATCATACTGAAAGGATGCTAAGAGCATTTGGCTGTGAGGTTGAAGAAGAAGGGTTAAAAGTATCAATCAAAGGTGGACAAGCATTAACTGGAACAGAAATCACTGTGCCTGGTGATATTTCGTCTGCAGCATTTTTTCTTGTAGCAGGTGCTATTACTCCAAACAGCACAATTACACTTAAAAACGTAGGTATGAACCCGACTAGAACAGGTATCATTGATGTGTTAACTCGTATGGGAGCAAATCTCTCAATCGAAAATGAACGAGTTGTGAATTTTGAGCCAGTTGCTGATTTAATCATTTCAACATCAGCACTCTCTGGAATTGAAATCAGTGGAGACTTAATTCCACGATTAATTGATGAAATTCCTATTATTGCATTACTTGCTTCTCAAGCTAGTGGTGAAACGGTGATTAAGGATGCAAGTGAGTTAAAGGTAAAAGAGACGAACAGAATTGATACAGTTGTCAATGAACTTACAAAACTTGGTGTTGATATTCAGTCAACCGATGATGGGATGATTATTACAGGTTCAACAGATGCTCTAAATGGCAACCAAGTTAGTAGTTATGGTGACCATCGAATTGGAATGATGCTTGCCATTGCTTCCCTCATTACTGAAGGAGAAATCCAATTAGAGAACCCTGAATCCATTGCAGTTTCTTACCCTAACTTTTTCAATCACCTTGAACAGATAAGTGTTAATAAATAATAATGAAGGATCCTAAGTGGCTATAGCTTAGGATCTTCTTTTTTCTGTTAATCTTCATTCACTTAAGAGGCACCTAAATTTTCAACATACTTCTGTTAGTACAAGCATAGCTTGTCTTAAGATGAAAATTTAGGTCACATCAAATGTATAGTGAATGGAGGAGGCATTTTGACATATCTAATTGAAGAGGCTAATGTACTTAAAGAGAACAAAGTGGAGCAATGCTCAATTGTTGTAAAAGACACAAATATTGACTATATTAGTAATAGCATCACACGCTTTAATTTTATGAGAATGAATCTTTCAAACTATTTATTAACGCCTGGGCATGTTATGATGAATTTTTCATTTGCAAACAACCTACCTTTTCATGAATTCAAAGAAACCATGAAGACTCACTACCTACAAAAAGGTTGCACAACAGTTATTGTTATTTGCGATGTATCACATGAACGGGAATTAAAAAACAAAATAGAAAAAACTAGGCATTATTTATTAAATAGTCCAATTGACTTTTATATTGGAGTTAAAATTTCATTGAAAGCACTGACCCCTTCTTTTATAAGGGCTTGTAAAAAAATGAAAATCCCAGTTGTCATTGTAGATATAAACAATGAACAAGAATTACTGACCGTCCCATGGGGATGGATAAAAGAAGCTTTTCACCCTTATTTCTTTCCGTTAATTCCTAGATGGCAACAAAGAGAAAAGTCAATATTCAATGGAAACAAACATATCCACCTGTGGGAGGAATTAATGAGTAACCACGGAATTCCAACAGTGAATTCTTGCCCTGAAGAACATGTACCATTATCAATGGATTTATTAAAGAAAATGGGTATCTATCCAGCAAAGGGTGATATCCGAATTAGAGGAATGCTGGATTACAATTTATATCAGATGGAAGAGATGAGTTATTCGGTAGAAGGAAAGCCAATGTTTGATTATAATCTTCACACACCTACTCTAACAATGCATAAAGGGAAGTTTTTGAAGGTTGGAGCTGAAGTCTTCTTCTATCCTGGTTTTGGCAGTGAGTGTAAGGTTATACTGCCTGGTCATTTTGTATCCAGTAGATAAAAGGAGTTAACCAAAGATGAGTAAATTAGCGGATGCTATTCAATTAGTAGAAAATGGCGACACGGAGAAAGGCCTACAATATATAAATGAAATAAAAGGTCAATTTTCTGTTGATGAGAAGTATGAACTAGCCGAATCATATCTGAAGTGGGGCTTAGTTCATGAAGCGAAAGAAACCCTAGAGGAGCTTTTATTTCTGTATCCAGATGAAGGCGAATTATTAGTATTAATGGCTGAAATTCTTATTGATCTTGATGAAGAAGAAGAGGCTATTTCTTATCTTGAAGAGATATCAGAGCAGGATCCTGTATATGTTGAAGCCTTGATTCTCCAAGCAGATTTATATCAAATGCAAGGACTACATGAAGTAAGTGAACAAAAGCTATTATCTGCTAAGCGAAAATTACCTAAGGAGTCAATCATTGATTTTGCTCTTGGTGAATTATATTCAAGCCAAGCGGAATATAAAAGAAGTATTCCTTATTACGAAGCAGTGCTTAAAGAAGATGAGATGGTTGCAGGAGTTAATATTAATGCTAGAATGGCAGAAGCAATGAGCACGATTGGTGAATTCGAGGAGGCCCTACCCTATTTTGAAAAGGCCATTAATAAGGGTGAAGACATCAATATTTTATTTAATTATGGCTTTACTTCTCTACAGGCAGGCTATCATATAACAGCTATAGAGATTTTTTCTAGATTAAAGGAATTAGATCCAGAATATTCATCCTTGTATTTGCATTTGGCTAGAGCGTATGAAAAAGAAGAAATGCTTAATGAAAGCTATGATACAGTTATTGAAGGCTTGAAAATTGATAATCTAAATAAAGAATTACATTTCTATGCAGGAAAATTAGCGATTAAAAGAGGAGACCTTGTAGCAATTGAAAAGCACTTACGAGAGGCTATTGCAATTGATCCAGGTTATATTGAAGCAATTATCACTATTACTAAATTTTTTATACAAGAACAGAGATACGAAGATGTGGTTGAATGTTTGCAAGAGGTTATGAATTATGGAGAATATGACCCACAGTTTGAATGGGATCTTGCACATGCAAAAAATAAACTTGAAGAATATTCAGATGCATTAAACCATTACCGTCTTGCATATACTTCTTTTAAAGAGTCAAAAGAATTTTTAGAGGAATACGGTTATTTTCTATTAGAGGATGGGCATAGGGAAGAGGCAAAATCCATTTTTAAATCCTTACTTGCAATGGATCCAACAAATTATGAAATTGAAGAACTCATATTAGACTTGGAGTAACAGGATATTTAATTGATTTGCAGGAGTTTGAATTGGTTTTGTCGAATTAATTAAGTGCTTACAAAAACTATAAACACATTTGCAGAGGAGGGAAGCATGCGATGACTACCCCTGTATCTGTCAACGAGAAGAAAGACTTTATTCGCTGGTTTCTTAATAACTACCAATTAAAGAGAAGAGAATGTGTCTGGATTTTAAATTATTTAATGAGTCACGACCAACTAATGAAAAATGTGCATTTTGTAGAGCAAGCTCAGTACTGTCCAAGAGGTATCATTATGTCAACACATTGTGTAGATGATGTTCCATTTCGATTTTATAAGGAAAATGTGATGACCACAGATGCTGAAAAATCATTTCATGATATTAGGTTAAATAGAGATGAAGAAATTTATATTCAATTGAATTTTAGGTCTTCATTTCATACTCCGCAGTATGTGGCTGTTCTCGAAGAAAATCCATTTATGCCAAAGCATTTGCAAGTAAATGAGAAAGATACGCTGCTGGCAGAAAAATTTCTAGAAGAATCAATCCACTCGTATCAAAAAGAGAAGTTATTAAGAGAAATTGATGAAGCACTTGATAGGCAAGATCCAAGTGAGTTTCAAAGACTAACCGAACAACTCAAAAGATTAACTAGTTCAAATTGCCATTAGTATCATAGCCTTTATTAAAGTAAATAAGTAAATTCTTAGCTGACAAATGATTCATTCGTTTGTCAGTTTTTTATTGTGTAAAAAATTCTGTTTTGATAAGTAATATGGTATCGTAGAGATAGATTATGAAGAAGGGATGAACACATTTGAAATGGACAACCAAGGATATTGACCTGTATCTACAATCAAAAGAATACGTAGACACTTTAATACTTCCTCTTATACCTGTTACATGGGGAAACCACCTTAAACAAACTGTTGAAGCTGGGGAATTCGCAACGGTCATCACTCAAGAAATCGAACGACAATTTAAAGGGAGAGTCGTGTTATCACCAGCTTTTACATACACAGACTCTGAAGGAACTGAAGCCGCATTGACTAGGCTGAATACATGGTCACAGGATGCCTCGTTAAATGGATTTAGACATGTGTTTTTGATAACTACTGCTCAAGAATGGAAGTCGTTCGAATCAGAATTAAAAGGATCTCTAATTTCATTTCCATCTCTACCGTTAGAGCATCTTGATCATCAACTTAGACAATCGATCCTACAAGATCAAATAAAAGGGTTAATCACTATATTCATGGACAAATGGCGTGGATAGTTTTTCGAAAATAATATTTGCAAGTTATTAATAGTAGAAATGAAACTTGAAAATTTGGTTAAACTGTATTTAATCAGAAAAATAGCATATATGCCCAAATATAAGAGAATGATAATATTGACCTCATCATAATATTGATATATCATGAGAATGTCCTAGTATAATTGTGTTAATTTTATGTCCGGATGGACTTAGATTTTGATAGAGGGGGGAAAAATATGAGCGAGAAAAAGCATCGGGTATCAAGACGTCAGTTCCTAAATTATACTCTTACTGGCGTTGGGGGGTTTATGGCTGCAGGAATGCTAATGCCAATGGTTCGTTTTGCGATTGATCCAGTTTTGAAACCAAAACAGGAGCAAGATATGGTGCAGGTCGCAAGTGTAGATGATATTACAGAAGAACCTACACGTATTGATTTCAAAATTGATCAAGTAGACGCATGGTATGAATCAGAAGAACCAAGATCAGCCTGGGTCTATAAAGATGGTGATAAGATTGTTGCCTTATCTCCTGTTTGTAAACACTTAGGTTGTACAGTGGACTGGAACACAGATCCATCAAATGAAAATCGTTTCTTCTGTCCTTGTCATTACGGTCTTTATGAAAAAGACGGGACAAATGTAAAAGGAACACCACCTATTAATCCATTAGACAGATTTGTTACTGAAGTAAAAGATGGATATTTATATTTAGGTCAGGCGAAACCACAAGGAGGGGCGTAATAAATGTTAAATAAGATTTATGACTGGGTTGATGAGCGCTTAGATATTACGCCTTTGTGGCGAGATATTGCTGATCACGAAGTACCAGAGCATGTTAATCCTGCTCATCATTTCTCAGCTTTCGTATATTGTTTTGGAGGCTTGACGTTTTTTGTAACCGTTATTCAAATTCTCTCTGGTATGTTTTTAACAATGTATTATGTACCAGATATTAAAAATGCTTGGGAATCAGTTTATTATCTCCAAAATGAGGTTGCATTTGGCCAAATCGTACGTGGGATGCATCACTGGGGAGCTAGTTTAGTAATTGTTATGATGTTCTTACATACATTGCGTGTTTTCTTCCAAGGTGCTTATAAGAAACCACGTGAATTAAACTGGGTTGTTGGTGTGCTTATTTTCTTTGTTATGCTAGCACTTGGTTTAACTGGTTATTTATTACCTTGGGATATGAAGGCATTATTTGCAACTAAGGTAACACTTCAAATTGTTGAAGCTGTTCCAATCCTTGGACCTCATATTAAAACATTACTATCTGGACATCCAGAAATCGTTGGGGCTCAAACATTAACAAGATTCTTTGCAATTCATGTATTTTTCTTACCAGCAGCTTTATTTGGCTTAATGGCTGCGCATTTTATGATGATTCGAAAACAAGGTATTTCTGGACCACTATAAAAATAGGTCCTAATTAAAGTCAAAGAAAGAACCTATAAGTCCTTAGAAAAGGAGGGGGAACAGAATATGCATCGTGGTAAAGGAATGAAATTTGTTGGTGATTCTCGTGTACCAGCAGTTAGAAAACTGAATATTCCAAAGGATTATTCAGAATATCCAGGTAAAACAGAGGCATTTTGGCCAAACTTTCTATTAAAGGAATGGATGGTAGGAGCTGTATTTCTAATTGGATTCTTATGTTTAACAGTAGCACATGAGCCTCCGTTAGAGCGTATTGCAGACCCTACAGATACTGCATATATTCCGCTTCCTGACTGGTATTTCTTATTCTTATATCAATTGTTGAAGTATTCATATGCTTCAGGTCCTTATACAATTATTGGAGCACTTGTTATCCCTGGCTTAGCATTTGGTGCTTTAATGCTTGCTCCGTTTTTAGACAGAGGTCCAGAGCGACGTCCTTCTAAAAGACCTGTTGCAACAGGAATGATGCTTCTAGGTGTAGCTGCAACTTTTTATTTAACATGGGAGTCTGTTGATCAGACGAACTGGGAATTAAAAGAGCAACAAGGTGCAATTGTTGCAGAAGCTGAAATTGATAAAGAGTCAGAAGGATATCTATTATACCAAGAAAAAGGTTGTATATCTTGTCATGGTGAAAATCTTGAAGGTGGACCTGCTGGTAAAGCGTTAGTTGATAACGGTTTAGAAGTAGATCAAATTAAAGATATTGCTATTAATGGTCAAGCATCTATGCCACCTGGTATGTTTGAAGGCTCTGATGAAGAGCTAGAAAAATTAGCAGAATTTATTTCTGGGGTTACATCTAAATAGTAGGAAAAGCTGACTGTAATGGTCAGCTTTTTTACTATCTATACTGTGATAATGTTGACATTGAATTAATACTATATTGTATAAGAAAGTTGGTTTACCAATGAAAAATTGGCTATATTTATTTGGTCAACGACCGATGCTGTGGCTATTATTGCTTATTAATATACCAGGAACCATTTATGGATATATATGGTATGGAAGTCAATTAGAATCTACACCTTCACATTTTTTATTATTTGTACCAGATAGTCCAACGGCAAGTCTGTTTTTTGTTTTAGTTCTTTTTGCATTTTTGTTGCGAACAAATTGGCCATTGATTGAGGCTTTGGCAATAGTTACTTTGTTTAAATATGGAATATGGGCTGTGGTAATGAATATTCTCACTTATTTTGAGATGGGATATTTAAGCTGGGCTAGTTATATGCTAATATTTTCTCATTTTGGGATGGCGGTTCAGGGGCTCATCTATGCACCATATTATCGAATAAAACCAATTCATTTAATAGTCGCATCAGTATGGACCTTACATAATGATGTGATTGACTATGTTTTCTTTATGCTTCCTCAATATACAGTGTTAAACCAATACATCCCACAAATTGGCTATTTTACATTTTGGCTATCTATTTTATCAATTCTTATTACATACTGGTTATGTGTAAGAAAAGAACGTCTTGTGCTTCAGTTACCTTAGAGTTCGAAAAAAAAATCTGGTAGTAATTTAAATGGTCTACTCTTGTCCGATTCTTCATACATTCTTAATAGAAGTTTGAGGAGGGACAAGTATGAGATGTTTAAAAATCGTATATGTACTATTAATTATAATAATAGGATTCCCAATTGCTTCTCATGCGAATGGACATGACCATTGGGGAAAATTGGATCAAATATCAGATCAAGCACTACAATTGGTGAAACAAGAGCGTTATGAGGAAGCAAAAGGAATGTTAGATTATTTCTCTGAAGAATTCTTAAAAGTAAATAATGAAAGCTATTCGTACTCGATGGACGAATTAAGAGTTATAACAGTGACCCATGATTCGGCTCTTGAGGCAGTTACTTCAACATCGCTTTCATTAGATGATCGTGTGAAAAAGGTGACGCAATTTCGATTAGTCATTGATGCCATTCGTTCTGAACACCAGCCATTGTGGACAGAGATGGAGTCATCGATTATGACTACCTTCAATCAAATGAAAGAAACGATCGTTCAAGGCGATACGCAGACATATCAAAATCAACTTGACCAATTTCTTTCAAAATATGACATGATCCACCCAAGTTTAAAAGTGGATGTTTCTCCTTTAACTGTGCAAAGATTAGATTCACATGTGAGTTTTTTGGATTCTTATCGAAATGAATCATTAAAAGGGTCAACTAGACTTCAACAGATGGAACAAATGGAGTTAGATTTACGGACAATATTTGATAATATGTCTGAGGATGAAGCTGATCCTTCATTAATCTGGGTTATGATTTCTACAGGCAGCGCAATCATTCTTACATTATCTTATGTTGGTTGGAGAAAATATAAGGGTGATAACCATCGGAAAATTAAGCAAAGAGAATTTGATGATGAAGCTTAAGGATTGACAAATCAATCTATTCCTCACTACAATATATAAAAACATCCTAATGGAGGAAATCAAAAAAATGACAACTTTAATCTACTTTGCCATCATTATTTTAGTACCAATCTATGCTCAAATGAAGGTTAAAAGTACTTACAGAAAATATACACAAGTAAGATCCTCTTCAGGTATGACAGGTGCGGAGGTCGCAAGAAGAATACTTGATCAAAACGGATTATACAATGTCGGGGTTGAGGAAACTCCTGGTGTTTTATCAGATCATTATGATCCACGTTCTAAGACAGTAAGATTATCCACTGAAAATTATTATGGTCAGTCTGTTGCTGGTGCAGCGGTCGCAGCACATGAGGTAGGTCATGCAATTCAGGATCAAGAGGCATATGCATTTCTTCGCTTGCGTCATTCATTAGTACCTGTTGCGAACTTTGGGTCTAATACCTCTTGGATTTTAATTCTTATTGGGTTCATTTCTGGATATACGAATTTGGTTCTATTCGGTATTATAGCGATGGCAGCAGCTGTATTATTTCAAATTGTAACACTCCCAGTTGAATTCAATGCTTCCAATCGGGCAATGGAACAAATCGTATCTGCTGGTGTTATCCGTAATGATGAAGAAAGAGAAACTAAAAAGGTATTAAATGCAGCAGCTCTAACATATGTCGCAGCAGCAGCTGTTGCAGTAATGGAATTAGTAAGACTTATCCTCATCTATACAGGTATGACACGTAGTGAAGATTAATAATGGATAAATAATAGGAGGTTGCCACTGGCAACCTCTTTATCATCTCTCAACAGGATTTTTATTTTCATCTAATGTGAAGCCTTCACCTAATACATCATGTACATCACTTACAGCAACGAAAGCGTGAGGGTCAACCGAAATAATGACTTGCTTTAATCTCACAAGTTCATTACGGGCAACAACACAATATAATACATTGCGTTCTTGTTTCGTATATGAACCTTGTCCCTTTAAAATTGTTACTCCTCGCTCCATCTCTTCAATAATCCGTTTGGATATTTCTTCATTTTTATCTGAAATAATCGTAGCACCCTTAGCTGAGTATGCACCCTCCTGCATGAAGTCAATCACCTTTGCACCAACGAATACGGCCACAAGTGTATACATAGCTTCTCGATAAGAGAGATAAACAATTAGAGAAAGTGTAATGACAAATAAATCAAAAAGAAACATCGTTTTGCCCATACTCCAGCCGATATACTTCTGTGCTAGTCTTGCAATAATATCGACACCACCAGTCGTTCCACCATATCTGAAGATAATACCTAATCCCACGCCTATAAATACTCCTGCAAACAAAGCTGCTAAAGCTAAATCATCATCAAGGGGAATTGAAAATTGATAGCGCTGGAAGAGCCATAAAAACACGGATAAACTGACTGTGCCTAAAATGGTATAAAGGAAAACAGTGCGTCCAAGCAGCTTCCACCCAATAAAAAACAAAGGAATATTTAATATCAGGTTTGTATAAGAAGGATCCCAACCAAACCGGAAAAATAATAATAATGTAATCCCGGTAAATCCACCTTCAGCTAAATTATTTTGCATATTAAAATGAACAAGCCCAAAAGCAAAAATAGCAGAGCCTAACAATATAAATATAATATTCTTAATCCTTAAACCAAGCGGCATCATATACCTCCTAAGTAATTAAAATTTCGACATTTTAAAAAATGGTTTGATAGCTATCCTATTATAGAGTATGTTTAATTGGTAGGCAAATCCTTCCTAATTAATTTGCTAATAATTTGTAAAATCATGCAGTTTTAGCTAACATGGGAGTAGATAAAGTAGAGGTGATAAATCTTGGGAGAACATAAAACAATGAAAGAACTTCAACAAGAAGTTGATATATATATTGGTCAATTCAAAGAAGGTTATTTTAGTCCATTAGCGATGATTGCAAGGCTTACTGAAGAACTAGGAGAATTGGCAAGAGAGGTAAATCATTATTACGGTGAAAAACCAAAGAAAGACTCTGAAGAAGCTAAATCGATAGAAGAAGAAGCAGGAGATTTACTGTTTGTACTAATTTGTCTTGCGAATTCGTTAAACATAGATTTAGAACAAGCACATGACATTGTTATGAAAAAGTTTAATACTAGAGATAAGGACCGTTGGACAAGAAAAGAAACTTAGACATAGTGGGAGTTGTAGTAGAAATGGAAAAAGTGAAAATTGTTGTTGCTGGAGCTAGAGGCCGAATGGGACTTGAAGCAGTTAAGATGATTGAAAAGGTTGATCATTTCGAGCTTGTTGCAGTCGTTGATCATAAAAATAATGGAATGAAGCTGTCTGAAATAGAGGGTTTACCTAATATAGATGTGAAGGTTTATACAGATATCTCAGTGTGCTTTAATGAAACACAACCTGACGTACTAGTAGATTTAACAACTCCTGAAATTGGAAGAGTACATACAAGAATTGCATTAGAACATGGGGTACGTCCTGTTGTCGGAACAACAGGGTTTTCAAAGGAAGATTTACAAGAAATTACCGAAATGGCTGAACACAAGAAACTTGGTGCAATTATTGCTCCTAATTTTGCTGTTGGTGCGATCTTGATGATGAAATTTTCCCAAATGGCAGCTAAATATTTCGGAGATGTTGAGATCATTGAATTACATCATGATAAGAAATTAGATGCACCATCAGGAACTGGACTAAAAACAGCAGAATTAATTTCAACGGTAAGAGAATCTAAGAAACAAGGGCATCCGGATGAGAAAGAAACAATTGCTGGTGCTAGAGGTGCAACATATGACGGGATTCATATTCATAGTGTCCGTTTACCAGGCCTAGTTGCTCATCAAGAAGTTTTATTTGGTGGTGAGGGTCAAATGCTAACTATTCGTCATGATTCCTTCAACCGAGAATCATTTATGTCAGGAGTCAAGCTTTCTATAGAAACAGTTATGAAAATTGATGTCCTTGTTTATGGACTTGAGAACATTATTGAATAGTAAATAAACACATGGGGGAATTATTTAATGAAAATTTCGTTAATCGCACACGATAATAAAAAACCGTATATTATTCAATTTGCGCTTGCTTACAAAGCAATTCTTGAGCAACATGAATTATATGCAACAGGTACTACTGGCAAAAAAATCGCAGAAGCAACCGGCTTAACAATCAATCGTTTTCAATCAGGACCACTAGGTGGAGATCAAGAAATTGGTGCGAGAATTGCAAAAAATGAAATGGATATGGTTATCTTTTTTAGAGACCCATTAACAGCTCAACCTCATGAACCAGATGTTTCTGCTTTAATTCGCTTATGTGATGTTTACTCTATTCCTCTTGCAACTAATATGGGGACAGCAGAAATATTGATACGTGGACTTGAGCGTGGCGACTTTTCTTGGAGAGAAATCATTCATGATCGTATTCAAGGAGTAGAAAATGGGAAAGAATCTTGATATTTTAGCATTTGGTGCACATCCAGATGATGTTGAAATTGGAATGGCTGGAACAATTTCAAAGTATGTCAAAATGGGGAAAACTGTGGGGATTTGTGATTTAACAAACGCAGAATTATCTTCAAACGGAACCGTTGAGCTTAGGAAACATGAGGCAGACATTGCGGCATCTATATTAGGGGTATCAGTACGGAAAATCCTTGAAATACCTGATAGAGGGATTGAAGTAAGACCTGAATATCTACAATTAGTTGTTACAGTTATTAGGAAATTGAAGCCGAAAATCATCTTTGTCCCTTATCATCAAGACCGACATCCTGATCATGGAAATTGTGCTCGCCTTGTGGAAGAAGCAGTGTTTTCAGCTAAAATCAGAAAATTTAAAGACTTAGATCATCAAGAGCCACATTATGTTAAAGCAGTATATTATTATATGATTAATGGATTTCAAACGCCAGATTTTGTAATAGATATTTCTGATACAATCAATGATAAAATTGAAAGCTTAAATGCATATAAAAGTCAGTTTGTAAAGAAAAATGATAGTGTAGAGACACCGTTAGTGAATAATTATATTGATACAGTAGTTAGTAGAGAACGATTATTCGGCCAAGGTAATGGGGTTGAATTTGCTGAAGGATTCCTAACAAAGCAACCGCTCCTTCTCGCACACGATTTATTAGGGGAATGAATATGAAATTAAAGATAGGAATAACCTGTTATCCATCAGTTGGAGGATCAGGAGTCATAGCAACTGAATTGGGTAAGTTATTAGCTGAGAAAGGTCATGAAATACATTTTATTTCATCTAGTATGCCTTTTCGTTTAAATAAAATCTATTCTAATATTTATTATCATGAAGTTGAGGTTAATCAATATTCAGTATTTAAATATCCTCCTTATGATCTAGCATTAGCAAGTAAAATGGCTGAAGTGGCAAAACGAGAAAAGTTAGATATCCTCCATGTTCATTATGCAATCCCGCATGCAATTTGTGCGATTTTAGCGAAGCAAATGGTCGGTGATGACTTGAAGATTGTCACAACCCTTCATGGAACAGACATTACAGTGTTAGGGTATGACCCTTCATTAACAGACTTGATACGCTTTGGAATAGAGTCTTCTGATATTGTCACAGCTGTATCAGAATCGCTCGCTAAACAAACGGCAGAAGTGATAGAAACGTCCAAGAAAATAGAAACAGTTTATAATTTTATCGATGAAAGAGTGTATTGTCGAAAAGATGTTGCACATTTGAAGGAACAATATGGAATAGATCCATCTGAGAAAGTAATTATTCATGTATCCAATTTCCGCAAAGTCAAGCGTGTACCAGATGTTATACATACTTTCTATGAAATTCAAAAGAGTGTAAATGCTAAATTATTGCTTGTTGGAGATGGACCTGAATTAACGGTCGTTTGTAAGCTTGTTAAATCACTTGGTATTTCAGATCGTGTCCTGTTTTTAGGGAAGCAAGAAAGTGTTGAAGAATTATATTCAATCAGTGATTTGAAATTGCTATTATCTGAAAAAGAAAGCTTTGGTCTAGTATTACTAGAAGCGATGGCTTGTGGAGTACCATCTATTGGTACAAAGGTAGGGGGAATTCCAGAGGTGATTTCAGATGGGGAAAATGGATATCTTTGTGAACTTGGCGATATTGATGACATTGCGCGGAAGGGAATAGAGCTTTTAACAAATGAACGCTTGCATCAAGCAATGTCGGTGCAAGCTAAGGAAATAGTGGTTGAAAGATTTCATTCTGAACAGATTGTCAGAAGGTATGAAGAACTTTATTATTCATTACTAAACTAGAAGGGGTTCTACAATGTTTGAGCCATTCATCAAACCATTACATATCTTAAATACACTTCACAAGAACGGTCATGAAGCTTATTTTGTTGGCGGGGCTGTTCGTGATCTTCTCTTAAAAAGGCCAATTGGTGATGTCGATATTGCAACATCTGCACTTCCTGGAGAAGTGATGGAGTTATTTCCTCGAACCTTAGATGTTGGAATTGAGCATGGAACTGTTATTGTATTAATTGAGCGGACTCCATATGAAGTGACTACATTTCGAACAGAAGAAGGCTATGAGGATTATCGAAGACCCAAAAGTGTATCTTTTATTAAGTCGCTTTCTGAGGATTTAAAGCGGCGAGATTTTACAATGAATGCAATTGCAATGGATACAAAAGGAACATTAATCGATCCATATCATGGACAAGAAGCTATCAATGAAAATTTGATTGAAACAGTTGGAGACCCACAGGAACGATTTACAGAAGATGCATTAAGGATGATGCGTGGTATTCGCTTTGTTTCCCAATTGGGATTTTCTTTAGGTCAATCTACTAAAGATGCCATGATGAAAAATGGATATCTATTAAAAGAAATCTCGATAGAGCGGATAACAAAAGAGTTTGAAAAAATGATCACAGGCTCACATGCTGCGAAGGGGCTCTTACTATTATTAGATACCGACCTTTATAAATACTTACCAAACCTTGAAGGAGCAGGCGATTCTTTAAGTAAAATGGCAAAGTATCGTTGGGATTCAATTACGACAAAGACTGAAGCATGGGTATTATTCTCATTTTTATTAACGATTGAATCTCTAAAAAGTTTTTTGAAAATGTGGAAGCTTCCTAACAAACAGATGAATGAAATAATAAAAAATGTTAGAGGACTTAATGCCGTGTTGAAGGATGGATGGACAATTGAGGTCTTGTATGAGCTAGGATTAAACGATGCACTTCAGGTAGAGCGAGTTAGGTCGATTTTGACAAGTGAGGATGTGCTGATAAATCTTGATAAAATCCAAGTTCAGTATAATTTCTTGCCAATAAAAACTAGAGCAGAGCTGGTTGTAAACGGGAATGATTTGTTGAATTGGGCAAAAGAAAAACCAGGACCATGGGTATCCATGTACCTAACAGAAATTGAAAAGAAAATCGTAACAAATGAACTACAAAATGATAGGGCCAGCATAAAGGAGTGGTTTTTTCGTTGCAAACTGAAATAAGAAAGAAATTATTAGAGCTATTCTCTCATTCAGAGTCTGAATATATTTCAGGTCAAAAAATTAGCGAAAAATTAGGTTGTTCAAGAACAGCTGTATGGAAGCATATAGAAGATTTACGGTCAGAAGGCTATGAAGTAAATGCAGTTCGAAAGCTAGGCTATCAAATTATAAGTAAGCCTGATAAAATATCAGCAAATGAAATTCAATTAGGATTGCAAACGAAAAGTTTAGGATCTAAAATCTATTTCGAGGATACGTTACCTTCGACACAAAAGCTTGCACATAGATACGCCTATGAGAATGCTCCAGAAGGTACAATTGTCGTAACCGAGGAGCAAACTGAAGGACGAGGCAGACTGGATCGCAAATGGCACTCGCCTAAGTATACTGGAATCTGGATGAGCCTTATTCTACGGCCTAATATTCCACCAATGAATGCTCCTCAATTAACTCTATTGGCAGCAGTAGGAGTTGTACGAGCAATTCAAGAAGTAACAGGAATTGAACCAGATATTAAATGGCCTAATGATATTTTGGTTTCTGGAAAGAAAGTAGTTGGGATATTAACTGAATTACAAGCAGAATCAGATCGAATTAATTCGGTCATTATTGGAATTGGTGTTAATGTTAATCAGTCTATCGATCAGTTTCCTGATTCTCTTAAAGAGATTGCTACTTCTTTGGCGATTATCAATGGAGAGAAGATCGACCGAGCACTGCTTCTACAACAAATGTTATTCCATATTGAAAAGCTGTATTATACATATTTAGATAATGGGTTTAACGTGATTAAACTATTATGGGAAAGCTACGCTGTTACTATTGGTCAACAAATCGTAGCTAGAACACTGCAGGGATCAATAAAAGGTCGTGCACTAGGGATTACTGATGAGGGTGTATTGAGGCTACAGTCAGATGATGGTGAGGTTCATTTGATTTATTCCGCAGATATTGAGTTACTTCCTAATTAGAGCAATCTAATTTAAAGTAAGTGATTTTGCTAGAAAAAAGAACCAACTATTGATATAATTCAAATGAATTGGGTGGTATCCATAGGAACTACACCAATGGATGAAGTTTTTTTATGTTCAAATATGTGATTTCTGCCTTGATCCAAACATAGGGACTAGGACAGAGGGATGAATTATAACCGAATTTACATTCATATCCGAGAGACTGTCCAAAAGTATATTTTGTACTTCTTATTACTGTTCCTAGTAAAAACAAAGGGATAAGTATAAGAATACATGTGCTTTAGGATTGTCTCTTTTTATGCTTGATAAATAGCATCGGTTGTTCATTTCCTCTTAAAAAGGAGGAGTAATTATGAAGCAATCAACAGATTTTAGCAAAATGAAAGAAACGAAGGACCCGATTGTAATGTTAACGGCTTATGATTATCCATCAGCAAAACATGCAGAAGAAGCTGATGTTGATATGATTTTAGTTGGGGACTCTCTTGGGATGGTTGTTCTAGGCTATGATTCAACCATTCCTGTAACAGTTGATGATATGGTACACCATACTAAGGCTGTTAAGAGAGGAGCGAAAAATACATTTATCGTTACTGATATGCCTTTTATGTCATACCACATCTCCATGGTAGATACGTTGAAAAATGCCGCTAGAATTATTCAAGAAGCAGGTGCACATGCTGTAAAAGTCGAAGGTGCTAATGATGTCATACAAGTGATTAAACAATTAACGGAGGCTGGAATACCAGTTGTGGCACACCTTGGATTAACCCCTCAAGCTGTTGGTGTACTCGGAGGTTATAAGGTACAAGGGAAGGATGCTGAAAGCGCTCGTAAATTAATAGAGGATGCTCAAAAATGCGAAGCTGCTGGAGCCATTGCTCTTGTTCTTGAATGTGTACCGAGACAATTAGCAGAAGTTGTTACTAATGAATTGACTATACCTACGATCGGTATTGGTGCTGGTAATCAAACAGATGGTCAGGTGCTAGTATATCATGATGTCATCTCATATGGTGTTGGAAGAGTTCCTAAATTCGTGAAACAGTTTGCTTCGGTTGATGAGGAAATTGTCGGGGGCTTAAAGCAATATGTATCTGAAGTGAAGAGCTTAAGCTTTCCAAGTGAAGAATATACATTCACGATGAAAGAAGAACAGCTAACTTCCCTTTATGGAGGAAAAAATAAATGAAAATCATCACATCTGCAAAAGAACTTCAAAAAGAAGTACTAAAGTATCGTGAGGAGAAAAAATCAATTGGTTTTGTACCAACAATGGGTTATTTACATGAAGGTCATATGTCTTTAGTCCATCATGCAAGAAAAGAAAATGATCTTGTCATTATGAGTGTGTTCGTTAATCCTCTTCAATTTGGACCAAATGAGGACTTTGACTCCTATCCACGAGACTTTGAAAGAGATGAACGATTAGCTAAAAATAATGGTGTTGATATCATTTTTTACCCTCAAGTAGAAGAAATGTATAAGGATACTTTTTCTTTTCATGTTAAGGTCTTAAACAAAGTGAATGTACTTTGTGGTCAAAAACGAGAAGGTCATTTTGATGGAGTTGCAACAGTCCTTATTAAATTATTTAATATCACACAACCTAATAGAGCTTATTTTGGAATGAAGGATGCACAGCAAGTGGCAATTATCGAAAGCATTATAGAGGATTTTAATTTTCCAATTACTCTCGTACCAGTTGACATTGTGCGTGAGGAAGATGGACTAGCAAAGAGCTCTAGAAATGTATATTTATCAGATCAAGAGCGAAATGAAGCGCCACAATTATATGAGGCATTAAAGCGGGCGAAATCGTTAGTTGAACAAGGTGAATATGATGTTCGTACATTACAATTGGCAGTGTCGGAACATATTTCCAAGCATACATCAGGGGAAATCGATTATGTTGAAATCCTAAACTATCCAGAGTTAGAACCAATACAAGTACTTTCTGGAAAAACCATCATTGCAGTCGCTGTTAAGTTTACAAAAGCTCGACTAATTGATAATATTACATTTGATATTAAACATATCAATAATTAAATTTATAAGCTCTTTAAGAGGGGGAAACAACGTTGTTTCGTACGATGATGAGTGCAAAGATTCACCGTGCACGTGTAACTGAAGCGAATTTAAATTATGTTGGTAGTATAACTATCGATGAAGATATATTAGATGCAGTTGGCATGCTAGCTAATGAAAAGGTTCAAATTGTCAATAATAATAATGGAGCAAGACTTGAGACTTACATTATTCCAGGACCAAGAGGAAGCGGAACTTTTTGTCTAAATGGTGCTGCCGCTAGACTTGTTCAAGAAGGCGATATTATTATTGTCATTTCTTATGCGCTTGTTTCAGAAGAAAAAGTTGCGACACATGAACCAAAGGTTGCCATTATGGATGAAAATAACCGAATTAAACAATTGATTGGAAATGAACCAGCTGCTACTGTATTATAATGATAACCCCCATTATTTTGGGGGTTTTTAAATTGCCATTATTCATACAAAATAATTAACTTATTTGAAGATATTACATAATAATAGAAATGATATAGATATGGAAATGTAAGGTGGTGAAAACATTGAACAATCGTTTTGTTGTCGTTGATATAGAAACAACTGGTAATACACCTAAAAAAGGGGATCGGATTATCCAATTTGCTGCAGTTGTCATTGAGGATGGGGTAATATGCGAGCGTTTCTCGAGCTTTATTAATCCGAATCGAACCATTCCAGCTTTTATTGAACAGCTAACAGGTATTTCAAATGATATAGTAAAGCATGCACCTACATTTGAAATCATTGCACCTGAAATTGTATCAATGTTAGAAAATGCTTATTTCGTCGCTCATAATGTACCATTTGATTTGTCATTCCTACAAGTAGAGTTAGAAAACCATGGGTTTCCAACATTCAAAGGTCCATCATTAGATACTGTTGAATTATCGAGAATCATGATGCCGAGTGTGGATAGCTATAAATTAAGTCATTTAGCTGATAATCTTTCACTAAGTCATATTCAACCACATCGAGCAGATAGTGATGCAGAAGTGACTGCAGAACTGCTTTTGAAAATATTGGAGAAGTTGCAAAAGCTCCCACTTGTAACTTGTCAAAAATTATTAACTTTAACTAAAGGATTAAAAAGTGATCTTTACATAATAATTGAAGAACAAATTCGTTGGAAATCCTCTAAGGTAAACAATGATCATATAAATTTCGATATTTTTAGAGGAATTGCCATAAGAAAACAATTAGAGGTTGAAGTGAAAGAAAGCCCAAGAATTTCTTACAATGAATACAAACAGAATTTCGGATTAAGTCATATCGATTTCAGCTTTAGAGCAGAACAAATTGAAATGATGGATTTTGTTAATCAAATACAAGAATCAAATCAACATGGTTTGATAGAAGGTGGTACTGGAATTGGCAAAACACTTGCCTATTTACTTCCGAGCATCCTTTTTTCTATAAATGAACAAAAACGGGTGGTAATAAGCACTAATACGATTCAGTTACAGCAGCAATTATTAGATCAGGATTTACCAATGGTTAGCCGTCTTCTCCCAGTTTCCTTTACCTTTGCGTTACTCAAAGGTAAATCACATTATTTATCATTAAGGAAATTTGAGCAATCATTATATGAATTCGATAATAATTATGATACGGTCCTTACAAAATGTCAGATTCTTGTGTGGTTAACTGAAACAAGGACTGCTGATGTAGAAGAACTCAATTTGCCTTCTGGCGGACAACTATTTTGGGAAACCGTTAATATTGATTCTGTTTCAGCTATTATTAAAGACGATCCTTGGAAAACATGGTGCTTTTATGAAAGAGCAAGTAATAGAGCCAAAAAAGCAAATATCATAATCACAAATCATGCTCTACTCTTATCAGACCTTACACATGATCAAGAGTTAATTCCTCATTATGAATATCTTGTGATTGATGAAGGGCACCATCTAGAACAAATTGCTAGTCGCCACTTTGGGGAAAGAATAAATTATTTACAAATACATGCCATTCTTAGTCAACTTGGGACAGTGGAAAGTAATCAACTAGCATCTAAGTGTGAGAGGATTTTTAAATCAATAGGTGATGAAGGAAAGTCGTTCAAACATGTTGACTTAATCATAAAAGAATTAAAAGCAATGATGGATGAACTGTTTCGTATGATAAGATCGTACGTTCTTGAATCGTCACATACAAAAGAATTGAGTCAGTCAAGCTATCAATTCCGTTCTCAATTGGAGCAAAGTAAACAATGGTCAGAAATAAATAATATTTTAAATATAAGTTTAATGCAAAAAGACAAATTAAATAAACTAGTCAATCAACAATGGCAGATCATAAATTCTAACTCGCATATGATTACTCCTTTTCAGCTAGGAACCTTCTCTGATTATAAAGGAGCGATACAAAGGTTAACTCATCATTTGAATTCTTTATATTCGCTTTTGGTTATGGATCAAAAAGAAACAGTGACTTGGATAGAAGGAGAGTGGAAGGGTGCAAAAAATGCAACGACCATCTATAGTCAACCTATAAATGTTGCAGAATCCCTTGCAGATCGATTCTTTGCTTCCAAAAAAAGTGTTTTACTCACTTCAGCTACATTAACTGTGTGGGATTCCTTCGATTACATGATAGAAAATCTAGGACTTAAGGATTTTAATCCATTAACTTTAAGGCTTAAATCACCATTCGATTATAAAAAACAGGCTGTGATTATGATTCCTAATGATCTACCTGATGTTAATAATAAAAAGAATGAACATATCTTTATTGAAGCATTATCTAAACATATCATTGAAATTGCTCAAGTAACAAAAGGGAGAATGTTAGTTCTATTTACATCAACGGAGATGTTGAGACGAACATATAATATCTTGAAAAGCTCTTCCAGTTTGGAGGAGTATATTGTAATTGCTCAAGGGATTAGTGGAGGCAGCAAAGCGAAATTAACAAAGAATTTTAAGGCATTTGATAAATCGATTTTATTAGGAACGAACAGCTTTTGGGAAGGAATTGATATTAGCGGGGATCAGTTATCTACAGTTGTAATTGTACGATTACCATTTACACCACCTAATGAGCCTCTTTATAAAGCAAAGTCTGAAAAAATAATTGAAAGTGGTGGGAATCCATTTTCTGAATTAGCGCTTCCAGAAGCGATTATGCGTTTTAAACAAGGCTTTGGGCGTTTAATTAGGTCAAACCATGATAAAGGAATTGTATTTGTCATGGACCATCGTATTAAAACAACAAGTTATGGAAAGCGTTTTTTAAGTTCATTGCCTGAAGTATCAGTAATGGACGATAATTTGAACGATTTATTAAAAAATGTAGATAAATGGTTATCCTAAATAGGTAGAGGGAAAACTAAAATTAGATAGAAGAGAAGCATTAAGGTGGAGGATTGGATTGAATAAATTCACTTTATTTCTAAACTGTGTATTCTGTATTCTTTTAATGGCGTTTTCTAGTAATGATGTTCCTACAGATATAGAAAAAGTTGATTTAAAGCTTAAGCAAGACCAAGTAGCAATGACATTTCTAGATTTAACTAGTGGGGAAGCATTATTAATACAACATGGGAATGGGCAAACCATTTTGGTAAATACAGGTGGACCCAACACTCAACTAGAATTGCAACGTCATCTTAAACTATATGATATCAAAGCAATTGATACATTAATCGTTACAAAGAATGACCCTGAATATAATTCAAATACCGAGTGGTTATCGACTAATTACATGATTGGAGAAATCATAACTAGTCAAAATTATCCTACTACCTTTGAAGGTCGTCATGAAAAGTGGAAAACTGGTCAAAAAGTTGAATTGTTACCGGGCTTGAATACTCATGTTATCCAAGGAAACGAAAATACTCAATCAATCGGAATGGATCTATTGTTTACCTTTCATAACAATCAAGTTTTATATATGACAAGTGCAGATATAGAAATTGAAAATGCGCTTCTAGAAAAACTTGATTTATCCACTGTTAATATCTTAAAAGTTGCCGATTTTGCACACAATGGAGGTACATCTGAACCGTTTGTTGAGCATATTGATCCACAGGTTGCAATTATCTTTCAAAAAAGAGGAGTACATTCAAGTCAAGATGTGATTGAACGGCTTCAAGAGACTTGGATTGATATTTATTTAACAAAACAATTTGGTAACATTACGATTAAATTTAACAATGAGGATTATGAAATTATTACGATTTCTGTAGAAAGCTCTTCACATATTCAGGTAGAAATGCTGTGATTTTCTAACAGCATTTCTTTTCAGTATTTAGATGCAAAAAAACCTGTCATAGACAGGCAAAAGTGTGAGGGTAGGAGAAAATTTTTGCGAAATTTATTAACGTAACGGTGTGAACACCTGTTATAATGAGTAAAGAATTACTTCAACTATTTGTTGAACGTACTTATATTGTTACCTTGAAACACTAACGATATAAGTAGCAAAATTTGTGATACATATAGGAGGAATCCCTTGTGGAAAGTAAATTAGAAGTTCTGTCAACCATCAAAATAGAGCATTCTCCAGACTTATATAAAGTTGTTGACAGTTTGAACCGTACATTAAAACATCAAGATTTAATGTTTGGTTTAGCATTAGACCGAAATGCCCAAAATACTGCGATTTTTACAATATATCGTACATAAAGAAGTGTGTAAATGATGAAAAAATGGTTGTTAGTTATTTTTGTCGTCCTCCTTATTCTAGTTAGTTGGAGAGCTATTTCTATTTATAAATCGACCTTAAATGTTAAATTGGACGAGCAAGAAAAAGCAATGTCTAGAGTACAACAAGAAGAATTGCTACAAACAGTAAATGAAGTAACTACATATTATGGAACGTCTGCTTACCATGTTTTCAATGGAATTGATCAAACAGGTGAAAATACCATTGTATGGGTTCCAGAAGACCCGAAGAAACAAATCTTAATTCGTAAGCAAAGTGATGGAGTTAATAAAGACGAAGCTTTAAGTAAGCTTGATAATAATCCTACTACAAATGTAAAGGAAATAAGATCCATCAAGCTTGGGGTCGAGTGGGATGAAACCACCGAGAGTGATCGGCCTATTTGGGAAATAATTTATCTTGATCAAACTGATCGAATAACTTATTATAGAAGTTTTTTTTCAACAGGAGATTACTGGAAAATTATAAAACCGTGATGTAGGGGGAACGTGAAAATGAAATTAGCAAAAAGAGTGGCAGCATTGACACCATCGTCAACTTTAGAAATTACTGCCAAAGCACAGGAATTAAAAGCAGCTGGACACGATGTAATAGGTCTTGGGGCGGGAGAACCAGATTTTAATACTCCACAACACATCATTGATGCTGCAGTAAAAGCAATGACTGAAGGACATACAAAGTATACTCCTACTGGAGGACTTGCATCGTTAAAAAATGAAATAATTGAGAAATTCAAAAACGATCAAGAAATAACTTATCAGCCATCAGAAATAATTGTTTGTTCTGGTGCTAAGCATGCATTGTATACGTTATTTCAGGTTCTATTGGATGATGAAGATGAAGTCATCATTCCAACACCATATTGGGTAAGCTACCCTGAGCAAGTAAAATTAGCTGGAGGAGTACCTGTATATGTGGATGGTCTTGAGCAGAATGAATTTAAAATTACACCTGAAGATCTAGAAAAGCAAATTACATCACGTACTAAAGCACTCATTCTTAATTCTCCAAGTAATCCAACAGGTATGTTATATACAGAGCAAGAATTAGCTGCTCTAGGTGAAGTATGCTTAAGACATGATATCTTGATCGTTTCTGATGAAATTTATGAAAAGTTAATTTATGGAGCACATCAACATATCTCAATTGCTAGTATATCGTCGGAATTAAAAGAGCAAACAATCATCATTAATGGAGTATCTAAGTCACATTCAATGACTGGTTGGAGAATTGGTTATGCTGCAGGTAACAAAGAGATTATAAAAGCAATGACCAATTTAGCTAGCCATAGCACGTCAAATCCAACTTCAATTGCACAATATGCAACAATCGCCGCATACAGTGGATCTCAAGCAACAGTTGAGGAGATGCGTCAGGCTTTTGAGGAAAGATTAAATATTATATTTGAGAAACTGGTAACCATTCCTGGAGTATCCTGTATTAAACCACAGGGAGCATTTTATTTGTTTCCTAATGTGAAGGAAGCTGCTGTAAAAACAGGCTTCGAAAATGTAGATGAATTTGCAAAAGGTCTACTTGATGAAGTGAAGGTTGCTGTTATTCCAGGTTCTGGATTTGGTGCACCTGATAATATTCGATTATCATATGCTACTTCTTTAGAGTCTTTAGAAAAAGCAATTGATCGAATCAATCAGTTCGTTCAAAGTAAGCTATAATCATCCTTGAAAAGCCAAGGGATCAATATCGTTGGCTTTTCTTTTTTTATTTGCTTACTATTGATTTGAAAGGTATAATATGGTGTTGTAAAAGAAATGATTGTAATTATACATACTGTAGGTTGAGTTTTTGTAATATGGAGGGAAACAACATGAAAACAACGATTTCAGAAGTACATAAATATGTTGACCAAGATGTTAAGATTGGTGCATGGTTAGCAAATAAACGTTCTAGTGGAAAAATCGCTTTTCTTCAGCTCCGTGATGGGACAGGCTTTATTCAAGGCGTTGTTGTTAAGGCAGAAGTTGAAGAAGAAGTATTCGCAAAGGCTAAGTCAATTACACAAGAAACATCATTATATGTAACAGGAACAATTCGAAAGGATGAGAGATCTCCTTTCGGCTATGAACTTGCCGTGAAAGATATTGAAGTGATCCATGAATCGGTAGATTATCCAATCACACCTAAGGAACATGGAACAGAATTTCTAATGGACCATCGTCATCTATGGTTACGTTCTAAACGCCAGCATGCGGTAATGAAAATACGTAATGAGATTATTCGTGCAACATATGAATTTTTCAATAGTAATGGATTTACGAAGGTTGATCCACCAATTCTAACAGGAAGTGCTCCTGAAGGAACGACAGAACTATTTGCGACGAAATACTTTGATGAAGATGCATATCTCTCACAAAGTGGTCAGCTTTATATGGAAGCTGCTGCTATGGCATTAGGAAAGGTATTTTCTTTTGGTCCTACTTTCCGTGCAGAGAAATCAAAAACAAGACGTCATCTTATTGAATTTTGGATGATTGAACCAGAGATGGCTTTCTATGAATTTGAAGATAATCTTAAGGTTCAAGAGGACTATGTATCATTTATTGTACAATCTGTATTGAAGAATTGCTCTTTAGAGTTACAAACACTTGGAAGAGATACTTCAAAGTTAGAAAAAATTGTTGCACCATTCCCACGTATTTCTTATGATGATGCAATCAAGTTTCTACATGAAAAAGGATTTGATGATATCCAGTGGGGCGATGATTTTGGTGCACCACATGAAACTGCAATTGCAGAAAGCTATGACAAGCCAGTATTCATCACACATTATCCAACGAAGATAAAACCATTCTACATGCAACCAGCACCAGACCGTGATGATGTTGTCCTTTGTGCGGATCTTATTGCTCCTGAAGGATATGGTGAAATAATTGGAGGATCTGAGCGTATTCACGATCATCAATTATTACAAGCTCGTCTTGAAGAGCATGGATTAACAAGTGATGCTTATAAATGGTACAATGAATTACGTCAATATGGATCAGTTCCACATTCAGGTTTTGGTTTAGGTCTAGAAAGAACGGTTGCCTGGATTAGTGGCGTTGAGCATGTAAGAGAGACAATACCATTCCCACGTTTATTAAATCGTCTATATCCATAAACTAAAAAAGCGAAAAGGTTCCCGACTAAGGGAATCTTTTTCTTATGAACAAGGGTGATTGACCAATTATTTCATTCATTCTTACATGAATAAACATGTTATACTGAATGATGAGGTGTATAAAATGAATAAAGAAAAATTAATTGAATGGTTTCAAGAGGGGAATATTTCCATTCCTAAACTTTTAATCGTTAAATATAAAGCACTTGGATTAAATGAGGATGAATTTGTCCTATTATTACAAGTAATGACTTATATCCAAAATGGGAATTCTTTTCCAACGCCAGCAGAATTATCAAAAATCATGACATTAACTGATACAAATTGTTCTGATATACTACGAAAGCTTATTCAAAAAGGATTTCTTGCCATAAATGAGGAGCTTGATGAAAGTGGGATCCTTTATGAGCGCTATTCGCTAAATCCATTGTGGGATAAAATCATTCAAATGCTACTATTTGATGACATGAAAAAAGAACAGGCGATAAATCAAAAGGATGAAGAGGATTTATATAGTATATTTGAAAAAGAGTTTGGCCGACCACTGTCTCCATTTGAAATAGAGTCGTTAACAATGTGGCTAGATCAAGATCATCATGATCTGGCAATCATAAAAGCTGCATTACGTGAAGCCGTCATGTCAGGAAAGCTTAATTTTCGCTATATAGATCGGATATTATTTGAATGGAAGAAAAATGGAATTCGTACGATTGAACAAGCACAGCAGCATTCTCAGAAATTCCGCCAGCATCAACAAAAAACGAAGACTACACAAGGCCAACCAAATGAGTACAAACGCTCGATTCCATTTTATAATTGGTTAGAATCATAAAAAAACGTTTGAAAAACTGATAGGTGATATGTATGTTAAATAAAACGCAAATTAGATATTGTTTAGATACAATGGGAGAGATGTATCCAGATGCACATTGTGAACTCGTCCATAGTAATCCATTCGAATTAGTAATAGCTGTAGCATTATCGGCTCAATGCACTGATGCTTTAGTAAATAAAGTAACAAAATCATTATTCCAAAAATATAAAACTCCAGAGGACTATCTAGCTGTGTCTCTTGAGGAATTACAAACCGATATTCGATCCATTGGCTTATTTCGTAATAAAGCAAAAAACATCCAAAAATTATGTCAATTGCTGCTAGATGAATATGGTGGTGAATTACCAGCTGATCGAGACGAATTAACAAAGCTCCCTGGAGTAGGTAGAAAAACAGCAAATGTAGTCGTGTCTGTCGCTTTTAATATTCCAGCAATCGCAGTTGATACTCATGTTGAAAGAGTAAGTAAACGCTTGGCGCTATGTAAATGGAAAGATTCGGTATTAGAAGTGGAGAAGACGCTTATGCGCAAAATACCGAAGGAAGAGTGGTCTGTTACTCACCATAGAATGATTTTCTTTGGTCGCTATCACTGTAAAGCTCAGAATCCACAGTGTGAAATATGTCCATTATTAGATGTTTGTAGAGAAGGGAAGAAACGAATGAAGGGAAGAGAGCGTGTTGAAGCAAAATAGTAGCATGCCAATTCCTACAAACTTTCGCCATTCTTTATTTTTTGAAGACGAGTGTGAACTTCCTATAGATCCGATAGAAAATGAAACAGATACAAAAAATATTTTATTATATTCTCAGTTTATTTTTGATATTAGAGCATTTGAAAAAGATAGTATTAAGCCTTGGGAACATTTCGATAAATTTCAGCCTATTTTAATGATGTTATGGGAAGAAAATCAGCTTGAGTTAACTGATTTATTTAAGCAAAGGAAACGTAAGGATGCAAGACCATTAATGATTCGTTCATTGGGTTATTATCTTCAATTTTTATGTTGGTCCAATGAACAACCAGTTACTGATTTAGTGAATTTGGAAAAAGTTACATTATCGATAAAAAATAAACCAATCAATTTAAATGAAAGACTTGGATTCATCTTTGCAAAACCAGATCATTATCATTCATATATTCAGCTTGTTCAATTATTTGAAGAAAGTGTAAAGCTTTACTTTAAGGAGCAGTCAATAAGAAAAATGAATAAATAAAAAAGATGGCATCTGCCATCTTTTTTATTTATTCATTATTTGCGTCTGTCTCCTCAGTATCTTCATGCTCTGTATCACCATCACCTGGTGGTGACACTGGTGGAACAATAATATCAGGAATACCATCTTCGTTAGAATCCTCACCATTATTTTGTTCATCTTCATCTTCATGTTCTTCATTAGGATCAGGAGGAGTAATATCGATTTCATCCTCAGGTTTTGCTGGGATAACTATTTCCTGAACTCCTGGTTCACTTTTGTTTTCTTTGTTTGAATTACTTATTGCAACAATCTGGTAACGGTAGATTGCTTCTGGAATTGGATCTTTAATTGTAAAGGTTAATTCCTTTGTTTCACCTACAACCTTATAGCTTCCTTCATCAATTGATTCACTAATTTCAAATGTTACGTCAGCTAATTTATCCTCTAGAAAATTCCAAGATAAGCTGATCTGATTCGATTCTTCATCATAATTAATTTTTATATCAGATGGAGCATCGAGCTTTTGATATTTATCTGATTGTTGTGTAGGCTCTGTTCCCTTTAGGAAATATTCATGTACTATTTGATTTTTTGGCGTAAATTCACTAGCAAGCTTTGCAGGGTTTGAACCTTTTTCAACAGCGATTTTTACAACGCTATTTGGTACCGCAAAATCAGGCTTTTCCTCATCTTCTGTTAAGTAAGTGATGATGTTTCTAAACAATAGCTGTGGGATTTTCTGATATTCACGCTCGACCGGAATTTTATTATCACTATAGCCTGCCCAAATGGCAATTGTATAATTTGGGGTATAGCCCGAAAACCATGAATCAGGAACACCACCATTTTTAATATTAAATTTCTCTATGTCTGCACTGGTATAATTTGTAGTTCCTGTTTTTCCAGCGATATTTAATCCAGGGACATTGGCGTTTGCATGACCAGTACCACCAGGTAATAATACAGATTTCAGTACATCAGTAATCATAAATGCTGTAGAGTCTTTCATAACAGCGTCAGGAGTAGGGGCTGTCTTTACTTCAGTTTCATCTGGATATACGACCCGTTTAACCGCATGTGGCTTAATGAAGACACCTTCATTACCAAATGTACCGTACGCCCCAGCCATTTGCAAAGGAGATATCCCTTTACTTGTTCCACCAATCGCATATGCCTCATTTATAGGTTCGTCAAAAGGGATGCCTAGACTAACAGCAAATTCACGTGCGCGCTCTAAACCAACCTGTTGAAGTGCTTTTAAAGCAGGGATATTTCTAGAATCAGCTAGTGCAGTTCTAACTGACATTTGCCCTTTATGTTTTCGATCATAGTTGTTAATTGGTGTTCCACCAGAATAAGTATATGGTTCATCAACAATTTGTTCATACGTAGACCATTTTAAATATTCCATTGCAGGAGCATAGTCTAATATTGGCTTAATGGTCGAACCAGGTTGATTAGAAGATTCCAAAGCAAAGTTTCTGCGCTTCGTTTCAGACTGCTTTCTTCCTCCACCTAAAGCAAGAATTTCACCAGTTTTTGTGTTAGTAAGTGCAATACCAGCTTGAAGTTGATCATCAGGATAATTAATGACTTCATCTGAATTTAATAAATGATCGATATAGCTTTGGGCTTCTGGGTCAAAAGAGGTGTAGATGGTTAATCCTGCAGTATACACGTCAATATCACCGAGCTCTGCAATTTCCAATTTCACTTGATCTAGGAAGGCTTCGATAGGTTGTGCCTCAGGCTGTGCGTCAACAAGAGAGTCTTCCAATGGAATTTCTTTTGCTGCTGCTGCCTCTTCATTAGAAATAAAGCCATGATTAGCCATTTGATTTAAAACAACATTACGTCGGTTTTGTGCACCTTCTGGATTTGTAAATGGATTATGCATACCAGGATTTTGACCAATACCAGCTATTAATGCTGCCTCATGAAGCTCTAGTTCAGATAGTGTCTTGCCAAAATAGATTTCAGCTGCTTTAGCAACTCCATGTGTATTTCCAACACCATAATAGATTTTATTTAAATACATTTCTAAAATTTGATCTTTTGAGTACTTATTTTCTAGCTGGAAAGCTAGCCATAATTCTTGAACTTTTCTCTTGAGTTTTTTCTCAGGGCTCAAGAACGAATTTTTTATTACCTGTTGAGAAATCGTACTTGCTCCTTCTGCTCCATAGCCTTCTTGGAAGTTTGCAACGACTGCTCCCCCAAGTCGTATAATATCAAGACCATGGTGTTCATAGAATCTAGCATCTTCGATTGCAATAACAGCATTTTTCATATCATCAGGAATTTTGTCAATCGATACATAGGTTCGTTTTTCGACACCGAACTCATAGATTTTATTGCCATCTTTATCAAGAACCTTTGATGAGATAGGGTCTTTCAAAAGGGCCTCATCCAGAGCCGGGGCATCCTTAGCCATAATATAAAAGGTTGTTGCACCTGCAACCATGCCAAAGATTCCAAGTATTAATAGTACTAAGAACACTTTTTTAAGGATGGCAAGCTTATTCTTTTTTTGCTTTTTTGTCTTTTTTGTTGCATTTTTTCGCTCTTCGCGACTACGGTATTTTTCAGACATCATCTTTCCTGCCTTTCAAAAGCTTCTAAAAATATAGTTTATCAATAACTTTCAGATAGTCAATCCTGGGTTGATAACCTAGAATGATTTTATGTCCATACTGATCAATTTCATCCATTTTTATTGATTTTCTGCCACCTGAAGTCTGTCGATCCCAAAAGAAAAGCAAATGCTTTGCTTCTAAGAAATAGATTTCATCAAGAGTAGAAAAACGTAATAAAACGAAACATACACCGTTTTGACTTAGAACATCTCTCATATGTGTAATTTGATGCTCGTGAAAGTTTTGAAGGGGAAAGGAGGTTTTGTTTTTTGTTTCCTTTGCTTCGAAATCAATATACTTTCCCTTATATATTCCATTATAGTCGGTTGTTGATGCTTGTTTAAAGTATGCCTCTTTTATTACTGCAGCACTTCTTTTTGGATAATTTACATTAACAATTTGTACAGGTGTAGGCTTTTTATGAATGACTGCATATTTGTTCTCAAGATAATACCTGTTTGTTTCGTTAATGTCATCCTCTAAAGTCATTCCTCTGTTACTGTATACATGCTTTTTTTGATAGGGTACGCTTTGGTTTTCTTTTTGTTTGTATAGTTTTCCGTTCGGGTATCGAACATTCATTAGGATCACTCCTCCTAAAAACCTATTATCTATAATAGCAGAAATAAGCAATGAATAGGTGGAATTATTTATCACAGCATGTATGGCACTACTTAGATGATACGTAAATCATACTCTATTTTCGGGGATTATACGAATCTTTCGTTTACATACATGAAAGTATCTTTTTTGCTCAAGCTATTACGTAGGAAGGAGGAATTCCGATGGGTGATCGACTCTTTAAACGAAATTTGAAGGAGGTAATCGAAAGGAGGAATAAGTTGCAATCATACTCCTCGGTCGAAAAAGAAATAATTAATCAAATCAGAACCGAAACGGATAAACAAAATATTGATAACATCTCTAGAACGAAAGCATATCTACTGTATTTTGATCGAAATAGAGAAATACCTTGGGCCTTTTTAGCGAGCATGGTCTCTAGAAATGCTGGGTGGAACATGACAGATTTAGAAGGAAAGTGGTTTCCTCAAATTCTAAATGCATATTATCGAAGATGTTTATTTATGTCCTATGAACGTGCAAATTGGCTTATTTTCAATGATGCTTTTCCACAGCTTTTATTATATGAAATCACAAAGGAGAGGGGAGAGTCTTTGTTTCATTTATCTAAAGCTTTTGCAATATCTACTTTTATTGAATCAGAATGGGAGATTTTTTTATCAGGGGAGGATCAAGAACGTTTGATGATTTCTCAAATCATTAATGAACAACATATCATTCAAAAGCCAGTAATCGAACATCCCTTTTATAAAAAACAAGTATTCACATCTACTATTTATAAATTACAGGATTGGTTTCATTTCAGCTCTGTCCTTTTTCCAGTAATAAAAGGGGAGCTATACGGTTTTTCTGTTCATGATTTTCGTAAAGTTTCAAAGAGAATCGAATTAGGTACAAAGCTTGCACAGCTTTTATTTCACCCAAAATACTATCCATCCTTTTATCAATTTGCGATAACAACAGAACATACTGGCTCTCGTCTTGATTATGAACAATATGTGTATCCAACGAAAAAAAGAGACACTCCATTTCTGCGTACAACGTTCCCTATTATTAGGCATCATATAGAAAATCAAAAAGATTGGTATCCATTATCAAATGTCAAACGCCGGTGGTACAATCGTTCTTTGAACTTAAATAAAGAGAACATAGAGATGACTTCTTGGTATGAGCATAAACAGAAGCAACTTCAGCTTGGAATAACTTTAGAGCATACTTTCAAACAATGGCAGCTTCACTAAAAAAGAAAAAGAGCTATGACACAGTAAAAACTGTCTTAGTAGCTCTTTTGATCATTATGCTTAAGTAGAAGGACGATTTGGACCATTCAATTTTTTGTCACCAGTTCCAGGTGCTGATTCTACCTCGCGTTGAGATTGTTGTTTCTTTTTATTTTGATTTTTTGCCATCATTAACACCTCCTAAAATTAGTGTAGACAATCACTCTTATTTCATTCTATAAAATATAAAAAGTTGTCGTCGAAATTTGTTAAACTCAACAAAAAACCACTTTCTTTGCCGAATAAAAACTAGTTTTGTCAGGTGTGAAGGGAGTCTTTAGCAGCTTAGAGAATATATATTTAAAACGTAATACGGGAGGTATAAAAATGAACTCACTCATTACAAAAACTAATGTGATAAATGAAATCGATGGAATTCTTAATTTAACTAGTCAACTAAACGAAAAGGTGCATCATCAAACAAATCAAATGGTAAATGAATGTATGAAGGGTCATTTAGAGGAAATTGCGAGAATGGCTGGAGAATTACGAAAGATTGATTTACGTTTAAACGAGCGTGGAGAAAGAGGAAATAAGAAGAAGCAAAAGAATCAGCCCTTCATATATAAGTTAAGCTATTAATTATTAATACACTGTTATTTCTGCTACAATAGGATTGTAGGGGTGAACAGAAATGGGAGATAGTAGCTTATTAGGGTACACGAATAAATTAGTTAATTATATTGAGGAAAGTTATTTACGCTTTCAACAACTACTTGAAGATGAAACGATAGAGTATGATTTTTTTGAAGATGTTAAGCCTTATGCTGATCAGGTGAAGGAAGTTGCTGATAAGTGGAAAATGACTGCAGATATTTGGATAAAGGAAGAAAAACCAAAATATCTTCATGCTTCACAAATCGAGACTACATATGATCATATATTGAATATGTCAGTCGGAAGTTTTTATCGTTATACAAAACGAAAGAGATTCAAAAACACTTATCAATCAATTTTATATGTATTAAACCAGATTGTTGATCAAAATAAATAAACAACTTTTAGTCTGAAATCCCAAATGGTGAATTCAGGCTTTTTTCAATTGATTATAAAAAAAGAGAGAGAAACATTCTCCCTCATTACTATTGTTCAATATAATCTTCAAATACATGATGAGGTTTACTTGCTCCTTCACACTCTAAGAAACGAATGACATTTCTGTATTCTATAATGGTGATAGCCCCATTTAAGTATTGCTGTCTTGCAAAGTCTAATAAATCATTATTGTCTATTGGTTCATAATTCTTTACAGAGATAAATGAGTTGCGAAGCTGTTGAATAAGCATTTTGAAACCTCCTTTACATGTCTTGATAGAATCGTATCATGAAAATGCATGATTAGAGATTTTTTGTAAAATTTTAACTTCCGACAGAGTTTGACATAAATCATCTCCTGTTTCAATAGACGAAAACCACACTTTCCACCATTTTTTGCATAATCTGTAGTAAATACAATGTAGGGGGAAGTATAATGAACCAAAACAAGTCCAATAATTATTATCCAATAAATCATCAAAGGGAGTTTCAATCTCCGTATAGTCAAAATAGATACATGAACACCAATTTTCAACATCAGTACCCACAAGGTGGATTATATTCACATAATGGGTATCAGCCACCAATTGGTGGATATCCATATTCACAAATAAATCCACTTAATCCTCATTCGCAACAAGGAATGTATCAACAGTACCCAACACCCTATCCAATGAATTATCAAATGACACCACAGCAGGCATCAGGTTTCCAATCTTTCTTATCTCAATTCAAAACAGAAGAGGGGACTTATGATTATAACAAGATGATGGATACAGCAGGGCAAATGATGGGGGCTGTAAATCAAATCAGTGGGTTAATCAAGGGCTTCTCTAGTGCATTTAAATCATAAGTATGAAAAAAAGTGTCTGATATGAATTGATCAGACACTTTTTCCTATTTGTATTTTGAGGATTTTTGATAATTTTTTGCTAATAATGCCATTACTTCGTTATAAGACATCCCTGAGTTTGCATTTAATCTCTTAACTTCTTCAACATTTGTATTTGAATATTGTTTCGTACTCCAAGTATTCTCTTGCATGATTTTCCCTTTCTTTCCTTAATACAATAATTCGTAAACCTCATTTAATTCATCAACACGTTTGTAATCTCTCTCATCCATCGCATAACTAATTTCATCTGGGAGAATCTTGTTAAGAAATGACACCTCATCTTCAGTTAAATCCCTTATAAACGAGGTCTCGTTTTCATACCATGACCATATCACTCCTACTTCTTCAAATCAGATTTTCCGTTAATAAAATATGGATTTTCATCTGTTGGGTCCTTTGGATCAAGATTGGTTTTTATGACAAGTGTGGGTTCTGGACTTGGATTTGCAATGATTCTGTCGTTTAATTGATTAAAATCAGGTATGTCTTGTTTATCTTGTTTGTCTTTCATAATAACACCTCCTAAAAATAGGGTGCTAAAAAAAATTGAAAGTATGTAAGGAAAGTTTCATAAGTCAAATAAGCACCACTTGCTCCTGTGGTGCTAGACATGTATGAATTGAGGTATTTTCATTAATCTGTAATTTTAATTTGTCGTCGAGGCGGGCGAGGTATATTTATAATCAATTGTCCATTTTTATAGGAAGCATTAATTTGGCGTTCATCAACACTAAAAGGGAGTGGGATTGTCCTTGATGATTGATTAAAAGATTGTTTCCTAAAATAGTAGTTATTTTTTTCATTCTTTTCTTGAACATCTTCTTCATGTTTTATAGAGATTGTAATCGCACGAGGTGAATAATCTAGATTGATTTGTTCTTTTTTGATTCCAGGTAAATCAGCAGTAATCACCAACGCTTGGTCTGTTTCTTTCATACTAATTGCAAAAGTGGGGATTGGAAAAGGTTGTTCGAAAAATTCATCAATCGATTCCATTAAACGCTTCACTGGTATTTGATTAAAGAAATCATTCATGGATTTCATTAGTGGATTTGTTGAAATAGGTTGATGCTTTTTAGAAGGTTGCTTTTTTTGATTTTCGCTCATGTATGTTCACTCCTTTTGGGCAATCTCGTTTTATAAGTAGTGTATTCCAGCCACAAAAATGAGGTCTAGGCAAACTCATCAATTTTAGAAAAAGGTAATAGGAGATATTTCGGAAAATAAAACGTTTTATTATACATATATTCGTTCGTTTTTCATCATCATAAGTGTACAAGAATGTTACGAAGGTGATTTCATTGGATAAAACATAGTGATTTATTTTTTAAATATGGGTGATTATTTAAGAATCAAAAATTTCATATTTAAAGGAAATTAAAAATGAATAATGACAGAGACAAAACATTAGAAGTTGTATTATGGAGTATTGCTTTTCCGGGATTTGGTCAGTTGCTTAATAAGCAGGTCATAAAAGGGCTTGCCTTTATCTTTTTTGAAGTAGTCATTAATGTTTTCAGTAAGTTTAATACAGCGATTTTGCTAAGCTTTATTGGGGATATTCAAGGTGCAATAGAGATCACTAATTATCAGTGGTTGATGTTCTATCCATGTTTGTATATGTATGCGATTTGGGATGCATATAAGTATTCTAAGAAGAGGGAAGAAACGAAACCATATATTTTTCTCCCTTTAGCTTTTGCTGCCTATTTTGTGACGATTGGACTGATGTACTCATTTAAGCTGAAGTTGTTTGGGATTCTCTTAGGACCAGTATGGTTACCGATTCTGTTTGTCATACCAGGGATAACAATAGGCTATTTGATTAGAACCATTATACTCCGAGTAAAGGCTATATAGTTAATGCAAAGGAGGGCTCCGATTGATAAGGTAAGTATCAATGGGGACCCTCCATTTTTTAATCTTCAATTGGTAGATGAAGCTTACAATATTCAGCGATTATTTGTTCTTCTTCTTCCTCTAGTTCAAAGTCCTGTACTGCTTCAGTCACTTTTTCTATGATGTAGTACTGCACAAGGCGTGCATCTGACTGATTGACAGCATAGATGGCTTTGATCTTCAATCCGTGATCAGAGTACAATTCATCATCTTCTGGTACATCAATATTTAATATGTATTCAAAGCGATCTCCGATTAGGATGCCTGTAGGGTCAATTAGTTTTTCTACTGTATGACTTGTAATTGTTATCATGATTTTCATTCCTTTTCGTGCAATTGTTTGTCTCTTTATGTTGTCCGTTTCGTGTTAATTATACACTATTATTGATTGATAAAACATAATATCAAAGAGTGTGGTATAATATATAGTATAAGATAAAATTTAAAGGGTGGATTTTTTGAAAAACAAGAATAAGTTCCATAGTGGAGAAGCAGTAAAGATACAATTAACGAATGAATTGGTTACAATTAATAAATGGCAGTATATTAATAACATGAAAAAGTACTCTTATACTGTAAATGAGCATCCTTCGACTTTTTATTTTGAAGAAGAACTTGCCAAGAATGATTAATTCTTGAATACCATTGACCTACTTTTGATTAAGTAGGTTTTTTTAATGTATAAAACAACAAAAAAACAGGCTCTAATGAAAGAGCCTGTTTTGAATGGCAGTAATTAATTAAGCTTTTTGAACGTTAGAAGCTTGAGGTCCACGAGCACCTTGCTCAACGTCGAAAGTAACTTTTTGACCTTCGTCTAAAGTTTTGAAACCTTCACTTTGGATAGCTGAGAAATGTACGAATACATCGTCACCATTTTCACGCTCGATGAATCCAAAACCTTTTTCTGCATTAAACCATTTTACTGTACCTTGTTCCATTTTTGTTGCCTCCTAGTGTGTTTCACACAATGTATTACTATCCTTGCCCAAAGTGATCATCAAGACGAAAAGTCAAAACTTACTATCCTTTACACCGAACAAAAATAATTCTATCTCATCATAACAGGAAATAGACAGGAATGCAAATTTAGTTTAAAAATAGAAAAATTAGAGGAGGAAAAGCCATATTAATCACATTTTTTAAATTTATTAATATATAGAATATAGGACTAATGGGGGGTGTTGGGATGGCAGTTGTTAAGGCAACTGAAGCTGATATTGATCTTTTAGCAAGATTACTAAGAGCTGAAGCTGAAGGTGAGGGCGTTCAAGGCATGTTGATGGTCGGAAATGTCGGTATCAACAGAATTAGAGCAAATTGTTCTGATTTTAAAGGTCTTCGTACGATTGAGAACATGATTTATCAGCCTCATGCTTTTGAAGCGACGACGAAAGGCTATTTTTATCAACGAGCTAGAGAGAGTGATAAGGAATTGGCACGTCGAGTGATAAAAGGTGAGAGGCTATGGCCATCAAAATTTAGTCTTTGGTATTTCAGACCATCTGGGGATTGTCCAGCACAATGGTACAATCAACCACTTGTTGGAAGATATAAGCTTCACTGTTTCTATGAACCAACAGCAGAAGAATGTGAAAATATTTATAATACCTTTTAAAATGTAAAACATAGTATAAGTTGCTTTTATACTATGTTTTTTCATGTGACTAAAAATGGGGTTGACATGAAACCAAATGGTTTCGTAAAATAAACACGAAACCATTTGGTTACATATAAAACGGAGGTATTATTTAGTGGATAACAAACACACTGGAACACCAGAAATTCGTAAAAATGTTGTATTTAATGCAAAAATTGAGAAGGTTTGGTCTGCTGTTGCTACACCAGAGGGGATAAATTCATGGTTTATGCCTAATGATTTTAAACCAGAATTAGGATATGAATTTACGATTCAATCTCCATTTGGTCCAACCCCATGTAAGGTAACCGAACTCGATCCACCAACACACCTTACCTTTTCTTGGGGAGTAGCTGGTTGGGTAGTTTCATTTGAATTGAAGGATCTGGGTGATAAGACAGAATTTACTCTAATCCACGCTGGTTGGGGAGAACCTAACGAAATCATCCCTGGACCAGGACCTGGAAAAACTCATGCGGAAATTCGAGATACGATGAATAATGGATGGGAATCAATCGTTAATATAAGACTTCGTGAAGTGGTAGAGGGCTAATGTCTGCGATTCATAAGCATGATGTTTTTCAAGCGATTGCAGATCCAAATCGACGGAAGATGCTAAAATTATTAGCTGATCAGGAATTATCTGTGACAATGATAAGTAATCACTTTCCAATGACTCGAACAGCTGTTTCAAAACATTTGAAAATATTACAAGAATCAAGCCTTGTTAGTGTTGAGAATGTAGGGAGAGAAAGAAGATACCGACTTCAGCCAGAAGCTCTCCTTGAACTGAAACAGTGGTTATCTTTCTACGAACAATTTTGGGATAATAAAATTTCAATGCTCAAACATATGGTTGAAGATGAAACAAATAATTGACTTGTACAGTCTCGTCCTTGTATGAAATAGGACGAGATTTTTTTATTTTATAATAGATGATGATTATGTTAAATTGTTAAATAGATTTAATACCATGAAACCCTTAGGGAAAGGGAGCAGAAAAATGAATATAAGAGTGAACAAGAAAATGATAGAAGAAATGTGCGGCTCTGTTTCCTTAAAAAGAGGGGAAGCTTTTTATCGTTCAAATAAAGTTTCATTTGAGGAACATGATTCTAATTATTGTCAGGCAGTAGTGTCGGGTATAGAGGATTTTTATGTGAAAGTTGAAAAAATCGAAAGTAGTAGATTTATTGCAACTTGTACCTGTCCAAAGTTAGGCTCCTTTCAAAAGGATTGTCAGCATATCGCTGCAGTATTACTTTCAATACATGAACATCAGTTAAAGGAAACAGAATCTGTTAATAGAATTGAAAAAAAATCTGAGTTAAAAGCAACGAAAGGACCAACTAATGATTGGTTAACTCTATTTGATGACAAACAGGTTCGTAAAAGTGTACAGCAACGTTATTTTGAAAATCGTACGATCCTAGATATAGAGTTCAAATGCAGTCCAATCATTCTAAGTAAAAACAACCAAATGATCGGAATTGAGTTAAGAGTTGAAGGCACTGCTGTGAACAATATTAGCCATTTTCTAGAGAATCTAAATGAAAATAGGGAAATCGTGCTTTCTGATACCTTGATATTTAATCCTAATTTGTATTGTTTTGATCGAGAGTCAGATGTCATTTTACAACAACTTGCTCAAGTATCTCATGATCACTCAATAAACAGTCAATCAGAGGCTGGAAGTTCGTCTAATATACTCTTGCTTCCACCAAGTCTGTGGCTGCGATTTATGCCATTACTGAGTAATGCACAACATATAAAGCTTGAGTACGATGGGAAAATATTTGATCAGATACAATTTACAAACAACCTTCTTCCGCTACATTTTTCCTTTAGTAAAAAAGAAACACATGGCTATCAATTATGGATTCTGGGCTTGAACGACTTATTGGTTTTTCAAGCATATCATTCTGTGCTACTAGAAGATACATTCTATCATATAGAAGCAGATGACTTTAGACGTTTACTCGAACTAAAGCAAATGCTAGACCAAGCAGGTTCAACTCACCTTCCTATTACAAAGGAGCAAGTTGGTTTTTTTCTAGAGAAAGTAGTACCAGGATTAAGAAAATTGGGTGTTGTTGAAATATCTAAGGAAATTTCTGCTCAAATGGTTAAGACACCATTAACAGCAAAGCTATTTTTGGATCGAGTAAAAAACCGCTTGCTTGCAGGTTTAGAATTTCAATATGAAAATATCGTGATTAATCCTCTGGATGAAAAGCAAACCAATGGTCCGTTATTATTTAGAGATAAAGAAAAGGAAGCGGAAATTCTCGAACTAATGAATAAGAGTTTATTTTCAACAACAGATGGTGGTTATTTTATCCACAATGAGGAGTTGGAGTATGAATTCTTATACAATATAGTTCCTAAGCTTCACAAGTTGGTACAAATTTACGCAACAACAGCTGTTCGAAATCGAGTTTTTAGAGGGAATCCTAGTCCGAAAATAAGAGTAAAGGTACAGAAGGAGAGAACCAATTGGTTAGAATTTAAATTTGAGATGGACGGTATTCCAGAACAGCATATTCGTGAAATACTCCAAGCACTTGAGGAAAAACGAAAATATTATCGTTTAAAAGAAGGGGCATTACTTTCATTAGAAACAAAAGAGTTTGAGGAAATTAATCGTTTTCTACATGCACTTCCAGTACAGTCAGATGATTTAGAGGCTGGCTTAAATTTGCCGTTTGTTCAAGGTTTTCAGTTACTTAATGATGGAGAAGATAATCGTATATTTACATTTGAAGACTCGTTCCAACAATTTATAGACGAAATCAGTCATCCACCTAAGGCGGATTATAAAGTCCCACAAAGGCTGGATACAGTCCTTAGAAATTATCAAAAGCATGGCTTCAGGTGGATGAAGTCGCTTGCCAAACATGGGTTCGGGGGCATATTAGCCGATGACATGGGCTTGGGTAAAACTTTACAGAGTATTTCTTTCATCGTCTCAGAGCTTAAGGAAATCCGTGAAAAAGAAAAAGCCATTCTTGTCGTTTGTCCATCGTCTTTAACGTATAACTGGCTAAGTGAGTTGATTAAATTTGCCCCAGAAGTCGAAGCAATTGTAATTGATGGTAATAAACAAGAAAGATCTCATTTACAACAGGATGTATCAGCTATCGATGTTATTATTACATCTTATCCATTACTTAGAAAAGATGTTGCATGGTATGAGAAACAACTTTTCCACACCGTGTTTTTTGATGAAGCTCAAGCCTTCAAAAACCCAATTACACAAACAGCAAGAGCTGTAAAGCGTATTAAAGCAGAGCATAAATTTGCACTTACAGGAACTCCAGTAGAGAATTCAATCGAAGAATTATGGTCAATATTTCATGTGGTATTCCCAGAGTTATTCCAAGGCTTAAAGGAATATAGTCATCTCTCAAGAAAAACAGTGGCAAGAAGAAGTAGGCCGTTTTTACTTCGTAGGGTGAAGGAGGACGTGTTAGAAGAATTACCGCAAAAATTAGAGCGAATAGAAGCAGTTGAATTAATGCCCGATCAGAAGAAGCTATATGCTGCATATTTGGCTAAGCTACGTCATGATACGCTCAAGCATCTAGATAAGGATACTATAAGAAAAAATCGGATTAAAATCTTAGCTGGTATTACAAGATTAAGGCAAATTTGTTGTCATCCTAGTTTATTTGTTGAAGGCTACAAAGGAAAATCAGCTAAATTTGAGCAATTAATGAAGATATTAAAAGAAGCAAAGCATTCCGGAAGAAGGGTATTGATTTTTTCTCAATTCACGAAAATGCTAGATTTAATTGGTAATGAGCTTGCTATACAAGAGACACCGTTTTTCTATTTAGATGGACAAACACCTTCGGAGGAAAGAGTTGATCTGTGTAATCGATTTAATGCAGGGGAGCGTGAGGTGTTTCTGATTTCATTAAAGGCAGGTGGGACAGGTTTAAATGTCACTGGAGCAGACACAGTCATCCTTTATGATATTTGGTGGAATCCTGCCGTAGAAGAACAAGCCACTGCTCGTGCACATCGAATGGGTCAAACGAAGGTTGTCGAGGTCATCAAACTAATTACTACTGGAACTGTAGAAGAGAAAATGAATGAGTTACAGGATAAAAAACGCGATTTGGTTAGTGAACTAATTGAGTCAAGTAATCAATCGTCATCAAGTCTTACTGAAGAAGACATCCGTGACATTCTTAAGATTGAATAAAGAGGTAAGCATGATTAGCTTACCTCTGTCTAACAACAGCTAAAGAATAAACTCTTTTAACTTAAGCCAAAAGCGGGTTTTCTTAACAACCAACTAAGACTAAAAATCATTTTACGTAATGAGAATCTAAAAGACATTAAGCTAAATCTCATTGAAGTAATGAAGTGTAAAAGAGTATTCATCAGGTTAACCCCTCTCACATGTTGTTAGTAGGTGAATAAACACCTGTCATAGTTTGTCCGACAGAAAAGAAAATTATTAAAACATACTTAATTGGTAATTATTTGACAGTAACTCTAATAATTTAATACCAGCTATGCTATTTCCTTGCTCGTTTAATGCGGGGCCAAAGATGCCAATTCCAAATTTGCCAGGAACGGCTGCCATTATTCCACCTGAAACTCCACTTTTTGCTGGTATCCCTATTTTGATGGCAAATTCTCCTGAAGCATTATACATTCCACAAGTGACCATAAATGTTTTACATATTCGAGCAATGTCTGAGGGAATAATTTGTTTACCACTTATAGGATCCACTCCATCCATTGCAAACACGACTCCGATTCTTGCTAAATCTAGAGAATTCATTTCAATGGCACATTGTTTTGTGTATAAATCCATTAGCTCTTCAACATCTTCATTTATGATTCCATTTTGCTTCAAAAAATAACTTAATGATCGATTTAAGAACGCTGTTTCAAACTCAGAACGTGACACATCCTCTGAATAAAAAACTGTTGAATCATTTGTAAGTTCTCTTACAAACTCCAACAGTCTTTCTAATCGTTGTTTAACAGAATCCCCTTTAATCATGTGTGTTACTGCAAGTGCACCTGCATTAATCATAGGATTTAATGGTTTTGAAAGCGCCATCGTTTCTAATTTCACGATTGAGTTGAAAGGATCACCAGTTGGTTCCATACCTACTTTTTCAAAGACGTAGCTAGGTCCTCTATCCATCAGGACGAGGGCTAATGTGATTACTTTCGATACACTTTGAAGTGTGAATTTCTTTTCAATATCTCCTGCTGAAGTGCACTCTCCATTAGGGTAGTGGATAGCAACAGCTAGATCATTAGGATTTGCTTTTCCTAATGCAGGAATATAATCAGCAACTTTTCCTTTTACAGTACATCTTTTTGCTTCATCAACTAGAGCTTGTAACTCTTCACTTGTTCTACATAACATTCATATCACCCATGTTAGTATGAGCTAAGTTTACTTTTATATGAAAAATGAATTGTATTACTTTAATTAATCTGATTTTAATGAAAAATTTAAATATTACACACAGAACATCTTTACTTAGTACTACGAACTCAATTATAGTTAAAAGGTGGTTATATAACCATAATTTTCTAATAGAAATGGAGGAGATTATATGGGAAAGGTTGACATGAATGTGAAAAAGGGTTTTTTAGTAGATAGGATATGCGGGACGTAGTCATCAAATAATTGGAGGCATTTAGATGGAACAAACAAAAAGCAAAATAGAAATTGTTGAATATCATGAAGGACTAGCTAAAGGTGTTGCTGAAATGTGGAATTTAAGTCGTGATGGGTGGGGCGGAGATTCTCACGTGACGACTGAGGAAAAGGTGTTAGTTCAAGAAGCTAATTCTGGGAATCTAAATCTCTATTTAGCGATGGATGGAGACAAAGTTGTAGGCTACTGTGGCTTATGTGAATATCGTGAAGACGAAGGTGCTTTATATATACCTTTATTAAACGTACGTACAGATTATCACGGTCAGAAAATAGGGAAATTACTAGTTTTAAAGGCTTTAGAACGTACAGTTGAACTGAATTGGCCAAGACTTGATTTATATACTTGGGCAGGGAATACAAAGGCTGTACCTTTATATAAAAAGTGTGGGTTTTTTTGGGAAGATCGGGATGACACTACTCACCTAATGAATTTCATGCCAACCGTATTGAATACGGAAGCTGCAGAAGAGTATTTTGCTATCGTAAATTGGTATGACGCTAGCACTAGAATAATCGAAGTAACTCCTGATGGGAAAAAAGAGAATGAGTTCACATTTTATGAATATAAGTGGAATTCTAACGGTAATCAGTTAAAGATGGAATTTGAACGAACAGGTCGTGGACTCAGAACGATAGAGACTAATGACTATATAGTGTCAGCTTCAGTAGAAAATTTCAAGCTTGTTAGTGATGCAGAATATAAGATTCATTATTATGTCAAAAACAAGTCTGGAAAACCACTTCAAATAGCACTTGAAGGAGTGGACCATCAGATTGTTGAATATTCCTTTACGGATTCATTTACCGTAGAGACTGAGAATTCAATTGAAGCAACTTTCAAAATTAATACATTAGTAGAAGAGCAGAGTAATTGGCGTACGCATCCTTCTGTAATAACAAATGTCTTAATTAATGGGAAGAAAGCAATATTTAAAACGGGAATTTTACCAAAATTACCAGCACAAATTTCAGCTTTCGTTCCTAATTCACAGTGCTATCTAAATGAAGAAGCCGTATTTTATCTTGATTTAGAAAATAATTTTAATGAGACAACAACGTACAATGTTTCAATTCCTTCTTGTGATTTAGTTGAATTGAAGCAATCGGTGTTCAATGTATCATTAGAGCCAAAAGAAAAAACGTCTATTGCTATTCCGTATAGACTGAATCAATTTGGATTTTATGCTCCAAATATTGAAGTGGATGTAAAAAGGGAAAATGGTCAAACACAACAATTTACGAAGCAAATTGGACTTGGATTTAAAGGTTTAGGAGCTCGTTTTTATGGTGAATGTGATGATTATTGGCAAATTTATAATGGCTTATATCACCTATATTTAAGTAAATTTGACAATAAAATCATTCCTGGTAGATTAACCAAAGGCTCGCAACAAACTATGGGGATGTTTCCAAAGATAGGGAAGCCTTATTCAAGTGAATTTTCAAAAAGGAAGCCTTATAAGATTGAACACAAGCTAGAGGGCAACGCCGTTATTTTACATGCGTTCTATAAATCAACTGCTTTTCCACAGCTTGAATTAGTAAGTGTTTCTAAATTATATAGTGAAGGACTAGTGGAACAATCATATACAATCCGTAACCTCACTGATCGAGTCACAGCTGAACCAATTTCGATTTATCAACCAGTCTATCATGAGCTTTATAAACCTGTAATGGTAGTAAATGGTGACGTGATAAAGGTAGAAGATAAGGCCAATTCTGAATATGGATTATGGAATAGTCGTGAGCTCACTGAAAATTGGTTATTCTCTCGATATGAAGCCTATCCACAAGGGATTTCATGGCCAAAAGATGCAAAAGTGAATTTTGAATCTTGGTATTTTTATGTAGAACATGAACTAGGGCTCTTGCAGGCAAACTCAGAATACTCTACTAAACCAGTCTATTATTCTATCGGTGCATACCAAAGCTTTGATGATTTTAGAGAATTTTCGATGAGAAAACAATTGGATTCTTCGATTTCATATGAAGATATTCAGCTTACCCATCATGATTCTCAAGTGAAATTAATGGACCGAAAGATAAGCTATATACAGGGGGAAGTTTCATTCAACATGAACACTCCTATTCATTTAACACTAGATGATGAAAAAAGAGAAGTTAATGTAGAAATAGAAAACACATTAACTCCCGTTTCTACAATAAAAGCAGAGTATGAAATAAACGGTATTAAGGATCATAAAATCAATTTACAACTAAATCCTACAAAAGAATTAGTGAAGGTAAATAAAGTCATCAAATTGGGTAGGGAATGTCTAGTTGCAAGTAATGAGCAAATAACGATGACAGCATCAGACGAATTTTACCCGACATTGACTTCGTTGGAAATTGGTGGAAAAGAATGGCTAGACACTTCATTTCCAACCCTAGGCCCAAAGTCGTGGTGGAATCCTTGGAGTGGTGGGATTCGTTCTTCTCTATTAGGAATTAATCAAAAGTCATTTACAAAAGAACGGTCAAGTGTCAGTGAAGGTGTGCTAATTGACGATACAGGGAGAGTTTGGAAGGGTTTAAAGATTTCTACTGTATTTTCTGAAAATGAGACGTATAAAGGACTTGGGTTACATCAATATTTTTGTATGCTACCTGGGATACCTATTGTCGTGATTGTTACTAAAATTGAACAAAACTCCGGTACTTATTTTCATTATAAGAAGTGGTTTACCGAAGGTTGCTTTAAGCATGGATGGATGCAAAATGTAGGGGAGAATAGGAAGTTCATTGCAGGAAAATCAGAGCTAATGACATATCTATCTGAACACATTGTAATGGGTACTTCAGATGACAATCAGTTACTTCAATATATCAGTGATCGTGAAGCAACTGAAATTGAATCCTATATGAATAAAGAGGTTATGTCACTTGCAACCTGGAGAGAGATTCAAATGGCAGATGGAACAGAACGTCTTTCAGCACCATCTTTCATTGTAGGGACAAATAAGATGTTGAGTGCGGATGAAGCCAAGGATTTACAAAGAATGAGATTTAAAGAGGTCAGTAAATGAAGATTATAGATGCCCATATTCATTATTCAAAGATAGGAAGCTTTCAGGAAACAGCGACAACAATTTCAAACGTTGATTATTCATTAACTGGGATTCAAAAGGAGTTTGCAGAAAATAATGTAGTATTAGGGATTGCGATGGGAGTAACAGAAACAGCTGGTGAAGGATTTCCTGACTCAGCTGCACCCACTCCAATGGGAATTGATTTAACAGATCAGATTCCGTCTAATATTGTATATTGTACCGGAATCAATCCGTTCATGCTTGATCTGGAAGCACTAAATCACCTTGAAGAAGAGGTAAAAAAGCCTCAATGTGTCGGGATTAAAATATATTTAGGGTATTATCCATTTTTTGCATATGACGAGGTTTACGAACCTGTTTATCAAATTGCAAAGAAAAATAAGGTTCCAGTTGTTTTTCATACTGGTGATACGTATTCTGAACGTGGTAGATTGCGTTATTCACATCCACTAGCAATAGATGAAGTGGCTGTAAAGCATAGAGAAATGACGATTATGATGGCTCATTTTGGTGATCCTTGGGTACTTGATGGTGCTGAAGTAGTCTATAAAAACTCTAACGTATATGCAGACCTTTCTGGATTGGTAGTAGGTGCAACAGGTAAAATTGCAAGTTTACAGGAGACGAGATTTTTTGATCATTTATTACATGCCCTAACGTTTACAGGGAATTATGAGAAGTTCTTATTTGGTACAGATTGGCCCCTTACACCTATCGAGCCATATATTCAATTTATTAAAGATATTATCCCAGAAGCACATCATGAGGATGTATTCTATAATACAGCAATAAAGGTGTTCCCAAAGATAAAAGCATTCCTATAGATTTCGTATAAAGAAGAGCCCTGTTGCTAAAAATAACAGGGCTTTTATCTATAGGTGAATTTCTAAAAGAGGAGTCTAACACCAATGAAAAAGATGTTCGTAAATATATGTATAATCGTTATCTTATCGTTATCATGTCACACGTTTGTATATGCGACAGACCTAGCAACAGATCCAAATAGAATGAATACACAAGGGCAATATCTGTTAATGACAAGAGAAGAATTCAAAAATTGGTTATTACATAAGCACTTCACTAGAAAAATCAACTTAATTCAACACCATCATACATGGGCACCATCTTATAAGCAGTTTAAAGGAAACAACCATTTCTCGTTGTTAAAAGGGATGGAAAATTTCCATGTAACAGAAATGGGCTGGAAGAATATTGCACAAAACATAACAACATTTCCAGATGGAAAAATAGCTGTTTCTAGGCCATTTGACATTGCTCCTGAAGGGACGATTGGACCAAAAGCAAATGCACAAGGTATAGCGATTGAGAACATTGGTAATTTTGATCTTGGACATGATGTAATGACAAATGAACAGAAGGAAACGATTGTGTATATTACAGCATTGCTTTGTATGAAGTATGGTTTAACGCCATCAGTTGATACGATTACCTATCATCATTGGTGGAATTTAAGAACGAAGGAAAGAGTATTAGACGACGCACAGGATTATGATGTGAAAACATGTCCTGGTACGGGTTTTTTCGGAGGGAATTCAACAACAAGTGCAAAAAAATACTTCTATCCATTAGTTACTAAGAAAATACAAGAGATATCATCCACTTTAAAATGAGTAAGAGAGTTGCAGGAAAAAAATACATCTGCAACTCTTTTATTTTTTTGTAGATATCCAAACAAACATTCGCTAAAATGAGAGTAATAGAGGTGAAACGTATGTTTAAGAAAAAGTCGTTAAAAGAATTGATTGAAGAACTTAGAGCCAATGAAAATGTCATTCATTGGAATGAGATAGAACCACGAGAAGCCAAAACAATGCCTATGCCAGATAAAGTTGACCAGAAAATATCTGATGCTTTTAAAAAGCGAGGCATTGAACAATTGTATACACATCAGTATGATGCCTTTCAAGCTGTGAATAGACATGAAAATATCGTCGCTGTTACACCAACGGCATCTGGAAAAACATTGTGCTATAATTTACCTGTTTTGCAATCAATTGTTGAGGACCCTTCTAATCGTGCACTCTACCTATTCCCCACAAAAGCATTAGCACAGGATCAGAAGAGTGAGTTAAATGAAATGATTGATGAGATGGACCTTGATATAAAGAGCTATACATATGATGGGGATACAGCCCCGAATATTAGACAAGTTGTTCGTAAAGCGGGTCATATCGTCATTACAAATCCTGATATGTTACACTCTGCGATTTTACCTCATCATACAAAATGGGTGTCGCTTTTTGAAAATCTCAAATTTATTGTCATCGATGAATTACATACATATCGTGGCATTTTTGGAAGTCATGTCGCAAATGTCATTCGTCGATTAAAAAGAATCTGTCAGTTTTATGGGAGTAATCCTGTGTTTATTTGTACATCTGCAACAATAGCAAATCCAAAAGAATTGGCAGAAGAATTAACTGGGACAAAAATGACATTAATTAATAATAATGGTGCACCAAGCGGGAGAAAGCATTTTGTGTTTTATAATCCACCAATTGTTAATAAATCTCTTAATATCCGAAAGAGTGCAACGAAAGAAGTAAATGAATTTGCTAAGAAGTTCTTGAAGAATAATATTCAAACGATTGTGTTTGCACGGAGTCGTGTAAGAGTGGAAATTATCTTAAGTCATATTCAAGAGCTTGTAAAAAAAGAGCTGGGCTCAAAATCGATTAGAGGATACCGTGGTGGCTATTTACCAAAGCAACGTCGAGAGATCGAACGTGGTCTGCGAAATGGTGATATTCTTGGTGTTGTAAGTACAAATGCACTTGAATTGGGAGTTGATATTGGTCAGCTTCAGGTATGTGTGATGACTGGTTATCCTGGATCTGTTTCAAGTACGTGGCAGCAAGCTGGACGTGCGGGAAGACGCCACGGAGAAGCGCTAATATTAATGGTTGCAAGTTCCACACCAATTGATCAATACATTGTTGGACATCCAGAATACTTTTTTGATCGAAATCCTGAATCCGCAAGAATTAATCCTAACAATCTGATCATCCTTGTAGATCATATTAAATGTGCCGCATATGAGTTACCTTTTAAAAATGGTGATACATTTGGAGATCTTGAAATCGAAGAAATTTTGGAATTTCTAACTGAGGAGCGTGTCCTTCATCAATCAGGGGAGAAATGGTATTGGATGAGTGATGGGTTCCCAGCTCATAATATTAGCTTACGATCTGCTTCACAGGAGAATGTTATCATCATCGATCAAACAGAAACAGCAAACCACAAGGTTATCGGTGAAATGGACCGATTTAGTGCAATGACATTGTTACATGACGAAGCTATTTATCTTCATGAGGGAGTTCAATTCCAGGTAGAGTTACTAGATTGGGAGGAGAAAAAGGCATTTGTAAGACAAGTAGATGTTGAATACTTTACAGATGCCAATTTGGCTGTTGATTTAAAGGTGTTAGAGATCGATAAAGAAGTGAACCGAGTGACATCTGCCATTCATTATGGAGACGTAACAGTCAATGCCATGCCGACAATATTTAAGAAGATTAAAATGAGTACATTTGAAAATATTGGTTCTGGTCCGATTCACTTGCCTGAAGAAGAACTTCATACAAGTGCGACTTGGTTAGATCTTAATGATCAATTAAAAATTGAGACGAAGACTTTAGAACAATTGTTAGTTGGTATATCTAATGTGTTAAAGCATGTAGTGCCAGTATTAGTCATGTGTGATAGTAACGATGTTCATGTTGTTCCGCAAATCAAAGCAACTCATTCAGGCTTGCCAACCATTTATCTCTATGACCGCTATCCTGGGGGAATTGGATTAGCCGATGAGATCTATAAGCGAGTGGATGAAGTAATTGCTTCAGCGATTATTCTTATCAAGAAATGCCCATGTGAGGATGGCTGTCCTTCATGCATAGGTAATGAAATAGAAGCTCGTCATGCAAAAGATATGAGTCTATCAATTTTAAATCAGCTATCTAACTGATTAGAAAGTTTTTTTCTCAGAGTTTGTTGATCTTATACACAAATATTTATTAAAAAGGCCGTTTTCTCAAAGATTGTTGTTTTTTGAGGTGAATTAGTTGAGTATAGATTTCTAGCAGTCTGAATACACTCAAGACTCCCGTGGGACTAATTGGCTCCCACAGGACGCGGAGTGTATTCAGGATGCGTCTATAAAAACAAGAATCTGTAAGGAACCGGCCTATAGAAAAGTTTAAAAGGGGATTATATTCATGAGTCTTAAAGATAAATTAAATCGACATAAAAAGAATATTGTTCGAGAGGAACATACGATTCCTAGTTCTTCTATCAGTCGTGGTGTTGATTTATCCTTTGAGATTCCGCACCTTGAAAAATGGCAGTCAATAGGTGCAAAGCCATATTATTTTGATGAAGCATATTGTTTTGTTAGAAAAGTAGTATATCCATTAACCTATCAACATGGAATCTACCGATTTGAAGAGCTTAAAGAAATTGTTGCCGCATGGAACCAATCTGACCTTGAACACCCATTGTCCAGTAAAGGTTTTCAAGTAAATCAATTATTCTTTTTTGATACTGAAACAACTGGTTTAGGAGGAGGTACTGGAAACACAATCTTCCTATTAGGACAAGCTGTTTTAAAAGAAGATCATGTTGAGGTTATCCAACATTTTTTACCCACTCCAGGTGCAGAAGTAGCACTTTACCAAAGCTTTTTGGAGAATATTGATTACAAAACGCTTGTTACCTATAATGGAAAATCATTTGATTGGCCACAAGTCAAAACTAGACATACACTTGTACGTGAGCATGTACCAAAGCTACCAGAATTCGGACATTTTGATTTATATCATGCTTCAAGGAGATTATGGAAGAATAATCTGGAATCCGTGCGTTTGGCTAATGTTGAGAAAGATATTCTTTCAATCAAAAGAGAGGGCGATGTACCTGGGTATTTAGCACCTATGCTCTATTTTGACTATATCCAAAGTCAAGATCCAGAAGGAATAAAAGGGGTTCTACACCATAATGAAATAGATGTCTTGTCATTAATTAGTCTTTATATTCATCTATCTAAGAAGTTATTAAATACGTCGACAAAAAGCACTGCTTCTGAAAAGTATGAGGTAGCACGTTGGTTAAATTCATTAGGTGAAGTTCAAACAGCAGAATCAATGTATCAACATGTAAGTCAGTTAGAAACAAAAACGGCTTTACATGCTAAAACACAATTGGCATTTTTATATAAGAGGAAAAAAGAACATAAAACTGCACTCACTTATTTTCTTGAAGTATTTAAAGAGGGTGAGAAGCTTACACTCTTTGATATAGCAATTGAAATTGCCAAACTGTATGAACATCAAGTTAGGGATTATCAAAAAGCATTAGACTATACAGAAGAGGCTGTGAATATTTACAAAACTCAGAAAAGTTTAACGAGATGTCAAGATGACCAGAAAGAAGAGTTGCTTCAAAAAAGGATTAAGCGATTACGAAATAAACTATGGAAATAAGCAATTTATTACCCGGGCAAGCGCAAAAATAGTGCAATTTCGCAAATTTTATGTCGAAAACAACAAATTTCTCTTTCCCTTGATTTAACATTGTAGAATCGTGTAAAACCTTGTAAAATATAAAGTTGTTATGAGTAAAGAAATAATTTGCTATAAATGGAGAGAAGAACATTGTCTAGAGCTATTTTTGTATTATATTTTGTAGTAGTAACAATCATTTTTCTTGTTCTGACTGGTGTTAAAGAAGGATTTTATGCTTTTTTATAAAAAATAGGTGTTTGCATTAGTACATGTATCTCCCTTTTTTCATAGGTTGATAGTGAAAGACAGATGAAAATACGAAAGGAGAACATTAAAAATGCATTTTAGACCTAATGTTTTACAACCAATTGTATATCCAACAAAGTGCTGTGTTAATAATACGTTCCAAAAGACAATCGTACCACATATTCATCCATCACACACACAAAACGTAAACCATCATAAGTACGATCATTTACACTATTATCCACACACTGAATCATTTGCTAATGAGGTGTCTAACCAACATTTCAATTGTGGAGCTACACCTCCTGCAGGATTATTACCAGCAGCAGCTCCAGTACCACCGAGCGCTCCAATAGCTCCTACACCAACGCCTTACTTTGAGAGCTAATTATGTATACACTCATCTAGCAGGAATCTTGGGAGAAGGTTCTTGCTAGATTTCATCAAATTTGTATTAAGGAGATCTTAGGAGATGAAAGTCGTTGCCATTACAGGATATAAGCCATTTGAACTTGGGCTTTTTGATATCAAACATCCTGGAATCACATACATAAAAAAAGCTATAAAAAATCAGTTAATATCTATGTTGGACGAAGGCTTAGAATGGGTAATTATTAGTGGGCAATTAGGGGTAGAGCTATGGGCAGCTGAAGTCGTATTTGATTTACAGCTAGAGTATCCTCATCTACAACTAGCAGTCATTACTCCTTTCTTAGAGCAAGAAGAAAATTGGAATGAAACAAATAAGGAATTATATGAGTTTATTGTTTCACAGGCTGATTATACGAATAGTATCACAAACAAAAAATACGAGAATCCTATGCAATTTCGACTTAAAAATAGATTTTTTATCGACAAGAGTGATGCTTTGTTAATCGTTTATGATGAAGAAAATGAAGGAAGTCCAAAATATATTTATCAACTAGCAAAGCAAGAATTAGAGCAATCAGACTATCAACTATTTGTCATAAATGGCTATGATCTTCAAGTAATTGCAGAAGAGGAACAATTTCGTGAGCATGATTTTTAATCATTCATCATAAAGATAAAATTGACAATACAAGAAATCTTTGAAAAAATAGACTAAGAAGAATGGGGAAAGTGTATCGAGGTGAATAATATGCTATCAGATAACATTAAATTAACGGCTAAAGATATTTTAGAAAAAGAATTCAAGTCAGGATTAAAAGGGTACAAGCAGGCAGATGTTGATAAATACCTGGATGTAATTATTAAAGACTATGAAGCATTTCAACAGGTGATAGAAGATTTACGTCAAGAGAATCAACGTCTTAGGAAGCAATTAGAAGATACAAGTAAAAAACAACCAGTCCAACAAACAGGAACAACTAATTTTGATATTTTGAAAAGATTATCTAATCTTGAAAAACATGTCTTTGGAAGTAAGCTATTTGATTGATTAGCATGAACTTAAATATTTCCAATCGAAAGAACTTGATTAAACTTTGATTTTTTACTATAATATGACATGCTAACATTAATAACGTTCGGGTAATCGCTACAGTTGTTTAACTGTAGAGGAAAGTCCATGCTCGCACAATCTGAGATGATTGTAGTGTTCGTGCCTAGCGAAACCATAAGCTAGGGTAGCACATTCATGTGTTAACGGCAGGGAAAAAGCCTAAGTCTGTAAGGATATGGCTTGAATACTTTGAAAGTGCCACAGTGACGTAGTCTTGTAAGAAATTACAAGGGTGGAACGAGGTAAACCCCTCGAGCGAGAAACCCAAATAATGGTAGGGGCACCTTCTCTAAGGAAATGAACGATGAGAGGGACAGATTTATATCTGTAGATAGATGATTACCACCAAAGTACGAGGTTCAATACCGATTGCAGTACAATGGAACAAAACATGGCTTACAGAACGTTATTGATGGATAGATCATGAACAAATTTAAGCTCTCCAGTTTAATGGAGGGCTTTTATTAATATAATAGTACATAAGCTTACACGAGTATTTATTGTAAATAGAAAATAAATTTAGGTTAGGTGGATAAGATGGGACAAGTTACACTGATTGCTACTGCTGCGATGGGAATTGAGGCGGTTGTAGCAAAAGAGGTTCAGGATTTAGGATATGATTGTACGGTTGAAAATGGCAAGGTGACATTTGTTGCTGATGAAAAAGCAATTTGTAGAGCTAATCTTTGGTTAAGAACTGCAGATCGTATTAAGCTAAAAATAGGAGAGTTCAAGGCTACAACCTTTGATGAATTATTTGAAAAAACGAAAGCATTAAATTGGGGGCAATTTATCCCCGAAAATGCTGAGTTTCCGGTTATTGGGAAATCGGTCAAATCAACATTATATAGTGTATCAGATTGTCAAAGTATTGTTAAAAAAGCAGTTGTAGAAAATTTAAAAAGACATTATCGAAAAGAAGGTTGGTTTGAAGAATCAGGTCCTTTGTGTCGGATTGAAGTAGCTATTCTAAAAGATATTGTTACGTTGACAATTGATACGAGTGGAGTAGGCTTACATAAACGGGGTTATCGTGCTGGACAGGGTGAGGCACCACTAAAGGAAACATTAGCTGCAACACTTATTAAGTTGACGAATTGGACACCTGATAAGCCATTTATTGATCCGTTTTGTGGTTCTGGAACGATTCCCATTGAGGCTGCAATGATTGGTCAAAATATCGCACCAGGCTTTAATCGGGATTTTGCATCGGAAAATTGGGAATGGATCGGTAAATCAAATTGGGATCAAGCAAGACAAGAGGTTGAGGATTTAGCAAATTATGATCAACCTTTGGATATACAAGGATTTGATATTGATCATCGTATGATAAATATTGCAACAGAGAATGCAGAAGAAGCTGGTTTTGCAGACTTAATTACATTCAAGCAAATGCAGGTAAGTGATTTCACAACAAATAAGCAGTATGGAGTAATTGTTGGAAACCCACCATATGGTGAGCGTTTAGGTGAGAAGAAAGAAGTTGAACAAATGTATAAGGCTATGGGACGTGCGTTTGCATCTCTTGACACATGGTCCATTTATATGCTTACGTCACATCCGGATTTTGAGAAGCTTTTTGGAAAGCCAGCAACAAAAAAGAGAAAATTATTTAATGGGTTTATCCGTACTGATTACTATCAATATTGGGGAAAGCGTCCGCCTAGAACAAAATAACTTGTTAGCCACAGCTTTGTGGCTTTTTTATATTAGAAGGAATAAGAGAGCCGTTACTCACATAAAATGTCTAATATGTTTTAAAAGCAGAATGATTATACAGGAGTGAGTGAAATGGATCTTCAGCATTTTGATATCATAAAAAAGGCACTTCAGTCTTCAGCCCTAGCATTACAGCATGAAGGAATTGAGGAAGGCCAAATTCCATTAATTGATCAAGCAAAGGATGATTTACTTCAAGCATTATCCATTGCAACATCAGTAGATAAGGAGTACCTTACTTATTTAAATAAATAAACGAGAACTTGGCTTTTGCCAGGTTTTTTTATTTATGCTGTTTTGAAGTAAATCTAGCAATAAATGCATCATATAGATTGACTACACTTACAATATATCAGATAATAATGAATTAGTGTTTATATAGGCTGGAGGAAAGTAGAAATGATAAGTGAGCGACTACCTTTTCAAATTTCAAAGACAGAAAATTTTTATGTTAAATTTAATGAATGGATTGGGGATGTATTCTATGACATCCTACCTGAAAAAGGCTTTGAACTACGAGATGAACAAATTTTTATGGCTTTCCAACTAGAACGTTCTTTCAAAGACAAGGATGTTGTATTTGCGGAAGCTGGAGTTGGAACAGGAAAAACATTTGTGTATCTCCTATATGCAATTTGTTATGCAAGATATATTGGCAAACCAGCAATTATTTCATGTGCGGATGAATCATTAATAGAACAATTAGTAAAAAAAGAAGGCGACATTGCGAAGCTTTCTGCGGCATTAGATTTAAATATCGATGTTCGATTAGCAAAGTCTCAAGATCAATATTTATGCTTACAGAAATTAGATAAAGCAATTGAAGTCCATGATTTAGATGCGTATTTTGATATTCATGCAGAGCTACCAGAATTTGTTGGGAATCAAGCCACATTACAGAACTTCTACCATTACGGTGATAGAAAAGATTATCCTCATTTAACAGATGAGGAGTGGAAGCATGTTGGGTGGGATACATTTCAAGATTGCTTTTCTTGTCCAGTTAGGCATCGTTGTGGACAAACCTTATCACGAGATTACTACCGAAAAGCAACAGATTTAATTATTTGCTCTCATGACTTCTATATGGAGCACATCTGGACAGTAGATTCGCGTAAAAGAGAAGGTCAGCTTCCTTTATTACCAGAAGCAAGCTGTGTCGTTTTTGATGAAGGACATTTGTTAGAATACTCGGCTCAAAAGGCGTTAACTTATCGTTTGAATGAAACAATGCTAGAAACGTTATTAACTCGAGTTCTAGAAAATGATATACGTGAAGAACTAGCATTATTAATTGAAGATACACTAGAACAGAATACACAATTCTTTGATTTGCTAAGAGAACATTCTAGTATTGTTGAAGGATCAAATCGTAAAGAAGTACGTTTTGTGCCTGATTTACTAAAGGCTACTAAGGCTTTACATTATCAGTTAAGTGGGATTGGTGAGGGTCTTGTTTATGAGAGTCAGTTATATACGATTGATCACTATGAGTTAAATATCGTAGATGAATATATTGATCAAATGGAATTTTCAATCAGTCTACTTTTAAAGGAATCAGATGTTATTACATGGGTAGAAGCGGAAACGAATCAGGAAACCCTTGTGATTATGCCAAGAGCTGTTGAAGACATTTTGAAAGAAAAAGTATTCTCAAAAGAGATCCCTTTTATTTTCTCATCTGCAACTTTATCTGAGGATAAGTCATTTGATTATATTTCCTCAAGTCTTGGTATTAAAGACTATCAATCATTCTCAGTTGAATCACCTTTTGATTATGACGAACAAATGAAAATCTATTTTCCAAAGGTGTCTGATGATAAGAGTGGATTTGATGAGAAATATGCATATACATTGGATAAGCTTAAGGAAACAGATGGTAGAGGGCTAATCTTATTTAATTCAAAAGAGGATTTAGGTCGCTTTAAAGAAACTGTTAAAGGACAAACAGAATACACATTCCTTTTCGAAGGAGACAAAGAAATAAGTGAGCTTGTTTCAACCTTCCAAAACAATGAGGAAAGTATTCTTTGTTCAGTACATTTATGGGAAGGGTTAGATATTCCAGGTCCATCTCTATCAAATGTGATTATTTGGTCTATTCCATTTCCGCCAAATGACCCTGTTTTCCAGGCGAAAAGAAAGTCTGTAGCTGATCCATTTTTTGATGTAGATGTACCTTACATGATCCTACGATTAAGACAAGGAATCGGAAGACTAATCCGTACACATCAAGATCAAGGACTTATCACTATATTTGGTACAAAAAATATGGACAAAACCGTTGAAGAGAAAATTGTAAATGTATTACCAACCTCCATTCAGGGAGAATAATGAGTACAACTTTTCTCAATAAAATTAAAATGCCAAAATAGCCCTCCTTTTAATAGAGGAGAATTCATGTTCATGTCGAAAAGTATTGATGAAACTATAGGAGGGATTTAGAAATGATTGCAGATATAAAAAAAGCGGAAAAACAATTCATGGACTATGTCAAAAAGATGACTAGCTATAACGAAGCGATTGGTTTGATATATTGGGATTTACGAACTGGCGCACCTAAAAAAGGGGTAGAGCAGCGTTCTGAGGTTGTAGGCTTACTATCAACTGAGGTATTTAAGATGTCAACCTCAGAAGAAATGGCTGCATATATTTCAAAGCTTACACCATCAGCAAACAACGGGGATTTGGCAGAAGTTACGATTAAGACTCTCGAAGAGTGCAAAAAAGAGTATGATCGTAATAAGAAAATTCCTCAGGAGGAGTACAAGGAATACGTTATTTTGCAATCAAAAGCAGAATCGATTTGGGAGGAAGCAAAGGCTGATAATAATTTCGCCTTGTTTCAACCTTATTTAGAAAAGCTTGTTGAATTTAACAAACGCTTTATCGACTATTGGGGTTATGAAGGGAATAAATACAATACTTTATTAGATATGTATGAGCCAGGTGTAACAGTTGAAGTCATTGATTCTGTCTTTGCTCAATTAAGAAAGAGTATCGTACCATTAGTTCAAGAAATTGCAAAGTCAAATCACAAGCCAAATACAGACTTCTTATTTGAATTCTTCCCAAAAGAGAAACAACGTCAATTGAGTTTAGATATTATTGGCTTATTGGGATATGATTTTGATGCTGGAAGACTTGACGAAACAGTACATCCATTTGCAACAGGGCTAAATCCCGGAGATGTAAGGATTACAACAAAATATGATGAACAAGATTTTCGAACAGCTGTTTTCGGGACAATCCATGAATGTGGACATGCTCTTTATGAACAGAACATATCTGAAGACTTCGTAGGTACGTTGCTATGTACAGGCACGTCTATGGGCATTCATGAATCACAATCATTATTCTATGAGAATTTTGTTGGTAGAAGCTATTCCTTTTGGCAACATAACTATAGCCAATTGAAGAACTATTCTTCAGAGGCATTTAGCAATGTTTCTGTTGAAGAATTCTATCGTTCCATTAATGAATCAAAACCATCTCTCATTCGTATTGAAGCAGACGAACTGACATATCCTTTACATATTATGATTCGTTATGAAATTGAAAAAGGACTTTTCAATGGAGAGATTGAAGTGAAAGACCTCCCAGCTATCTGGAACCAAAAGTATGAAGAATATCTCGGAATTACGCCAGATAGTGATGCGAACGGTGTCCTTCAGGATGTTCACTGGGCAGGTGGAGCCTTTGGATACTTCCCGTCATATGCATTAGGCTATATTTATGCAGCTCAATTAAAAGATGCAATGGTAAAGGATATTCCTCAATTTGATGAGTTATTGGAAAAAGGTGAGCTACTTCCAGTTAAAGAGTGGTTGACAGAAAGAGTGCATCGTTTTGGAAAATCAAAAAAGCCATTAGAAATCATAAAGGATGCAACAGGAGAGGGATTAAATGCGGAGCATCTAATTGCCTACCTACAAAACAAATACAAAAAGCTTTATCAATTATAAACAAAGAAAAGAGGCTGGGACATAACTAGCTTCAAATAAAGAGAAAGGTGAATTTGAGTACGCTCAAATTCACCTTTCTCTATTTTGTCGTTTAAATTCTACTATTACCTTAGTTAATG
>NZ_JACYHA010000012.1 GCF_014837155.1 Litchfieldia stipae | reverse complement strand
TGTGCATCGCATAATTCCCTATCACTACTTTCTATAATTATCCAGTAGTGACCGCGTAGCGTACCCGTAGGTTGGAATAATTACACATAATATATAAATTCTGTTAGGAATCGTGTCGAAAAATATTTTTTTGACACCCCAACAACGGCTCAAACCGTTGATAAATCAATATTTATAGAGGGAGGAACAATGATTGCATCTGTTGGTCGTGGATGATGATGAAGCGATTTTGCAATTAGTTTCCATCTATTTAGAACAGGCTGGATATCATGTGGAAAGAGCAAGCAATGCCGAGGCAGCGCTTGCTCTTTTACAAAAACAGCAATTTGATTTACTCATTATTGATGTGATGATGCCTGGAATGGATGGTTTTCAATTAGCAAAAATAGTTAGCAAACAATATGAAATACCTATGATCATGTTAACTGCAAAAGGACAAATTGAAGATAAGCAGAAAGGCTTTGAGCAAGGGATTGATGACTATATGGTCAAGCCATTTGAGACAAAGGAGTTGCTATTCCGTGTGAATGCCATATTACGACGCTATCGAAAATCGATCCAATCACAATGTATGGTTGGAAACGTTAAGCTTGATATACATTCATGGGACTTAACGATTATGAACAAGCAGTATATTTGGCCATTGCGGGAATTAGAAATTCTAGCCTATCTTTTACAACGAACAGACAACAATGTCAACCGGTGGGATTTAATTGATGAAATTTGGGGAGAAAGCTTAGATCAACCTGAATTCACACTGAATACTCATATTAACCGTATACGTGAACGATTAAAGAGAGCAGGAGCGAACATAGAAATTGTGACAATACGGGGATTCGGCTACAAATTAGAGGTAAAAGAATGAAATTACTGCAACGTTATATTTTTTATACGTTTATTATTATTTGTATAAGTGTTTTTATTGGTTTTATTTGTTCTAATGTATTGTACGTTGCCTTTGTGAAGGAACAAATGAATAATCGCTATTTAGTGATTGTTGAAGAATTAGCTGAACAAATGGAAGAAAATGAACTTACTCTTGAGGTGTCTTCGGATTTTCTCCAAACAATGAGCCATTTAGGTTATCAATTGGCATTAGTTAAGGAAAACGGAGAAATGATTACGTTTGGAGAACCTTTCAAAAAAATAGAATTAAATGATCAAATGAATGCCTTATTTAATGGAGAAAATGTGTATCAAGGTGTTAAATCCTTTAAAAAAACATATTTAATGATGACTCATTTTGCCAATGATATTCAAAATACGGTAGGAACAACTCTTGAATTGGAGGGTGAAAAACGGGCGTTATTTTTGCGTTCAAATAATACAAGCTTTTTCACAGAATTTCATCTTGTAATTTTTGGATTTATATTGGCTGTATTTATTAGTAGTATCCTAGGGATATTGCTCATGTCTCGAAGATTAACCAAATCACTTTTGGAATTGACGAGTGCGACAAAGGAAATTGCTAATCAAAATTATGAGTATCCTTTAATGGTTAATCGGAAAGACGAAATCGGAGAGCTTGCTGATAGTTTTCGGAAAATGCAACAGAGGTTAGCACATACAGACAAAGCAAGAAAAAAGTTCATAAATAATGTCTCTCATGATTTTCAATCACCATTGTTAAATATTCAAGGATATTCAGAACTTCTAGACCAGGAGCTTTCATCAAGTGAGGGGAAAAAGTATAACGGGATTATTCAAACAGAGGCTAAACGTTTGTCTAATCTAACAAAACAATTGCTCATTCTTACTTCCATTGATCAAGGAACATATCCCATTAATAAGAAATTAGTAAGGATAGATGAGCAGCTCCATCAAGTTGTACATTCGATGCTATGGAGAATAGAAGAGAAAGGGCTTGAAATTAAGATAGATTCTCAACCTGTCACGTTATATGCTGATCAGTCATTATTGATGAATGCATGGGAAAATTTAATTGGAAATGCGATTAAGTACAATAAAGAGTATGGAGAAATAAGTATTCAATGTGTTGAAGAGAATTCGCAAGTGATTGTGAGGATCCATGATACGGGTATCGGAATAGAGAGACACGAATTAGATAAAATATTTGACCGATTTTATCGAGTGGATAAAGCTCGAAATAAAGAAGGAACGGGATTAGGATTATCAATTGTTCAAGAAGTACTGTCATACCATGATGCTTCTATTGAAATTACAAGTAATGTAAATGAAGGGACAACCGTTACGATTATTTTTTCAAAGAGTTAATAGAAGACAGACTCATCTCTGTAATCCTTTAGATGAAAATGCTTAATAAGAAATCCTATTATTTCATATGCTATAATAATGCACATAAAAGGGTATTATTTGAGAAATGGACTGAGCGCTTATCATCTATGGAACAGGAAGAGTTAGCTAATGATAGAGACTGAATTAATGCATCGTCGAAATGTGATGTTATTCGTATTAGTAAGTATATTCTATTTAATACAAGTTACGGTTAATGTTTTCGTTGGTGAGACCGGAAGAGTGATTGCAATGGTTACTCATTATTTTTCATTGGGGATGATCCCGTTACTGTTGATTTATATAAGAGTAAATCCGCGGATTACCATGTATGTAATGGTTAGCTGTATATACCTTTTTTTCTATTCCCTACTTAAAGATAATCCGCATTTAGTAAATTTTTTATTTATGTGGCTTGCCCTTCCGTTAAGTGCCATTTATCAAAGCTATCGCTTGGTAATGGTCGGAGGGACTGCTTCGCTTATTCTTACACTATATGCTTTTTTTTTCCATCGAGATGCGATTTTTACGAATGTCGAAACAGAGGATTTGACCTACTTTGTTATGTTCGGTATCTTTATAACAATCTTTTTATTAACTTTTATTTACAAAATAAGAGAGGCAAACGACAAGCTCCAGCAATTAGCGTATAGGGACCCATTAACGGGAGCCGGAAATCGATTATTACTAAAGGAAAAGTTTGCATTATTACAAAAGAAAAAAGCCCAATCCATGGCAATATTATTTATTGATATGAACGGTTTTAAAAAAGTAAATGATACCTATGGACATGAAGTAGGGGATCAATTATTGGAGAAACTCGTATCTAGGCTAAATGATGTGTTAAATGATATAGATTTACTTTGCCGCTTAGGTGGAGATGAATTTGTGATTTTAGCATCCAATATTGATAGGTCAAATGTAGAAGGGATAATGGAACGTGCTCGAGCTGCGCTGGAGAAGCCGATCCTCATAAATCAGCGAACTGTAAACGTGTCTGGAAGTATTGGCAGTTCTTACACAAAAGAAGTGGCACATGCAGATTTAGAAACGATGATTAAAGAGGCAGATCAGGCGATGTATAAAGTCAAGGGCGGAAAATAAAAACAAGCTGATAGAAGAATCTATCGGCTTGTTTGTTCATTGTTAAACAAATGTAATACCACTTGATTTGTTAAATTTGGTACGATTTCTAATGAGTACGTCATTTCCATTCTTTCGAGCTTCTTGTGAGCATCTAAGCCATATGGGCCGATGTTAATAACAGGTACATTGATATCCCTGATATCTTGAAACTCTACATAGTGTTTTGTAGCCCAACCAGGGTTGTTTTTCGATACAGCATTAATGCCGTCTTCATCATCACTAAGTGCCATAAAACTCATATCAGAGATATATGGAAAAAAGTTCCGTGTAACAATCGGATGTTGATAGTGTGGCTGTATTTTTGCAACTGCCTCATCAAGAGAGTTAATTAAGTTGAGTTCATCAGTCGTTTTCCCTGTCATTTCTATTCTTGGTGAGTAGAGAGAAGAGTAAAATAGGATAATTGCTGGATTCTTATCCTTCATCCATTTCCAAGCTTCTTCCACAACTCTTGCCGCGAACATGCGCGTATCCAATTCCGTGTTTTTCAAGAGATTTTGTTTAAATTGATTCATATGTGTAACAAATGAATCACCATTTTCTTCAACTAATAATTGTTCCATTTCCTCAAACGTAAATACTCTTGGTTTCCAAGGATGCTGAACATATTTTTCGCCACTCATGTCACAGTAGTTGTGATATCTTTCTTCAAAGGCTGAAAGGGCATTGGTAAAAGCAATATTGGCTTGTTCCTTTAGCTTAGTCAGAACATCCCTTGGTGACCAGGAATGAATAAAGAAATTATAGTAAACATAGGCAGATAATGCTGTCTGAACGGTATAGGATGGTTTTAGATCCGTTTGTTTTAATGACACTGGTGGAACTGTTGTTTCCCCGAACGCTTCATTGCATAGCTCAGGATTATAGTTAATTTGTCTTGTTAATTCAGCAGCAATAAAGTTTGGGTCCAATCCTTCAAATGCGGATCCAACATGTGTTTCTGCTCCGGTTATGAAGAATGACGGCAGCAGCTTTCCAACGGTTCCTTTATAGATATAACGATTTTCATCACCATCATAGCGAGGAGAAACAAAGTCGGAATTGATGGCTGCTATATAGTCAAAATCATGTTCCTGTTTCCAATTTTTTAAGGTTTTTAATGCGGAAAGAACCCCGTGTGAGCCGTCTTCTTCATCACATTCTCCTAGGAACACAATATTGCCATCAAGCTCATCAAGATGCTCAGAATAATATTTTAAGAGATAAAGATGGCTAGCAACTCCGCTTTTCATGTCAAGAACACCACGGCCAAATAACCAATCGCCAGAATCTAATTGTGCTTTGGCTGATAGCGGTAGTGTTTCTTTTTTTAACGCTTCCATCAATTCATCGGGAGAACAAGCATAGTCTTTTAATTGATTGAAATCATCAATTCCAACCGTGTCTAAATGTCCCATTAGAATCACCGTTCGATTGCTGTTTCCTTTTTTACCTTTAACAAATGCCATCACATTATAACGTTCAAGATCGTCACTGACGGTCTGTTCCAAAGCTACATGGGAAGGATTGTCTAAGAAGTATGGGAAAGACGAAATGATTTGAAATAATGACTGGGCGATAACCTTTTCGCCAGCGGTATTTACAATACTTTCAATGTGTACAAGCTGTTTTGTTAATGAGAGGATATCGTCACGACATTGCAACATATGCATGCTCCTTTTTAAGTAATTCGTTATTTTACCAAAATGTACATCATGAACTAAATCTCGTCAAGCCAAATGGATGGACAAAAAACCTATTAGAAAATTTATTGTTGCAATTGTAAAATTATTTTTCTATAATGATAATTATATAAAAATAATATTAAATCCTCATCTTTAGCATTAGATGGGGTAGAGGTCGCGATTTATAAGAGTATCCTATTTGAGATTTAGTGAAATCTATGAAAATAGGAAAAAGGATAAATCGCCGAAGTTTCTAAAATCACTGTTTTTAGAAGCTGGGGCTGTCTCCAAATAGGGGCAGAACTGTCACAATTCAACTGGATTGTGGAGAACTATCGTATTAATGCTATCGATGAGGGTGTAAAAGGCACTGTCATATCTATTGGCGGTGTCTTTTTTTTTTGAAAACAAGGGGGAAAAAGAATGAAGAAGTTTGTTATTTTAATCGTGGCAGCAATGGTAATGATCCTGTCTGCCTGTGGGACAGAGCAAAGTAATGGAACAGAAGATGGAGCTACGGAGCTTGTTAAAGATGGTGCTTTGACATTTTCGATGACAGGACAATATCCACCATTGAACTTTTCAAAGGATGGTCAATTAACTGGATTTGATGTTGAAATTGGGACAGAAATTGCTAAGAGAATGGGGCTTGAAGCAAACCCAGTTACAAACCCATGGGAAACGATTATTCAAGGATTGAAGGCAAAGAAATATGACGCAATCATCGGAAGTATGACAGCCACTCCAGAACGTGATAAGCAAGTTGACTTCACAAATCCGTACTATCTGTCAGGGGCACAAATTTTTGTAGCTGAGGACAATACCGATATTACATCAAAAGAAGATTTAAAAGGGAAAACCATTGGCGTTATCCAAGCTAGCACATGGAAGGATATGGCTGAAGAGTTATCTGATAAGGTCAAAGGTTATCCAGTGGACGTAAATGCACTTCAAGACCTAGCATTAGGGCGTGTAGATGCCGTTATTACAGATAAAATTGTTGGTGTAAGTGCGATGAACGAAAAGGATTTGAACATCAAGCCAATCGGTGATTTATTGAACGAGGACCGTGTGAGTGTAGCTGTTGCTGAAGGCAATACAGAACTTGCTGATGCCATTAATGAAGCAATTCAATCGATGGTAGACGATGGTACATATGAGGAAATTAGTATGAAATGGTTTAATACAAACATTATGGAAAAGTAAGTGATACAAAACAAAAAGAGCGAGGATGTCTTATTGAGGCATCCCCGCTATGTAAAGAAGGGGGCAGTGCGTCATGGTTTTTTTGGAAAATATTCTAGGTATCTTTAATGAGCATGGATTATCCTTTTTAAAAGCTTCTTGGATCACCATCTCGATAACGGCTATTTCTCTACTATTTGCGATGATGATCGGTATTATTTTTGCAGGTTTCAAAATTTCCTCTAGCAAAATCCTTCATCGTATTGCGGACATTTATATTGGAATCGTTCGCGGCACACCTCTTATTGTTCAAATCATGTTCCTATATTATGGACTAGCAAACATTGTGAATTTGGATAGTTTTACTGCGGGGGCACTTGCATTGGGGATTCATACCGGAGCCTATATTGCCGAGATTTTCAGGGGTGCTGTTCAATCTATTGACCGGGGACAAATGGAGGCAGCTAGGTCACTAGGAATGTCTTATTCCCTAGCTATGCGGAGAATTATTTTTCCACAGGCTTTCAAGAGGTCGATTCCTTCACTTGCCAATCAGTTTATTATCGGTTTAAAGGATTCTTCTCTTGTCGCTTATATTGCTGTAACAGACCTGTATAACACAGCTCTTTCCGTACAGGGAGAAAACTATATGCCGTTTGAGACATATTTTGTGGTAGGAATCTATTATTTAATTATTGTTCTTATTTTCACGACCATTGCTAACCGCATTGAGAAGAGAATGGATGTCAGCAAACCGAAGGAGGTACGTGTGGCATGATTGAAGTGAATAATCTATCAAAATCTTTTGGTCAGCTTGAAGTATTGAAGAATATTAATTTATCGATAAGTGAACAAGAAGTCGTTGTGTTGATCGGGGCAAGCGGCTCGGGAAAGAGTACTCTGCTTCGCTGCCTAAACTTCTTAGAGGTACCAGAGAACGGTGACATCGTGATTGATGCAGAAAAAGTAAATCCTGTTAAGACAAATTTAAATAAAATAAGAGAAAAAGTCGGGATGGTTTTTCAGCATTTCAACCTTTTTCCGCATAAAACGGTACTAGAGAACATTATTGAGGCTCCTATGTTTGTTAGAAAAGAAACAAAGGAGGCAGCCAGTGAAAAAGCGATTAGTCTTTTAAAAAAGGTGGGCCTTGCGGATAAGGCGAATTTCTATCCAGACCAGTTATCAGGAGGACAAAAGCAGCGGGTGGCCATTGCAAGAGCCTTGGCTATGGAACCAAAGGTCATGCTTTTTGATGAGCCGACTTCAGCTTTGGATCCTGAGCTCGTTGGGGAAGTTCTCCAGGTAATGAAGGACCTCGCCCGTGAAGGGATGACGATGGTTATTGTCACCCATGAAATGGGATTTGCGAAAGAAGTAGCAGATCGGGTGATTATGCTAGCGGACGGATATATTATAGAAGAAGGCCATCCTAGTGAGATCTTTGCCCAACCAAAACACGAACGAACACAAAGGTTTTTGAATCAAATATTATAATTGTAGGAAATCTACCTTCAAGCTGTTTTGGAAGGTAGATTTTTTTATTAAAAAGGGAACAAAATTTAAAATGGTGAAGAAGGTGTTTGTCTTGAAGTCGCCGAAATCTTAAGGTTGTAGGTAATCCCTTAGGATTTCTATTTTATATTCGTCATTACATCAAATGAAAATAAGTATATTTCCAATAGGATCTCTGTGGATGAGTATTTGAGAGTAATAATAGAAAGATTTCTCGAATTTGGAGCCTATATCATGAAGAACAATTTTGCTTTTCGGAGGAAAGCTCCTATTCACCTTTCTTTCAAAATGATAAAACTCTAAAAAAATGAAAACATAAAATGATCGAGAGGTGATACAGCTTGAGTCAAGGTGGTTATATAAACATTGGGATTGTATTTAGCAATGAACAAGAATATGTTCGTGTATTTGAGTCCATTGTGGAGTTTGTTGTGAAAAAAGGAAGTCATTTCTCACATGTGAAATACAGTAAAGATATAGATGGTACTATTTGGATTGAACAACAGATTAAAAACAATGTCATTGAAATGGAATGTTTGTCTGGTTATTATATTGGGTTCACATTAAGTGGTGAATTTCTAAATCTGAATTTTAGTAAGATAGGCTTGGTAATTACCAAAGAAACAGGCTATTTTGGTTTTTTATTAGAAATCAACTGGAGTGACGTCTCCTCAGATAACTTAATAACTACTCAGCGGAATATTGAAAATCAGCTAATAGATTTGTATAAAGCCCTTTCATACGAATATGCATTTGTAGGTCATGAAATTGAGATTGAAATACACCCAGCTGATTATGAAGCTTTCATAGTAAATAATGAGTCTTATCCGGTTGGAATCATAGGAAGAGATAAATGTGTAGATATTTATTATGGTACTAGTGGGATTGATGGGTTAACGGTTCAAGAGCAAGGAAAGAAAACGATTCATGTGTAACTGCTATGTGAAAAAAGAGGGGGAATTAGGGATGGCATGGGAATGATGCGTGAGAACCGTCCCTAATTAGCTTTTTTTAGCTTCATAATTGAAAATCCATAAATCGTAAAAGTAATAAGCATTAATGCAATCATAAAATCTCGATAGGTGGTAAAGGAAATTTCTTGAATAAACCGGTGAAATAGTTCGATAAATAACAGGCCTATAGGGAACACAGCGATAGAATTTTTTGCGGATTTTAATGTTACTTGTTTTCCATGATCACTTTTAGATTCTGGACTCAATTTGAATTTGATCATTCCATAGAATGCAATTAAGAATAATAGGGCTATAATGATGACAAATATAAACATGCGTACAACCTCCTTTTGGTTTTAGCTTTGTTAAGTTAATGTTTATGTTTATTCGCTACAATGTATATTTTCTGCGTCACAACGCAGCTTATAAAAATCTTGAACTAATGTTTTTTCTACTGAAATAGTTTCTTTCATTTTTCGTAAAGTTCTTTTCCCTACACGCCGGTCCAACATACACAATATTTTTATTAACATATCATTTGACTTTAGGGATATTTCAATTGGTGAATTAAAATATTCTTTCAACGCAGAAAAGAAATCATATTGTGCATAAATTCCTTCCAATAGTAGTTGTTCTTGCGCTTGATCCTGGATTGCTCGATTATGAAAAACATGATCATAATTAAAATCGTCTAATTGAATTCGTATATCTCTTTCTCTAAAATATTCCTCTCTTTCGGCAGTAATTGTACACATACTTACCATTTCTACTTTATCAACAGTTATGACAGCTCTACCTAACTGATCGTGTGCTTTTCGGTAATTAATCACTTGAAAATCCACTCTTGAATGCAAAGATTCACATACAAAACTCATTAAATGTTTCTTTGCTTTACTCCATTTTGGATGATATAACAATAAACTTCCTCCCTTTCAACACGCACCGTTCGTTGAGTAAAAACAAAAATCAATTGATACAAAATCAGCCGTTATTTAACTAAAATTGAGCTTGTTTTCATAGGACGTTCTTCAATGGTTTGTAACACCCAGTAGCCGTAAATCATGAGATTCAAGGTAATGGTTAGGATAATCCATAGTGAAGTAGGGTCAGTCCCAATAAGATCTATGAAAGTCCATAAGCATAGCAAATATAATGCGATTCTAAGAAGATTTAATCCTGGAGATTCTTGAGAAAGTAGGAGTATTTTCCAGGAAGATACGTGGCTTGGATATTTTTTAATCGAAATGCGGTATAGGAAAAGGTAGAAAATAAAATTAAACATAAATAATAGCATTGGAGCCATAAACATGGCGATTCCAACTACTGAAACATTGTCTACCTCAGGATTCGTTTCTAGGACCACTAGCATTGTTTCGTACAGTTTATAAAGGGCAAAGCAGGTAAAGGAGGAGATGACTAAGCTTAATAGGTATAAAGTAAATTTATTATGGGTACTCAAAATAGATTCCTCCTTCTTAAGAATCTGGTTGATTTAACAATAAATGGTAGATTGATATAAGTCAATATTAAAAGAGACGGTTCTTGCATCATTTTTGGATGTATGAGAACCGTCCCTGATTAGCTGTTTTGTCCCGGAGTAATCGGTGTGTGCTTCAATGCTTTTCCTAAGCCATATTGAGGCATATTTACATAAATGGATTCATAGTTTCCTTTGCTGATTTGATATGTTTCATGATAAATACCGACTGCGTCGTTGTTACCTACCTTTTGATTAAACTTTTTCCAGGCGGTCAGATGCTTTTCTTGTTTAGCATAAGCGATGAGGTCATCGGTTGATCGCCAATATTGGATCATCGCTGTAGTTTTGAGGCCGAAATAGCTTTCCATCGATAAAAAACCTAAGTTCTCTCTATGTATGAATAGCTCCTTAATCATTCCAGGCATGGCTAGAAATACGGGTAACCATTTGTGAATGGCAAGTCGTTTGTTAATTCGCATGCCAATAATGAACACGACAATATCCTCCGATTGGTCAGTTGTATATCTTCCAGGATAAATTTCATTAGTCATCATAGAACCACCTTCCTACCTCATTTTTTCAAGAGCAGACCCGCACCATTCGATTGCGGCCTTGGTTGTTCTTTTTCCATAATCTAAAGTCAATAACCAATAGAGTGAATCTTCCTCATTATCATTATGTTGATGTTTGAGAATGGCCTGTTCAATCGAGAGATATGTTTGGTAACGATTCTCAAGTTCATGTTTGTAGTTCTCAAGCAAGGATTCTTTATGTTCCTGTGCTTGATAACGTCCGAAAAATAGTTTAAGTAATATTTCATTGCGCTCTGTGGGTACTTGGGCAATCGGTTGCTCCAGCCAATTTTTTAGGACTTCAATTCCTTTTGAAGTTAGGTAGTATTCATTTCGATTTCGATCGAGCTTACCTTGACTTGTTGAAGTACGTACTTCTGCTAATTCCTCTTGCACAAGTAATTTCAGAATGGGATAAATCTGTCCATAGCTAATTTTCCAAAAGTGATTTAAGCTCTGATCAATAAATTGTTTAATCGCGTAACCAGATTTACATTCTGTCGTTAAAATCCCTAGAATGGCATAAGTTGTATCGTTATAATGTTTCAATGTATCACCACCTATCTAAAAGATATATATCATTTAGATATATGATAAAGGATAAAAATTGTAATCGCAAGTTTATTTTCTGAATGTTTAAAAAGAAAAGGACACTAAATTTAGTGTCCTTAAGGGCCGGTTGGTGCATCGTAAATGATGCACAAGAACCGTCCCGAGTTATTCCAAGTTGGCGTGATTGCCATACATTTTGTTAGTGTCTAGTCCTTTTTTGTGCATAAATCTTAGGATTAGTGCATCGTAAAAAAGGAGTAGGGTTTGCTCAAAAAGGGAGCCCATTGGTTGAATCGTTTGATAAGTTGAATCCGTTTGGTCCTTTGAAGCACCCGGTAATTTAACAGTGAAATCTGCAAGGCGTCCGATCGTTGAATCTGGAGATAGTGTTACTACCGCTATTTTTCCACCGATTGCCTTTGCCTTTTCAGCAATGGAAACTAAGCCTTTTGTTTCTCCAGAGCCTGAACCAATAATCAAAATATCATCCTTTTCGAAGGTAGGAGTGACGGTTTCTCCTATTACATAGGCGTCAATTCCCATATGCATCATTCGCATCGCAAATGATTTGGCCATAAAACCTGATCTCCCAGAGCCGGCAACAAATACCTTCTTGGACTCAAGGATACTAGTCATAAGCATTTCGGCTTCTTCATCAGAGATTAAGCCTACTGATTGCTGGAGTTCCTCTATGATTTGAGATAGGAATTGGGAAGTCTGCATCTTATTGACCTTGCTTCACCATTTGTTGCATTTGAGCTGCTGCTGCCTTCTTATCTTCTTTGCTAGTAATTCCTCCACCAACGATAATTAGGTCTGGTTGAACCTTGATTACTTCTGGTAAAGTCTCTAGCTTAATGCCACCAGCGATGGCTGTTTTTGCATTTTTCACGACACTTTTAATCGTTTGAAGGTCTTCAAATGAGTTCTTTCCAACGGCTTGAAGGTCGTAACCAGTGTGAACACAAATATAGTCCACTCCAAATTCGTCAACTTGCTTCGCACGCTCAGCAAGGTCTTTCACAGCGATCATGTCAACAAGGATCTTTTTCCCTTGTTTCTTTGCTTCTTCAACAGCACCTTTAATTGACATATCTTCAGCTGCTCCAAGGATAGTAACAATATCAGCACCTGCTTCAGAAGCCTTCATTACTTCGTATCCAGCTGCGTCCATAATTTTTAAATCTGCTAACACTTTTAGGTTAGGAAATGCTGCTTTTACTTCTTTAACAGCACGAAGTCCTTCATTTATAACAACAGGAGTTCCGATTTCTACGATATCAATATGTTCTTCTACCTCTTTAACCAACTCAATGGCTTCTGGGATATTAACTAAGTCTAAAGCTAATTGTAATTCCATTTCCTTCACTCCTCATCATTTTTAGTGCACTACTTCATGGTCCCCATAAATTCAGGTTATTTTACGTGGAAACTAATTACCAGCATAATCACGAAGACTAAATGTACAATTGTAAGTGTAACGTGTATGTATTTTTAGATAAAGTACGCACTTTATTTTTACATAGTGATACAAAGCATACATAGTGTTAAAAAGTATACTATGTGCTATAGTAGTGATTATCAAAAAATAGCCGAGATGAAATAGGAGAGGGATTATGTCACGTACAAGAGAAAAAGAGTTCAATTGTGAAAAGGAACTAACGTTAGCTGTCATTGGTGGTAAGTGGAAAATGTTGATTCTTTGGTATTTGGGGAAAGAGGGAACGAAGCGTTTTGGTGAGTTAAAAGCATTGATCCCTGGTATTACGCAAAGAATGCTTGTCAATCAACTGAGAGAGCTAGAGGAGGACCTTATCGTCAAGAGAGAGGTGTATCCAGTTGTTCCCCCGAAGGTTGAGTACTCACTTACCGCACAAGGAGAGACTTTGATGCCTATTTTGGAGTCAATGTATGAATGGGGTAAAGATTATATGGAAAATGTGCTTGATAGTGATGTGGATTTGACCTCAGAATCTATTAAATAAAAAAGGGGTAGTTGTCTTATTGGATGAGGGAATCATCTCCCGAGCTGCTGATTGGCTAAATAGAAGGAGAATTTTCGCTTATTTGATTATTTTTATGAAAAAAGGCATAAATAGAGGAAGAAATTCCGCCTATTGACCCAAAAAGCATGGAAATAGGCGGTTTTTCTTCGAATAGCAGGAAAACCTTCCCTTATTTGCCCCGGAATAATCACCTTTTTGCAAATAACCGAAAAATCTTCGCTTATTTATCACAGAACATGGCCTCATCCTGCAAATAACCGAAAAACCTTCCCTTATTTAAGACCAAACCAGGCCCTCGCTTAACTTCCAGTAACTAATGGACAATCAGGATCACTGGCCCATTCGTTCATTGAACCGTCATAGACGGCTACGTTCTTTTGCCCAAGCATATTGAGTAGAAGGGCATTCCATGTGGCAGCAATACCACCACCGCAGTAAGTGATTACTTTTTTAGTAGGGTCTAATGCTCCTACTTTGTCAAAGGTTTCTCGTAATGTGGATTCATCATATACTTTTCTCGTATTCGGGTCGGCATGATTTCCAAAGAAGACATTGACGCTGCTAGGGATATGGCCTTTTCTAGGATAAGTATTAGTTTCACCACGGAAATCTGCTGGAGACAAGCTATTGATTAGAATGATGTCTTCATTATTCATTGCTTTCTTTACGTCTTCTTTTGTCGCCAATAGCTCTGGGCGGCGCTTACCAGAGAATGTTGCTGGTGGATAATGACCTGGTTCTGTAGTTGTAGGGCGTCCTTCCTCTTTCCATTTTTGAAAGCCACCTTCAAGGACGGACACATCGTCAAACCCCTCATAACGGAGCTGCCATGCTAATCGTGAAGCCCATTGGGCAGCGACGACTGGATTTCCAACCAATGCCCCTTGATCATAAATGACAACATATGTACCATCTCCAATCCCAAGCTCCTCCATTTTGTTAACGAATTGCTCCCGTGGGGGAACAGTCATGGGAATGGGCGAGTTAGGATCTGATAATTCATTCATTAAATCTGCATAAACTGCCCCAGGGATATGACCTTCGTTATAGGAATCTTTCCCAGACCACATACCAACCTCTTCGCCTTCCTTATCTGGGATCTTCAAAAAGGTTGATGCATCTATAATCCTTAAAGCTTGATCTTCTAATCGTTCTGATAACCATTCGGTCGTTACAATTAAAGGATGTTTACTCATGTTCTTCCTCCACTTCATTGAATCAAAGACTATCAATGATTAAGCTTTCCATTTATTTGGAAAGTTATGAGGCACCTTGGAATTTTATAAAAAAAGGCGGTTCTACACTTTCTAAAAAAGAAAAGTGAGAACCGCCCCCAGTTAGGCAATGAAGGGGAGTTTGATGATAAACTCCGTTCCTTCTCCTATTGTACTTTTGACATCAATTTGACCATTGTGGTTATCGATAATCCGATAGCACATCATCAGGCCCAAACCATTACCAGTTTCTTTGGTTGTAAAGAAAGGTTTTCCTAGATTTTGAAGTTGTTCCTCAGGAATACCACTCCCATTATCAGAAATATGTAGGACAAAATAATTTCCGTCGATTTTGCCATGTAAGAGTATTTTGCCTTGGTCATTAATTGCTTCGATAGCATTCTTAACAAGATTTAATATCACTTGCTTCAAATGGGTTTCATCCCCATTGACATAGGTAGCGTGAGGAAGAGATTTAAAGATTTTAACGTTTTGTTTAAACGCTTCAGTATCGAGCAGCATTGTCACATTTTCAATGATTTCAATCATGTTGACATGTTTGAAATTTGTTTCAGATGGCTTTGCTAGCATCATTAACTCTTTAGATACTCGTTCAATTTGTGTAATTTCATTTTTCATTATTTCAAGGTAGGTTTCCTTATTGCCGATGCCTGCTATAAGTAAGTCAACAAACCCTTTAAGAGTAGTTAACGGATTTTTTATATCATGTGCGATTCCTGCTGCAAGTTGAGCAACTGCTGATAATTTCTCATGCTGCAAAAAAAGTTCTTCAGCCTTTTCTTGCTCAGTAATGTCTCGGAAAATTGCATGAACATAGTGTTCGCCACGATAAATATCCGGACATAAGACAACTTGTACTCTTCTCGGGTTGCCGCTAGTAGAGGTGGTAGAGAAAACGTTGCCCTTTAAGGTTTTCATTTTCTGTAATGAAAGGTCCACCAGGTTAATAAAATCGGCTTTGTCTTCTGGACTTAGCACCTGTTGAATATTCTCACCAATCCAATGATCATGCTGTAAACCCCATAACTCACAGAATGCTGGATTTACATATACAATCTTGTGTTTTTTTAAAACAGCGATAGAATCTAATGAGTTATCAGCAAGGCAAAAAAATCCTTGATTGTCATGAATATCATAATTACTTAAATCAGAAAGGCTAGATGGATGCATATCTTTCCCCTTTTTCTCTTTGATAGGAATATATCAAGTTCATGGTCGTTCTATCGGGAAAAACCGTTATTTACTATTTTAATATTTCGTTGAATTAATTCTTTCTCAAGCATTTCTATGAAATCTTCATCAAGCTTTAATTCAATTGCACTATAATATGCTTGGATCAATTCCTCATTTGACATTTTCAAAACAACTTGGACCCCTTTACCACTAGTTATCTGTAATTATTATAAAGGAAAAAATTCCCAAAATTCAATAAAAATAATAGATGTTGTTTAGTTGAGAGACGAAATGGCTTTTACTAAAGCAGCTTCATAGAACTCTTCTATTTCAACTGGTAATTTTCCTTTTATTTTGTCTCGAATTCTTTCAAAGTTATCTGTAATATGCTCAGTTTTCATCCCTCGACTTGTTAATAGATGATTGAGCCAATGTGCATAATCTACAAATATCTTAGGATCTTTCAAAACATAGGCGGTTTCTAAATTCTTAAAATGATGCCCATTATCCTCTTTGCACTTTACCTTTCCTATCTCACCAAATCGGTCCAATAATTCGGGATAGGTTAGATAGATATCTTTTACAACTTCTTCAATAATCGCTTCAATCTGTGCTTTGCTCATGTCGCAACCACCTCAAATTGGTCAACCTTAGGAATAATTGAGGCTAAATCCTGGTCTGGATATTTCTTTTCTAGGGCATGAATCACTTTGAAACTCTCACTTCGTACCCATGCTAAGTAGTGCTCTTTCTTTGCCCAGGTTAATTGTACGGTAATTGAGGTTAATCGTTTACTATTTTGTAATAATTTAAAATCAAGAAACCCCTCTGATTGATCAACGAGTCTAGATCGATTTTGATAAATAGCAATTACTTCATCAATTTTATTTTCATTCGGTAGTTCAAAGGTAGAGTGGACGATAAACACTATTTTGTGGCTCCTTTCAATTTACACATTTAGCGGGAGGATCACTGTAATTATTGCTCCCTCTTGTGGTGTACTGCTGACTTCGATTTTCCCACCATGAATTTCAACAATATGTGCTGAAACGGACAGTCCTATGCCTGCTCTTTTGTCCTTCGTGGTGAAAAATGGGGTGAAGATATTTTTAACCGTTTCCTTATTCATTCCTATACCATTATCCTGAAATGATACTTCAATAGAGTGATTCACAATGTTTGTCTTTATTTGAATGTGGCCACTTTCACGACTTGGATGATCCTCAATGGCCTCCATACTATTTCGTAGTAGATTTAGAAAGACTTGTTTTATTTGCTTTGTGTCCATGTTAATAACGGGAAGGATATGTTCTTTATTATATTTTATTTCACAATTTAGGTTATGGGCTTCTTTCTCAGTTGATTGAATGACTTCAGTGATAACCTTGTGAATATTATTTTGCTCTTTCATGGGTGAACTAGGCATTGTAGTACTCAAATATTGAAAAATTAAATGGTTTGCTTGATTTATTTCATCTAAGGCTACATTGACATAGTGTTCTTTTCCAATATCTATTAAATGAGGTTTTAACAATTGAAGGAAACCTTTAATGGATATAAGAGGTCTTCTTAACTCTTCTGCAATTCCAGTTACAAGTTTACCAAGATTGGCTAAAGAGTCATGCTCGGTAACAATTTGTTCCATTTTCTTGAGGGATCTTTCCAGTTCTTCTTTCTTTTCGAGAAGGGAAAGATTTTCATCACTAAGCTGTTTTTCAAGTTTCGAGAGAAAGGATTGGATTTGTTCCACGTAGTTCTGCTTTTCAATGCAGAAAACATTTAATCTCTTATCTTGGTCCCACTGAATATAGACATCATATAAAGAAATAGGCTGGTGTTTAGTAAGAAGGTTTATTTCCAGTTTCGTTTTATGAATAACAGGGTTCATGAATCGTTTCACTTTATTTTTACTTCCATAGTCGACTAAATCCAAAAAGTTAGTGACTCGAGGAAAGTGATTATTGACTTCCTCTGAAACACTTAAAATATTAAATTCTTCATCCATTAAGAAATAAGGGAATGGTATGGCCTCGATTGAGTGCTTAACTAGTGACATATTGATTACTACATAGCCTATATTTCAGCAACCATTCTTTTAAATCATTTATTTCTTCTATTACTACAGGTTTATTCGAACAATATTGCTCTAATGAATACAAGGTTGTAATCCTCCCTCCGACAATAATTTCTGGCTGATAATCTAGTAAGTCTAGTTGCTGGAGTAATTGAACTAGATTAGGAAGGTTATAGACAATAGAGGCAGAGATACAAATAACATCTGGCTGCCATTGATTTGCATAAATGAAGGCTTCATTGTTTGGGAGGTTCGCTCCTAAAAAACGTGTGTCCCAGTTCAATTCTTTGAACAAATTGTTCACCATTTTTATGCCTAAGCTATGCTCTTCTCCCTCAACACAAAACAACATAGCTTTCCCGCTATTAGGGAATTGCTCGCTTTTATTTTCAAATATCAATTTCGAAACTAGGAAGCTACAAACGTTAGAAGCAATATGCTCATCAGCAACTGTGATTTCATTCTCTTCCCAAAGCTCTCCGATATATCTCATGGCTCCTGTTAAAAGAACCTCATAAATACTCGTAAGATCATTTCCTTTGGCTTGATATTCAGATAGTAAATTCCATGAATTTATTTCATCTCCCTGAAGAAGAAAATGTGCTAACTTCCTAACTATTAATTTGTCTTGCATCTATTACTCACCTACTATACTTAAGTTCGAAGATAAATAAAACAAGTTTCTCAATTACTAAAATCCAACTGAATATAAACCATGTGACGTTATTAATAATAACTTATTTTCTTTATAGTATTCAATGAAAACGGTTATAAGGTCCTATTGCAACTCAGAGAGCTATTAGAGAAGCATCCTTGTTTTTGTGGAATTATTTTGGAGGATGTTGGAACAATATGTTTATATTTACCAAATTTATTCAAAGGATGATTCCTATGATCCTCGCGATTCTAGCATTGCTGGCGTGGATAATGCTGATTATATTTACTATGGTTCCGAAAGGGTTAAAGCTTATTGAACTAATTTTTATGTATTTTCTGATTGGGATATTTACGATTACCCAGTTTACGATTCTGGATGTTAATTTACAGTGGGTGCCGTTGACTCGAAGTGTAGAAGGGTCATTTGCGATGTATTTATGCCGTTTTATTTTAATTCCTTTTCAAGTGCTCTTGGCAGTATGTATTCTTCATTCTGAATTAAAAGCGAAGTGGCGTTGGCTCTTATCAGCAATCATCGTCGCATTCTTATGTTTGGAGGACAGGCTATATTTGTGGGCGGATCTCATCACGTATGAAAAATGGAATGAATTCTATGCTGCTGTTATGTATGTCATCTTTATTGTCCTCATGTGGTGGATTGCACGGTGGTTTAGTAGCCTAGGAAAAGGAGAATTCAAAAAAACATGCAGGTAGTTCGTTTTGATCATCAATTTAATGCTAATGAATGGTTTATTGTCATTTCTCTTATCGTTGGAGTTCTTGTCGTATTATTTCTGCCAAAACGTTTTTCAATACAGACGACATGTGTATTTCTCTTGTGTGGCGTGTTTTTCGGCTTCTTTTTCGACCACACATTAAGTGTCTTACCAGTCAGTTACTATGTAATAAATGATAGTACGCTTTTTGAAATTATGGATTTTTTCTCACATATCATGTATGGCCCTTTTTGCTATCTTTTCTTCTATCTTTATGACTTATTTGACATAAAGCCAAGGTTTTTGATGCTGTGGATTTTGGTGTGGGCTTTGTTGAGCGTTGGAATTGAGTTTGTGAGTCATAAGATTGGAGTCTTTCATTATCAGCATGGCTATAAAATTTATTATTCATTTGGGATTTATCTGTTGGTTATAAGCGGATGGGTGATTTTTTACAGAATCATTATGAAATATGGAGAGAAAGAATATTAGGGCGGTTCTTTTGCTTCTTTTTTAAGAGCACACAAGAACCGTCTTTTATTTATGGTACTATAGAGGTATGTTAAAAATATCCCGTAGGACTTATGTTGTGATTTCATAATCTGAGAGATGGAGCATAATTGGGTAGAAAGGATTGGTTCCGAGAATGAAGGTATTGATTATTGATGATGAAAAAGCAATGCATCTCGTCATGAGTAAAATGCTAGGGAAAATACCAGATTTGGAGATTGTCGGGATGTTTCAAGATTCTTTACGTGCTTTTTCATATATAGAAACTCATTCAGTTGATTTAGTATTTGTCGATATTAGTATGCCAAAAGAAAATGGCTTAGACTTTGCCAAACGAATGGCGGAAAGTGATCGTGATCTTCCAATTATTTTTGTTACATCTCATAAGGATTATGCCATGGATGCTTTCGATGTCTATGCATTAGACTATATTGTGAAGCCTGTTTCATTTGAAAGACTAGAAAAGTCAGTGAATCGAGCTAGGGCTATTCATCATTATGATTACTCGGACAAGAAAGAGGACACATTTTTTATTTATTGTTTTGGTGGAATAGAGGTTCGTTCTTCTATGGGACCTGTGAAATGGATTTCAAGAAAAAGTGAAGAAGTGTTTGCCTATTTGGTTATGCATCATGGGAGAATGGTTTCAAGAGAGAGAATTATAGAAGATATTTTTCCAGAAATGCCGAGAAAGAATGCAGTTACTTATTTGAACACGGTTATCTATCAAATAAGAAAATCATTAGATCCTCATGGATTAAAAGCGATTGTACATTCGAATAAAGACCATTATGGTTTAGATTTGGAGAATGCAACGATTGACTTTGTGGAATTAGAAAACAAGCTGTTAACTCTTGATGAAACAAGTCCTGAATATATGGAAGAAGCATTAAGGATAGAGGAAGTTTATATCGGTCCATTGTTTGGTGAGAGAGCTTTTCTATGGTCATTTAGTGATATTGAACGATTTCATCGATTACACGGTACATTCGTGAAGAAATTAGTGCCGGAGCTGTTAAAGAACAAGGAGCATAACACGGCGATTAGTCTCCTCAAAAAAATATGGAGTTATAATGAATTAGATGAAGAAGTAGTAGAGCTTCTCCTACATTCGTACGCTTCTAAAATGGATAGAGTTGCTTTTATCGAGCTGTTTGAGCAGTATACAGGAATGATGAAAATTGAATTGGGGACCAGTCCATCAAAGGAGTTAGTGGGCTATTACTCGGAGCAATTACGTGAATTGAATAGGAAATAAACATCAAAAGTGGGGCTAATGACCCTTCTTTTTTTATTTTTATAGTCCTTTTGTCATTATTCTTTCATTGGTGAATTTTATAATGTTACTAACATGAATATATAATAAAAGGAGGAATAGAAATGCCACTTGTTAGTTTAAAGAGAGTATGGACACCACTAGCTTTGGTAGGAATCCAACTATTAAAAGATAATGAGGGTTATTATTACATACGAAAAAAGGGGACTAGGCTTAAAAAACTCACTTGATCCTGGGGTTACTACAGGATAAATTATTAGAATAATCAGTATCATTGTTTGTCCAACTTCTGATTATCCTCTTTGAGTCTATTAGTTTTACCCCGTTATCTCTTCAATGACAAGTATGCTCACTCATCAATGTATAAGGATTACTGTGGAGCACAAAACCTAGAAAAGTAGTGGAGCGCTTTTCCTATTGAAAGGCGCTCTTATTCATTTATACATATGAAGGAGCCCACTTAGTTGGCACCTTCTTTTATTTCTGCTTAGGTAGCTGCTCTTTGTAGAGCTTACGTAATTCACTTAATTTCTCTAAGTTTTGTAGTGATTGCTCTTCAAGATGCTGACCAATCCCGAGAATGAAGTTCTCTACTAGAAATGTGGGGGCAATCATGGAATGAAACTCCCATAGTTCTCCTCGATTCGTATAAAAAATATAATCCCCTTGTTCATGAAAATCAGAAATAAGGCAATCTGTTAGGATGATGGTTTGATAGTGTGCTTTTTTTGCATAATCTAACAGGACACTTGCTTCGCGATTCATGGCTACAAAGCCGAAGATAAATACAACATCATCTTTTTGAATATGCATTAGTGCTTCAAATAATTCATGTCCGCTTTTTGGTAAGAGTTCTATTTCTAGCCCAAAACGAGCGAGGCGATGCTTCATTAAGACCGATATGCTTTCAGTAGATCCTGGAGCATGGATGTAGATTTTTCTACAGTTAGACATTAACGAAATAGCTGCTTGGAATTGCTTTGAATCTAGTTCTCGTAACGTATTCACAAGCTGATTTTTCGTAACGGATAGCAAATGCTCATGGATTTGCAGAGATTGATGTTGAATTTGTGATAGTGAGTTTTTGAGCTTACTATCAGGAGAAATTCGTTCCTTCTCCTTTAGCTCTTGTTTGAAAGCTTTAAAATTATCATAGCCAATATGCTTCCAGAAGCGGGAGACGGTTGCGTTGCTCATAGCCAGAGCTTCAGCTAATTCTGTTTCTGAATAGTATAAGATTTGATTTCCTTCTTTTTCGATAAAGTCTGCAATCTTCTTTTGATTAGGGGTTAGCTTTGTCACATTCCAGTTCATATCTTCAAGAATCCCTCCTGACACTCATCATAACATGGAAAAAGAAAAATATTTTTCATAGAATCAAAAAATAAAAAAATCTTACAATTTTCTAACTCTTTATTAACATTTCCTTTACATTACCAATCTAGAATAGGTGGTAATCGAAGCTGAGGAGGGAAAGAAATGGTAAAAGAACGTTATGTATTAACTCAATCTCAAAAAATGATGGTGTTTATTTTGTCCATGTGTCTATACGGACTTAGTAATATGTTCACTGAACTGGTGCCATCCGTTAATGTAGGTCCTATCGAATTACAGATTGATTGCTTTGCATTTATTCCATTGGCATTATGTATGTTATTTCATCCTTTATATGCTGCAATTGGTGCGTCAACTGGAGAATTAATCTTTGGAGAACTGATGCTAGGTCAGTTCGGTGGAATTGGTGAAGTGGAGAAATTTATCCTCTTTTCACTTGGGATGTGTCTTGGAGGCATGATTGTCCGTAATGCTAAGAGTAAGTCTCAAGTTGCTATTGGGGCAATTACTGGTTATGGAATCTTCCTTGTTTTAAGCACTATCGTTGATATTGTTAAGGTCATGGTTGGGGTAGAGGAGTTTGAAGCTGTCCCAGGATTAGCTGAAAGTATCTTTGTTGTTGAGGGTGTTGAGTTTTTAACTGATCTTATATTCTCAGGAACATTGTTTGTCTTGTTACCTACTCTCTATTTAGTTCCTCGTTTATATGGAAAAATTGAACCGTTACTAGGGATGAAGCCAAGAAATAATAAGCTTAACTATCCTATGAGTGAAATTATCACACCCAAATTTATCCTAATCAGCTTAGTGTTATCGGTGATGGCATTTGGAGCAGAAGCTCTATCAGAATCAGACTTTGAGCTAGGTGTGTGGGAACCAGAATTTGTAGATATATACGGATCACAGGTGATTTGGATGGTAATCGGTGTAGCGGCAGTGGCCTCTGTTGCCATTATTATGTATTTAATGAAAAAAGGAAAAAGTTCAGATGAGGATATGAAAAACGTTGGATAAGCCAGTGATTGACATTAGAAATGTATCCTTTCAATATCCAGGTAGTGATGTGAAGGTCCTTGATGGAGTAAGTCTATCAATTAATGAAGGCGAGTTCTTGGCTATCATTGGTGGAAATGGCTCTGGAAAATCAACCATTTGTAAAACAATGAATGGTCTTATCCCTCATTTTTATGTTGGTGAATTTGAAGGTGAGGTTCAATCAAATGGTCTTGAAACAACGTCTAGTGATGTTGGTAGTCTATCAAAAATGATTGGCTATGTGTATCAAGATTTTGAGAATCAATTGTTACGTCCGACTGTATTAGATGATGCTTCTTTTGTTCCATTGAATTATGGCTTTGAGGATTTCAAGGAACGTGGGAGATGGGCATTACAGGTGACAGGGCTAGCTCATGTAGAAAAGGAGTTTGTCTGGCAATTAAGTGGGGGGCAGAAGCATTTGCTTGCATTAGCAGGTGCAATTGCAATGAGGCCAAAGGTATTGATTGTCGATGAACCGATTGCTCAATTAGATCCACAGCATGCCAAGCGAATCTATGAGGTATTGAAGCAATTGAATGAAGAGTATGGAACCACGATTATAGTAATCGAGCATCATACAGAATTTATTGCTTCCTATTGCTCGAGTGTTGCTCTGATGGATAAGGGGAGGGTGAAGTGGAAGAAGGAAGTAAGAGATGCCCTTTGCCAGGTAGAGGATTTACTAGCAAGGCAAATCTTCCCGCCACAGGTGACCTTAGCAGCTCATGCGTTACAGCGTGATTCTTCTTACCCTATTACGATGAAGGAGGCTGTTCAATACTTTCAGCTTCCCTTTTTTGAACAAGCTTCCGTTCCAACAAAGCTGAAAAAAGAGGGGTCACCCATCATATCTGTTCAGAATGCAACCGTTCGTTATCAAACGTTGAATAAGGACATGAAAGCTGCTTTGAAAAATGTATCAACGACTTTTCATAAAGGTGATCAAGTTGCGCTCGTTGGTAATAATGGGGCAGGGAAATCCTCTTTATTAAAACTAGTAAGTGGAATCACTAAGCCAACAGAAGGAGCCCTTGAGCTTTTTGGAAAAAAACTGAAGAAAATGACACCAGAGGCGTTATCAAATGACATTGCATTTGTCTTTCAACAGGCAGAGGAGATGTTTATTGATGATAGTGTGAGGAAGGAAATTGAATTCTATTTGAAGGCACGTAAGGTGGAAGGTATGTCCGCCCTTGTGGATCAAATTCTGGAGGATTTTGATTTAACGGATCTTCAACATCAGGATGCACGTCTTCTAAGTGGTGGTCAGCAGCGTCGTGTATCATTGGCGATCGGTGCAGCAATGAGACCTTCGATTGTGATTCTTGATGAACCAACAGCCAACTTAGATATGGCGACAAAATCAAAAGTGGTTTGGATGCTAGAGCAATTGAAGAAACATGTGGATACCATTATTGTTGCAACTCATGATATGCAGCTTGTGGCTGAATGGGCGAATCGAATCCTCGTGATGCATCATGGAGAATTGATTGCTGATAACACATGCGAGATTATTTTTAAACAAGAAGATCTGTTGGATCAAGCGGGTTTAGTGCCACCGCAAATTGTGACATTATGCAATGAGCTAGGATTCCCGTACTGTGCGACGATTGAGGATTTTCTTGAGTGCTGGAAGCAAGCAGAGATGCGAGGTGAATTAGTTGGAAACTAGCAAACTATGGTCTGAGAAGCTTAGTCTTGAATACATCAAAGGGGAGTTAGTAAGAACCGCCTATAGCACAGATGTTAATTTGCTTACTAAGCTTGACCCTCGTGTGATTCTTATTTGGTATTGTTATTTTGCGATTGTCCCGTGGTTTATTCATAGCCATATTGTGTTGGTTGGCTATCTATTATTTATGGTTTTTTTGACGTATAAAGCAAAGGTGAGCCCTCTACTTCTTGCTGTACTTGGTCTGGGATTACTAGGAGAGATGGGAATCCTTTTTGCTATTTCACTTCTCTTTGGGGGAAATCTTGAGACCGTGATGCCGATGTTTTGGCTAAGTATTAAGCTTGGGAGTATTTCTCTTGCCAGTGTGGCTGTATTTACGAGTCTAAATCCAGAGAAATTCAGTGATGCGTTACTTCGAATGGGTTTTCCACCCACATTCTCGTTTAGTGTCGCTTATGGATATCGGATTCTACCGATTTTACTAGAAGAATTGCAGCAAATTATCCTATCCTACCGCTTAAGAGGGTTAGCGCCTTCGAAAAATGGTGTCTTTTATTGGAGAAAGCTCGCATATTATTTAATTATATTTATGCGTTCGTTTTATCCGCTTATTTTAAATACTGCAAAACGGTCAAGAACAACGGTGGAAGCACTTGAAACAAAGGGCTTTAGCTATGGAGCAAAGGATTCAAACATGATTAAGCTAAAAACAGGCTATTTAAAGCTGACTTATATCGATTACGCATTTGTGATGATCACGATTCTTTATTTGATAATCGTTCATGCCCTACATTTTGTTTTATAGAGGAGAGCTATGATGAAAGTTGATTTCCATACACATGCCAAATTATCTAAAAAGGTTGATTTTTCCTTATCTTATTTCAAACAAATGGTACAAAGTGCACTAGCTAGTGGCCTAGAGGGGATTGCTTTAACTGAGCATTTCAATACGAGGAATTTTCATGAGGTCTATGATACATTAGATGCGCACTATTCTTATGGGAAAGGTTATTATATGGTCGATGGTCTGAAGGTCTTCCCGGGAATGGAAGTAGATGTATATGAGGTAGGTCATATCTTATGTATTGGTGAGTTGAAAGATGTACGTTCTTTGCGTGAAGAACTAGATGAGTACATCGATCCATTTATTCCGTTTAGAGAGCTATTGGATAAGACCTCTTGCTATGAAATGCTTGTTATTGGCGCCCATCCATATCGCCCAAGTACGCCGTTAAAGGATCTGGAGCCATCGTTGTTAGCAAGATTAGATGCATTTGATTTAAATGGCAAGGATCTGCATACACGGGGAATCACGGAGAATATTCAAGATGTCCAATCATTAGCAACAAGTCTGGGCCTACCTGTAGTTGGTGGCAGTGACACTCATCACTTTAAGCAATATGGAGCGGTGTATACGGTATTAGAGAATGAGTGTCATAATGTATCAGAGTTGAAGAATACCTTACAAAAGGGCCAATTTACAGTAACTGTAGCTGAAGACCTACATGAACGTGTGTCTGAAGCAACTCGTCTAAAGGCGATTGAAAAAGAAAAGCTTGAAGTAGAAATCTAAGAATATAGAAAGAGCATGGAGAAGCTAAATCTCCATGCTCTTTTAGTTAAAATGTACAATAAACTTCGTGATCCAAGCAATATAATGTGCCCCTGGGATGAAAATGATTTGGGCAAGTAGGGTGCCAAGAAGTCTTGAGCAAATCATGATAACGGAGATGCCTTTCAACGTCGAATAGCTTCCTCGATCATTCACCACATCATCTGCCATGACAGAGATTTTGGGATCAATGAAAAGAGCTAATAGGATAGTAGCGATCCCATTGATTAGTCCAGATGCCATAATTGTTGCCCCAGCCCGATCTGGTGCGATTAATGATGCATAGAGTGCTGATAATACCCCAATCGTATAGATGGATGTAACAATCATATTAAAGAAGAACAATTGAAGCGGGATGTCCTTGAATTTGATTTCTCTTATATAAGAAAGCTTAGGTAAATGAAGATGCCTTCTTCCGCGTTTTATGAATTCCAGGGTGAACCCTTTTTTTAGTAGAGCTGGGATTGACCCTCGTTCCGCTGACAAGTGAATGATGGCTCTTGAAAATAAGGCAGTAAAGGTTGGTAATAAGATAATGCCAATGATTGTTCCAATGGTCGAGGCCCCGATTAATACCCTGTATTGCTGTTCCACGAAGATAAGCGCATGTTCCTCAGGTGCATTATCCACTAAGCTTCCTGTAAATGGCTGCTGCATCATATTAGCCATTCTCGAAACAATCACCATCATATTAAATAATGAGAGGGCAGAGGCAATCATCTTCACCCTCGCACCAGACAATCGTACTGCATAGGCTAGCGTTTCAATGCTATGAATGATTAGGATAAATAAGGCGATGAAGATCACCTTGGTCGTAATAATGTCCATCAAGAAACACTTCTCTCTAAATCGTTCTATTTTGTCACATTGTACCATATTTGAAGGGTGAATCAGAATGAGTAGGATGTGTCTCAGCAAGAACATTCAAATTTTGGCAGAGTGAAATGTTAGTAATTAAGGGATTTGGTTAAGGTAAACTATAGGTTGCGGCCCAAGCAACTATAGCTATCTTTACTTTTTACAGTAGTCTTTATCATAATGGAGTATAGATAAATGAAAGGTGACTGATAACATGATCTTTGCAGAGAAGTTGAAAAAGGAAAGAAAGGATCGGGGCTGGTCTCAAGAAGAATTAGCAGAAAAACTATTTGTTAGTAGACAGTCAGTTTCTAAGTGGGAAAATGGTCAAAATTATCCTAGTATTGAAATCATAATTAAATTAAGTGATCTGTTTGAAGTGACAATAGATGAATTGTTAAGGAGTGATGAGGAATTGAAGGAGAAAGTGATTAATGATAGTAAGCAATTGGCACACCCCAAATTGAAATTTGTTTTTGATGTTATATTTTTAATAGGTGTTGCTCTGTTGATAATAAAAATTGGTATGATTCTTCTAAATAAATTTACTTCATTAGATTTTACTTTATATGGTGGTTCTTTTATTTGGAATTTTGGTCCGCTAATTTTAATGGTCGGAGCTGGGATTGGTTCTAGTATGGTAAAAGACAAATATAAAGAGGATTGATTTGATATAAGATTTTCAACAGTCTCAAAGGAAAAAGTTGAATGTCCACTACCCGAATAAATGGTATGATAGTGTAAAACAACAAAAATCGACATCGTTCGGGGGCGGTCGGTGAGTGAGCTATAATTATTATTTATTTGTCATATTAATTGCCATTAGTAGTAGTCTAGGGTACATTGCCATTCTAGCGTGGAAAAGAAGAGAAAATCCGGTCGCTTTCAGCTTTTTCTTTGGTATGTGTGCATGTACTTTATATACGTTTGGTTATGCTTTTGAGATTATGAGTACAAGCATGGAGCAAATCAAATTCTGGTTAAAGATCGAGTACATTGGGATAGCGTTCGGAACACTCCTGTGGTTTATTACCATTGCGCTATTCACCAATCATAAAATCTTTGTTCGTAAATGGCTTTTTCTCGTCATGATGATTGTACCTGTCCTTACTTTTATTAGTCATTATACAAATGATTGGCATCATTTATTTTATCAAACGATGGAGATTCACGAGGATGCAGGGTTTCCTTTGCTAGAAACGACTCCAGGTCCTTTTTACATCCTCCATACGGTGTATAATTACTTGCTCGTTTTTCTCGGAATTGGAATGCTTATTCGAATGTACCGGTCAGTTGTGAGTGTTCAAATTAAGAAGCAGGTTGTTTGGCTACTGGTTGGTTCAGCTGGTCCATATGGGGTTACACTCATCTATTTAAGCGGGATTTTTTCACCCAAAATTGATATAGCTCCAATCGGTTTTCTGTTTTCGGGAATTTTCTATATGTGGGGAATTTACCAATTTAATATGATGAAGCTGGTTCCAAACGCATTGCAAAAGGTGTTTGAATCGATGAAGGAAGCCGTTATTGTGGTTGATCAAGATTATTTAATTACTAGCTTTAATCAAGCAGCCCTTGACGTCTTTGACGAGCTACAAGGTAAAAAAGTGATTGGAAAATCCGCCATCCGTCTATTTTCTAACTATCCGCAGCTTGTAGGGATGTTGATTGAAAAGGATTCAGTACAAAGGAAAATTAAGTTTGATGATGGTTCTGACGCTCGTTTCTTTCAAGTTTATTCCTCTGTAGTTCTTGATAAAAGAGAATACACAATAGGGAAAATGCTGATGTTAAACGATGTGACGGAGGCAACGTTGGCTGAGCAAAGGATTCTGAGTCATTCGGAACAATTAAAGGAACTCAACGCATTCAAGGATAAAATGTTTACCGTGATTGCTCACGATATTCGTGATCCGCTCTCGATTCTTATTAGTTTAATGGAAATACTGAAGGAAGATTTAAATCAGTTGGATGAAAAACATGATGAAGTCGTTCATGAGATGGATAAACAAATTCAAAATACGTTTTCACTCGTTGAAAATTTGCTTGATTGGTTCAGGAGTCAAAAAGGGGGAATGGTCATTAACCCTGTTGTCTGGAATTTGTCTCGAACGATTGAGAGATCCATTCATCTGCAACAACCTAAAATAGAACTCAAACGAATTCATGTCATATCTACAATTAACCAAGACACGGCAGTTTATGCAGACAGAGAAATGCTTGAGTTAATCATTCGAAATTTACTTACTAATGCACTTAAATTTACAGATATGGATGGGCGTATTTTTATCAATGCAAAAGAAGAAGGCAGTAAAGTCATTGTCTCCATCCAAGACACAGGGAAAGGGATTCACCCGGAGCAAGCAAAGGTCCTATTACAGGAGCATACTTACCCGATTTCTTCCACTGGTACAGCGGGTGAGAGAGGAGTAGGAATAGGACTTTCACTTTGTCGAGACTTTGTAAAGCTTAATGGGGGAGACTTTTGGTTTGAAAGTACCCCAAGTCAAGGAAGTACGTTTTATTTTTCTGTTCCACTTGCAAATCATAGCTAATACGGCAAAACCCTTGAACTAGGTTCGAGGGTTTTTATGTAGATTAAGATTATTTTAATCTAACACTATAATGCCTCATAGATCTGGGCACTCCTTTTAATTCTAATCTTCCATTATAGACCATATCACGTATTCTATATTCTAAATAAAAGGGGTTCACTGGCATTTTTGATATATTTAAAAACTCAGCAATAACTGCTCCAGTTTTCACAAAATGATTAGAATCTTGATTGGCTTTGAGTCCTTTTATCAGTTCTAGAATCTGATCATCGTAGTAATCTTCTGAGACATTCATAATCTCACCTTGAGACAAAATACGTAATACTAATGTTGATTGAGAAAGGTTTTCCCATTCGTCTACATACTTTTCTTTATCTTGTTGAGAGAGTGGATTGATTTTCTGATTTTGCTTAAACAAAAAGTTTAGGTCATTCGGTTTAATTTGACTTGTATAGTAAATATGTCCATTAATGGGCATTGGCTTTATGTTTGAGATATAAGAGTCTGTTGAGTTAATGATGTAGCAGTCATTCGTTTTATTTCTCAATAAATATAAAATAAATCTTATGCCGATTTGCTCTTCAACATTATTCCCAGTCCAAATATAAATAGGATCCTGCTCTCTTATATCATCAATCTCAAGAAGTGATTTGGAAAATTGGTTCTGAAATTCATAATCATTCGGTTGTTCTAGGTTGATATGATCATAGAACCATTCATTTCGGTGAGATTGTCCAATTGTTTCATCTAGCTTCCATAACGGACCGATGGCAAAGCTATCTTGAAAACCAATCACATGCTTGGGGCGGTCGAGTCCTACTCTAAGTGCACCAGCAGCAGATTCTGAAGTAACTAGATGAACGGGCATAGGTTGAGGATCTATTTGTTGAGAATTAACTTTCTTTTTCTTGATGTACTTGTTAATTTCTATCGTCATCAGGTGTAGATCATCTTGATTGATAAAATATCCATATCCGCTAAGAGGCTCTGAATTCTCATGGTTAAAGGAGTCAAAGTCGCTAGACTGGTTGACCTCATAGGTGGCCCAACCATGTCCACCTTCCAAATCAGTGATGGTTAAATAGTCAAGAGATAAAATCTCATATACAAAAATCACATTTGGTTCCATAAAAAAATAAATAAAGGGATCATTCATTCTTGTATACAACACTTACATCTCCTCTGCATAAAACAAACCTGTATAGATAAATTTTAACAAAAAAAGATATGAGATGCATTTGTATGTGGAAAAAACAGCACTCTCACAGATTTAGAAGTGAGGTGCTGCTCCTTCAGTCGATTAGTTAGAGACGAGCTTTCATTGATTCACAGACACCTCGTACACCGGTTACTTTATGACCAGCGATTGTTCCTGTATAGGTCCCTACCATTTGCCAGTAGTCAATAGAGGCAACAACAAGCTGGTGTTTGACATCCTTACGATCTTCTGGTGTGAAGGTGACGTCTAGTCGTCCATCCGCTGAGTAAATATGCCATGGGGCCAGCGGGTTGTCAGATGACTGATTGAATAGGATATCTCCTAAAGGCTCGCACGCACCTGGTGTCCACAAGCAAGATTCTTCTTCTGTGCCTGGAACAATCGGTCGTTGGGCGAAGTTTGCACCAATCACTCCTTCATCTGTAATTGTGGCAAATGTGCCCCAAAGCCAGGTTGTTCTGTAAGGAAGGACGGTTCTGTGTTCATCGAGAATAGCGATGTCACGAGATGGATCAAACTTGTATGTACGATCACCGACAGTCACTGTACCCGAAGCTGGATAAGCGACCTTGTGTGTATACATAGAACCTCCAGGAAGCGGCGAGCTTACCGAAAGAATCGCTGAAGACTTGTCTCCGTAAAGCTCAAGATCCATCACAATGGCTGGTTTATCTGTGGTGGCTTCAACAGACACCTGAATTCGATGAGTTCCCTCTGGTTTATCAGCCCAATTGTATAAGATTCTGTAGCCCTTTGTATCAATCACTGGTGTACTAGGGAACAGCCTATGTGGCAATTTAAGGGAACCACCACGGACATTGCGACTATGCTCGACCATTCCGTGTTTATCGCGCACATAGATTTCTGAGCTTGCCAAATAATGCGCTTCCTGGAGAATCATCGAAGACGAAATCTCAGGATGAAGCAGGGTGAATCCAACCCATTCCTTAAGTCTTAGACGCCGCAAAGCTCTTGGAATGGCAGATGTCTCATCTAGAGGATCGACATCTTGAGGGCGTACGTTAAATCGTCCATGTTGTCGTTTGCCATCAACGACAAGATGCTCTGCAACCGCTAAGCTATGATTAGTAGTTGAGTTCTTATTGCGGAAAGCGTTTTCAATTTTAGCTTCGTTAAGACTTCCTTTTTTCATACTCACATACCCCTTATCTTATTTAATCGTTATTATAACAATGAATTTATAATTTTGAAACAACTTTATCAATTAGAAAAACATCCCCTAATTGTAGTCAAGGGATGTTCTGAACTCTATTTTTTCAATAACAGATATATAAAGTAAGGTGCTCCAATGATGGAGACCATAATTCCTGCAGGTACGCCGCTTGGTTCGATGATATTGCGTCCGATTGTGTCAGCAAATAAGAGTAGCCAGCCACCGAGTAAAATGGCGATAGGCAGGAACAGTTGATTTCTTGGTCCAACCAATGCTTTGGCAATATGAGGTGCCATAAGTCCGATAAAGCTAATTCCACCAGTCACTGAAACAGCAGAGGCAGCTAGTGCAACAGCGGATAATAATAAGACGATCCGTTCCTTCTCAATGGAAATGCCTACACCAATTGCAACAGGCTCGCTCATTGCTAAGAGATTTAAGCGATTGGCTTTGTATAATGTAAATGGAATTAGGATCAATAACCATGGGAGAAGAGCCCAAATGAAAGGCCAATCGGTACCCCATATATTCCCAGCCAACCATTTAGCGATGAAATCAACCTTCGTTCGCTCGGCTGATGAGATCAGAACAATCATTGTGCCAGACAGAGCCATGGAAAATCCAACCCCAATCAGCACTAGACTAACGGGTTGCAAACCTGATTGCCTGTTGTAAGCCAATAAATAAATCAAAACAGCCGTCAATATTGCTCCAAGGAAGGCAACAACGGGAATCATATAAACAAATGATCCTACCTCAATTGGAAAGAACAAAAAGAAAACAGCGATGGCAACACCTGCACCTGAATTAATCCCAATAATCCCTGGATCAGCTAAATCATTTCTTGTGATTCCTTGTAGTATAGCACCAGATAAGGCAAGTGCCATACCAGCTAACAGGGTGATAATAATTCGTGGTAAACGAACGGAAAATAGCACAAACTCCTCTTTAAATGTCCCTTGCCCGAAAAGTGTAGGGAGCAATCTGTTATAAGAGAGGGATGAATACCCCAACCCCATGCCCACTACGATTGTAGCTAGAATAAGTAGAAGAGCTAATGCGATGATCAGTCGCTGCTTCTTCATCAATGCTGGATGGATCATGTGAATGCTCTACCTCCTTTACGGACAATCACCAGGAAGAATGGTAAACCAATCATGGCGACAATGGCGACAACAGGTGTTTCGTAAGGTGGGTGAAGCGTACGACCTAGTGTATCAGCAAAGAGCATAAAAGTAGCTCCGAAAATCGCTGACATCGGTAAGATATATCGGTAATCGGTTCCTACAACAGCTCGGACAATATGTGGAATCATCAGACCGATAAATGCCATGTTTCCAACTAACGCCACAGAGGCACCTGCTAAAATGATAATGATCATAAAAAGGCCCATTTTAATTTGAGTGATCTTTTGTCCTAGACCAACAGCTAGTTCTTCATTCAAGCTTAGGATGGTAAGCTGACGAGAGAGAACAAAGGAGATAAGAATTCCGATGACAATAAACGGGACAATGATCTTGAGCTGTCCCCAAGTTGTCCCAATCATTCCTCCAGCAGTCCACATTGAAACATCCTTTGAAATTTTAAAATAAAGTCCTACTCCTTCAGCAATGGCGTACAGGAAGGAGGAAATGGCTGCCCCAGCTAGAACAATACGTAAAGGAGAGAAGCCCCCTTTTTTCATGGCACTGATGCCAAAAACCAAAGCTGCACCAACTGCAGCGCCAATAAAACAAGCAACCATCGTGATGAAATAATTAGCAGAAGGGATGAGTGCAATCGTGATGGCTAGTGCTGCATTCGCTCCGGCAGATAAGCCAAGTAACCCTGGGTCTGCAAGTGGATTTCTGGTCATTCCCTGCATAATTGCACCTGAAACAGCAAGGGCTGCTCCAACGGCTATCGCAGCGATTTCACGTGGTAAGCGAATTTCTCGGATAATTGATATTTTATCACCAGATGTCGATGGAGAAGTGAGGGCTAGCCAAACATCTCTGATTGAAATATCTGCTGCTCCAAAAATCATTGCTGCCACAAACATGATGATAAATAGGATCAATCCAATAATTAATTTAACGATGAATGAAGTAGAACTTAAGGTTTTTTTCTTCATAAGTCTCCATCTTTTCCTTTACTAAGGTAGAATAGACAAAAAGGAATTCTAAAGAAAGAATTCCTCCTTGTGCTTAATTTCCTAGAAATGATTTCGTAATAAATTCAAAGTGTTTTTCTAAAGTGACAGGATCACTGAAGGATGCCCCTTGTCCTTCCATTTCAAAGACTTGGTTATTTTTAACAGCTGGGATGTTCTTATACGTGTCAGTTTCTTGGTAAGCAGTATCAGCATCAGAGTATTTGCTTAGTAGGATATAATCTCCCGCATACTCTGGCAGTACTTCGGCAGACAGGGCATAATAACCAGATTCAGCTGCTACTTCTTTTACCTTTTCAGGCATTTTTAATTTCAGCCCTTGATAGAGGATTTCTGTTCCACGAGCAAAGTTATCACCGAAAACATAAAGGTCTTTTCCATAGCTTTCAATGACAGAAACAGTTGCATCTTCACCAATTTTTGCTCTAATTTCATCACCAGCGGCTTCGACGCGTGTTTTGAAATCATCCACCCAAGCTTGGGCTTCGGCTTCCTTATTTAATAGTTTACCAATCTCAACGTGTTGAGCTAAATAATCTAATTTTCCCCAAGTATAAGTAACAGTTGGAGCGATTTCACTTAGTTTATCGACATTCTTAATATTTGATAAGCCAATGATTAAATCAGGCTCTAATTCAATGATTTTTTCCAAGCTTTCATCAGAGACTTCCTCAACATCCTTTAATTCTTCCGCAAAGGTTGGATTTGTTTTTGACCAAACATCGACCCCAACAACATTCACACCAAGCTTAATGACATTACCGGTGAAACCAGAAAGTAAGATAACTCTTTGTGGATTAGCAGGAACGTCAACAGGTCCTGTTTCTGATTCATATGTAACAAATTCTGATGTTTCTTCCTTTGGTGTTGAGCTATTGCCTTCAGGTGTTGCTTCGTTCTTTCCACAAGCACTAATAAGTAGAGTGAGCACTAGCATAGACGGGATGAGTAGTTTCTTCATTCGATTGATCTCCTTTTAATAGGTTATAGGTGATACACATTGGTTTATTTGTTCGTGGGTCACGTCCGATGAGAGCGTCTATTTGAAATACTTGACGAAGCACTTCAGGGACAATGACGTCTTCACAAGCTCCAGCTTTCACGACTTCACCGTCTTTCATCGCAATGATATAGTCAGCAAAACGAGCAGCTTGGTTTAAATCATGTAGAACCATAATAATCGTGCGTCCTTGCTCACGATTTAATTTCTGTAGTAATTCTAAAACCTCTAACTGGTGAGCCATATCTAGATAGGTTGTTGGTTCATCAAGAAAGATGATGTCCGTTTCTTGGGCAAGTGCCATGGCAATCCAAACTCGCTGTCGTTGACCTCCGGATAGTGCATCGACAGTCCGATATTTATAATCGATTGTTCCAGTGACCTCTAGCGCCCAGTCAATGACCTCATAATCCCTTTTTGATAGGCGACCAAATCCATTTTGGTAGGGGAATCTTCCATAGGAAACTAACTCACCAACAGTCAATCCAGCTGCACCCTCAGGTGTTTGAGGGAGAATAGCCATTTTTTTTGCTAGCTGCTTTGTCGGTTGCTTTGAAATATCTTTTCCGTCCAAAAGGGCTGTTCCGGATTGATGAGAAATAATCCGTGTAATCGCTTTTAATAAGGTCGATTTGCCACATCCGTTAGAACCGATGATCGTGGTGATTTTATGATCGGGAATGGTTACACTTAGGTTTTTGACAATTAACTTTTCACCATAGCCAATGCTTAAATCATCTGTAGATAGTCGATCCATCTATTATGACCTCCAGGTTAGTAATATTATTGATAATGATTATCAATTTCGATTGTAGTTTTACTATAATTCCTTACTTCTAGGATTGTCAATGAAAAATTTAATATGAAGGGAAAGGAAATTTTCTTAAAAGTTCGTATTGTAAAAATAGTGATTATCGATTATCCTTATTGATAATGATAATCAATTACATTTATGAAGGGGAGTAATGGAGATGAGTGAACAAGAATTATTTGATGTGACAGTAATTGGTGGGGGTCCTGCTGGTCTTTATTCCACTTTTTACAGCGGTCTTCGCGAAATGAAAACAAAAATCATCGAATTTCAGCCTCATTTAGGTGGTAAAATCCATGTATACCCTGAAAAAATGATCTGGGATGTTGGTGGAATCACACCGACAACTGGGGCAAAATTGATTGAACAGCTGGTCGAACAGGGCCTAACCTTTGGTCCAGAGGTCGTACTAAATGAAAAAATTGACTCGATTTCACGAACTCAAGACGGAATTTTTAAATTAAAGGCGGCATCAGGTCAAATCCATTATTCAAAAACAGTCATTGTCGCAGTCGGTAGCGGTATTCTAAATCCAAAGAAATTGAAAATTGAAGGTGCAGAGCGTTATGAGGTGTCTAATATTCATTATACTGTCCAATCCTTAATGCGTTTCAAGGATAAAACCGTCGTCATTTCAGGTGGAGGTAACACTGCCATTGATTGGGCGAATGAGTTAGTTCGGGTGGCAAAAAAGGTCTATATAAGCTACCGCAAGGAACATCTTACTGGTCATGAAGCGAAGGTGACTCAGATGAAGAATAGTGGTGTCACTTGTTTATCACAAACGTCCATTACGAAACTTGTGGCTTGTGAGAGTCATGAACGTATCAAGCAAGTGGAACTGACTCACCAAGAAACGGGAGAGGTCACTTATTTGGATATTGATGATGTGATTATCAATCATGGCTATGAGCAAGATACGAGCCTTCTGAAAAATAGTGAATTAGAATTCGACATGGTAAATGATTTTTATATTGCTGGAAATGCAGGGAGTGAAACATCAATTGAGGGGATTTTCGCAGCAGGTGATATTCTCAATTATGAAGGCAAAGTAAATTTAATTGCAGGATGCTTTCAGGATGCAGCAAACGCAGTGAATAGGGCTAAACAGTATATCCAACCGGATGCTCAAAAATTTGCCATGGTTTCTTCTCATAACGAAGTATTTCAAAAGCGCAATCGTGAATTAGTGAAAGAAATGATCGTACGAAGTTAATGCCATAAAAATGCACAGCTAAGATTTACTATTAGCTGTGCATTTTTATGTTTTTAGGAGCTGATAACTGCTTTTTCTTCACAGATGCAGATACATTGACCAAAATCCCTGCTGAAATCATGATAATAATGAGCGAGGAGCCACCATAGCTAATGAATGGAAGCGTAATTCCTGTAATTGGGAGAAGGCCTGATACCGCACCTAAGTTAAAGATTACCTGAATCATAAGCTGAAACGTTAAGCCAACAGCAAGTAGCTTTGGAAAAGCATCTTTGCTGTTTCGCGCAATATGTAACCCACGAAGCATGATAATGAAATATGAAACGATTACGAATAATAACCCAACAATGCCAAGCTCTTCCAAAATAATAGCCATGATGAAGTCTGTATGAGCCTCTGGTAGATATCCAAGCTTCTGAATACTGTTACCAAGTCCACTGCCCCATGGCCCCCCTGAAGCAATCGCTAAATAAGAATTGACTAATTGATAACCGTCACCGAGTGGATCATCAAAGGAATTTCGAAAGGACAGTAGTCTTTTCATTCGATAAGGGGTTGTGAAGGCAAAGTAACTAATTCCTGAGATAGCAATACTTCCTAACAAAATCAAATGAATCTTACGTACTCCTGAGCACAGAAGAATGACTCCACATGTTACAAGAATGGAAGTAGCTGTCCCTAAATCTGGTTGCTTTAAAATGAGCAGAAACACTGTTGCTAAAATGAAGAGAGGCGGTAATACTCCCTTTGTGAAGTGCTCGATATAGTTTTGTTTTTTTGCATAAATATAGGCAAAGTAGATAATCATAAGTAGTTTCACGGCTTCTGAAGGCTGAAACATAAATGACCCCAGTTGAATCCATCTTTGAGAATTATTTCGCTCAACACCGATTCCTGGAATCAATACAGCTACCAAAAGGGAGATTGAAATGACAACAAACAGGGGACTTAATTTCCCATATGCATGGTAGGGAAAAAATGCAGCCAGGACAAAGGCAACCAACCCAAGTCCAAACCACTTTAGCTGTCTTGAGAAAAAGTAATTTGGGTCATGGTAATTGATCATACCAATGGGATAGCTAGCACTATAAACCATAAGAAGACCAAATGAACATAGTAATAGGATGGTCACGATTAACCAATAATCAAATTTTTTTAAATGTCTAATCAGCATGTCATCACCTAATTAATCAAACATATATTTTTTAGTTCTTATATTGACGCTTAGGACTAATCCTAGTGCCATCATATTGGTTAATAGTGCACTGCCCCCATAGCTCACAAATGGTAAGGCTAGTCCTGTGATAGGCATTAAGCCAATCGTCATGGCGATGTTTTGGAAGATTTGAAAGGACAACAGTCCAACCGTACCAATACAAATATACATTCCATATACGCTATTTGAATTCTGAGCTATTTTAACAATTCGATACATTAATAAGAAATACAAGATAATTAATAGACTCGCCCCGATAAACCCAAATTCCTCACCAATGACTGAGAAAATGAAATCTGTATGTACCTCAGGAATTCTACCGCTTTGCACTTGCTGTCCTTGTTGAATTCCTTTCCCTAATAGCTGTCCAGAACCAATCCCTAGTAATGCCTGAGTTAATTGATAACCATAGCTTGAAGCGAATTCATCAGCCATTAACCAGCCATAGATACGATCCAATTGATGGGGCTTGATGATTTTTGAAAAAACCTCAAAGTAATGGTTATGAAGATAGACTAAGAAGGAAATAAGACTGATGGCGCTAGCAGAAAAGAGGGAAATCATTTTCATCGAAATACCTGAGACAATTAAAAGTGTGAAAAATACAGCTCCAATTACTAATGCTGAACCTAAGTCAGGCTGTACAAGGATGAGGGCGAAGGGAATAATTGTGAACATAATGAGTTTAAACGTAATAGGGATACTTTGTTTAAAAGAAAGTCGTTGCACTCCATATTTGTTTAAGATGGCTGCTAGAAAAATAGTTAAAAAGACTTTCATAAATTCTGAGGGCTGCAGCTCAATTACGCCTAAATTTAACCATCTTTGTGATCCATTTTTAAAGGTTCCAAAAAAGTGGACAAGTACTAAAAGAAAAACTCCTGATAGATAAAAGGGTGCAGACAGTCGTTCTAGTAATTCATAATCAAAGGTGGCCACGCCAATCATGACGGCAACCCCGATGATGTACCAAATGATTTGTCTCTTCATATAGTAGAAGGGGTCGTCTGTTTGATATTGACCCGAGCCACTATATACAGCCACAATACTAATAAGAAATAAACAAAATAAGATGAATAATAATGTGAAATCTATCTGTCTTTCTGGTTGCTTCAATTGATTTCAACCTCTCTTGAAAAAATTCTATCAGTAGATGGATGATCCCTTGACGGAGAGTAGATTAATCACCAATTGAATGGCAATAGCATCGTCTAAATAGCCAATGGGAAAAATGTAATCTGGGATGGCATCTAACGTTAATATAAAATACAGCAACCCACTACCAATGATTGCCAATTCTTTTTTTGTGCCTTGCTTTAGACGAAATTTCTCATACATTTCCTTCAAATGAGTAATATAGGGACCAATACTACCGACATTTTTAAGCTTTTCTTCAAAGCTTTTGAAGATGGTTCTTTTTCCTTCTTCCTGCTGAGACTCCTGTTCATACTGTTCTAGTTGCTTCTTTACCTTGTCCATTGAGAACGTTCGATCAAAGGCAGTAGAGGCTTCAAGAAGGCTCTGAATAGGTTCTAATGAAGCATGGGTATCAGATTCTGGCTCAGCGTGTTGCCGTTCAATTTTATATCCAGCTGATTTCAATAATTCCGTTAGGGGAATCTGAAAGCAATCAGCAAATTTCTCTAGATGCTGTAGGTTGGCTTTGCGTTTGCCATTAATAATCCTTGAAATGGTGGCTTTATCAATATCTGTTAACTCACTTAGCTTGCCCATGGAGATAGAGTGTTGTTTCAATAATTCTTTTAATCTCAAACTTAATTGATTTTGTTGTTCAATAGACATGACTTCTTTCCTTTCGATAGCTCATCCGATCTCACGACATACCCTAGTTCCTTTAACTATAAGGAAGTGTTGACATTTTGTCAACGGCTGAGAATGTGCATAAAAAAACAGGAAATCTATTTGCGATTTCCTGTTTTTTAAAGAGTTTAATAGACGATAACTGGGTCATAGGTTCTGAGATTATCATAGATGCTTTTCATGACATTTGGAGGCACATTGACACAGCCACCAGAGCCTTGAGTGAGATAGGCATTCTTTGACCAGTTCGTGCGCCAGCTTGCATCATGGAAGCCTTGGCCGCTGTTGGTAAATGGTGCCCAATAATCTACGTCAATTGAATAATTTGGATTTCCAACTGCACTACCTGTAAGAGTATAAGGGGTGCGCTTGTAGAGAATATACCAAACACCAGGAGATGTATCTTCTCCAGTACTATGCTTACCTGTGACTACATCTGTTGATACAACTAATTTACCATCTCGATAAATCCAAATTCGTTGTTCTTTAATGGACACTTCTGCATACGTATTGCCGATGCCGTTGTTTGATGTAGTGTCATAGCCATAGCCTTCACCGCTCCATCCGTTACCATAAATGTTTGAGGCAGCCAGAGATTTCTCACCTTTTTCAAAGGCGGCAAGAATTTGAGCAGTTTCCTTTTCTACATCAAGTGCCCAGCCATAGCCTTTTCCCTTTACTTGAATGCTTTTCCCGGAATGGGTCTTAAAGGTGAAGTCTTTACCTAAAGTAGATTTGTCATGATTAATTTCGGTCATTTTCTTTTCAATCTTGTCGGCTTCTATCACGATTTCAAGATCTTCTGTTAACGATGCTTTAGTAATTAGGTCGCTTGCTTTTAATGGAAATACTTCATCCTGAACCTTGTATTCTACAGTATGTTGCAAAAATTCCTGCAGTTGTTTCTCTTGGTTAAGTACGACTTCATCATCCTTCATGACTGGTTCGCGATAAATCGGGTCAAGGTGAATGTCACTAACATATTCATGAGTCTCGTATTCTTTTATGAGCTGATTAACGTCAAATTGTTCACCCGGAGACCCTTCAGAAATGACTACTTTTCCATCTTCAATTCTAGCTGTGGCATCAATAGGCGCTTTTAAGTCAAGATTCAAGGAGATGAGCTTTTGTTCAAGTTCAGATTTTAACTCATTGCTACGATAGTCATCCTCTATGCTTGGCATGATTGAATACTCTTTTGAGTCAAATGAAGGGAAGAATGTCCACTGGTTTTTTAACAGCTTCTTTATTTCTGGGAGATCTGCGTCTGTAAATCCCATTTGTGTTTCTTTGCCAGTGACCACTAATTCTTCACCAATATAGATTTCATTTTTTAACTTGGAGGATTGTAGTTTGGTAAGAGCTTTGTTCGCAGATAAGCCACTAACCTCGATCCCATTGATGGTTTTATTCTCATTAAAATGTGTGTATTGATAATAACTCATAGATCCAATGACGAGTATAATCAATGAAATCGTTATGAGTGAGATGTATTTCCAGTTCTTATACCATTTGACTTGTTGTTTCCGCGATAGAGTTGTCTGCTCCATCCGTTGTTTAGCAGTATTTGCCATACATTTACCCCCATCTATCTTCAAATTGGACAATTTATTTACAAGAAAGTTTATGGTAATAGGGATTGGAAAAATGATATCTAGTAATCTGACATCATTTATTTCCAATAACTGAGAAGAAGATTACAGTTCCTTTACTATATTATTAAATTATAAATACAATATTACAAGATAGAAGAGGGGGAAATTTGTCGGTATTTGTTATTTATTTATATTTTTTTAGAAAATATTGGATAAATGCGAGAGGAAATAAAAAAAGTCGCATTCTACTTGTTACATAGAATACGACTTTTTAAATTAATTACGGATAAGGTAATCGAATGCACCTAATGATGCAGTGGCACCTGATCCCATTGAAATAATGATTTGTTTGTATGCACTGTCAGTACAGTCACCTGCAGCAAATATTCCAGGAACATTTGTAGCACCGTGCTTATCGACAATGATTTCACCGAAACGAGTACGTTCGATTGTATCACCTAACCAGTCAGTATTTGGTACTAGACCGATTTGAACGAATACACCTTGTAGTTCAACATGGTGCTCTGCTCCTGTTTCACGGTCAATGTAAGAAATACCGTTCACTTTGTCAGTTCCAGTGATTTCTTTTGTTTGAACGTTCTTAAGAACAGTTACGTTAGGAAGGCTGTTCAGACGATCTTGTAGAACAGAGTCAGCTTTTAATTCAGGCATGAATTCAAGCACTGTTACATGCTTTACAATACCTGCAAGGTCAATCGCTGCTTCAACACCAGAGTTTCCTCCACCGATAACAGCAACGTCTTTTCCTTCAAATAATGGACCGTCACAGTGAGGGCAATACGCTACACCCTTATTCTTGAATTCAGCTTCACCTGGTACACCAACATTACGCCAGCGTGCTCCAGTAGAAAGGATCACTGTTTTACTTCTTAGAATTGCACCATTTTCAAGTTCAACAATGATTTGATCTTTCTTTTCAATACGCTTTGCACGTTGAAGGTTCATTACATCGATTCCATACTCTTTCACATGCTCTTCAAGGCTTGCGACAAGCTTAGGACCTTCTGTATATTTCATACTAATAAAGTTCTCGATACCCATTGTATCCATTACTTGACCACCGAAGCGTTCAGCAACAATACCAGTACGGATTCCTTTACGAGCTGCATAGATTGCTGCACTAGCTCCAGCTGGTCCGCCACCAACAACAAGTACATCAAATGGTTCCTTGTCAGATAGCTCTGAAGCATCTGGACCGCTTCCCATTTTTCCAAGAATTTCTTCAAGAGTCATACGACCGCTACCAAACGATTCTCCATTTAGGAACACAGTTGGAACAGCCATAATTTCCTTGCTTTCTACTTCTTCTTTGAATGCAGCACCATCAATCATTGTATGAGTGATGCCAGGGTTTAGAATGCTCATTAGGTTAAGTGCTTGTACAACTTCAGGACAGTTGTGGCAGCTTAAGCTAATGTAAGATTCAAAGTGATATTCACCTTTAATGTTTTTCACTTGATCAATCATTTTTTGCTCAACCTTTGGAGCTCTTCCGCTAACCTGCAAGAGAGCCAATACTAAGGAAGTAAATTCATGACCAAGAGGAATACCAGCAAATGTTACCCCAGTATCTTCGCCAATACGGTTTACACTAAAGCTAGGAGTGCGCTCTAATTGAGCATTCTCTACTTTAATGTGTGATGACATTGACGCTAACTCCTCAACAAGAGCAGTCATATCGCGTGACGTATCATCTGAACCCGTACTTACTTTAAGAAGGACATCGCCTTCCATTAGTTGAAGATATTGGGCTAATTGTGCTTTTATATCTGCATCTAGTATCATTAATATCGCTCCTTAGATTTTACCAACAAGGTCAAGGCTTGGCTTAAGAGTTTCTCCACCTTCTTGCCATTTAGCTGGGCAAACTTCACCTGGATTGTTACGTACGTATTGTGCTGCTTTTACTTTGTTTACGATTGTGCTTGCGTCACGGCCGATTCCACCTGCGTTAATTTCAACAGTTTGGATCACACCGTCTGGATCGATGATGAACGTTCCACGATCAGCAAGACCTGCTTCTTCGTCTAATACGTCGAAGTTGCGAGAAATCTTTTGAGATGGGTCACCAATCATTACATATTCAATCTTACCGATTGCTTCTGAATGATCGTGCCATGCTTTATGAGTGAAATGAGTGTCAGTTGATACAGAGTATACTTCTACTCCAAGGTCTTTTAATGTTGCATATTCGTTTTGTAGATCTTCAAGCTCAGTTGGGCAAACAAATGTGAAGTCAGCTGGGTAGAAGCAAACAACGCTCCATTTTCCTTTGAAGTTTTCTTCAGTTACATCAATGAAATCTCCGTTAAAGTAAGCTTTCGCTGCGAATGGTAGTACTTCTTTTCCGATTAAAGACATGATTAAATTCCTCCTAGATATTGGTTAGTATTATGTAAAATTGCCTTTAGTTAAAAAAGCAACTTAACTACTTAAATTATAATTATTTTAATTATATAGTTGTTATCATATGGTATCAATTATTCAGTGTCAAGGGATATGCCTGAAATTTTACGGATAATTTACCTAAGATTAAGGGTAAAATTGGGATGTTCACGATTACATAAGAATTATGACGAAAAATATTTATTATTGTCGAAATTTTTGTAGTAATAAATTTAATTTTAACTTACACTACTACTTTAGTACTTTTTATTAACAACATGTTTACGTATTATCGGAGGACATTTATATATGAAAGAAAAATTAGGAACAAGAGAAATAGTTGCTTTAGGCTTTTTTATGTTTGCCTTATTTTTGGGAGCCGGAAATTTAATTTTTCCACCATTTCTAGGTCAGCAAGCAGGAACATCAATCATTCATGCGATTGCTGGCTTCTTGTTAACCGGTGTTGGCCTTCCGTTGTTAGCAATTATTATTATATCCAATGTTGAGGGAGATTTAGACATTCTTTCGAAAAGAGTAGGTAAAAATTTTGCTCTCGTCTTTCCAGTTCTTATCTACTTAACGATTGGTCCACTTTTCGGAATCCCACGTACAGGAACGGTTGCATATGAAGTAGGGGTAGTTCCTTTTTTAACCGTGAGTAATGGATTCAGTTTGTTTATTTCAACGCTCATCTTTTTTTCAGTGACTTTTTGGCTTGCGCTTAATCCAGCTAAGCTTGTGGATCGTGTGGGGAAAATCCTGACCCCCATTCTTCTTCTATTAATTGTGATTATCGCTATTAGAGGAGTAGTCTCTCCACTCGGAGCTGTTAATCAGGCAACAGAGACATACTTAGAGGGTCCGTTTTTTAAGGGATTCCTTGAAGGCTTCTTAACGATGGATGCAATTGCTGCTCTTGTGTTTGGAATTGTGATTATTAATCGAATCAAGGATAAAGGTATTACGACAGTGGGATCGATTCGGTCTTATACTATTAAAGCAGGAATCATTGCTGGGGCTGGCCTATCATTTGTCTATATCGCGTTGGCCTATCTTGGTGCGAGTAGTGTAGACGCGATTGGTATGCAGGAAAATGGAGGAGCAATTCTTTCTTCTGTGACCTCACATTTATTTGGATCACTTGGTACTGTACTACTTGCAATGATTATTGTTGGTGCTTGTTTAACAACATCGATTGGTTTAGTGTCAGCGTGTGGAGAATTTCTTACAAATCGTTTTAAAGGGGTGTCATACCCAGTAGTGATTGCGATTTTGTGTCTCTTTAGCTTTACAATGGCTAATTTAGGGTTAAATCAATTAATTGCTTTTTCACTACCACTTCTTGTAATTATTTATCCGATCACGATCGTGTTGATTATGCTATCACTTGTACATGCGATTAAACCTATTCCACGTTCGGTTTATGTTGGAGCAATGATAGGCGCAGGGATCATAAGTATTTATGACGGATTATCAAATGCAGGGGTTGAAATAGCGGTGGTGACAGATTTACTAAACTTTCTTCCGTTATATAAAGAGGGAATAGGGTGGTTGTTCCCTAGTTTTATTGGTGGACTTGTGGGGCTAGCCATAAAAAAATAAATATGGATCAAGATCTAAGGTTCTCAGTTAGCGATGCTAGCTGAGATTTTTTGTGTCTATTTTTTGTACAGTCCAAATGAATTAGTCGAATAGTAACAATTTTCAAAGGAGAAAGGGGGATAGAAGGTACTGAATGTCACCTTGTAAACAAGTAAACACATTTGTACACATTTGTATGCAATGTCGTATACATGTAAACAAAGGTGTGTGCATCCTGTTCTGTCAAGGGGTTTGTAATGAATTGATAATGTACACAAAAATGTATACATGTGTTCTTTTTCGAACACAACTTTTGATTGATTGTGGAATGATCTAGCCTGCTTTACCATTTTAATAGAGGGTACTAGATTCCTCTTATATTAATTGGAAGGGATGATTTTATGAGTAATGCTAGAATTGCTGCAATCGATGTAGGGAATGATTCCGTAAAGGCGATATTTGGAAAATGTGATTTTGAACTTAATATTCCAAATGTCATTGCTAGAGATACAGAAGATCGGCCAGTAATTGGAATCGAAGAGTTGAACGACAAAGATCCATTAGAAGGTATTCATATAAGAGTCCACTCCCCTGCTTTAAAAGAGAATAATGTGATTTACCGTGTCGGAAATTTAGCAACGAAAAGTGACAATGCGACTGAATTAGATCAAGGAAGTAGTAAATCAGAGGAAGACCAGACGTTGGTTATGCTCTTTGCTACCTTGGCCTTGGATGCGGCGCGTGAGCAAAATACCGCTACTTTTAAGAAGAATGGCTCTGCAATTGATGCGAACTATATTCTTGGTACAGGCCTCCCACTTCGTGAAGTAAAGGAAGGAAAAGACGTAGGCTACCGATCACGATTGCTTAGTTCGGTTCACCAAGTAGAGTTTCTAGTCACACCAAAGTATCAAGGATTGAAAGTAAATATTAAGTTTGATCAAATGAAGGTCTATCCAGAAGGATTTGCTGCATATATCAATTTAGTGATGGACCATGATTTAAATATTATTAATCGTGATTTAGTCGATAAAAGAATTCTGATTCAGGATATTGGTGGGTTATCGACCGATATTGCTGTGATCAAAAATCGAAATGTCGATGATGATAAAGCACAAGGATTTAATCTTGGGGTGGCTGAATCATTGGAGGCGATTAGAGAAGAAATCCGGACAAAGCATAGTGTTGAATTAGATAGTCGTAGAGATGTTGTTGAAATCATCACAAAGAAACAGGATCGAAACCATATTATGGTCAAGGGCAGTCGGACAAGTGTGCACGATATTACAGATCGTATTCTACTAGATTTAGCGAAGAAGCAATATCGCTTACTTCGAAATATTTGGCAAAAGAACTCACAAACAGAAATCTGCTACTTTGTCGGTGGAGGAGCGATTGTTTTAAAGGATTATCTGAAAATGTTAAATAATAGTTTAGATGGATACAATATTGGTTTTTTTGAAGATGAAAAAGAAAGCATCTGGATGATGGCCAATGCTTATTATAAATTAATCTCAGACTTTGAGAGAAAGATGACTAAAGGAAAAGAAAAAGTAACGGTAGAGAAGTAAGGGTGATCTCATGACAAGTAAGGGAATAACTCGAATACAAAGGGGACAAGCCATTACATTTCGGATCCCATCAGATACACCTGATCATCTTATTAAACAGCTCCAAAAGTTAAAGGAAACAGAGAAAAGAAACTTTTCTAGTAAAATTGCACAATTTGCATTAGATGGAATGGGGAATGCTCTTTCTCGGGAAAGAGAAACGATTACCATTCCACTCCCCAAGCAGTTGACAAAGGAACAGAGAAATTGGCTCAAACACTCTCATTCAGAAGCATTGCTAGGTAATATTCTATATCAATTATTAGCAGATCCAGTCAGAGCCACGTCAATCTTAGCCGCTCTAAATAGTAATGCGATAGATATTGATGAAGCTTTATACTTACAGGAGTTGGAGGAGAATATCTCCCCAGACATAGAGCAGGTCGAGGAAATGATGCTAGATGTTGAGACTGAATGGATAAAGCCACAGAAAGCTCCGGTAACAATGAATGTAGAAGATGATCTGCTCCATTTTGATTTAGAAAAGGCAAGGAAAGAATTAGCTTCTTCTGAAGAAGTGAATCAGAATGAGGAAACTGTAGAGGATGCGGAGGATCTGCTTGGCGATTTTTTAGCAACGATGAATCGGAGTTAAGGTGGCGGGGGGCAAGGTGGTAGGTAATAAAGGGAGAAATTCCGCTTAATTGGCAATTCTTATTAATAATGGCTTAAATAGAGGGAGAAATTTCGGTTATTTGCTTAAAAAAGGCGAAAATGAGCATGATTAGAACGGATAGCGGAAAAATCTTCCGTTATTCGCTTTAAAAAGAGCTCGATTCAGCAAATAACGGAAAATCCTCCCCTTATCTTCCGCCTGCTAATTCATCACTTAACAAAAAGCCCCCCTCGTAGTTCCATCTAAGATTTCGGCCACCTACCGACAAATTCAATCTGATTATATTGGTAGAAGTCATTTAATATCGTTTCTCGGTCATCAAGGAAAAGCTGGTCAGCCACAGCTGTTACAAGCTTTGGAATCCCAAACTTCATCCCAGATAAAGCAGATGCTGAAATTCCGCAGCTGATTAGAGCTGAATAATTAAAGGCAAACAAACCATGTAAATTGTTTCGGTCATCCTGTTCACGACTTGTGAAAGCAAACCCTGGACTTAGATATGGATGAGCATCAAGCATAGGATTTTCCAGTTCTTGTGGAGCTTGATAGACATCACCCCAGCGTGCGATCTGGTGTTCAACAAGCCTTAATTCTGGACGTAATGCAGGATCAGTGAGGAGACCAGTACTAATAATCAAGAAGTCAAAGGAAAAAGTTCCTTGTGGCGTAGTGACTTCAGCTCCTTCATTTGTTGCTTTTACGTCTAGCCATGGGGCCTCTAAGTGAAGCTGAAATCCTGACCATGAGCTAGCACGGTCAAAGGTATCGTTGGTTGGCGGTTGATTCAGTTTGAAAAAATGTGAGATGACTGCATATTTATCAGCGTCAGATAAGGTATGAAATCGTTCAATCATACCAGAAACCTCCATCTGGCGAATTGGATTCACACGAGGCAGCTTCGACCTTCTGACAAATACATGGGCTTCCTTTACACCTTCTGATAAGGCGAAGTTAGCATTATCAAAGGCAGATGCACCGCCTCCTAAAATAGCAATCTTCTTTCCTTTAAGCATGTCAAAGTTAATCGCTTCAGAGGTATGAGCATAGAGCTTACGGGGAAGATTTTCAGAGATTAGTGAGGGAACATGCCATTCGCCACCACCTTGTATACCAGTCGCAAGAATTACTTTTCGTGCAAGTAATGTAGCAGAGGGTGCTCCTGCGCCTTCAATATGTAGTCGATGAATCCCCTCTTCTGTTGGTTCGACAAGATTTAGCTTCACCTCATTGATTACAGGGAGTCCAAGAACATGTCGATACCAACGCAAATAGTTCATCCAATCTCCTCTTGGAATCTTGTCTATTTCATCCCAACCCTTTTGTCCGAACTGAGCCTCCCACCACGACCGGAAAGTTAATGAAGGAACTCCTAAATCAATCGAGGTCAAGTGTTTTGGTGTGCGTAGTGTAACCATCCGTGCATAAGTTTCCCAAGGTCCTTCATACCCTTCATGATTTTCATCAATGACAAGGATATTCGAAATTCGTTCGCGTAATAGACCAAATGCGGCACCAAGTCCACTTTGTCCACCACCAACAATGACAACATCATAGACATGCCCTTCAGGATGAGTCAGTGGACGTACCCAATCTGAACCACTAAAAGAAAGATAAGAAAGATCTGTTTTTACTTGTTTGGTTAAAGCCTCTAAACTCATACAACTTCATTCCTTCCAACATACGATTAGTGTAAACGACCAGTTTGCTCTTTTGCCTATAGTATCATTTCTATGTATAAGAGGGCATGTGTAACCTAGCTAAAATCACGTATGGTATTTGGTTATAATCACTAGAAGGAAATTTAATTAAACTCATGACTTTAGTACTGTGGAAAAAATCAAATAAGTGAGTATGACCAAAAATCATTATTCTAATAAAATAATAGGGCGGATCTGTGACAATCGTTTGTTATCAAGAAAAATCTTAGAAATTACAATAACTGTATAATTGCTTTCATAGTTAGGATAAACTAGAATAAAAGTACTAGTTTCATCCATAAATAACTCATAAGAGAGTGATATATTTGAATTTTTTATTTTCTGAAAAGGGGACTAATGTCTATAAATTGATCATTGTACTGATTAGTTTAGGTGTGTTTATCTCTCAAATAAAATTAGCAACTTTTTATATTGATTGGATCTTGTTTGGTGCCATGGCTGTTGGGATCATTATTTGTGATTACTTTAATATCCCAAAACCGCCAAAAGGCGTTGTTCTCTTTTCTATGGATACCGCCATATATATGGCATCCCTTATTACTTTTGGGATAGAGATAGCTTTACTATTACTGTTTATAAGTAACTTGATCAGTGCAATCTTTCGTATACCTAAGATAAAAAAATGGTGGAATTATATATTTAATATATCAATCTACTCAATAATGCTAACAGGTTCCTATTATATGTATGTATTCCTTGGAGGCAAAGTCGGTCTTATTGATTTGGAACAAATTTATGCCTTATTAGGTGCCCTTATTACATATTTTATCTTGAATATTATTTTAATAACCCCCTGCTTTTACTTTACCTCCCAAACAAATCCGATTTGGGAAATAATTAAAGATTTTTTGAAAAATACACTATCGATTTATTTAGTGATACTTGCAGCTTCATATATATTGATTGTAATGCTAAATGAACCACATCCTGTTTTTGGATTACTAATTTTCTTATTCATTATAATATTACTATCTGTGGAATTTAAAAGAACGGTCCGCTTATATGAAGAAGTATCAAAAGATAAAGTCTACAGAGAACAAATCTTGAATTCTCTGCCAGTTGGGGTGATTACAATTGAGGATGAGACTTCGAAGGTGGATCTAAACACAGCTGCTTCAAGATTGTTAAAAATGAATCTTACTGAATTAAAAGAGAAATTACAAAAAGAAGGGTCACACGACTCCCTTTTTTGGCATTATGTCTCTTCACATGAAAAATTCAAAAACATCAAAGCTGAGTATGAAACAGACGAGGAAAGACATCTGTTATTAATATCACAATCAGAACTGATTGATCAGTACCAGCAGTTAATTGGTAGAATTATATACTTTATTGATATAACGGATACAGAGGAACTAGAAAAGCGAATCAATCAATCGGAAAAACTCGCTATATTAGGAGAGTTAGCAGCAGGGGCAGCCCATGAAATAAGAAATCCTCTTGCAGTAATTCAAGGTTTCTTGACATTAATGAATGAATCACTCCAGGATCTTGATAAGGAGAAATATCATCTCCCGTTGCTATTAAAGGAATTTAAGCGAATGGATTCACTTGTTGAAGAGATGTTGTTATTAGCGAAACCAGGGAATCCACTATTAAAGGAAGGCTTTCTCGAAGATATTGTGAAGGAGATTCTTCCGTTGTTTGACTCAAATGAGACTGGGCAAGAAATTAACTTTAAGTTAAATATCGAACGAACTCCACTCTTATTAGATGCCAAACAAATGACACAGGTGTTTTATAATCTCTTCAGAAATAGTAGTGAAGCGATTGGGAATACTGGTTGGATTTCGATATCTTCAAAAACACATGATGGCTCTTATTATTTATATATTCAGGACAGTGGTCCGGGGATTCCAGTTGAAATAGAAGATAAATTGTTCGAGCCGTTTCAAACAACGAAAGCCTCAGGAACAGGCTTGGGACTTACGGTTGTTCAACGTATCATTGAGAACCACCATGGAAAAATATCATTAATCAGAGACGAAAATCAAAAAAGTTTGTTTTTAATCGGTCTACCTTTAATAGAAGAAAACTAATAGAAGCACACGAAAACCTTCGATAGATCATCGAGGTTTTTTTGTTTGGTCAATAAGTGGATACACAAAGATTATTGTCGAAACGAATTTAATCATGTAATATGTATATTTATACAGGTAAAATAATTTGAATAATCATATAACAATAATAATTTTGAGGAGTTTTGAGGATGAAGGACCAATTAAAAAGTCATGTAGAGGAAATACAAGATAAATTGTGGGGAATTAGTGATCATTTGTATCATCATCCAGAGCTAGGGGATCAAGAATTTGCTTCAATGGAGCGATTAGTTGAGTTTTTAGAAGGACATGAATTCGTTGTTGAAAAAGGAATTGTTGACCGAGCGACTGCCTTTAAAGCAGTATATGATAGCGGAAAATCAGGTCCAACGATCGCTTATTTATCAGAATACGATGCATTACCAGGTGTAGGACATGGTTGCGGTCATAATATGATTGGAACGATGAGCGCTGGAGCGGGTGTGGCATTAAGTAAAGTAGTGAATGAAATAGGTGGACGAGTGGTAGTACTAGGTACACCTGCAGAGGAAACAAATGGTGCAAAGGTGCCAATGGCAGAACAAGGAATCTTTGATGATATTGATGCGGCAATGATCTTGCATCCGTCTGATGAATCATATGAAAGTGGCGATTCACTAGCCATGGATGCCATTCAATTTGATTATAGAGGTAAGCCAAGTCACGCGGCGGCTTCGCCAGAAAAGGGAATCAATGCTCTTGATGCAGTGATTCAACTTTTTAATGGAATCAATGCAATCCGTGAGCATGTTTCATCAGACGTTCGTATCCATGGAATTATAACAGAGGGCGGAGTTGCAGCTAATGTTGTCCCTGAAAAAGCCGTTGCCCAATTCTATGTACGTGCTAAGGATCGAGCGTACTTGAATGAGGTTGTCGAGAAGGTCAAGAAGATCGCTGAAGGTGCAGCTTTAATGACAGGAGCAACACTAGAAATAAGTAATTATGAATTAAGCTACGACAATATGATTACAAACAAAACGTTATCTGATTTATTTAATGAGAATTTGTTATCGACTGGTGTAGAAGAAGTGAAGAAGGCTAAGGGCTCTTATGGCTCAATTGATATGGGAAATGTAAGTCAGGTTGTTCCTGCCATCCATCCTTACATCGGACTAGATTCTCCTGGGTTAGTTGCTCATACACAGGAATTTGCCGATATAACGATTACCGATAACTCACATGCAATCTTAGCAAGAGGTGCATTAGCTTTAGCAAAAACAGGCTTTGATTTAATCACAAACAAAGAAATCTTTGAAAAAATGCAATCTGAATTCAAGCTGCGTACGAATAACTAATTTTCATTCATTAAGTACCCTATTTTAGGGTGCTTTTTTATATTCATATGAAGGTGTATCTCGTAAAACCCGCAGCAGGAATAGACTCCGCGTCCTGTGGGGTAACCGGTGAGCATCCTCGTCGCTTGCTCCTGCGGGGTCTCACTTTGGCTACTAATCTCACGGGAGTCTTGAGTGTATTCCTGCTGCTAGATAATGAGCCCCTTTCATTCATTTTTAACACATCATTTTGTAAAAATAGCATTTTTGATAAAAATTGAATTTTTGTACACACTATTACTAAGGAATATGATAGTTTTTTGAATATTATTACATTTTCTAAATATCTTTTCAATATAATAAATCTGTGTTAATATTCACTTCGTTGAATAAAAAATCATTAACATTTTTATATAAATATTGAAGGAGAGACGACATGAAAAAGATATTATTGAGTATGACTGCACTATTATTATTAGTTATGACGGCTTGTGGTACGACTGAAAATGACACAACTGGTAGTGATGCAACAACTGAAAAGAAGAAACTTGTAATGGGGACTTCAGCTGATTTTGCTCCATTTGAATCAAGAAACACAGACGGTGAAATTGTTGGCTTTGATATTGATTTAGCAAACTATATTGCTGATGAGTTAGGCTTTGAACTAGAAATTAAAGATATGAAATTTGACGGATTAGTTGGTGCTTTACAAACAAACCGTGTTGATATCGTCCTAGCTGGAATGTCAGCGACTGAAAAGCGTGACAAGAACGTTGATTTCTCAATTCCTTATAACCACTCAGGTGAAATGTTTATCACGTTGAAGGATTCAAACATCAAAACAATTGATGACTTAAAAGGTCAAACTTTAGGTGTTCAATTAGGAACCATCCAAGAAGAGGGTGCGAAGAAGCTTCAAGAAGATTATGATTTTGAGATCAAGCAAGTGGACAGTGCGCAAACATTGATTCAAGAGCTTTTATCTAATCGTATTAATGTGGCGTATCTTGATAAGTCAGTAGCAACTGGTTATATCGAGAAGCAAGATTTAGCAGGATTTGATGATCCGACGACGAGCTCGCCTGGAATGGCTGTTGCTTTCCCGGAAGGCAGTGATTTTGTTGAAGAAGTGAACAAGGTTATTGAGAAGATGGAAGAAAACGGGAAGTTAGATGAACTTAAAGAAAAATGGTTAAGTGAAGAATAAATATAATGGAAAGAGGTGTAAGGCATGAATTTGGATTTTAGCCAAATCGTGCCTTATATTCCTTTTATGTTAGAAGGAATATGGGTAACGTTACAATTTGTAATAATCGCGATTATTTTTGGTTTTATTTTAGGAACAGGTTTAGCTTTATTAAAATTCACACGAATTAAGCTACTACATTGGTTGGTAGACTTTTATACATCGATTTTCCGTGGGACACCATTGATCCTGCAATTAATGATTATCTATTTTGCGATTCCACAGTTAACTGGATATGATATCCCTCCGTTTCTGGCGGCGATCCTTGCGTTTGGTTTGAATTCATCGGCTTATGTTGCTGAAATTATTAGAGCGGGGATTCAAGCTGTAGATAAAGGTCAGACAGAAGCTGCATTAGCGATGGGTGTTCCCTATCATTTAATGATGAAGGATATTATTCTCCCACAGGCGCTTAAAAATATCTTGCCAGCATTAATGAATGAATTCATCACTTTAACAAAGGAATCTGCGATTGTATCAACGATTAGTTATTTAGATTTAATGCGTCGAGCACAGGTGGTTGGAGCCGATATTTATCGTAACTTTGAACCATTGTTATTCGTCGGTTTCATTTATTGGTGTCTAGTAATGGGTCTAACCTTAATTGGTAAGTTTGTTGAAAGGAGGATGAAATTAAGTGATTAAAGTAGAAAACCTCTCTAAACAATTTGGCCAGAATGAAGTATTGAAAGATATATCAACAACGATTGGGACTGGTGAAGTGGTTTCCATTATTGGGCCATCAGGTTCGGGGAAATCAACCTTTCTTAGATGCTTAAATTTATTAGAAGAACCAACGAATGGAACCATTCTAATCGATGAACAGGATATTACGAATCGAAAAACGAATATCATGAAGGTACGTCAACAAATTGGCATGGTGTTCCAGCATTTTTACTTGTTCCCACATATGACAGTTCTTGATAACATCACATATGGTCCCATGAAGGTGAAGGGTGAATCTCGTCAGGTTGCAGAGACGAAAGCGCGAAAGTTATTAGCTCAGGTTGGTTTATCTGAGAAAGAGGGCGCATATCCTAACAATCTTTCAGGTGGACAAAAGCAACGTGTGGCAATCGCTCGAGCGTTAGCAATGGAACCAAAATATATGCTATTTGATGAGCCAACATCTGCATTAGATCCTGAAATGGTTAAGGAAGTTCTCAATGTTATGAAGGACCTTGCCGAAACTGGAATTACGATGGTGATTGTTACTCATGAAATGGGATTTGCTAAAGAGGTAGCAAACCGAGTTATTTTCTTAGATGGTGGAAAATTACTAGAAGAAGGACCACCATCAGAATTCTTCACTCAGCCAAAGACGGATCGAGCAAAAGAATTTTTAGAAAAAGTATTATAATCATTCAAAAGTTCAACTGAACGTTTCAGTTGGGCTTTTTTTTGTGGAAAGATTATGACAACTTCACAATCACTCCTTGTCAAAGAAAATGGCTTAACCTATAATTCTTGTAGATAGAGAAACAAATCTTCATAACAAGCTGCGGGGGTAGTCATCTAGTTTTGCATAAATAGTAAGCGTTGTCATATCAACTCAAAAGAGAGGCGAAGATTATGAGAATGACGTTCAGGTGGTATGGTGAGGGGAATGATAGCATCACCCTTCAACAAATAAGACAGATTCCTGGTGTGGAGGGAATTGTCTGGGCTCTTCACGATGTACCAGTAGGGGAAGAATGGCCATTAGAAAGAATAGAAGAAATAAAGAACCAAGCGGAAGAATACGGATTAAATATTGATGTTGTTGAAAGTGTCAATGTTCATGAAGATATTAAGCTAGGACTTCCAACAAGAGATAGGTACATAGAAAACTATAAAAGAACCATTGAAAAGTTGGCTACGGTAGGTGTAAAAGTCATTTGTTATAATTTTATGCCTGTCTTTGATTGGACGAGAACCGATTTATTTAAAGCAATGGAAGATGGTTCAACGGCTTTATTTTTTGAAAAAGCAAAGGTAGCAGATATGGATCCAATGGAATTGGTGGAGAACATTTCAAAAAATAGTACGTATACGATGCCAGGTTGGGAGCCTGAGAGATTGTCTCGTTTAAAAGAACTATTTGAAGCATACAAGCATGTTAGTGAAGAAGACTTATTCAATCATCTTGCCTATTTTCTAGAAGAGGTCATTCCTGTTGCGGAGGAAAATGGCATCAGAATGGGAATTCACCCAGATGATCCACCATGGCCGATCTTTGGACTGCCAAGGATTGTGACAAACAGAGAGAATATTCGAAGAGTGTTAAGTCTAGTGGATAGTCCGTCAAACGGAGTAACTCTCTGTAGTGGCTCATTGGGCTCAAATCCAGAAAATAACGTAGCAGATATGGTGCGAGAATTTGCGGACCGCATTCCATTTGCCCATATTCGTAATGTAAGAGTTTATGAAAATGGTGATTTCATTGAAACCTCACATCGGACGCAAGACGGTACGGTCGATATTTATGATGTCGTCAAAGCGTATCATGAGAATGGCTTTACTGGTTATGCAAGACCAGACCATGGGAGACATATTTGGGGTGAACAATGTAGACCAGGATATGGCTTGTATGACCGAGGACTTGGGATTATGTACTTATGGGGAATCTGGGATTCACTAGAACGACTTAGCGGGAGGAATCAATAATGCTACCTATTCATCCAAATTTGAAAGGGAAAGTAGCAGTGGTAACAGGCGGTAGTGGTGTATTATGCAGTGCGATGGCAAAAGAGCTCGCAAGACATGGTGTGAAGATTGCGATCCTCAATAGAACGGTTGAAAAAGGTGAAGTAGTAGCCCGTGAAATTAGAGAAGGTGGCGGAGAGGCGATTGCCCTATCCTGCAATGTTCTTGATGTAGAGAGTGTGAAGCAAGCGGAGGAAATCATCTCGACCGAATTAGGAGTATGTGACATTCTCATAAATGGTGCGGGCGGGAATCATCCAAAAGGGACTACCACAAATGAAACGTTAAAAGCAGAAGATCTGAACACAGACGGGATTCAAACATTTTTTGATTTGAATCAAGAGGGTTTTGGTTTTGTGTTTGATTTAAACATATTAGGGACCTTGATTCCGACACAGGTTTTTGCAAAGAAAATGATTCAGCGTGAGGGTGCTGTTGTGATTAACTTATCATCAATGAGTGCTCCGTCACCAATGACAAAGGTGCCAGCATATAGTGCAGCAAAAGCAGCAATTGATAATTTAACGCAATGGTTAGCTGTTCATATGGCTGATGTAGGAATTCGAGTAAATGCGATTGCACCAGGATTTTTCCTAACTGAGCAAAATCGAAAACTATTAACAAATGAGGATGGTAGTTTAACAGAACGCTCAAACAAAATTATCTCACATACACCGATGCGCAGATTCGGAAAGCCAGAAGACCTATTAGGAACGCTTCTATGGCTTGTTGACGAGGAAACAGCTGGTTTTGTCACAGGGATTACAGTCCCAGTAGATGGTGGCTTTATGTCCTATTCAGGTGTATAAATGATACAATTATCAGTAGCTCATCTGAAAATCAGATGGGCTTTTTTGTTATACTAATAGTAGAAATAGTACCTCATTTTGGGTAAAACCAATAGAAAAACAAGATTCATTGCGAATTCTATGATGAGGCAGTAGAAAAGCTAGGAGGAATGAACATGTTTGAATTAGATACATACATAGATCAGTTTGCAACCATTAAAGTAGTTGGTGTAGGTGGCGGTGGTAATAACGCTGTTAATCGAATGATTGAGGATGGTGTAAAGGGCGTAGAATTTATTGCGATTAATACAGATGGACAAGCTCTGAATCAATCAAAGGCAGATACGAAGATTCATATAGGAGCGCTGTTGACGAGAGGGTTAGGCGCAGGGGCGAATCCAGAAATCGGTAGAAAAGCAGTAGAAGAAACGTATGAAGAGATTGAAGCTGCCCTTCAAGGAGCAGATATGGTCTTTATCACAGCTGGAATGGGTGGCGGAACAGGGACAGGAGCTGCACCAGCTGTAGCAGAGATTTCACATCGCCTTGGCGCACTGACAATTGGTGTTGTGACACGTCCATTTAAATTTGAAGGGCGCAAGCGTGCAGCAAATGCCGATGGTGGAATCAAAGCATTGAGGGATGCGGTAGATACATTAATTATCATTCCAAATGAGAGATTGTTAGAGATTGTTGATAAAAAAACACCAATGCTTGAAGCTTTTCGAGAAGCAGATAATGTCCTGCGTCGAGGGGTACAAGGGATATCTGATTTAATTGCTGTACCGGGATTAATTAATCTTGATTTTGCCGATGTGAAAACGGTCATGTCTCATAGAGGGACTGCATTAATGGGAATTGGGATTGCTCAAGGCGAAAACCGTGCAGTGGAAGCAGCTGAAAAGGCGATAAATAGTCCGCTGCTTGAAACATCGATTAATGGAGCTCAGGGTGTAATTATGAATATTACTGGTGGTCGTAATTTAAGCTTGTTCGAGGTTCAAGAAGTCGCTGACATTGTGGCATCGACGTCACATGAGGACGTGAATATGATTTTTGGATCGGTGATTAATGAACAGCTGAAGGACGAAATGATCGTAACTGTCATTGCAACGGGATTTACTGATCCGAATGAATGATTATATCTAAGAAAAAGGCTATTTTCGTATAAAGTGTTGCTTGTAAAGTAGCAGCCTGCATACTCTCCGCGTCCGGCGGGTGTCTGGTGAGCCTCCTCTCCTAGTCGCTTTCGCTCCTGTGGGGTCTCAATTTGGCCACGCATCCCGCAGGAGTCTCCGCGTATTCAGGCTGCTAGAAAACGAACTTCTAATTTACATCTAATGACAACAAACTTTGGAAAAACAGTCTAAAATAAAAGACGCTGCATAGGCGTCTTTTATTTGTTTTAGAACGAAACTGAGTTAGACATACTCATTAAAGTGAGTGCCTTTTCCCGTATATTTACTTGTGTTTGTATATAAAACTTTAGATTTTTTGATCCCATCTTGTATTTTAGTGAAGCGTCTAAGTTCATGCTTTCTTTCTTCTTCAACATATTTACTATTTAATTGAACTGCTGAGATTGTACTAACCTGTGCATAATTATATGTATGTAAAGCTTGACGATTTGAATATTGAGTATAAGCGTCTAGTTGAACTGGCATTATATAACCCATGTCAATTCCTCCATTTCAAAAATGGTTATTTACTATATATTACGTGATAGACAATCCTTTTGTGAGGGTAAATGTGGTTTGATGTACCTAAAAATGTAAATTTTTCAAATAGAGAGGTGATATACATGAATTTTCAACCAGTTGACCACCAATTTTTCCAACAACCAACGCTCAAACTTGCTCGTTCCCTGCTAGGAAACATTCTTGTAAAGGAAACAGAAATGGGTACAGCGGCTGGAATTATCGTCGAGACGGAAGCTTATATCGGTCCAGGAGATCGGGCAGCGCATAGCTACGAAAATCGAAGAACAAAACGGACGGAGGTCATGTTTGGACCAGCAGGAGTTGCGTATACTTATGTGATGCATACTCATTGTCTTGTCAATGTTGTCAGTGGAGAAGAAGGTCACCCTGAAGCTGTATTAATTCGTGCGCTTGAACCTGTTTGCGGATTAGATCTCATGTATGAACAACGAGGTCCAACTAAAAAGCTGAGAGACTTAACGAGTGGACCTGGAAAATTAACAAAAGCACTTGGGATAGTGAAAGAGGATTACGGCAGACCTCTGTCAGAATCACCATTATTTATTGCTGAAGGAGAAGAGATTGGAGCGATTGAAGCTGGACCTCGAATTGGAATAGAGAACAGTGGCGAGGCCAGAGAGTATCCATGGCGATTCTGGGTAGCAGGCAACCCATTTGTGTCAAAATAAAAACCAGACACCCTCTTATTAAGGGTGCCTGGGATTTAGTCGAGTTTAATTCGTAGTAATTGATCATCATCGTCAGACGGTTGTCCTCGACCATCTAAATTGTTTGTAATCGTAAATAAGGTGTTGTCTTCAATGTAGATATCACGCATTCTTCCGCTACCTTCATGAATGGTATCGACAGATTGATCTGTTAAATCATAGCTTCGAATGCTCGAACCACGTAATGTAGCGATATAAAGCTTACCATCATGGTATTCGAGTCCAGAAGGTGCCCAAGTCGTTTCAGCGGTATGAAACAATGGCTTGGTCATTCCAGTCTCTTCTTCATCCCCTTCAATGACAGGCCACCCATAATTGTTACCAGGCTCAATGAAGTTAATTTCATCATGAGCACTTTGCCCATGCTCGGTACTATACAAATTCCCCTTATCATCCCAAGCTAAGCCTTGAGGGTTTCGATGGCCAAAGGAATAGACATAGGATTGATCGAAAGGATTATCAGTTGGAATTTCTCCATCAAGTGTCATCCTCAATATTTTACCTGCTAAGCTCTTCTTATCCTGTGAAAGCTCTGGAATGGCAGCATCGCCTGTAGTTACATAAAGCAAGCCATCAGGTCCAATCTTCATTCTCCCACCATTATGGTTTCTTGCTCCTGGAATATCAGCTAAGAGCTCCTTAGTTTCGTACCATGTATTCTCTCGCTTTTGAAGTGTAACAATCCGGTTTTTAATCATGTCAGCCTCACGATATGTATGGTAAATATACGCGAGTTGACTTGTTTCAAAATCAGGAGCGAGCAGAAAGCCAAGTAAGCCCCCTTCCCCCTCGTGTAATACATCTTTTGTCAATATGAGATTGTGATCCTTCGGATGTTGAGATTCTAAATCTACTTCGATGATTTTCCCTTCACGTTGACTAATATAAAAAGTGTCCTCGTGCTTAGTAATCATCCAAGGAATATGTAGATTTGTTGCGAGTGCTTCTGCCGCTGATGAAGTCATTTCAAGGGAGTCTTGTTCTTCAATGGGTTTAGTAGAATCATTGTTTTTACTTGAACATGCGGTCAAGATCAATAGCAAGACGATAAACATAATTATTTTGTTCATGTCATACTCCTTTCGGTCGCTTATTACCTCTCTAGCTTAGACCTGTTTGCACCATTTAAAACGAGAGATTTAGATTTATTTTTACATAGATTAGTAAATACAGCAAAAAAGCCAGTTCAATTAAGAACTGACTTTTCCAACCTTGTTAACAATTCACTCGTTGAATCACGAACTCAAATTCCATTTCTTCATTTGCTTTTAGTAGATGTTCAGCATGAACTGGTGAACCCCAGCTGTCATCCCCACCGACACCCATTTGCTTCCCTGCAACAGTGATCACGGAATAATGAACATTAGGTAATTCATAATGGTGTTTCGCGTTTTCAAGTTCAAATGCTGTATATGGTGAGACATTACACTCGAGCGGCTCTGCTACAGATGAAATTGAAATCCCTCGCCCACCTTTGCTTGTCACACTGACATTGCGTACTCCGGTACGGTTTCCTGATTCCTGTGGCATCAAATATCCAGATACATTCTCTGTAACTGTGTTCTTAAAACGGCCAAGACGTGCCCCTTGTGAGCGGTCAGAATAGTTTTCTTCTGGCCCCATTGCATACCAATCCAATTGATCATATGTTGCAGGAACCTTGAACGAGACTGCAAAGATTGGTAATTGTGGTAAATCCTCTGCACCATGGTAGTTTGATTTTACTTGAATGCTTCCGTCTCTATAGACGATGTAGCTTGTTTTTACCTCAAGCTGATCATGAATTGAAAACTTGTACGTAAATGATACAGTGACAGTATCCTTTTCTTCATTCAAATCAACAGCAGTACATTTACGTGCTAAGCTAGCAGCAATCCATGCTCCTGAATGGAAGGCTTGAGCATAGCCACGGTCATTATCAGTTGTTGCTCTCCAGAATAATGGTGCAGGTGGAGCGGCGATCATTTCTGTACCTGAGTAATTAATAGATAGTAGACTACCAAATTGCTTTGAGAACATAATCGTGAAGTCTCTACCGTGAACCCCAATATTTACATCCCCTTGGACAATACGAAGTGGATGATTAGTTGTAACCCGGTGATCCATTTTTGTGGTATTTACATACACATATTGACCAAACGCAACCTCATAACCAGCAGGAGCCCATAACTTCTGTTCTTTTTCTTTACAAATAACATGTACGCAATATTCACCGGACTCTTTCATGACATCACTCGGCCAATTAAATTCCACACGTTCTGAACTTAGTGGACCTACAATGACATGGAATGATTGCTGATACACTTCGACTCCATTAAGGAATAGCTTATACTCAAAATCATAGTTAGACGTATCAACAAATAGATTACTATTTTTAATTGTGACACCTGACTGGTCAACGTCTAGCTTTATGTTTTGATATAAGTATTTCACTTCCTGCATTTTTGGAGAAGGCTCACGGTTTGCGTATACAATTCCATTTGTACAGAAGCCATAATCGGAAGGACGGTCATCAAAGTCCCCACCATACGCTAAGAATTCGTTGCCATAACGATCTTCTTTGACTAGCGATTGGTCAATATAATCCCAAATGAAGCCACCTTGATACATAGGGTATTTATCCTCTAGATCTGTGTAGTAATTCATACCACCTAGGGAATTCCCCATCGCGTGCATGTATTCACAGCTAATATAAGGCTTTTCAGGACCGTCTGTTAAGTACTTTTCAATATCAGCAGGTTTTGCATACATTCGACTTTCCATATCACTTATTTCACTATACGTACGATCATAGAAAACGCCTTCATAATGAACAAGACGACTAGAATCAACAGACTTAAAATACCTTGTTACATGTAAGAGAACATCTCCGACATATGATTCATTTCCGCATGACCAAATGAGAATCGATGGATGATTTTTATCTCGCTCAAACATGGATTTAGCACGGTCCAATACAATCTCCTGCCATTCAGGTAAGCTTCCAGGAATATTCCAAGATGGTTCAACCTTCCCCATTTTCTGCCATGAACCATGTGTTTCTAAATTCATTTCATCGATAACATAGACACCATATTCATCACATAAGTCATACCAATCGCTTTGGTTTGGATAATGTGAGGTACGGACAGCATTGATATTATTCTGCTTCATCGTTTTGATATCTTGAAGCATATCTTCCTTTGTAATGGCACGTCCAGTGCGGCAATTGAATTCGTGACGATTAACTCCTTTGAAAACAATCCGCTTACCATTTAATCGCATAATCTTATCAACTAACTCAAATCTTCTAAATCCGATTTTTTGAGGAATGACCTCTACTAACTCACCAGCTTCATTGAAAACCTGAATATATAATTTATATAAATAAGGAGACTCTGCACTCCAAAGTGTTGGTTTATTAATGACCATTGAAAAGCTAGTTTCAGTACTTTCCGGTTCGATGGTTATTGATTCTACGTATCTCCCTTCAGAATTAATCAGTTCTGCAATGACTTTTGAACCTTTCACAGGTGAAGATAGAAAGGCAAGGTCAACCTTTAGTGTACCCACTGTATAGGTCTCATCAAGCTCTGCGTGAATGTGCGCATCATAGACATGGATCGAAGGGACGGTATATAAATAAACATCTCTGAAGATTCCAGAAAAGCGCCAGAAATCCTGATCCTCTAACCAACTTCCTGTACTACGTTGATAGACTTCAACAGCGAGTTTATTTTCTCCCTCTTGTAAAAATGGAGTTAAATCAAATTCAGCGGGTGTAAAACTATCCTCGCTATAGCCAATAAACTCTCCGTTAAGCCACACATAAAATGCTGATTCTACTCCTTGGAAGGATATGTATACGGGCTTGTTCTCCATGTGCTTAGGTACATCGAAATACTTCACATAGCTGCCAACTGGGTTATGATCTGTAGGTATTTCAGGCGGACGAATGTCATTATGTCCATCCCAAGGATACATCGTATTCACATATTGTGGCTTTCCATAGCCTTGGAGCTGGATATGGCCTGGCACTTGAATATCTCCCCAACCAGCACAATCGAAATCTGTTTGGTAAAATGCAGCTGGTCGATTGATTGGATTAATTGTATAACTAAATTTCCAATTTCCATTTAAAGAATAACGCATTTTCATGGTAGACTGAGCTTTTGCTTCCTCTACTGTTTCATAATAACGATGATCTGAATGGGCAGGAAGTCGATTCACGGCAAACACACTCACATCTGTCAGCCAATGAAGATCTGGAATTACTGTTTTAGTTGTTTTTAACATATCCATAACCTCGCTTTTTTGTGTGATCACTTAAAATTATAGAGCATTGTAAATGAAAAATGTTGACGAAAGATTGAAATTATTTGACTGATTGAGAGAATCATTAAACATAAGAAATGATGTTTTGTTAAAGTTTGTTGTATTCACCTTGCGGCGTTTATAGTCATAATCTGTAAGAAAATTGCATTAAAAAAAGAGGAATAGAATCCCTCTTTCACTTACCTCTATATTAGGCTGCAACCTTCTCATCCTCAGGCTCTGGTACAAAGGCCAGAATAATAATCCCAATAATGAATAGGAAGACGAGGCTGAATACCCCACTGTTTGAGTTTCCAGTTACCTGAGCAGTTACTGCAACAAGCAGTGGCCCCATAATCGATGCAAATTTTCCAAAGATGTTATAGAACCCGAAGAATTCATTGGAATGCTCCTTTGGGACAAGCTTAGCAAAGTAGGAGCGACTCAATGCTTGAATTCCACCCTGAGAACTAGCGACAAGCATCGCTAAAATCCAGAAATCTAAAGTTGTTTCTAAGAAATAAGCATAAATACAAACAATAATATAGACAATAATCCCAACATAAAGCATTTTTTTACCTGTGAATTTCTCAGCCAATCGCCCGTATAACAGAGCAAACGGAGCAGCTACGACCTGTGTGACAAACAAGATGATTAATAGATTGGTTGACGTGATTCCAAGATCTGTTCCATACGCTGTAGACATCGAAATGACTGTACCAACACCATCAATGTAGAAGAAATAAGCAAGTAAAAATAAGAAGAGTGCTCGGTATTTTTTGATTTCCTTCATCGTTTTCCCTAGCCGCTTAAAGCTATTTACAACAGGCTTTGCTTCACGTTTAATAAAGTAGATTTGTTTCACATTTCGTAGAAGCGGAATCGAGAAGATACCCCACCACACAGCTGTTATGAGAAATGCAATTTTACTAGCAGTGGTCGTCGCAATTGGGATTAACTCATTTTGAGCTAAAACAATAATAGCGATACTGATGATAAATGGAATCGTACTCCCGATGTATCCTAAGCCGAAGCCTCGAGCAGAAATCCGATTCATCCGCTCCTCGGTGGTGACATCAACAATAAATGCATCATAAAACACATTGGCTCCAGCAGATCCAACTGCTGCTACAGTATACATGATTAATAGAAGTAACCATTGATCACCTGGAATAAAAGCAAGGATGGCGGTGAACACAACACCTAAACTAAAAAAGAACGTGAAAAACTTCTTCTTCAGTCCTTCGTAATCAGCAATCGTACCTAAAATAGGTCCAAGCATAGCCAGAATAAATGTCGCAATCGCGATTGTATAGCCCAAATATGCTGTTGAATCTGAAGCACTAACACCAGCACTAGTAGCAGCTGCTTTATAATATAGTGGAAATACAGCGGTCGTAATAATGACAGAATAGGCTGAATTGGCCCAGTCATACATCATCCAACTTTTCTCTTGCGTTGAAAAACGCTTCATCCAATCGTCCTCCCCCATATGCTTAGTTATAGTTTACTAGATGGGCTGTTCCTTGATGGTAGATTTAAAATAAAATTACAAATCTTTTACAAACTTCAGTTGTATGCGTTTACAACATTATGAAGGGCGTTCATCTAAATGTCTAGTTCTATTCTATTATCTGGGCTCCCCAACCATGCTCCCTTTCAGAAATAATCTTCAATGTATCGTTAGAGAAGTTTCATATTCTTGCTGAACAAACACTCGTTAAATATGGTAAACTTTTAACAGACTAAAGTACAAAAGACTTGCACCTGCAAGACATCAGAAGGAGAATGTCTCTTGGATAATTTTAATCAACAATTTTTATATGCCATTGTCATTATTGGTCTAGGGTACACTCTTAAGAGATTTAACATCCTTAAGGAGCAGGATGGAGAGGGATTATCAAGAATCATCTTTAACCTCACTCTGCCTGCTTTGATCATCGTTACTTTTAATGATATAAAGATTGATTATTCCTTAATCTTGCTGATTGGTATTGCTTTTTTTTATGGACTCTTTATTTCTGCTCTCGGTCTTTTTATTTTTAAAAATGAGTCGCGTAAAACAAAAGGAATGCTTGGTATGATGGTTCCAGGATTTAATATCGGGCTTTTTGCGTATCCCTTAGTGGAAGGGATTTGGGGCAAGGAAGGAATTAAATATTTTGGGATGTTTGATGTAGGAAATGCATTTATTGTGTTTGGGGTTAGTTACTTGATTGGTAGCTTCTATGCCCAAGAAAATGTCAAACTGGGCTTCAAAGAAATCTCAGGAAAAATGGTCAGGTCTATTCCTTTTATGACGTATATGATTATTTTCTTCTTTAGCTTAATCGGGTATCATCTGCCATCCTTTATTATTGAGGTATCAGGCATTATTTCTTTAGCAAACATGCCGATGGCTCTATTACTACTGGGAATCTACTTGAATTTTAGATTTGAAAAAAGCTACAAAACATTAGCCCTGAAATTTCTAGCGATTAGATATGGTGTAGGACTTGTTTTAGGACTTATTTTATTTTTCATTCTTCCGTTTGGAGATATGTTTAAATACACTGTATTGATTGGATTGATTCTACCAACCTCTGTTTCCGTGCTTCCATACTCGGTAGAATTTGATTATGATCGCAAGTTTGTCGGAACGGTTTCTAATTTAACCATTCTGATCAGCTTCTTCCTCTTGTGGGGAATAGGGAACTTGATTCTATAAAACTAGTGAAAAACCTGGTGCTTCCACTGCGGGCACCAGGTTTTTTGGTGGATATCACTAAATAGAATGAGAAAGTTTGTAGAAATGTGTAATGACAACCTTCTTCATTAGCCTATAGGATAGGATACAAAAATCGTTTCCAATAGGAAGGTGAAGATCATGAGAACAGTGTTAATAAAAAATGCTCGAAATATTATTACGATGGATGGTGAGAGAAATCAGTATCCCGGAGGAAGTATCTATATTGAAGGCCAGGAAATCAAAGCAATTGGAGTAGACCTTCCATATGAAACTGCAGATGAAGTGATTGACGCTAGAAACCAAATCATTTATCCAGGTTTAATAAATACACATCATCATTTGTATCAAACATTCACACGAAATATCCCATTGGCACAGAATTGTGAGTTGTTTGATTGGTTAATTACTCTCTATGACATTTGGCGTCATATTAGACCTGAAGATGTGTATTTGAGTGCGGCTGTAGGTATTGGTGAATTATTAAAAAGTGGTTGTACAACTGTAAGTGATCATTTTTATGTGTTTCCAAATGGGATCAGTGGTGAGTTAATTGATGAAGAAATTCGAGCAGCACACGATTTAGGTGTGCGTTTTTTTCCGACGAGAGGTTCGATGAGTCTTGGGCGATCAAAAGGTGGTTTGCCACCAGATGAGGTTGTTCAAAGTGAGAAGGTGATTCTAAAGGATACAATGAGAGTAATCGAAACGTACCATGACCCTAGTCCATTCTCAATGGTGCGTATTGGTGTGGCACCTTGCTCCCCCTTTTCAGTAAGTCAGGATTTATTACGGGAATCTGCTGATTTAGCCAGAAGCTATGGTGTTAGAATGCACACACATTTGGCAGAAACACAGGATGAGGAGCAATTTTGTATAGAGAAATTAGGGATGAGACCATTGGAATTAATGGAGAACACCGGTTGGGTCGGAAATGATGTGTGGTATGCACATGGGATTTGGTTCAATGAGAAGGAAATACTCAAACTAGGTTCTTGTGGCTGTGGTGTGGCCCACTGTCCGAGTAGCAATATGAAAATGAAATCTGGCACAATGCCAATTATTGAGATGCTTCGTGCAGGTGTAAAGGTCGGGTTGGGAGTAGATGGGTCTGCCTCTAATGATTCTTCCAATCTGTTAATGGAACTAAAAATGATGAACCTATTACATAACCTGCAACATGGAACAAAAGCACTTAGCGCAGAGGATTGTTTATTTATTGCGACAACCGGTTCAGCCAAGGTTTTGGGGTGGGAGGATTCAATTGGTTCACTAGAGATAGGGAAAGCGGCAGATTTATTTATGATTAATGCTAATCGCTTGGAATTTGCGGGTGCTCTTTTTGATGATGCGGCTCTTCCGATTTTGACGGGCACACCTTATGTGGAACGAACAATAGTGGGTGGTAGGACTGTTGTGAAAGAAGGGCGTTTAGTTAATATAAATGAAGAACAGTTAGCGATATCTGCTCAAAAGGCAGCAAATCGTATGGTCGAAACTGCTTCAAGACAATTGAAAAAGAACTATCGAAATTCTAGAATATCACCCATAAATGATAGATAATGCAAGGAATCAGGGAATGTAACGCTTACATTCCCTTTTGTTCATCTTTCATCAGAAAAATTGTGAAAATCTCTAAATTGTTTCCTACCTTTCGTCTAAAATAACCAATGACATTGATAAGGAAATAAATTAGGATAAAAAGCAACAAGTGATGTTATGTTTTATAACATACCGATTGATTTATTTTTTAGGCTGTTTTCTCAAAGTTTGTTGTTGTTTTGAGATGAATAATTGAGAATGAGATTTCTAGCAGCCTGAATACACGGAGACTCCCGTGGGATGCGTGGGCAAAGTGAGACCCCGCAGGAGCGCTAGCGACGAGGAGGCTCACCGGTCACCCCACAGGACGCGGAGTGTATTCAGGATGCGGTATTAAAAGCAACAATATATACGAAAACAGCCATTTTTTATCATTAATTATCTGAACTTTGGTAAAATAATTTATTTTCAGATATATATATTCGTGCGAGAAACTGAACTTGTCAGGAGGAGATCTAATTGACGGTAGTTGCGAGTGAAGTGGTGGCATTTCAACAGGTTAGTAAAGTATATAATACCGGAACAGTGGCGCTTAGTCATTTTCACTTATCGATTAATGAAGGTGAATTTATCAGCTTTTTAGGTCCTTCAGGTTGTGGGAAGTCAACCGCCTTAAGAATGGTGGCGGGTCTTGGTGAAGCAACAGATGGTGAGGTCAAGGTCTTTGATCAAAAGCCACTGGATGTCATTCAAAATACAAATGATATCGCCTTTGTCTTCCAAGATGCGAATCTCTTACCATGGCGAACGGTGCTTGATAATGTATTACTTCCTCTAGAGCTAAGAGGGGGAAACAAGAAGAAGCATAAGGAAACGGCCTTGAGGGTCCTTGAAATGGTGGGTCTGAAGGATCATTTGAAGTCATATCCAAGACAGCTTTCGGGTGGAATGAAAATGCGTGTATCGATAGCTCGTGCATTAGCAGCGAAGCCAAAAATGCTTTTAATGGATGAGCCATTTGCTGCTTTAGATGAAATCACGAGGCAGACCCTTCAAATGGAGTTGCTTGACATTTGGCGTAAGGAAAAGATGACGATTTTATTTGTTACTCACAATGTCTATGAAGCTGTGTTTCTATCAACTAGAATTGCCGTCATGTCCGCAAGACCTGGGCGTTTATCCTCGATGATTGATGTGAAGCTTCCGGCGAAGAGGACGTTAACTATGAGAACTGAGGATGCATTTAATGAATATGTAGAATTAGCCTCTCAGTGTTTGGAAAATAGTACAGATGAAAGGGGTTAGGTTATGTCTATCCAATCGATTGAGGTAGCAAAAAAAGAATTGTTATCAAAAGCAAAGAAAAGTGAAAAAGCTGGATGGTCTAAGTTCAAACAATACTATGTAGGACCTATCGTTGCATTTCTTGTATTTATTACATTATGGCAAACCATTCCGTTAGTACTGGGTTTGAAGCATTACATCCTACCAAAACCAACAGACGTTGTAGAAGCAGCAATCAAGGATTGGAATTTGCTGTGGCCGGCCATCCAAATTACCATGCTAGAGTCTGTTATTGGATTTCTGTTCAGTGCCGTTATTGGGATTCTGGTATCGATTCTATTAGCAAGTTCAAAGATATTAGAGCGAAGTATTTATCCATATGCGATTATCTTGCAGACCATCCCTGTGGTTGCAGTCGCACCAATTATCGTGATTTGGTTTGGAGCAGGTTATAACTCGATTGTTGTTATCTCATTTTTGGTTGGCTTTTTTCCTGTTATCTCAAACACATTAATGGGCTTGAATTCGGTTGATAAAAATATGGATGAGTTATTTACACTGTATAATGCGTCAAACTGGCAAAAAATGTGGAAGCTCAGACTTCCGGCAGCGATGCCTTTTATCATGGCTGGATTAAAGGTTTCTTGTACATTAACGATTGTTGGGGCAATTGTCGGTGAGTATGTAGCGGGAATTGGTGGTGGAAAAGGTGGATTAGGGTATTCCATCACTGTAGCTGCGATCCAAGTAAAAACAGCCTATCTATTTGCTTGTGGAATCGCTGCTGCCATCCTAGGTGTGAGCTTTTATTTACTAGTGAGCTTTATTTCGAACTTAATTCTTAAATCATGGCATGAATCAGCGATGAAGGTTGAAAAATAAAGGGGGTAAAAACATGAAAAGAGTAATAGAATGGAAGAAATCTAGTCTGTTTTTAGTAGGGTTACTGTTCATGCTTGTGCTAGCTGCGTGTTCTGAGAAGGAGGCAGGGAATACTGCGGATGGAGAATCAGAAGAATCTAGTGGGACTGAGTCTGTGAAGCTAGTATTAAACTGGTTTCCTAAAGCACAGCACGGCGGGGTATATGCTGCCGATGACCAAGGGTACTTTGAAGAAAGTGGATTAGACGTTACGATTGAACCAGGTGGACCACAAGTTTCTTCGATTCAAATGGTGGCATCTGGAAGTGCGGAGTTTGGACTAGCACATGCAGACCAAATGGTTATAGCACGAAATCAAGGGATTGAGCTTGTTGCAGTAGCTGCTGCGATGCAAGGGAGTCCACAAGCATGGATGTATCATAAAGGGCAGGAAATTAATGATTTCGAGGATTTAAATGGAAGAACGGTATTTATTCAACCTGGAATTACATATTGGGATTATTTAAAAGGAGAATATGACTTAAGTGGTGTAAAAGAAGTTGCTTACACAGGGCAACATGTGAATTTCATGGATGACGAAACATCTGTTACTCAATCATTTGTGACATCAGAACCTTATTTCATGGAACTTGAAAATGTTGAAACGGAAACCATGTTAATTTCTGAATCTGGCTATGATCCATACAATGTTGTTCTATATGTAACGAAGGACTATTTAGATGAAAATAAAGAAACGGTTCAGAAGTTTGTAAAAGCATTTGTTGAAGGCTGGAACTATTACAAGGATTCTCCAGATGAAATTACGAAAATCATTAATGAGGCAAACACAGATATTGCCTATGAAGCCCTTCAATTTGAACAAACCTCACAAGCTGAATTTGTGTATGAAGGAGACGCTGCAGAACATGGTGTCGGCTATATGACTGAAGATAGATGGAGTGCTTTAATTGACCAGCTAGCAGAGTTAGGGTTACTAGAAGAGAAATTTGACGCAACTGATATCTTCACGACAGAATTTTTACCTGGGAAATAAGGGTTGGTTCTTAAAAGCTACTGTTTGTAAAATGATAAAGCAGTATCGTAAATTCTTAGCAGACTGAATACACGGAGACTCCTGCGGGATCACTGGTCACCCCGCCGGACGCGGAGTGTATTCAGTCTGCGGTTATTAAAGTAAGGTGACTCTCAAAACATAGTGGAGTCACCTTAAGTTCTGTTATTCGCACAAGATAGAAAATGGAGGGATAGGAAATGGAAGATCGGTATCATGCCTATATGAATCGTGAACTAGAACTTAAGCCAACTGAAACAGGTTCGTTGGATGGATTCACCTTCTCGGTAAAAGATGTCTTTGCCATCAAAGGGCATAAAAGCTCTGCGGGAAACCCAGATTACCTTCGAACGCATGAAGCGTCAACAGAAAATGCGCCGGTGATTGAAGCCCTCCTTCAAAATGGAGCAACATTAAAAGGAACCACCCATACAGATGAACTTATGTACAGCTTAAATGGGGAAAATGCACATTATGGGACACCTGTGAATCCAAAGGCACCTGATCATATTCCAGGAGGCTCCTCAAGTGGTTCAGCTGTTGCTGCTGCAAGTGGTGTCGTTGATTTTACGTTAGGAACGGATACAGGTGGGTCGGTTCGAATCCCCTCCTCTTATTGTGGGATATTTGGGGTTAGACCTACACATGGAGCTGTGGAAATAAAGGGAGTCATTCCGTTAGCAGATAGCTTTGATACGGTTGGATGGATGGCAAGTGACCTGTCCACCTTAGTTAAGGTTGGAAAGGTGATCATAGACAAACAAATAGCCCCTACTGAACATGGTTTCAGTCGTGTTCTTTATGCAACTGATGCGTGGGAAAGAATACTACAACAACAAATCACAGAGTCATTACATCGCTCTCTCCCTGTGATTAAGTCGATCTGTCCAATGTTTGAAGAAATCATTCTGTCAGATGAAGGGCTTGATCGTTGGGCAAATGCGTTTAGAATCCTGCAAGCCATGGAGATTTGGGAAGAGCACAAAGACTGGGTTGAAAAAGTAAAGCCGACATTTGGACCAGGGATAAAGGATCGTTTTGAATGGGCAAGTACCTTAAAAAAAGAAGAGTATGAACAAGAGTTTCACCTACGAGAGAAGGTAAAGGATCGTCTATATACATTATTAGGTGATGATGGGATATTAGTTATTCCGACTGCTCCAGGGGGAGCGCCGTTAAAGAATCTAGCTGGAGATGAATTAGAGGATTATCGCTCTCGTGCAATGCAGCTTACATGTATTGCAGGGCTAGCGGGTCTGCCACAAGTCACCTTGCCGATTGGAGAAGATGGTGAAGGGAAGCCGGTTGGTCTATCCTTTATCGGTAATCGTCATCAAGACTTACAGCTCCTTCAATTTGCTCAGGAAGTATGGGGAAAGCTCAATAAGTGAAATAATGGAGGAAGCTTGAGGTTGTTTGACTCAGGCTTTCTCCATTTTCATTCTTGTTAAAGATTCTCTTGGTATACATCCAATGCCGCTTGTAATGCCCTGCCGGTGTTGACATTGGCTCTATGACGGATGAGAACAGCTTCTAGTGCGCTAAGAACAAATAAAATATTCTCTTTCCGACAGCTATAGCCCATTGATCCTATCCTCCATATTTTTCCGTGCAATGGTCCAAATGAACTTGCAATTTCAACTCCAAATTCATGTAATAACATACTTCTAACTGATTCAGGATCCACACCTGTTGGGACGGTTACACATGTCACCATTGGTAGCTTGCAGTCGCGATTACCATATAGCTCAAGACCCATTGCTTCAATTCCTGCGATCAATGCCAACTCGTGATAAGAATGGCGATTAAAGCGTTCCTCAAGTCCCTCTTCAAGAACAATTCGCAAGCCTTCTCTTAGTGCATAGAGCATAGAAGTGGCTTCGGTATGGTGATTTAATCGCCGAGGTCCCCAATAATCCTGCAGCATACTTAAGTCAAAATAATTACTTTTGATAAAAGTGTGATTTAGCTGCTGCTCCTTGAGACGATCTTCTACTGTTGAGATGCCTCTTTCTACTTTTTTTCGATCATTGATCACTTTTTCTACACGTTCATTGAAGGTGATGGGAGCCATGCCAGATGGGACAGATAAACATTTTTGTGTACCAGCAATGACGCCGTCAATGCACCATTCATCCACCTTCACGGGTGCTCCTCCGGTAGTTGCAACCGCGTCAACAATGAATAAACAATCTAACTCTCGGCATGCTGGACCAATTTGATCAAGTGGCTGCATACATCCAGTTGAGGTTTCTCCATGAACTAATGCGGTGATTTTGGGTGATACTCTTTTAATCTCGTCAATAATGACAGATTGTTCAAACACAGTCCCCCATTTACATTCAAGGGTATGTACCTCTGCACCGTAGCGTTCGCAAATCTCTGTTAAAAGATAACCAAAACGCCCGAAAATCGGGATCAGCACTTTGTCACCAGGCTCAATCACACTGCATAAAAGGGCTTCGATTCCAGATCTTGAGGTGCCATCTATAGGAAAGGCCCATTTGTTTTTTGTTTGAAAGACCGCTCTAAGCATCTCCATGACCTCATTCATAATCGCAGTGAAGGCTGGATCAAATTGGCCTAAAATCGGGGTGCTCATCGCCCTTAATACTCTTGGGTCGACTTCCACAGGGCCGGGTGTCATAATTGTTCTTAATGGAGTATTTAAATCTCGATATGTCATCGTGCGTAACTCTCCTTTACTCATAGGCTAGCTGGTATAGTAGCTCTGTTAGAATGGAAATCCCCTTTTCTAAATCCTCTTTATGTGTGAATTCCTGTGGTGAATGACTTATTCCCTTCTCGCTTGGTACAAATAATAGAGCTGTTGGACAAAATGTGCCAAACACCTGGGCATCATGACCAGCTCCGCTTACAATTGGTAAAAAAGAAAATTGCTTCTCCTTCGTAATACGCTCAAACTGCTTTGTTAGAAGTGGGTCCATTTCGACCGGCTTCACGCTCATCCACTCGTTTATTTCAATCTCAACATCAGATTTCTTCGCATATTCGTTAAAATAATCGATCATGTCTTGGCAAAATTGGTCCAAGATATCTTCATCGAAATGTCGAACATCAAGAGTAAATAACACGTCACCAGCAATGACATTTGGAACATTTGGCTGGGCAGTTAGTTTTCCAATCGTGGCAACGAGCTGAGGGTCTGTCTTTAGTGCTTTTGCATGGATATAAGTAATCAAATGTGAGGCAGCAAGCATCGCATCTTTCCGATAATACATCGGTGTTGTCCCGGCGTGATTACTCTCCCCAAGTATGTGAATGTTAAATCGTCTTTGTCCAACGATGTGACTGACAATGCCAATTGATTTAGCAGAACGCTCCAGCGTAATCCCTTGCTCGACATGGAGTTCAATAAAACACTCGATATCATTTCTAACTGGGGATTCTCCGTTATTTGTAGCAAATCCGGCTGCTTTCATCGCTTCAAGTAATCCTATTCCATTGCTATCTTTTATATCAAGTGCATCATCCATGGAGAATCGACCTGTAATATTACCAGAGCCCCAAAATGTTAACGGGAACCGACTTCCCTCTTCCTCACATAAAGAAACCACTTCAATTGACTTCTTAGGTGGCCCATATTGAGCTAGCAATTTCTTAACAGCAAGCAGACTTGCGATGATTCCATATACCCCATCATATTTACCACCGTCAATGACTGAGTCGATATGTGAACCAGTTAGGATTGTTGAGGATTGACTCTCTGTCCCATCTACACGTCCAAATAAATTACCTACACGATCAAAGTGTGTAATGAGACCGAATTCATTCATTTTATCTTTTAGTGCTTGTTGAGCATGGACCCAAGCGTCAGAATAAAGTAAACGACTTACCCCTCCGTTGCTTGTTTGACCATAAGAGGAAAGCCAGTTAACCATAGCTTCTGCTTCTAGCTGTTGAGTGAACAAGTCTTTTGAATCTAACGCCATTGCCCTTTTCCTCCTATCTTGTTGAACAATAAAAACACTATTCACGGTTAATGTGATTTAAGTTTACCAATTGATGTTAGCTTCTTCATTGGTAAAAATGTACTAAATTTACCCTTTTTTTGTGCTAACTAACTAAAAAGTCGAAAAATTATGATAGTATATAAACAATAATGTTGGGAGGGGTTTTTGAAATGAAGGTTGCAGAAGTGTTAGAGGTTCCTGTTCTGAAGGGATGTCAATTAATTGGTGGTCATACAGGAATCCATCGAGAAGTCTTACATGTCAATATGATGGACGCCCCTGATATCATTTCATTTCTTAAACCATATGAATTACTAGTGACGACCGCTTACCACCTGAAAGATGAGCCATCGCTTTTGTTGGAGCTAATCAATGAGATGGCAAACAAAGAATGTGCGGCACTAGGGATCAAAACAAAGCGATTCTTACAAGAGATTCCACAAGAGGCCATTCATTTAGCCAATGAACGATCCTTACCAGTGTTTGAATTACCAAATGAGGCTTCTTTGGGTGATATTGTTAATCATACATTAAGTTATATTTTAGATAAAAGAACAAATGAACTACAGTTTGCGATTGATACACACAAGAAATTTGCCAACCATATTTTGAGTGGAAAAGGCATTCCACAGCTTTTAAAAAGCTTATCTAGCATGATTGGTTCACCTGTTATTTTACTAGATCAATATGCAAAGCCCATCTATTACGCAAGAAATGACGAGAAATACATTGAGCCACTGAAAGAATTTAATTCAAGTGATGATTACTTTTACTTTCCAAACATCCCCTACTTTATGTTCACCCTTTTGGCAAATAAAGTGACCTATTCGTTGTTCTCGGTGTATACCTATGAAAAAAAAGCAGGCTATCTTGTTGTGATTGGCGAAATTTTGCCGAGGGATCATTCGACCATTTTGACAATAGAACAAGCAACAAACGTGCTTTCGTTTGAGTTAACGAAGGAAAATGCCTTAAGTCAGCATTACAAACGGGTAAAGAATGATTTCTTCTTTCATTTTGTTGAAGGACAGTACTCCACGCAGGAAGAAATCATGAATCGTGCAAAGGAATTTCATCTTCAAGATGAACAAAAATACCTTTGTGTCACGGGAGAATTAGATGGAAGTATCGTGGTTGAAAGCTACACCCAAAATCAGTTGAAGATTGACTCAATCTATGAATTCATTGAGGATGAGTTAAAGCTGTTTCCGTTTCAAGCCCATCTTTTTACGAAGGGGAGGACTTGTACCCTTTTGATTGAGATTGAAGAAGTAGAGCAGGTGGAATCTGTTGTTTTGCCAACACTTACAACCATTCAAACGAAGGTTACCTCCCAGTTCAGTCGAACGATTTCATTCGGTGTCAGTAATGTTTCTTTAAATCTAGTAGATGTTAAAAATTCGTATAAGGAGGCAGCGGATGCTTTAGTTATTGGGCATCAATCAGGGAAGTTAGCCTTCATCCAAACCTATCGGACAAAGGATATTAGGGAGTTATTAAGGAGTATACCTAAACAGGATTTACAGGATTTCTATCATAATGCACTTGGTGGGTTATCTGCACAGGAATTTAATCATGATCCCACTCTGCTCCAAACCCTTTTTGTCTATTTAGAAGCACATTGTCAAATCTCCGAAACGGCGAAGAGGTTATATGTCCATCGAAATACCGTCGTGTATCGTTTGGAAAAGTGTGAGGAGCTACTTGGGCGGAGTCTTCATGATTCAGAAACAAGCCTTCAGATTCGTTTGGCGTTCCAAATTAAAAATATCCTAGAAGCGTAGGTTCTCATCCTCTCATTATGCAATTTGTCATAACTACATGGCGATAATTGTTCAACCTGTCTAATGACAATAGACTGAATTATCTGTATCGTGAACCTATACTTATTACATTGGAAGTTAGGTTTTATGACATTTGCGGGTTGGGAGAGAAGGAAGATGAATCTTACTGAGCTAAATGAGATAAATGAAGAAGCGTTTGTGGATGCGTTAGGTGAAATTTACGAGCATTCCCCATGGGTGGCGAAGAAGGCCGTAAAATATCGTCCATTTCAATCAATCGAAGTCCTCCATCAAGCGATGATGGAAGTGGTAAGTAATGCACCAATCGAAGACAAAATCGCACTCATACGAGAGCATCCCAATTTAGGCGAACGCATTGAAATGAGTAGTGATTCAATAAAGGAACAGCAAGGAGCTGGATTGCAAAATCTGACAGAAGAAGAGTTTGCCAGCTTTCAAGAGTTAAACAGAGCTTATATGGAGAAGTTTGGCTTCCCCTTTATTTTTGCAGTGAAAGGGAAAACGAAACAGGATGTCCATGATTCATTAGTAGAACGAATCAATCATTCAGAAGCGGACGAATTTGAGAAGGCTTTATCAGAAATTGATAAGATTGCTGGGTTTCGTCTTCAGGATAAAATAAACGAGTAAGAGGATGGTTTCCAATGTCAGGATTAACGACTCATATTTTAGATATAACGCATGGAAAGCCTGCAGCTAATGTCAACATTGATTTATATGTGGCTGTAGAATCTTCCACTAGTCTTGAATTTCGAAAAACAGTCACGACTAATGAAGATGGGCGCATTGATGCTCCCCTTCTAACAGATGAGGAATTAACGGTTGGTGAATATGAATTGATCTTTCATATCGGTGACTATTTCCGCACGAAATCTCTAGAATTAGCCGAACCTCATTTTTTAGAGAAAGTACCAGTACGCTTTAGTGTGAGCGAAGTTGGAGCTCATTACCATGTCCCTCTCCTCGTCTCTCCTTGGGGCTATCAGGTGTATCGCGGGAGTTAAGGGGAGAAGTATTCTCGAAGTTTGTAGTATTAGGAATAGAAAATGGAATCTAGCAGCCTGAATACACGAGACTCCCGCAGGACGCGGAGTGTATTCAGGCTGTGGCGTTGTAGAGAACAATATAAAAAAAGCTACTAATTAGAGAGAGATTTTCCTCCCAAAATTAGTAGCCCTTTATTTTTATGGATTCGTTGACCACATACCAGATGATTTAATGAAAATACGTGGGTGTAGCTTTAATTGTGATACAATGATTTCCGCTAAATCTTCAGGCTGCATCACGTTTTCTGGCTTGTCTCCAATTAAGTTTTCTTTGTAAGCAAGCTCTGTTACAACTGTACTTGGTGTTAAAGCAGTTACACGAATGTTGTGCTTACGTACTTCTAGCGCTAATGACTCAGTTAAGCCAAGTACGCCAAATTTTGATGCACTATAAGCACTTGTAACAGGTGCTCCTTTTTGACCAGCAGTGGAAGAAATATTGATAATGTCTCCCCCGTTTTTCTCAATTAATTGAGGAAGAACAGCGCGAGTAACATAGTAAACCCCCATTAAATTCACATCAATGATTTGCTTCCATTCCTGTGGGTCTAATTCTAAGAATTTACCAAACTTTCCGATGCCAGCGTTATTGATTAAGATATCGAACGTGCCAAGGCTGTCAGTTAATGATTTTACAGCTGCGTCTACTTCCTCCATGGATGAAACATCAGCTGTTGCATAGGCAACCTTCACCCCTGTTGCTTCGATTTCTTTTGCAACGTCCACTAAGTCCTTCTCAGTTCGTGCTAAAAGACCGATATTCACGCCCTCATTCGCTAATGCAAGCGCAGTTGCGCGTCCAATTCCTTTTCCTGATCCAGTGATCAGTGCTGTTTTTCCTTGTATTGATTGTGCCATACGTAGAATCCTCCTTTATGTACAATTGATGAATATGATGTTACTTAAAAAACATCATGACAGAGATTATACCGCAAACGCGATGAAATCATGCATCATGATGCTCACAGAAAACCTACTCAGCAGTTTGTTCAAATTCTTTAACGATTTCGACGATAACTTCTGTGGCTTTGATCATGTTATCGACTGAGATGTATTCGAATTTCCCATGGAAGTTTTCTCCTCCAGTGAAGATGTTTGGAGTAGGTAGTCCCATGTAAGAAAGCTGAGACCCGTCCGTTCCACCGCGTACAGGTTTAATTAATGGTTCGATTTGTAGGTTCTTCATTGCTTTGAAGGCTAAGTCAACGATTTCCTTCACTGGCTCAATTTTCTCACGCATATTGTAGTATTGATCATTCATTTCAAGCGTGATGCGCTCTGGTCCATATACTTCTTTTAATTTTTCAACTGCTTGGTGTAAATGGTCCTTCTTACGAGCAAATTCTTCTTTATCAAACTCACGAATGATATAGCTTAGCGTTGTTTTCTCGACATCACCGTTAAATGAGTTTAAGTGATAGAAGCCACCATATTCTTCTGTTAATTCTGGTGCTTGTTCAGCCGGGAGCATCGCATGTAATTCCATCGCAATTTTCATCGAATTGACCATTTTCCCTTTTGCTGTCCCTGGATGAACATTGGTCCCGTTGACGGTGATTTTTGCAGCGGCAGCATTAAAGCTTTCATATTGAAGCTCCCCTAGTGGACCACCATCAATTGTATAGGCATATGTTGCATCAAAGGCTGATACATCGAACTTATGAGGGCCTCTTCCAATCTCTTCATCAGGTGTGAAGGCCACACGAATTTTCCCATGCTTGATTTCTGGATGTTGAATGAGAAAATCCATGGCAGTTATGATTTCTGCAATCCCAGCTTTGTTATCAGCGCCAAGAAGAGTTGTGCCATCCGTTGTGATTAGCGTATGACCTTTGTAGCTCGTGACTTCAGGGAAATCAGCTGGAGATAAGACAACGTCTAGTGCTTCATTGAGAACAATTGCTTCTCCATCATAATTTTCAATAAGCTGAGGCTTCACATGTTTGCCGGTAAAATCAGTGGCTGTATCAACATGTGCTAAAAATCCAATCGTAGGTACAGCCTTGTCAGTATTGGCAGGAAGAGTTGCCATCACATAACCATTTTCATCAATGGTCACTTCCTCCATTCCAATGCTTTTCAACTCATCAACTAGAAGGTGAGCGAGCTCTAATTGCCCCGGAGTTGACGGGCATGTGGTGCTCTCTTCATTTGATTGTGTGTCCACTTTTACATATCTAGTCAGTCTTTCAATCAGTTTTTCTTTCATAGATATCACTCCTTTTGATCTTAATTTCATCATATTTCATCTATTAAAAAGAATCAAAAAATAAAGTAGACTTTTTGTAAAAGTTAGATAGAGCATGACTAATTCTGAGAAAAAGGGTAAAAATATCCGTGACAAAAAATATGTAAGGAGACTGTATATGGCAAAGGATAAGATCGATTTAACGTCTACAGAAATGGCTTATTTATGGTCCAGTTATCAATGGGGTAGCATGAATATCGCGATATTAACCTATTTTCAAGAAATTTCTGAGGACCCACAGGTCAAAGAACAAGTAAATATTGTCCTAGAGACCAGCAGAAATCATCATAAACAAATTGAAGTCATTTTAAATGCTGATCGTGTTCCTTTACCGAGAGCATTTACTGACGAAGATGTTCATATTGATGCGAAAAAGCTGTATACAGATGAATTTATCCTATTCTTCGTATGGTTTATTGGTAGAGGGAATCTTGCCTACAGCGCGTTAGCCTTGAATACAGCTGCTAGAGAAGATGTAACGAGACATTATGAAGAGTGCTTAGCGGATTCCGTCGAACATGTAGGGAAGTCCAGAAATCTATTATTGGAAAAAGGCCTATGGCTGAGAGCACCTTACATACCAGTACCAGATCACCAGGAATATGTACAGAAACAAAGCTTCTTAAATGGTTGGTTTGGAGACAAGAGAACACTACTTGGTATGGAAATTGGCCATTTATTTTATAATATCATCACCAATTCAATTGGACTTAGCTTGATTTCAAGTTTTATCCAGACAACAAGTGATGAAGAGATTAAGACTTATTTTAAAAGAGGAAAAGAAATAAGCGACAAGCATATTGAGGTATTCTCGAAGGTTCTCAAGGATGAGCAACTACCGGTTCCGTCCTCCTGGAATTTTGGTGTGACTGAATCCCATGAAGCACCATTCTCCGAGAAATTAATGCTCGGGCTTATTACATTATTAAATTCACAAGGGATTCATAATTATGGTGTAGGACTTGCAACATCAATGAGAAAGGACATAGCCCTTCATTTTACACGATTGGCTGCAGAAATCCTTCAATACTCTGAAGATGGAACAAATATCATGATTGAAAAAGGCTGGATGGAGCAACCACCCAAAGCACCAAATCGAGAGTAAAGAAAAAACAGATTACCATGCGTTTGGTAATCTGTTTTTAATAGTTCCAACGAAAATGGCCAGCGATTGGTGTCTTAAAGGAGGAAAGTTTCACTTCTGCTGCAAACGGTGGATTGTTATGGATGAAATAAGGCGTACCATCTTTCGCTCGTTTGTCTGAAACAATTCCAACATGGTGATAACCATCTAAGAAAAAGACAATATCGCCAGGCTGCCATTCTTTAAGATTTTCAACATCCCCGGGTATTAGCTCTGTTGTCAGCGATTCTGTAAATCTTTGAAAATAGACGAATTGATTCGGTACTCTTCTGAAATCAATATTCGGATCAGGTGAACCGCCTACTCTTGGATATAGCTTTGTATGGCTACTAATGTCCTCATCCATGACGTCTTTTAAGTTAATGTCTGCCCCTAGCAGTCCTCTCCAAATTACATCCGTACAAACACCTTCATCATTTGGTGGGTATCCGCCCGCATAATAAGCACTCTTATAAGTGGTCTTCTGCTCAACCTCTTTTCTTGCAGTTGTGACAATGTCAATCGGATCAGGTATTCCATTATTATTGCGGTCAGTCGTTGAATAATTGTCTTCAATCGTTACTTTTGGAGTGAAAGGGTTCGATAAATGAATGCCAATTGAATCTAATAAGATCCCGTTTTTATAAAAGAGGATAAATAGAATCATAGCCGTAAGGACAATAAACAATGAGAGACGCCTTTTTTTAACCTTCACGAAGGACACCACCTTAGCGGATATTCACCAAATTTTAGTAACTAGTTACATGATAAAAGATGAAATGAAAGAAAACAATGAGAAAAGCCAAATAATTCAGTTAGATTATGTTACAATAGTAGAAAAATAGGTATGTATACACTAGGGGTGCTTTGTTGAAAAAGCTGAGAGAGAACGTTCTTAACCCTTTGAACCTGGTCTAGGTAATGCTAGCGAAGGGAAGTGGAGTAATTGAAAACGGTACAGTATTGTTTCTCGTTCATAGATTATTAACACTTCAGCAATTAGTTGGAGTGTTTTTTGTTTTGCATAGCTAGTCAAAGTAATAGATTAATACGGAAATCTATGAGTTAACAGCCACACCCCACCTGTTGTGTAGAAGCTACCTTAGAAATGAAAGAGGTTAGAAAGATGTCAAAAACTTATCGTCTTACTTATATGGCTTTGTTTGCTGCGATTGGGACCTTTGGGTCATCGCTCTTGTGGTTTCCAGCAGGCGTAGCCAAGGCTTACCCTGTTCAACATGCTGTAAATGTAGTAGCTGGAGTGTTACTTGGTCCCGTGCCGGCAGTCATCGTCGCATTTATAACAGCCGTCTTAAGAAATTTATTAGGAACAGGCTCCCTTTTAGCTTTCCCGGGAGGAATGCTTGGTGCCTTTTTAGCTGGATATGTGTATCGTAAAATGAAAAAAACATGGAGTGCCGCAGCTGGAGAAGTGATAGGGTCAGGGATTATTGCCCCACTAATTGCTGTTCCTTACGCAAAAGTCTTGATGGGAACAACCTTCGCGAGCTTTTTCTTCATCCCACCATTTATTGTTAGTAGTATTGCTGGCGCACTTATTGGTTTATTTCTCGTGACTCGTATCATGAAATCGAATGTATGGAAAAGATCTTCATAGAGAAGTATAATGTGAAGCAATACTTAAATAGAAGAGGTTAGTGAAGATGGATAAATTTGTTCAAGAGCAATTACAAGCGTATCAGGAATTGCATAAAAATAGAGGGCGGTTACTCATAAATTGTCCAGATCAGCCAGGAATTGTCGCTACGGTTTCAGATTTCTTATATAAACAAGGTGCGAACATTCTTGAGTCAAGTCAATACTCAACAGATCCAACAGAAGGTACCTTCTTTATGAGAATCGAATTTGAATGCGTTGGGCTCAAGGAGAAGAAGGCCGATTTAGAGCAGCGTTTCAAAGAGATTGCAACAAAGTTTGAGATGAAAGCAACGTTTAATTTTTCACAGGAACTGAAGAGAACGGCTATTTTTGTTTCAAAGGAACTCCATTGTTTACGTGAATTATTATGGGAGTGGCAAAGTGGAGATTTAAACACCGAGATTGCGCTAGTCATTAGTAATCATGAAGATTGTCGGGAGATTGTTGAGGCCCTTCATATTCCTTTTTACTATATTCCTGCAAGTAAAGAGAACCGTCCAGAGGTAGAGAAGCAGCAGTTAGCTTTACTTGAACAATATCAGATTGATTTGATTGTTCTCGCTCGTTATATGCAAATTCTCACACCTACCTTTGTGGCACAGCACCCAAATCAAATCATAAATATTCATCATTCGTTCTTACCAGCATTTGTTGGTGCTCGTCCGTACGAACGGGCATATCAGCGCGGTGTTAAGTTGATTGGTGCAACCTCACATTATGTGACAAATGATTTAGATGAAGGTCCAATAATTGAACAAGATATCATGCGAGTGGATCACCAAGCAGATGTCAATCGCCTTAAGAAAATTGGTCGATCGATTGAAAGGAGCGTCCTTGCAAGAGCAGTGAAATGGCACCTCGAAGATCGGATCATTGTTCATGGAAATAAAACGATTATTTTTTAATAAACGAACGAAATGACCATAATCACCAAATCGAAAACGCCCAGAGTCTAGGAGTCAAAATCTCTGAGCGTTTCTTAATATGGTCTGAATCCCTTGAATAATATGTGTCTTAAACATATAATCCTAGTATTATATGTTTTTTTAATTTTCGGGAAAAAGGAGATAGAGAGATGATTCGGCGTTTTTTTACCTATTACCTACCGCATAAAAAGCTATTTGCGCTTGATTTCAGTAGTGCGGTATTTGTTGCCATTTTAGAATTAGCTTTTCCGTTAGCCGTTCAATGGTTTATTGATGATCTTCTTCCAGGTCAAAACTGGTCGGCGATTGTGTGGGTGAGTGCCGGATTGCTAGCACTATACTTATTGAGTACTAGCTTGCAGTATGTTGTGAACTACTTCGGGCACAAGCTTGGCATTAATATCGAAACTGATATGAGACAACAGCTATTTAACCATGTCCAAAAGCAATCATTCCGTTTTTTTGATAATACGAAAACAGGACATGTGATGAGTCGGATTACAAATGACTTGTTTGATATTGGTGAATTGGCCCACCATGGTCCAGAGGACTTATTCATTGCGATTATGACATTCTTTGGTGCCTTCTGGATTATGTTGACGATTAATGTTCAGCTTGCTTTCGCGGCGATTGTTGTTGTTCCGTTCCTCATTTGGTTAATTGTTATATGTAATCTAAGAATGAACAAAGCATGGAAGACAATGTATGGCAATATCGCTGATGTAAATGGTCGTGTGGAAGATAGTGTATCAGGAGTACGTGTAGTACAGTCTTTCACAAATGAAGATTTCGAGATGAAGAGATTTAGAAAAAACAATCAGAAATTCCGTCATTCAAAGCTTGCTGCTTATAAAATTATGGCATACAGCAATTCAGGAATTTACATGATGACTCGTTTTATCACACTTATTGTGCTTGTATTTGGAGCATGGTTAAGCTTCACGGGTCAGTTGTCATATGGGGAATTAGTTGGTTTTGTTTTATATGTAAATGTTCTATTAAAACCGATTGATAAAATTAGCGCGTTAATGGAGCTATATCCAAAAGGAATGGCAGGATTTAAGCGTTTCACAGAGTTAATTGATAAGGAGCCTGAGGTTGTCGATGCAAAGGATGCGATTTCTGTTCCGACACTTAGAGGGGATATCAAATTTGATCAAGTAACATTTAGCTATGAAGGAACGAAGAATGTGTTAGAGAACATCGATCTGAACATTCGTGCAGGAGAAACGGTTGCGTTTGTTGGTCCATCTGGTGCAGGGAAAACGACGATTTGTTCACTGATTCCGAGATTCTATGATGTCGATGGGGGTGCCATTTCTATTGATGGGATTGACATTCGTCAAATGACAAAGCAGTCTTTACGTTCTCAAATTGGGATTGTACAGCAGGATGTGTTCTTATTTACTGGGACACTTCGCGAAAATATTGCTTACGGAATGCTTGATGCTACAGAAGAGCAAATAAAAGATGCAGCAAGAAGAGCTTATTTAGAGGATTTCATTGCTTCCCTTCCTGATGGATATGAAACCCAAATTGGGGAACGAGGATTGAAGCTGTCTGGTGGTCAAAAGCAACGGATCGCGATTGCGAGAATGTTCTTGAAAAATCCACCGATCCTAATTCTAGATGAAGCAACTTCAGCTCTAGATACAGAGACTGAATTATTTATTCAAGAGGCGTTAACAGAGCTTTCAAAAAATCGTACAACGCTTGTGATTGCTCATAGACTTGCTACCATCCGAAATGCAGACCGAATCGTAGTAGTGACAGAGAATGGAATTGCAGAAGAAGGTCGACATGATGAATTAATTGAGCAAGGTGGAATCTTTGCAAATCTTCACCGAGTTCAATATCAACGAACATAAGAAAGAGAAGAGGATGCAGTGGATTGCATCCTCTTTTTCGTTTCACAAAACATTCATTACCAAAATCTTTTGCGGTGGCATCCAGCGCCTGGGAATCCAGCGTTAGCTCCAGCTACATTACCTGGGAAACCTGGTCCCGCATTAGCACCAGCAACATTACCCGGGAAACCTGGTCCCGCATTAGCACCAGCAACATTACCCGGGAATCCAGGGCCAGCTGCTGTTGGTCCCATTTGAACATGTTGGTTAGATACAGTATTGTTTACTGAAGTTGTGTGCGGATAATAGTGTCTATGAACAAAGTTTGTGTGTCGATTAAATACTGTGTGTGAAGGATGAATATGTGGAACTTCGATATTCTGCACTGAATTCACTGCATTTACCCTTGTTGGATAAACAACAGGACTTAATGCTTTAGGTCTAGGTCCAAAACATGACATCATTTATTCCTCCTTTTTTTTAGTCTTAATACTATATGTTTCACAACTTGTAGGGGTAATAGATAATTCGTGGAATTTTCGCCTAGTAAGATGTGCTTCAATTTCATTTTCATGTCAAAAAGGATTATAATGGATGTTCTTATACTACGATTTGGAGAGAAAAAAATGACAAATACACAGAAACATTCCCATGATGTGATGGAGGTATGTGTTTTAGCAGGGAAAATCATGCTTCAAAGTGGTGGAGAAACCTATCGTGTGGAGGATACGATGACCCGTATTGCGGCTGCGTATGGATATCATCATTCACATAGCTTTGTTACACCAACTGGAATCATCTTTTCCATTGATGGAGAGCATTCGACGAAGTTGATTAGAGTCTCAGATCGAACCACTGATTTAAAAAAGGTTACGATTGTGAATGGGATTTCAAGACGAATTAGCAGTGGCTCACTTGAGGTGAAAGCAGCTTATCAGGAATTGAAGGAGGTTGAGGCAGCTAAGCTTGTGTACCATACGAGTATTCAAATCGTGGCAGCTGCGATTGCGAGTGGTTGCTTCTTAATCATGTTCCAAGGGCAATGGAATGATTTCATTCCTGCAATGATCACGGGTGGGATCGGATTTTCTAGTTTACTTTATCTTCATCATCTAGTGAAATTGAAGTTCTTTGCTGAGTTTATGTCGTCAGCGCTCATTGGTGTGATTGCGATTCTGTTTGTGCGACTGGGGATTGGAATCGATTTAGATAAGATCATCATCGGGTCGGTCATGCCGCTTGTACCGGGACTGTTAATCACGAATGCGGTTAGAGATTTGATTGCGGGTCACTTAGTTTCTGGAATATCTAAGGGGGCTGAGGCCTTCTTAACAGCTTTTGCGATTGGCGCGGGTATCGCGATCGTGTTTTCAATTTAGAGAAGGAGGGATTCTTTTGCTAGCACAATTTATCACAAGCTTTATTGCCTCAGCGGCATTCGGGATTATCTTCAACGCCCCAAAGAATTCCCTTGTAAAATGTGGTTTCGTTGGGATGATTGGTTGGGCTCTTTACTATTATCTCGTAGAAATCCAGGTGGACTATGTGTTTGCGACAGTTTCGGCTTCGTTTCTGATTGCAGTCATTAGTCATCTGTTTGCAAAGCTTTATAAAACACCGATGATTATTTTTAGTGTAGCGGGAATTATTCCGTTGGTGCCAGGAGGGTTGGCGTATGATGCGATGCGGAATTTTGTCGAGAATGATTATAGTCAGGCACTTCCACTTGCAGCGAGAGCGTTTATGATTTCTGGTGCGATTGCTGTGGGGCTTGTGTTTTCTGAGGTGCTTAATCAGGTGATTCGGAAGCCCAAGATGTGAGACGTCGCAGACTGAATATATTCCGTGTCCTGTGGGAGTTCACTGATCCCACGGGAGTCAGCCTGCTAAGAGGATCATTCGACGAACCAGGGCGATAATCCAACGAAAATACGGATGAATTCAACGGAACGGACCTTCATGGCTGTAGCATATCAATTATTTCAACCAAATCAAGTCCGATTCCAACGAATTTGAGCTACAATCCGACGAAAATGCGGTATGATTCAACGGAAGTGAACTTCCTGTCTGAAGCATATTAATGAATTCAACGAAATCTGGATCTAATCCGCCGAACCAGGGCGATAATCCAACGAAAGAGAAGTATGATTCAACGGAAGTGAACTTCCTGAGTGAAGCATATCAATGAATTCAACGAAATCTGGGAGGAATCCGCCGAACCAGGCCGATAATCCAACGAAAGAGAGATATGATTCAACGGAAGTGACCTTCCTGAGTGAAGCATATTAATTCATTCAACGAAATCTGGTGGGAATCCGCCGAACTCGCGCGATAATCCAACGAAAGAGAGATATGACTCAACGGAAGTGAACTACCTGAGTGAAGCATATCAATGAATTCAACGAAATCTGGGAGGAATCCGCCGAACCAGGGCGATAATCCAACGAAAGAGAGATATGATTCAACGGAAGTGAACTACCTGAGTGAAGCATATCAATGAATCCAACGAAATCTGGGGAGAATCCGCCGAACCAGGGCGATAATCCACCGAAAGAGAAGTATGATTCAACGGAAGTGAACTACCTGAGTGAAGCATATCAATGAATTCAACGAAATCTGGGAGGAATCCGCCGAACGTGGCCAATAATCCACCGAAAGAGAGATATGATTCAACGGAAGTGAACTTCCTGAGTGAAGCATATCAATGAATCCAACGAAATCTGGGGGGAATCCGCCGAACTCGCGCGATAATCCAACGAAAGAGAGATATGATTCAACGGAAGTGAACTTCCTGAGTGAAGCATATCAATGAATTCAACGAAATCTGGGGAGAATCCGCCGAACTTGCGCGATAATCCAACGAAAGAGAGGAAGAATTCAACGAAGTGTTCTTCCCATCTGAAGCATATCAATTAGCCCGCGTACTAGAGTAGGCTCTTGACTTAGGGACAAAGTTAGAAACCATCAATCGACGCCACTACGAGTGGAATATTGCCTACCACGGCCCTATTTGATTTGAATTAGGCGGGTTATTTTTTTGAGTTTCATCTTTAATTGTTTCTAGTCCTTCTTTTGCATTCTTATCGTTCATTTGTTTATAACGATTCGTCGTTTTATCTAATAAATAGCCGAATAGTAACAACAAAACCACACTTATTAAAACAATTCCCCATAATTTAATCATTTGCTTCACTCCTTTTCCATAATTATACTATTAAAAGTTATCCTTCATAAGGAAAAGATTACAAAATAGCTTTATTTTTAGAAAAATTGTAAATTTACTGTTAAATAGACAAATGGTTGATTGTTAAAACTAATGTTATTAGTTAAAATAATAATATCATTAGTTAATCAGATAGGTGGGAGTTTGGATGAGAGTGACTCGTTTTGAAACGGTGTATCAATTGGCCTTCTTACCGCGTTTTTTTCCTGTGAATTGTTATTTGGTTGAGGAAGAGAGTGAGCTTACGTTGATTGATGCGGGGTTACCTTTTAGTGCGAAAGGGATTCTGGCGGCAGCAAGAGAAATGGAGAAACCAATTACTAACATCGTGTTAACACATGCTCATGAAGATCATGTTGGGGCGTTAGATCAGTTGAAAATGGAGCTACCAGCGGCAGATGTTTATATATCAACCAGAGATGCAAAAATAATGAAAGGAGATCGTTCTCTGGAAGAAGGTGAACCGATTACGCCTATAAAAGGAGGCGTACCTAAAAACCTTAAAACGGAACCAACGATTTTATTAAATGAAGGTGATCGAATTGGATCGATTGAGGCAATTTATACACCTGGCCACACACCAGGTTCGATGGCATTTCTTGATACAAGGAATCGAGCAGTGATTGCTGGAGATGCGTTTCAAATACAAGGGGGGATCGCTGTTGCTGGGAAGGTTCAGCCGTTTTTTCCTTTTCCTGCATTCGGGACTTGGAATAAAGAGATGGCATTAAAAAGTGCCATCAAAATTGCAGGTTTGAAGCCCTCTGTTTTAGCTGTTGGACATGGAAGAATGCTAGAACAACCACAACATTTGATGGAGCAAGCAATTAAAGAGGCAGAAGAGAAATTTGCCTAAGTTGGAAAGGAGATCGGTATGTCCCCTAGAATTGGCTTAGATTCGAATACAATTTTAAAAGTAGCCGCAGAAATGATAAATGAACAAGGTCTTGAGGCGATTACACTAGCTTCCTTAGCCAAAAAACTAAATGTACGATCCCCTTCTTTATATAATCACATTGCTGGTTTAGATGATTTAAAGAAGCAATTGACGATCTACGGAATTGAACAGCTGTATAACGCTTTGACGCAAGCGGCTGTCGGTCGTTCCGGCAATGAAGCCATTCATGCGATGAGTATAGCTTACGTTACCTTTGTGAGAGAGAATCCTGGGGTGTATGAGGCAGCTCTTCTTCCTCCAAATGACGAGAGTGTGCAGCAGGCAGGCTCTAAGATTGTTGACTTAACTGTTCAGATTTTAGCATACTATCAATTAAAGGATGAAGATGCGATTCATGCAGTCCGAGGGCTTAGAAGTATCCTTCATGGCTTTGCTTCGCTTGAACAAAAAGGGGGATTTGGTTTATCGTTAGACCTCAATGATAGCTTGAGAAGATTGATTGATTCGTATTTAGTTGGTGTTAATAAATTTAGTAGCAACCCTGAGTAAATAATCCCTTCCTTAGGGTTTATTCTTTTATACACTCTGGTAGAATAGAGAAAGAGACAGAAATCGGGGAGAAGCCAGTCTACCAATGGATATCTCCAAGTATTTGTGTTATAACTACAATTAATATGAATCATGTCTGGTATAGATGAAGAAAGGTTGAGTTTTTTATGGAAAAGAGCACTTCACATGCTTCAAACTTTATTAAGGATATAATAATTGAGGACTTAGAGTCAGGGAAGCACAAGGAAATTATTACACGCTTTCCACCTGAACCAAATGGTTACTTACATATAGGTCACGCGAAATCGATTGTGATTAACTTTGGATTAGCTGATGAATTCAATGGAAAAACAAATTTACGTTTTGATGATACGAATCCGCTAAAAGAAGATGTGGAATACGTCAATGCAATCAAAGAAGATGTGAAATGGCTTGGGTTTGACTGGGATGATTTGCGTTTTGCGTCAAACTACTTTGATGAAATGTATCAATATGCAGTTAAGTTAATCAAAAAAGGACTAGCATATGTGGATGATTTATCTGCTGATGAAATCCGTGAATATCGCGGGACATTAACAGAGCCAGGAAAAGAAAGTCCATATCGCAATCGTAGTATCGAAGAAAGCCTAAATTTATTTGAACGCATGAAAAATGGTGAGTTTCAAAATGGAGAAAAGGTATTACGTGCAAAAATAGATATGTCTTCTCCTAATATCAATTTAAGAGATCCAATTATTTACCGAATCTCTCATGCAACACATCATAATACAGGTGACAAATGGTGCATTTATCCAATGTATGCTTTTGCTCATCCATTAGAGGACGCAATTGAAGGAGTGACTCACTCCATCTGTACGTTAGAATTTGAAGACCAACGCCCACTTTATAACTGGGTGATTGAACACTGTGAGACAGAAGCTAAACCACAGCAGTATGAATTTTCTCGCTTAAACCTGACAAATACAGTATTAAGTAAGCGTAAATTGAAGCAGCTTGTTGATGAAAAGTTTGTTGATGGCTGGGACGATCCACGTATGCCAACCATTTCTGGTCTAAGACGTCGTGGCTTTACACCTGAAGCAATCCGCGAATTCTGTAAGGAGCTTGGGGTTCATAAGGGAAGCGGTGTAATAGATGCTCAAATGCTTGATCATTTCACTCGTGAAGATTTGAAGCTGAAAGCACCTCGAACAATGGCTGTATTGAAGCCGTTAAAAGTCGTGATTACAAACTACCCTGAAGGTCAAGTTGAAATGCTTGATGCTGAAATTAATCCAGAGGTTCCAGAAATGGGAACTCGTCAAATCCCATTTTCTCGTGAGATTTATATTGAACAGGATGACTTTATGGAGGATCCACCGAAGAAATACTTCCGTCTATTCCCAGGAAATGAAGTGCGCTTGAAGCATGCTTATTTCATTAAGTGTGAAGAAGTGATTAAGGATGAGGACGGCAATGTTGTTGAGCTTCGTTGTACGTATGATCCAGAAACAAAGAGTGGTTCAGGCTTTACAGGAAGAAAAGTAAAAGGAACACTACACTGGGTAGAGGCGACTCAAGCAGTGCCTGCTGAATTCCGTATGTATAACCCTCTTGTTCTAGATAACGAGGAAGGCGAAGAGACAGAATCATTCCTTGAACAAGTGAATCCAAACTCATTGGAAATCATTCAAGGATTTGTTGAACCAAATATGAAGGATGCGAAGGGACAGGATAAGTTCCAATTCTTCAGACATGGCTACTTCAATGTCGATCCAAAGCATACAACAGCAGAGCAGCTTGTCTTCAATCTGATTGTATCGCTTAAAAGCTCGTTCAAATTATAGGTTGTTTTCTTAAAGTGATTGTTTTATTTCTAGCAGCATGAATACACATAGACTCCCGCGGGATGCGTGGCCAAAGTGAGACCCCGCAGGACGCGGAGTGTATTCATGTTGCGGCTATAAAAGTAACAATTTATAAAAAAACAGCCAAATGATATAACACATACAAAGAAAGACTGTTGATCTAGTTTCAACGGTCTTTCTTCTTATTACCCAATATCCGATTGGGAAGGGATGGTGTTCATTATGTCTGATTTGTTAAGAAAAGAAATACGAGAGAAGATTGAAAAGGGAGAATTCAATTGTGAGAAGGAATTAACTCTTTCCGTCATCAGTGGCAAATGGAAAGTCGTCATTATTTGGCATTTAGGACTACATGGGGCACATCGTTTTAATGAACTGCAAAAATTATTTCCGAAAATCACTCATAAGATATTATCCAATCAACTAAAAGAGCTAATTGAAGACGGCATAGTCCACCGAGAAGCCTACCCAGAAGTCCCACCCAGAGTGGAGTATTCACTGACAGAGGTCGGTCAATCATTACTACCTATTGTTGAGATGATGTATGAATGGGGAAAGAATCGAATGAGTGTCATTACTCAGAATATGGAACGTGACTGAAGGTTAGTTCCTTAAATAATGTTTTTGGATTGAGAGGGAGTTTGTATGGAATATATCATGATCTTAGTCGCATTTTTAGCATGCATGATAATTGGATCGGTACTTAATATCCTGTTTAAAACAACCAAAAAAATAAATTGGTTCATGACATTTTTCATCAGTTTGTGTGTTTCTATCTTTGTTCAACTCTTAAACATTGTATAGTTGGGGGATTAAATTTGAAGCCGAAAATAAATATCATTACACTTGCAGTACTTGATTTAGAGAAGTCAATCGTCTTTTATAGAGATGGATTAGGTCTACCAACCTCAGGGTTAGTTGAGGGATCAGATCATATTATTTTTGATTTAGAAGGAGATGTATCATTGGTCTTATATCTTCGTTCTGAGCTTGAGGAATTTAGTCAATCAGATGATTTTCAAAATGCATCCAAAGTAATTCTGAGTCATACAGCTGCAAGTAAAGACGAAGTAGATTCGATTTTAAAAGCAGCAGTAGAATTTGGTGGGACCCTTCTCCCTTCTTACCCAAAAGAATATGATTGGGGTTACTCAGGATATTTCAAAGACCTAGATGGTCATATATGGGAAATTGTCTATTTTCATTTAAGTTAGTAAGTATGGTGTTGTAGTAGTTAGGCTGCGGCTTTAAAAGTAACACTAATACGGAAACAGCCTAAATGTTATATGAAAATCCTATAAACAACTTTAGGAGGTGGAAGAGGATGTATCCAGAGTGGATATCACTAGACAATGATTTGTTATGGGGAGCGTTGTTATTGGTTGGTCACTTAATAACAACCGTCTTAGCATTGGCTATCTTTTCTTCTATCTTTCGTAAAAATATGAAAAAGGGCTATCTATTTCTTGGAATATTAATCTTAATAGGGATCATGAATATATATAATGTATTTAATTATTCAATAACAGTAGGATACATGTTGTGTTTGATGTACCTTACCTTAAGTGTCATTACCTATTTCTCTTTGAAAAATAAAATAAGTGACGCTTAAAATTTAGAAGGCGATTCTTCAATGATGAAGGATCGTTTTTTATTTTCGATGTTTCCACTATTTACATAGTGTAATTAAATAAATATTTTCATAAAAAAACCGATAGTAACCTATAAGTTATTTTCAATATTAACAATAGGGGTAGATACATTTGGGGAAAATCATGAAATTAAAATTAGGCACAAAGATAAATCTAATTGTGTTATCAATAATCATTGTTTTATCAACAGTTATTGGTTTTGTTGTGATCCAAGAGGTGACAAAAGGAATCAATGAATTTGCTGTACAGAAAGCAAAAGGGGATCTAGGACTAGCTTATAGATATGTTAATAATAAGTACCCTGGTGATTGGGAAGTGAAAGAGAATAAGCTGTATAAAGGAACTTCTTTAATAAACGAAAACTACGAAATCGTAGATAAGATTGGTGAAGATACAGGGGACACGGTTACCATATTTCTAGGTGACACACGTGTAACTACTAATGTAATGAGAGATGGAGAGCGTGCGATTGGCACCCAAGCTTCACCTGAGGTAGTAGATGCTGTTATAAAAAATGGTGAAAACTATTATGGCGAAGCAGATGTGGCAGGAGAGTCTTATCAAGCGGCATATATGCCATTGAAGAGTGCAACAGGGGAAGTTGTTGGAATTATGTATATCGGTGCTTCTCAACAAATAATAAATGAAATACTATCTTCTTTTTTAATAAAATTTATCATTGTTTTACTTATTATGGTTGCCTTGGCTACTTCAATTGTGTATTGGTTCACCCATAACTTGAAAAAGAGACTTACAATTGTTTCTAATGCCCTTACTCTTGCAGGAAATGGTGACTTTACAACAAAAATTGATGATCATTCAAGCGATGAACTTGGCTCTTTAGCTGTGAGCTACAACCAAATGTCTGGAAGCCTTAGAAATATGATAAATGAGGTAATGTTTACATCTGAACAACTAGCTTCTTCATCAGAACAACTGACTGCAAGCTCTGAGCAAACGAGTATTGCTACAGAGACCATTACAGAATCAATCCAACAAGTAGCTAATGGTGCAGAACAATCTACTAAAAGTGTGCAAGAAAGCTCAATGGCTCTTGAGGAAGTGACAAGAGGAATACAGTCCATTGCTGAAAATGCGACAGTCGTTTCAGAAGTAAGTATACAGGCTGTAGAAAAGGCTAAAGAGGGCGGTTTGTTTGTCGATAATACGGTCAAGCAAATCAATGCTATTAATGAGTCTGTTCAAGTAAGTGGAGAAGCAATAAAAACGCTTGAACATCGCTCACAAGAAATTGAGAAAATAACAAATGTTATAAATGATATTGCGAATCAAACGAATTTACTAGCATTAAACGCAGCGATAGAAGCTGCTAGAGCTGGTGAACACGGGAAAGGCTTTGCTGTTGTCGCAGACGAAGTTAGAAAACTGGCTGAACAATCTCAGCAATCCTCTTCACAAATTTCAGCTCTGATTAAGACGATACAAGAAGAGATGGACAAATCCAACAAATCCATTGAACAAGTATCTGTTGATGTCCAAGAGGGGTTAGCAGTTGTTAACCAAACTAGAGAAAACTTTAACGGAATTCTTGATTTTATGGGAAGATTAACAGATCAAACCAATGATATGGCAGCAACATCTGAACAAATATCGGCTAGTACACAAGAAGTTTCAGGAACAGTATTTGGAATTATTACTATATCTGAAGAAACGTCCATGCATTCACAGAGTGTAGCAGCTTCAGCCGAGGAACAACTTGCATCTATGGAAGAAATTGCTGCATCTGCCTCAGCGTTATCTAATTTAGCAGAGGATCTGAAGGATTTAATAACAAGGTTTAAAGTATAAATTATCACGGAAGGCTACCTGATTGGTAGTCTTCTTTTTATGAAATCCTAATATAGGGAATTATAACTATGTCCCAAATATTTACGAAAACAGGTAATACTACATACCGATGATCTTTTTATCCTTAAGATCATCCATAGTATCCTCCAGGAAACTTTATAACAAAAAAGTTCGTACTTGTTAAATTTGTCGATTTGTTTCATAATCACGATTAACATGTATTTTAAGGAGGAGAAGTAAATGAAGCTACGTGTTTCTGCAGTGCAATATCATCTTCATACCATTCAGTCCTTTGACGATTTTGCAAAACAGTGTGAACACTATATAAAAACGGCTGAAGAGTATGGATCAGAATTTGTGCTGTTTCCAGAGTTTTTCACAACACAATTACTTTCGATTGGAAGCGATCAAGGAACAAACCTAACAATCAATGAATTACCAGGCTTCACAGAGCAATACCGCCAGCTCTTTTCTTCTTTCGCGATGAAAACAGGCATGCACATTATTGGGGGAACTCATGTCATTCGTAAAGATGATAAATTATATAATGTTGCACACTTATTTTACCCAGATGGTCGGATTGCAGAGCAGGCAAAGCTTCATATCACACCAACTGAAGTAAATGAGTGGAAAATGGCTCCAGGAAATGAATTAAATGTGTTCGATACAGATAAGGGTAGAATTGCGATTTTAACCTGTTATGATATCGAATTTCCTGAAATTGTTCGCATGGCGAAAGCAAAAGGAGCTGACGTCATCTTTTGTCCATCATGTACAGATGACCGTCATGGCTTCCATCGTGTTCGTTACACAAGTCATGCTCGTACGATTGAGAATCAAGTCTATGTTGTTCTAACTGGTACAGTTGGAGCTCTTCCAACGGTTAATTTCATGCGTGCCAATTTTGGGCAGGCAGCTGTCATCACGCCTAATGATATCCCATTCCCACCACAGGGTCTTCTAGTGGAAGGTGAATTAAATAATGATATGATTGTAACAGCCGATTTAGATTTAAACTTACTTTATGAAGTAAGAGAAAAGGGCTCTGTTACGACTTGGCGTGACCGTCGTACCGATTTATACACAGATTGGAATAGTCCAGCGAGTAAGGGCGAGTAACGAATCTTAGGACAAAAGGAGACGAATTAATGCAATATATTAGAGTCAATAGCATAGATGATCCACTATTTAAAAAGCTCCATGATTTAATGAAGGAAGTGTTTCCGAAGGAGGAAGTATTAGAATACTCCCTTTGGAAAGAGCCTCTGGAGGATCCTAGTATCCGTGTGTTTGTTGCCTTACATGAGGATGAAGTTGTTGGGGTGACGGAATATCGTTATTACCCTGATTGGAATATTGCCATGACAGACTTCACGATTGTTGGGAAGCCAGGCTTGAGCATTGGTCGATTCCTAGCGCAAAGTCGTTTGAAGGATCTAAATGACCTAGCAAAAGCAAATGGCAAAGAGCTATTTGGTATGTTTGCTGAAATATATAATCCGTATGATGGGGAGAATCATGAATTTGGTGGCGTGAAAACGATGGATCCATATGTACGTCGTGAAGTGCTATCACATCTTGGCTATAAGCGTCTAGATTTAGAGTATGTTCACCCGTCTTGGGAAAATGATGGAACAGCGGTTGAAGGACTGCAGTTATCATTTATGCCAACAGATGACAGTGTGAGCGAATTACCAGCAGCGCTTGTTGTTGATTTCTTAACGACTTATTACAGTGTTCTTTCAAACAAACCACAGCAATGGTTAGACATGATTGACACATTGAAAAAGAGTGAAACAGTAGAATTGAAACCTATTTAACGATAACGAAAGCGGGTTCTCCAATGGGAGGATCCGTTTTTTTCGTATTTGGATTCGGGAGTTGGGCGATAGGTTGAAAGTGTAGAGTGGTGCCTTTGAAGCTCCAAGTAGTAGTGGATGAGGTAACAAGAAGAGCGGAGTAGAGTCCCGAAACCGCTGAGTAGTAGTGGATCAGGTATCTAGAAGGTCCGAGTAGAGTCTCGAAACCGCTGAGTAGTAGTGGATGAGGTAACTAGAAAAGCGGAGTAGTGACCTCAAGCGCCTGAGAGGTGCTGGGTGAGGTACCTAGAAGCACAGGGTAGTGACCTCAAACCAGTGGGAAGAGCAGGATGAGGTACCTAGAAGAGCGGAGAAGAGCCCTCAAACCAGTGGGAAGAGCAGAATGAGGTACCTAGAAGAGCGAAGTAGTGACCTCAAACCAGTGAGAAGAGCAGGATGAGGTACCTAGAAGAGTGAAGTAGTGACCTCAAACCAGTGAGAAGAGCAGGATGAGGTACCTAGAAGAGCGAAGTAGTGACTTCAAACCAGTGGGAAGAGCAGAATGAGGTACCTAGAAGAGCGGAGAAGAGCCCTCAAACCAGTGAGAAGAGCAGAATGAGGTACCTAGAAGAGCGAAGTAGTGACCTCAAACCAGTGAGAAGAGCAGGATGAGGTACCTAGAAGAGCGGAGAAGAGCCCTCAAACCAGTGGGAAGACCAGAATGAGGTACCTAGAAGAGCGGAGAAGAGCCCTCAAACCAGTGGGAAGAGCAGAATGAGGTACCTAGAAGAGCGAAGTAGTGACCTCAAACCAGTGAGAAGAGCAGGATGAGGTACCTAGAAGAGTGAAGTAGTGACCTCAAACCAGTGAGAAGAGCAGGATGAGGTACCTAGAAGAGCGAAGTAGTGCCCTCAAACTAGTGGGAAGAGCAGGATGAGGTACCTAGAAGAGTGAAGTAGTGACCTCAAACCAGTGGGAAGAGCAGAATGAGGTACCTAGAAGAGCGGAGAAGAGCCCTCAAACCAGTGAGAAGAGCAGGATGAGGTACCTAGAAGAGTGAAGTAGTGCCCTCAAACCAGTGAGAAGAGCAGGATGAGGTACCTAGAAGAGCGAAGTAGTGCCCTCAAGCGCCTGAGAGGTGCAGGCTGAGGTAACTAGATACCCTCACCCCCCAGCATTTTTAAATAATGTCACCACAATTCAAAAATCACAATGTTCAAAGACAGGTTTCGATGAATTTTTCAAATGGGCTTTGGTAGAATGATTTTATCTTATTTCAGTTGGAGTGACATGAACATGTTAAAGTCATTAGTGGAAGCTTCGCCTATTACTCTTCGTCCTTATCATCATGGGCATCACCAAGCTCTACAAAGCTTTTACCTAACACCATCACAGCTTAAATTCACGGCATTACCAAAGGATGTGATTGAGCTTGCTATTCAAGACCCCTATCGATTCCCAGTTGTCATCCAACATGGTAGAACGCCAGTGGGTTTCTTTATATTGCACTATGGACCTGAGATCAAAGGCTATACAGCAAACCCGAGAGCGATTCTCCTTCGTGCCCTTTCAATTAATTTGAAGGATCAAGGTAAAGGCTACGCAACCGATGCCTTCAGGGCACTACGTCCATTTTTGCAGGAGTATTTTTGTGAATTTGACGAGATTGTTCTAGCTGTAAATAAAGGAAACCACCGAGCCATTCATTTATATGAAAAAATCGGCTTTCACTATAAAGGTAAGGAGCGCTTTGGATTCTTAGGATTGAAGTACTACCTTCATTTTTCACTTCCCATAAATGAAAACAGGGCTATTCGCTAAACTCATCTCGTTTCAACGAAGCCCTGTATTGTTATTACAATTCATTTATATCGGAAATAACTCTTTTTAATATATCAATAGAATCAATAGGTTCGTTCTCAAGCTCTAGTGCATGATTTCCACCTTCAATTACACTTGAAACGAGGTGTTGATTATTTTTCAATAGTTCAAAGCGTTCCGGTATGAAGCAAGGATCGTTATCTCCAATCAGACAAAGCCCTTTGTTTACATTTTGAACCATTGCATTCAATACATCAGCTCTTTGCAGTAAGGGGGTTAACCAGACCACTTTTGAGTCTTTGAACATCGTATGATTTAGCAGATAACTTAAAGCGATTGTTCCAACCGATTTTGCCACAATATAAATTTGACGATATGGTTTGTTCTTAATGGCATGGTCGATGATAAATTGGACATCTTGTGCGAATTCTTCTCCGTTTAGAACAGATAACTCTTCTCTATTAAAAGAATAATTCACATGTAAAACATCAAAACCCTTCGAGTGAAATAGCCCTGTTGTATAGTGTAATAATGGAGCCTGTGTGGTGTAACCTGCTCCAGGTAAGACAATTACTAAATTATTCGTTTCCTCTTTTTGCTCTATTAATCTAAAAGGAAACCTATTTGAAATAGTCACTGCTTATCACCCCTAAACATTTTACAGGTATCTATTCGTCGTTTAAAGTCATTATTCCTTCCTCAAAAAAAATAAGCAATCATCCGTCTTAAGATGATTGCTCAAGCTGTGTTGAAGGAAAAGCCGATTAATGGTATTGATACCAAACAAACCAGCCGTTGTCCTTGCTTTTTGCTAAGAATAATTGACCCTGTCCTAAGCTAGCGCCAGGTGCTTTTGGAAAGTCTAAGCGGACAAGCCAGGACCTATTAGCAATTTCCTTCCCACAAAAGGTTTTGGCAATACCATAATAGGCTTCTTCGTCTTCATGACCAACTGTGTCTGGAAAAGGTTTTGCAGTTAAGACATTCCATTTCGTATACATGTCAGGAAAATCATCGATACCTGTTCCATACGTATTTGGTATTAACGTATTTAAGGCTTCAATGACTTCTCTTTGATTCTTGATGGATGTTTGCTCTAATTCACTTAACGAAGGACATTTTTTCTCCTGAGCATATCCATGACTAGTACAAATTAACAAAATCGAAATGATCAATATTATTCGTTTTTTCACGCCTAATCCACCTCAAAATTATCATGCCTAATTTTCAGGAAAAATAGTCCAGTGTTTGAATAATATCTAGTCCCTTTCTTGACAGGACGCCTTATGTTTATCAAAATTGTCAATAGCTGTATGTTCTATCCTGATAGGAATTTCTGTGCAATCTTACATAGTTTCCTATATAATTTAAAACGATATTTACTGTATTCGGTTTATTAAAATAAGATAATAGTAGGTGGAAAACGTGGATCGTAAGAAAGAGTTGAAACAACACTTTAAGGAAACATCCGTCGAAGCAGGTGTTTATCAGATAAAGAATACAATCAATCATAAAATATTGGTTGGAAGTACGAAAAACATTAAAACACTAAACGGATTAAAATTCATGCTTGAAACAAATGGATATACAACAAACAAGGAGCTACAAAAAGAATGGAACCAGTATGGCAAAGATGCTTTTATAATTGAGGTATTGGAAAAGTTGAAAAAGAGTGATCATCCATATATTAACGAAAAAGAAGCGTTATTAAATCTTGAAGAAGAATGGCTAGAAAAGTTACAACCGTATGGAGAACAAGGGTATAACCTAAAGTAGTCTTAATAAAAAGGCTGTTTTTCTCAAATTTGCTGTTCCAGACAAAAAGTATATTCAGGCTGCAGAATGAAAAGCATACCAATCGAGATTAGATGCGAATTGGTATGCTTTTTGTTTTAAATAATTTAGTTGCTTTTCCATCGAAAAGGAGCGACTTACTCCTGACTTAATCCTTACAATGTCTTCTCTAATTCATACCAATAATGACAAAGGGTCAGCAAGCCTTTATCATAGTTTTCTAGGTGGAAATGTTCATTTGGGGCATGGAAGTTTTCCGTTGGTAATCCAAAGCCCATCAGAACGGTAGGGATGTTTAGAATTTGATCAAATGCCGCCACGATTGGGATGGACCCGCCACCGCGCGTATAAGATGTTGGTACTTCATACACTTTTTCATAAGCACGACCTGCCGCTTGGATCGCTGGGTGGTCGAATGGAGTGACAAAAGGAGCTCCTTTATCAAAGAGTGAAACCTTCACCTCAACCCCCTTTGGCTTATGTGCTTCAATATGCTTTTGAAGTAATTCAGCAATCTCGTCTGGATCCTGATCTGGAACTAAACGGCAAGTGATTTTCGCACCAGCCTCAGCAGGCAATACTGTTTTTATACCATCCCCTTGGAAGCCTCCGTAGATGCCATTTACCTCAAGCGTCGGTCTTACCCATGTACGCTCTAAATAGGTATAACCTTCTTCTCCAAATAATTCAGGAACCTCTAATTCCGCACGCACGGTTTCTTCATCAAAGTTTAACGCATCATAGGCCGCCTTTTCTTCGTCTGTGAGAGGAGCAACCTTATCATAGAAGCCTTCAACCGTAATTTTCCCATGCTCATTATGGAAGGTTCCAACCAGCTCTACTAACGCATGGATGGCATTTTGAACACCGCCACCGTATAGGCCAGAGTGAAGGTCACCTTTTGCCCCTTTGATGTCAATTTGCAGGCCACATAAGCCTCTTAGACCATAACAAATCGTTGGCTTTCCACGCTCAAGCATTCCTGTATCAGAGATGACAAGAATATCTGCTGCGAGAAGCTCTTTGTTTTCCTCGGTAAAAGCAGGGAGGTTTGGACTGCCGATTTCTTCCTCACCTTCAATACAGAATTTCACATTAACAGGTAGAGTTCCTGTTGTTTCAAGGATTGCTTCAATCGCTTTTAAGTGCATGAATGTTTGTCCTTTATCATCACTTGCGCCTCGAGCAAAGATTTTCTCATCACGAATCTCAGCCTCAAAAGGTGGGCTGTCCCATAAGTGAAGGGGATCCACAGGCTGCACATCATAGTGACCGTAAATCAGGACTGTTGGTTTGCCAGGGGCATTTAACCAGTCAGCATATACAATTGGATGTCCCTTTGTTTCATGTACTGCCACATGTTCCATCCCAATATCCGTCAGTGCTGAAGCCATCCAGTTCGCTGCCTTCTTCACATCCTCTTTATGATCTGGGAGTGCGCTTATACTTTGAATCGATAATAGTTCAAATAATTGCTTCAGGTGCTCATCTCGATGTTGAGTTAAATAATCTTGCGTCTTTTGCTCCATATGTAGATCCTCCTTCAAAAAATGATGTCTATGAATATATTTTGCTCCTTTAGTCCGTTAAAAGCAAGAATTGAATTAGATTGTTAAGTGTAAAACCGCAGCCTGAATACACTCCGCGTCCTGTAGGAGCCAACTAATCCCACGGGAGTCTACGTGTACTCAGTCTGCTAGTAATGAGCCTCTCTATTTTTCAAGACTTTACAACAATTATTGAAAAAAAGCCTTTTTATAGACTAAATACTCACCGCCGGATATCGATCCTTCCAAGGTCGTGCCTCTTCAAGCTGTCCAGCGAGTTGCAGGAGGGTCGCTTCATCCCCGTAAGGTGCCATGAAATGCACGCCAACTGGAAGTCCCGCCTCATTCCAATATAGGGGAACATTCATCGCTGGAATCCCGGTTGCATTTGCGACAGGCGTATACGGAACCCATCCATTGATCACCTTTGAATAGTTATCAAGATCGTTCTCATACTTGATTTCGCCAACCTTAACGGGCGGCTTGGAAAGGGTAGGAGTAAGTAACAAATCATAGCTAGTGAAAAATTGTGCCAGCTCACGACTTAGACTTTGCATATAAGTAGTGGCAAATAAATAATCAAGGCCGGTCATTGTCTTCGCCTGTTCTAGAATCGCCCATGTTAGAGGTTCAAAATCACCCCCAGTTGGCTTTCGACCGACTAATTGTTCAAGCGGAGCTACTCCTATTAAAAGAAGCTGGTACCATAGAACGGTAAATGCCTCTGTAAATCCGTTGACATCAATACGAGGCATCGCTTCCTCTACTTCATGTCCGAGGTCTGTTAATAGTTTCACAGCATCCATCACCGCATCAACACAATCAGAGTCAATAGGAGAACCATCAAACCTGGTGGTGACATAGGCAATCCGGAGCTTCTTTGGAGTCTTTGACACCTCATGTAAAAACGATCCTTCAAATCGAGGTGCAGGATAAGGGTCGCCCACCCCAGCCCCATGTGTAGCATCAAGAAGGGCCGCACTATCTCTAACCGAGCGGGAGATACAATGACTGATTGCAATACCAACGGGATCAGGATTTTTTGGATTGCGACCACGACTTACTTTAAGTCCAAATAAGCCACAACAAGAGGCTGGGATACGGATTGAACCGCCCCCATCAGAAGCATGAGCCACCGGAACAATCCCTGCCGCAACGGCCACCGCAGCTCCACCGCTTGAACCGCCAGCAGTATACTCAGTATTCCAAGGATTGCGAGTTGGACCAAAGAGGGCGGGTTCTGTAATCGGTTGAATACCAAATTCACAAGTATTTGTTTTTCCGATAGTGACTAGCCCTGACTTGCGAATACGCGAAACAAGCTCTGATTCAACAGGGGCAATGAATTCTTTAAAATACTTCGAACCACCTGAATATCTAGTGCCCGCAAAAAACTCTAGGTCCTTCATTAAAAAAGGTACACCACCGAAGGGACCTGATGGATGTGAAGGCTGCGTTGTTTGGTCTACAAGTGAGTTAACAGCATTGATCAAAGGATTAACCTGTTCAATTCGTTTCAAAGTTACCTCAACTAGTTCATCAGACGTCACTTCTTTTTCCCGAATTAGTTTGGCAAGGGTTAATGCATCCATCCATTTAAATTGATCCATATCTATCACAACTCCTCACGGTTTAATACAATCGTTTCGTGTAGCTTTCTTCTAAGTCTACCTTGATTGATTCAGGTGTATGGTCTTCTAGCTTCACATGGTCAGCGATCATTTTCGGAATCGAAGGCAGAGCCTCTTTTTCAGGCCAAGCGGTTGGATTCCAGAGGGAGGAGCGCTTAAGGGCTTTGGCGCAATGGATGAAGCACTCTTCAATTTCAATTCCGATTCCAAGAGTTGGGATGTGCCCACGGATCTCTAGCTGTTCCAAATATTTTTTATCTTGAATAATCCAAGCCTTGCCATTGATTCGTAAGGTTTCTTCCAATCCAGGAATCAGAAAGATTAAGCCAATCTGTGGATTGACCAGGATATTGCGCATCGAATCCACGCGTTTGTTGCCTGGACGATCAGGAATGACGAGATGTGTATCATCCACAACCAATGTGAAACCTGGATGGTCACCACGAGGAGACACGTCACAGGTGCCATCCTGATGTGATGTGGAAATGAAGACGATGGGTGATAATTGCAAGAAGTTCTTGCAGTGGGTATCTAGGTGATGAATGACTTTATTGGCTGCTAATTTACCAGGAGATCCTCCTAGCACGTCAGTTAATTCCTCAACCGATGTAATTTTCTCTCTAAACAAATCTGACAACACAATCCACTCCTCTAATTACATACTCTTGTTAAAATTATACAATATAATCAAGGGTATGATTTTATTTTTCAAGAAAAGACACGTATAATTGAAAATTATAAGCTGTTTTCTCAAAGTGTTTTTTTTAATAATTGAAAGTGAGATTTCTAGCAGACTGAATACATGGAGACTCCCGTGGGATGCGTGGCCAAAGTGAGACCCCACAGGACGCGGAGTGTATTCAGGCTGCGATTAATAACAGCAATAATTTGTTCGAAAAAAGTTAAATTATAAGTGAATTTACAACTTAGAAAAGAAGGGTGTTGTAATGATGATTAAGTGTATTGCAATTGATATGGATGGAACGTTGTTAAATGAACATCATGTAGTAAGTGATCTCAATAAGCAAGCAATTGAAGCAGCGCAAGCGAAAGGGATAGAGGTTGTGATCGCAACAGGAAGATCCTTTCCTGAGGCAAAATTCCCTTTAGAGGCAGCAGAGCTAAATTGTCCGATTATTGCTGTAAACGGCGCAGATGTGAGATCGATTTCAGGTGAAAGAATCCACGAGAGTCCAATTGATCAAGAAACAGCATTCAAAGTCATGGATATCTTAAATAAGCACAACGCTTATTATGAATTATATACAGAAGATGGAACCTACTCTAAGGACTATGATCAAGGACTAATGATCATCATGGACATCTTCATGAGCCCAAATTTCCAACATGTAAACTATGAAGAAACTGTGAAGGCGGCAAAAGAACGATTTGAAAGTGGCTTGATTCAATTAGTTGATGAATTTGATTCGATTGTGAAAAACAATGTCTCTGTCTATAAATTTATAACCTTCTCATTCGATGAGAAAGTGCTTGCTGAACTAAGAGAGGCACTGTCAACCATTGAAGGAATTGCGATTAGTTCATCAGGAAAAGAAAACATTGAAATCAATAGTGTTCATGCTCAAAAGGGACTAGCCTTAACTGAATTTGTCGCAAAACGAAACATCACACTTGAAGAAACAATGGCGATTGGAGATAACTACAATGACCTCTCGATGTTCCAGCGCGTTGGCCGAGCAGTTGCGATGGGAAATGCCCCAGAAGAAGTAAAGAAGCACGGTCATATCATCACTGACACTAACAAGAACGATGGGGTAGGGAAAGCGATTCTTGAAGTTGTGAATCAGTAGGAACCCGATAGAAAAAGGAGTCAAACCACAAGCGGTTGACTCCTTTTTTCTTAACTGATTTTTTTTGATTTCTTTGTAGCCGCAACCTCTTGTTGAAACGACTTCACCATCGAAATGCAGGTGAAGATTAGAATAATTGCAAGCGGAAAAGCACTAACAATAATTGCTGTCTGCATCGCACTTAATCCACCTGAAAGCATTAATACAACTGCTGATAAGGCTAAAATAATCCCCCATGTGAATTTCACGAAATTAGTCGGGTTAAGTGAACCATTTGTCGTTTGCATGCCAAGGACAAAGGTCGCAGAATCTGCTGAAGTAATAAAGAAGGTCGAAATTAATAATAAAGTGATCACAGATAAAACAGATGTAAAGGGCATTTGTTGGAAGACATAGAACAAAGCCGTTTCTGTCGATTGACCGGACACATCTGCTCCCATATTATATTCAAAGTGAATCCCAGTTCCTCCAAACACCGCAAACCAGAAGCAGCATACAAGGGTAGGGACCAATAATACCGCCACCACAAACTCTCTTACCGTACGCCCCTTTGAAACACGCGCAATAAAGGTACCGACAAAGGGAGCCCAAGCAATCCACCATGCCCAATAAAAAATTGTCCACCCTTGAACCCAAGCGGCCCGTTCTTCATTGAAAGGAGACAAACGAAGTCCCATACTAGGCAAGTTCTGGATATACGTTCCTAATGTCGTTGTAAAAAGATCTAATAGAAACACGGTTGGGCCAAGAAATAAAAATGTAAATAATAAAATAACGGCCAAAATCATATTGGCATTACTTAAATACTTAATCCCTTTTTTTATCCCAGTTCCCGCCGAGATTAAAAATAAAATGGTCACGATCGAAATAATGATCAATTGAATGCCAAAATGATTAGGAATCCCGAATAAGTAACTTAGCCCACCGTTGATTTGCTGCGACCCAAGACCAAGTGAAGCTGCTACACCAAAGATGGTGGCAAATACAGCAATCACATCAATTGTAATTCCAATAGGTCCCTTTGTTTTTTCACCAAGTAGTGGATAAAGAGTCGCACTCATGAGACCGGGTAGGTCTTTTCTAAATTTGTAGTATGCCAAAGCTAGCGCAATCGTTGCGTAGATGGCCCATGCATGAAATCCCCAATGCAAATACGTATATCTCAAGGATGTTCGTGCCGCTTCGCTCGATCCTGGTTCAATATCAAGCGGAGGTGTAACGAAATGGGAAATAGGCTCGGAGACCCCGAAGAACAATAGACCAATCCCCATCCCAGCACTAAATAACATCGCAAACCATGTGATGTTATTAAATTCTGGCTTGTCACTATCTTTTCCTAGCTTGATTTTTCCGTAACGGCTAAAAATTAAAAATAGAGCAAAAATCAAAAAGAACGTCGCCACAAGCTGATAAAACCACCCAAAGTTAACAAGAAAAAAACCTTGAGCCACGCCCATTGCCTGCTCTAGGTTACTTGGGAATAAAACCCCCCATGCCACAAACAAGCAAGCAATCACAAGAGAAATCCAAAAAACACTTGTTACTTCCTTTCTCATCGTAACCCCCCTTTATATATGTAGAGTGTTTGAGTTCGCCATGGTTTTTATGTATTGAAAAGGAAGATCCGACATAGATCTTCCTTACACATGGTTTAGTTTATTGCTTTGAAAGATTTTGTTGAGCCATTTTAATCATTTCTTTGACCATGCTGCCGCCAATTTGTCCACCCACTTTTCCAGCCTGCTTGGACGTGAGAGTCCCGTTATAGCCTTCTTGAAGTGGAATACCTAACTCCTTTGCCACTTCATATTTAACAGCGTCTGGTGAGCTCTGATCGGGATGATAGCCCTGTTCCTTCATCACTGAGGCCTTTAATTGATCTAGAGCAGGTCGTGCTTCGCGAACTAAGGGACGACGCTTTCTTGCCATCAGAAAACCTCCTTTTTAACAAACGTATACACCTATAAATTGTCCTATTTTAAGTAAAAAACAGCCTTTCTTAAAAAAATAAACATTTTTAGCTAAAATTTTTTGAAATTTGTGTTTTAAAACCGCTTGTTTTGGCTAATCTAGTAAAGTAATTTAAACATCCACAAGATTAATAGGAATTTTTCATCTAAAAGTTGCCAAGCTAAGCAAAACGTGGTAAAAAGAATATGTGTTCTTTAAGGAGAGGAGAAAAGATTATGAATAAAACTGAATTAGTTACTGCAGTAGCAGAAAGCTCTGAACTATCAAAAAAAGATGCGACAAAGGCTGTTGACGCAGTATTTGAAGCAATTCAAGAAGCATTAGCAAGCGGAGATAAAGTACAATTAATCGGCTTCGGTAATTTCGAGGTTCGTGAGCGTTCTGCTCGTAAGGGTCGTAACCCACAAACTGGTGAAGAAATCGAAATCGCTGCTAGCAAAGTTCCTGCATTCAAGCCAGGAAAAGCATTAAAAGAAGCGGTAAACTAATGAACCAACAAAAAAGCTGACTTAAAACAAGTCAGCTTTTTTTTAACGTATTCCATTTTGGGAGTGAAAATCGAACGAGCAACTCATTTCTCTTTTATAAGGGAGCCGAGATAGATTATATTATTCTATAAATAATGGAGGGGATTATGTTGAATTCATTTATTGAAGTAACTGATAAAAAATCAAAAGAAAAAATATTGATCAACACGTTGTTGGTGATAGAAGTAAGAGAAAATCGTATATCAGTAGCGAATGGTTTCTCGTTAAATACATACAAAACGGAAGAAACTTACGATGAATTAAAGGAAAAATTAAATGCCAGATGATTTTAACAACAAAAAGACATACCAATTTCTATTTTAATTGGTATGCCAATTGATCCTCTTACTTAACTGAATCAGTTAAGTATTTTTTATGCGTTTATTTATCTATCTATCAGAATACTAGTAGCCATGTTTACAACATCCTCAGTTGGTGGCTCGACATGTTCTAATGGGTATTTAAGTCCTAATGTATGCCACTTATAGACGCCTAACTTGTGATATGGTAGGATTTCTACCTTTTCAACATTATTTAATGTGTCAATGAAGGCACGTAGTTTTTTCAAATCTTCTGGGTCATCCGTTTTTCCAGGAATGAGTACGTGACGAATCCAAACAGGGATGTTTCGATCAGATAAATAGTTTGCAAATTCTAAGATGTGCTCATTAGGTTTGCCTGTTAGCTTACGGTGTTTTTTTGAATCAATTTGTTTAAGGTCTAGTAGTAATAGGTCAGTATATTTTAGAACCTCAGCAAGTTTTTCTTGAAAGGTTTCTTCTTGGCTATAGCAGCCACCAGACGTATCAATTGTTGTATGAATGCCAAGCTTCTTACATGCCTTAAATAAAGCTAGTAGGAAATCAAGCTGTAGTAAAGGCTCTCCACCACTAACAGTGATTCCTCCATTAGATGCTTTGATGAAAGGAAGGTAGCTCTTTAAATCCTTAATGACTTCCTCCACTGTAATTTCTCTGCCTTTACCGATCTCCCAAGTGTCTGGGTTGTGACAGAATTGACAGCGTAGAAGACAGCCTTGTGTAAAAATAATATAGCGTAATCCAGGTCCATCCACCGTTCCGCAAGATTCGATCGAATGTATATATCCGTTCATATTGATATCCTCCTTCTTGGGGATGAAGCTAGTATGACGTGAATTCCCCTAAATGATTTTTTCTAAGTGTTGAGCTAATAGGTTGTGTTGTGTAATTATGCCGCAGCATGAATACACTCCGCGTCCTGTGGGTGACCAGTGAGCCTGTAGGAGTCTATAGTGTATTCATGCTGCTAGAATAGATTATGAATTCCCTAATAGGAGTTCTGTTATTCTATTTTTATAAGTTATCGTGGAACGTACGGTTAATGACGTCGATTTGTTGCTCACGAGTTAATTTGATAAAGTTAACCGCATATCCAGATACACGAATAGTTAATTGTGGGTATTCTTCTGGATGCTCCATTGCGTCTAATAATGTTTCACGATTAAATACGTTAATGTTTAAGTGGTGACCTTCTTTTTCAGCATATCCATCAAGAATCGCTACTAGGTTTAGTACTTGTGTTTCTTCTTCTTTTCCTAGTGCTTTAGGTACGATTGAGAATGTATTTGAGATGCCATCAAGAGATTGATCATATGGTAATTTCGCTACTGAGCTTAATGAAGCTAGAGCACCTTTTGTATCACGACCGTGTAATGGGTTTGCACCAGGAGCGAATGGTTCGCCAGCACGTCTTCCGTCAGGTGTATTTCCAGTTTTCTTACCATAAACAACGTTAGATGTAATCGTTAAGATTGACATTGTGTGTAAAGAATCACGGTATGTTTTGAACTTTCTTAGCTTTGTCATGAATGTTTCAACAAGCTGAACAGCTAGATCATCAACTGCATCGTCGTTGTTTCCGTATTTCGGGAAGTCTCCATCCACTTCAAAGTCTGTCACAAGACCATTTTCATCACGAATGGTTTTTACCTTCGCATATTTGATGGCACTTAGTGAGTCAGCAACTACTGATAGACCAGCAATACCTGTTGCCATGGTACGTAAGATGTTAGTATCGTGTAATGCCATTTCAATGCGTTCATATGAATACTTATCATGCATATAGTGAATCACATTTAATGTGTTGATATATAGTTCTGCTAACCATTCCATCACAGTATCAAACTTCGCCATAACTTCGTTGTAATCTAATACATCAGAAGTGATTGGGGCAAATTCTGGGCCTACTTGGAATTTTAATTTCTCATCCACACCACCATTGATTGCATATAATAATGCTTTTGCAAGGTTCGCACGTGCTCCGAAGAATTGCATTTGCTTTCCAATTCTCATGGCAGATACACAGCATGCGATTCCGTAGTCATCACCAAATTGCTCGCGCATAATATCATCGTTTTCGTATTGGATAGAGCTTGTTTTGATCGACATTTTTGCACAGTATTTCTTGAACTCCTCAGGAAGCTGAGTAGACCAAAGCACTGTTAAGTTTGGCTCTGGAGCAGGACCTAGGTTATCTAATGTGTGTAAGAATCGGAATGAGCTCTTCGTTACCAGTGGACGACCATCTAAGGCAACCCCACCAATTGATTCTGTTACCCATGTTGGGTCACCACTGAATAATTCGTTATAGTCAGGTGTACGAGCAAATTTCACAAGACGCAGCTTCATGACAAAATGATCCACTAATTCTTGCGCTTCTTCCTCAGTTAGAACACCATTTTCTAAGTCACGCTCGATATAGATATCAAGGAATGATGATGTGCGGCCTAAGCTCATTGCTGCACCGTTTTGTTCTTTAATTGCAGCTAGGTAACCGAAGTATAACCATTGGAATGCTTCCTTCGCATTTGTAGCTGGCTCTGAAATATCAAAGTTATACGCACTTGCAAGTTGCTTCAATTCTTGAAGGGAGCGAATTTGCTCAGAAAGTTCTTCACGTAAACGGATAATTTCCTCAGACATTGTCTTTGCACCCGTTTGCTTAAGGTCCTTCTTCTTCTCTTCAATTAGACGATTTACTCCGTATAATGCGACACGACGATAGTCACCGATTATTCTTCCACGCCCGTAAGCATCTGGAAGGCCAGTGATAATTCCAGCTTTTCTAGCAGCCTTCATTTCATCTGTATAAGCATCGAATACACCTTGGTTATGTGTTTTACGATAGTCTGAGAAGATTTTGCTAACTTCTTCACTTACTTTAAATCCGTAAGATTCAGCAGCAGCTTCAGCCATACGAATCCCACCAAATGGTTGAAGAGAGCGCTTGAACGGCTTGTCAGTTTGAACACCTACTACTTTTTCGATTTCTTCATTTAAGTAACCAGGACCATGAGATGTAATTGTTGATACAATTTCAGTATCCATATCAAGAACGCCGCCGTTGTCACGCTCTTGCTTCGTTAATTCCATCACTTGCTTCCATAGCTTATTCGTATTTTCAGTTGCATCTGCTAAAAACTCTTCATTTCCTGTATAAGGATTGATGTTAGTTAGAATAAAGTCTCTAACATTAATCTCTTTCATCCATTTACCTTCTACAAACTTTTCCCATTGTTTCATAACGGAAACCTCCTTAAGGTTGTATAACAGTTTTTAAATTGAATATATAACAGTTTCTACTAATAGAATACTATGGTTATCCTCAGGTTAACAGGGGGTAGTCGTGAAATATTTGTGAACTATTGAACAATAATCTGTGAACGTCAAGTGTTTATTGGTTTCTGGAGACATTGTAGCACTTTTTATTTTCGTTAGACATGGTATGTTTTGGGTATCCATCCAATTGTGTGATTAGATTCACAATTATATAACAGTTTGAAAATTTTAAGAAACTGTACTATAAAATCGGATTCCAATTCCTGTTATAGAAGCTGCTTGTTCGATGTGTTAAAGTAATAATAAGCATGCTAAAATGGTTAGGAGTTTTTCAATGGATGTTCTTACTAATCAGTGGTCCACTATTTTGGAAAAAGAGTGGAAACAGGATTACTTTTTAAGTTTATCACAGTTTATAAAGGAAGAGTGTGATACTTTTAACATCTATCCTGAGAAGAAGAATGTGTTTCGTTCCTTCGAATTAACCGATTTCAATCAAGTGAAGGTTGTCATCCTTGGTCAGGATCCATATCACGGGCCTGGTCAGGCAAATGGGTTAAGCTTCTCGGTTCAACCAGGTGTTAAGATTCCGCCTTCATTAATGAATATATTTAAAGAATTGCAGGACGATCTAGGTTGTGCGATTCCTACTCATGGCAGTTTGGAGAAATGGGCAGGGCAAGGAGTTCTTCTATTAAATACGGTGCTAACTGTAAGACAAGGGGAGGCTAATTCACATAAAGGGAAGGGCTGGGAGCGATTTACCGATCAGGTGATCAAGCATTTGAATGAACGGGAAGAGCCTGTGATTTTTATTTTATGGGGAAATCCCGCGCAATCAAAATCAAAGCTCATTACAAATGATCATCATTTCGTCTTAACCGCACCACATCCAAGTCCGCTTTCTGTCTATAGAGGATTCTTTGGAAGCAAGCCTTTTTCAAAGGTAAATAAAATATTGAAAGAACAGGGACTTTCAGAAATTAATTGGCAAATTGATGAGATTGAGGTGTAGTAGGGAATGAGGGAGAGAATCAATTGTTTTTCCTGTCAGCACTTTTATACAACATGGGATCCTAAATTCCCTAAGGGCTGTCGGGCATTTAATTTTAAAACAACATCCATGCCTTCAGTCACCGTTTACCAATCCTCAGGTGACAATTGCATGAAGTTCACTGATAAAAATAAGAGCAGAAAAAGTAGTGAAAGGGGGTACTTAGCATGAATGTATCAATGAACCGAATTTTAGAGAAAATGACAATCGAATTAGCAAAAGCCAAGCAGGAGCAAAATGAAGGCAAAGTAAGAGAGCATTTCATTGCCATGAGAACATTATGTGACCTTGTATTAGAGGAACGACAAGAGGCAAATGAGGTTGTGTATCCAAAGAGTTTTGCTCAGCCTATCCAGCAGACGCCACCAATGACAATGCCGATGGGAACGTCGTTACCTTCGACAAAGATGGATGAAGATGATGCAAATGGTGGTTCACTTTTAGATTTTTAACTTAAATTCCCACCCATAGAATGATTCTCGTTGGAAAATCTATGACTGAGAGATCATAGCTTTGGAGGTGGGAATGAATATGGTTGACTCTAGATATGGAATGTCTGGCAGCTATCCAATCATTGCTGGTATAACAGCACCAGGTTTGGGTGATGAAGGAACTGGAAAGTTGAGAGAGGATCGGTATGAAGTGTTAGTGAATAATGATCTTGTTGGAAAGAAAACATTACTTGGACAAAATGATCAAATGTCTGATGTGGACGATTTCTTGAAGCAACAAGGCTTCACTGAATTCAAAACCGAGCTTGAAGGCGATCATTATCATGTCGAAACTAGCGCCGAATACGAAGGCGATATGAAACAAGCTTTGAAAGTTTATTTGAATAATCGTTGATGATTGATGAGCTGTCTCTAGTGGGGCGGCTTTTTTGATGGGGGAATGCTATAGAGAGGCGAATGCATTTCGTTGGATTATAGCTCTAGTTCGTTGGATTCCGCCCTGATTTCGTTGAATGAATTGATATGCTTCAGACAGAAAGGGCCTTCCGTTGAATCAAGGATGATTTTCGTTGGATTATAGCTCTAGTTCGTTGGATTCCGCTCCGATTTCGTTGAATGAATTGATATGCTTCAGACAGAAAGGACCTTTCGTTGAATTATGGCTCTGGTTCGTTGGATTCCGCCCCGATTTCGTTGAATGAATGGATATGCTTCAGCCAGAAAGGACCTTTCGTTGAATCATACTTCACTTTCGTTGGATTATGGCTCTAGTTCGTTGGATTATGGCTCTAGTTCGTTGGATTCCGCTCGGATTTCGTTGAATGAATGGATATGCTTCAGACAGAAAGGACCTTTCGTTGAATCATACCGTTCTTTCGTCGGATTATGGCTCTAGTTCGTTGGATTCCGCTCCGATTTCGTTGAATGAATTGATATGCTGCAACCAGGAAGGGCCTTCCGTTGAATCAAGCCTGATTTTCGTTGGATTATAGCTCTAGTTCGTTGGATTCCGCCCCGATTTCGTTGAATGAATTGATATGCTGCAGCTAGGAAGGGCCTTCCGTTGAATCAAGGATGATTTTCGTTGGATTATAGCTCTAGTTCGTTGGAATTCGCTTCGATTTCGTTGAATGAATTGATATGCTTCAGACAGAAAGGACCTTTCGTTGAATCATACTTCACTTTCGTTGGATTATGGCTCTGGTTCGTTGGATTCCGCCCCGATTTCGTTGAATGAATGGATATGCTTCAGCCAGAAAGGACCTTTCGTTGAATCATACCGTTCTTTCGTCGGATTATGGCTCTGGTTCGTTGGATTCCGCCCCGATTTCGTTGAATGAATGGATATGCTTCAGCCAGAAAGGACCTTTCGTTGAATCAGGCATCACTTTCGTTGGATTATAGCTCTAGTTCGTTGGATTCCGCCCTGATTTCGTTGAATGAATTGATATGCTTCAGCCAGGAAGGGACTTCCGTTGAATCAAGCCTGATTTTCGTTGGATTATAGCTCTAGTTCGTTGGATTCCGTCCTGATTTCGTTGAATGAATTGATATGCTTCAGCCAGGAAGACCCTTCCGTTGAATCAAGCCTGATTTTCGTTGGATTATGGCTCTAGTTCGTTGGATTCCGCCCTGATTTCGTTGAATGAATTGATATGCTGCAGTCAGGAAGGGCCTTCCGTTGAATCAAGCCTGATTTTCGTTGGATTATAGCTCTAGTTCGTTGGAATTCCCTTCAATTTGGTTGAAATAAATTAATATGCTGCAGCCAGGAAGTCCCTTCCGTTGAATCAAGCATCACTTTCGTTGGATTATAGCTCTAGTTCGTTGGATTCCGCCCCGATTTCGTTGAATGAATGGATATGCATCATCCAGGAAGTCCCTTCCGTTGAATCAAGCATCACTTTCGTTGGATTATTGGTCTGATTCGTTGGAATCCTCTCCACTTTCGTGGAATAAATCATGCTACTTCCTCCGTCCATCTCAAAAGATTGATTGCCCACAGCCCCACCGTTATAATTAGAGCTAGATGAAGAATGTTAGTTGAATGGAGAGATTTATATGAAGTTATTTTTAATTTTAGGAGCGATCAATGCCTTTTTAGCAGTGGCACTTGGTGCGTTTGGGGCACATGGGTTAGAAGGGAAGCTAACAGAGAAGTATTTGAAAGTGTGGGAGACTGGGGTTACCTACCATATGTATCATGCGCTCGGCCTTATTTTGGTTGCGTTTCTAGCAGATAAATGGCCAAACTCATCGCTAGTAAGCTTTTCTGGTTGGTTAATGTTTATCGGTATTATTCTCTTTTCTGGAAGCTTATATGTTTTAAGTACGTCTGGAATCAAAGTATTAGGAGCGATCACTCCGCTTGGTGGAGTTGCGTTTCTTGCTGCATGGATCTTAATTATTGTCGCAGCGGTTAAACAATTATAGAAAAAATATGAAGAACCATATCCCAAGTAGGTATGGTTCTTTTTGTAGATAAAAGAGCAGGCTGAATACACGAAAGACTCCCGTGGGAAAAGTGAGACACCGTAGGTACGAGGGGGCTCGCCGGTCACCCCACAGGACGCGGAGTGTATTTCAGCTTGCGTTTTTTCAGAGTGAACTCTATGTGTAACTACCAATTATTTTTACCAACAAAAAAGGAGTGTGCCCAAAGCAACACTCCTAATCTATTATTATCTTGGTGGATACGTGCTTAATCCCGGTGTTGAACCATAAGAATATTCATAATCAAGCTCTTCATCGAAAGTTACATAATCTAAGTAAACCATTAACAGTAAGTAGCGCATGCCTGTGTCTGGATCGCTTAAGATTAAGTGGTCACGACCTGCAGCTTCGATAATTCCTCTGAAAATTTTTGCATTCCATTGCGTGTTATTTTCAAATGTCATATACACTGTTGCTAATTTGCCTTTGTTTAAGCGTAGAATGTTCTCTACATAGGATTGCTCAAGCGGCAGCATACCTGGCTCTTGGCCGATTGGTGGAGCAGGTTGATATGGTGTTTGATACACAGGTTGCTGTGCGGCTGGCTGTTGATATGGTGTTTGGTATCCAGCTGGATAACCGTACCCGTAAGCAGCTGTTGGATCTGTGAACCCTGCATAAGGATTATATGCAGAGCCATAGTTTGCATATGGATTTTGATTTCTTACTTCACTTTCTTGATTTTGGTTCTGTTGATTTTGACTCATGTTGAAACCTCCTCAGGTAAGTATTAAATCACTCGTTCTCTCTCTGTAAGATAAATGAGTTGCTGTTAGCGAATTGAACACCTTAATAACATATTAAGAAGAGGAAAATAGGTTACAGCCTTTTTGAAAAAATTAAATAGTGAATTCTCTAGAACCTATGAGGAAATTTGTAGGATTATGCAAGTCCACTCAAAAATATAGACGGTTTTCTAAAAGTTTGTTGTTTAATGATAAGAAAGTATATAAATATGGAATACCGCAGTATTTTTAGGTTACCTATATAGTTTATGAACGCACGAGCCTTTGGTAAAGTCGTTCATCAATGATCGGTTATTTACTAAACAAAAAAGGATGACTAAAAGTAGTCATCCTAAATGGTAATTAGTTAACATGTAAAAAAGACTCAAGTCCATCCTCTGGAAGGATGTTTCCAACGAAGAAAGTACCGAATTCCCCGTAACGAGCACTTACTTCATCAAAGCGCATTTCATAAACTAGCTTCTTGAATTGAAGAACATCATCAGAGAATAATGTTACACCCCACTCGTAATCGTCAAAACCAACAGATCCAGAAATAATCTGCTTCACTTTACCAGCATATTGACGGCCGATCATTCCGTGGCTACGCATGAGTGAACGGCGCTCTTCCATCGGAAGCATATACCAGTTATCTTCTCCTAGGCGACGCTTGTCCATTGGATAGAAGCAAACATGCTTAGCTTTCGGTAAGATTGGGTATAGACGTGCAAGGATTTGAGGATTTTCATAAGGATTCTCCCCAGCAGGTAAATAGTTACTTAACTCAACCACTGACACATAAGAATGAACAGGGATTGTATATTCAGCAAGCTTGGACTTGTTAAATTCCATTTCGATTTCATTTAGTTCTTCCATCGTTGGACGAAGGAACATCATCATGAAGTCTGCTTTTTGGCCCACAATCGAATAAAGCGCATGACTGCCTTTTTTCTCGTTTTGTGTGACATTCCATTTTTCTAATAAACCGAGATATTCATGAATGGCAACTTGGCGTTCCTCACTCGAAATACTTTTCCAAAGAGTCCAATCCATGGTACGGAAATCATGTAGACAGTACCAACCATCTAATGTTTGTGCTGCTTCACTCATTTAACTCAACTCCTATTTATTCGGTAATAGTATGTATCCATCAATAATATATCATAGTTTAGCCTTACGTTAATGGAATTAACCTCGGGAAAAACGATGGAATGAAAGAATTCGTCAAAAATGTGACTAGAAAACGGAGATAACGGGAAAATAAGTACGTCTTATACTTGATATATATAAACTGTATTAATCTGTACCATGCATTTTCATGAATGTGTTAGAACAGATGTGTGAATTTCAATTGAATAAGATGAATGATTGTTTTCTCTTGTTATTTGGCAGTTAAATGAACTGTGAAATTGGTTGTTTTATCATCTGTACTAAAGAGATTCACAAATTTGTTAAAACAGTTTTATTGCATTTTATTGAAAAAAGTTTATTCTTAAGATAGTACATATTTAAGTTTGGGAGGATTTATCGTGAGTTTATTTGATGTGTTAAAAGAAAAAGTAACTGGAAAGCAGTTGAAAATTGTATTTCCTGAAGGATTAGATGATCGTATTTTAACAGCGGTAAGCCGTTTAGCAAGTGAAGGAATCATGACTCCTGTTGTTGTTGGTAACAAGGAAGAGGTTTCGCAAAAGGCATCTGAATTAGGATTATCATTAGCTGGTGTGGAAGTATATGATCCTAGCAGCTACCCAGAAATGGACGAATTAGTGGCTGCATTCGTTGAAAGACGTAAAGGAAAAGCAACAGAAGAGGATGCAAGAAAAATCCTTTTAGATGAAAATTACTTTGGTACAATGCTTGTTTACTTAAACAAAGCACATGGACTAGTGAGTGGTGCAGCACATTCAACGGCTGATACTGTACGTCCAGCACTTCAAATTATTAAAACAAAGCCAGGCGTGAAGAAAACTTCAGGCGTATTCATCATGGTTCGTGAAGATGAGAAATATGTATTTGCAGATTGTGCAATTAATATTTCACCTGACAGCCAAGATCTTGCTGAAATTGCGATCGAAAGTGCAAGAACAGCTGCAATGTTTGATATCGATCCACGCGTTGCAATGCTAAGCTTCTCAACAAAAGGTTCAGCGAAATCTCCAGAAACTGAAAAAGTCGTTGGAGCTACAAAAATTGCTCAAGAATTAGAGCCAACACTAGTTCTTGATGGAGAATTCCAATTTGACGCTGCATTCGTGCCATCTGTTGCAGAGAAAAAAGCACCAGGTTCAGTCCTTAAGGGTGACGCAAACGTATTTGTGTTCCCAAGCCTTGAAGCAGGAAACATTGGCTACAAAATTGCACAACGTCTAGGAAACTTTGAAGCAGTTGGACCAATCCTACAAGGATTAAATGCACCTGTAAATGACCTATCACGTGGATGTAACGACGAAGACGTCTACAAACTAGCTCTTATCACAGCTGCACAAGCACTGTAATTGTAATTAAAAACGAAGGATTGTAATATCTAGCAGAATGCATACACGTAGACTCCCGCGGGATGCGTGGCCAAAGTGAGACCCCGCAGGAGCATCGCGACGAGGAGGCTCACCGGTCACCCCGCAGGACGCGGAGTGTATTCAGGCTGCGGGGATTAAAGCAACAATCTTATACAAAGGATCGATTAAAGATAGTCACACAGTTGGCTATCTTTTTTGGCAATGCTATAATAAATTGGTTTTGGTACAAATGTGTAAGGAGAAATGAAGATGACAAGTCTATTAAAGCAAGAAAAATGGCGTTTTATTGATCATACAAGTCTTGGCCCTTTTTTTGATGCAAAGCAATCATTTGCCTATGATGACACACTTTGTGCCTCAGTTGGAAAAGGGGAAAGCTCTCCCACCACAAGAACCTGGGTCCATCATGATACGATTGTCCTTGGCATACAGGATACAAAACTTCCTTACCTGAACGAAGGAATCGACCACTTAAAGAGTCAAGGCTATCAAGTCGTTGTCAGGAACTCAGGTGGACTTGCTGTTGTTTTAGACGAAGGGGTTCTTAATATTTCATTAATTTTTCCTGAGGCTGACAAAGGAATTGATATCAATCGTGGATATGACACGATGGTTGAGTTAATTAAAGAATTGTTAGCTGAGGAGAATGTGCAGATTGAGGCAAGGGAGATTGTTGGTTCCTATTGCCCTGGTAGCTATGATTTAAGCATAGATGGCAAGAAATTCGCAGGGATTTCACAGCGCAGATTGCGTGGTGGGGTTGCTGTTCAAATTTACCTGAGTGTAACTGAGAGCGGGTCGAAGCGAGCAAACTTGATCCAGGAATTCTATCGTCTTTCCTTGAAAAATGAGGAAACGAAATTCATCTTTCCAGATATTGTTCCAAATACGATGGCATCTTTATCAGAGCTGCTTGGCAAAGAAATGACGGTTCAAATGTTCATGCTTCGACTTCTACAAACCTTGCAAAAAAACAGTCAACAAATCTACACATCTGACATGACTGAGGCTGAGAACGAACGCTTCCAGCAAAACTATCAACGCATGATCGATCGGAATGAAAAGGTGTTTAATTAAAAGTGTGTAAAATATATGCTGGTATGATAAATCTAGCAGTCGGAATACACGTAGACTCCCGCGGGATGCGTGGCCAAAGTGAGACCCCGCAGGCACGAGGAGGCTCACCGGTCACCCCGCAGGACGCGGAGTGTATTCCGACTGCGGCTTTTAGAACAGAAAAAGACTGCCCCAAGTATAATTAAGGGACAGCCTCTATGATTTCCAGAGATTATTCAGCTACTTTTTCAAGATTTCCGTTGCGGTCCATTTTGAATTTAGTAGATGGACGTTCTTCTTCTTCAAACAACACGAGCTTTCGGGCACGGTTCATAATCTTCATCAATGTTTCATAGTCTTCTTGAATATTTTGAGATTGCTGCTCAAGCTTTGCAACCTTTGCTTCAAGCTCCTTATTCACATCTTTCAATTCTCGATTTTCCATCTTCAATCTCTCATTCTCTTTTTGAAGGCCAGATACTGAGCCAGTGCGATTTTTCATTGATTCCAAATAAGAGATTACATGTTCAATTGTGACCATTTCGTTTGTAACAGGTGCAGTCACTTTTGGTGTAACAGCAGATGGTGTCTCAATTGTAGAAAATTCTACTGGTGCTTCCAGACTTTCAATAGTTGGTACTGGTGGTGTATATAATAATTTTTTCTTAACAGGCTGATGTTGACCTAAGGCACGTTGACGTTGTTTGCGTTGTTTTTTCGCTAATTGTAATGCTTTTTCATAGTTATGTCGTACAACCGCATTCCAACGGAACCCGCAAGCGGCTGATGTTCGATTTAATACGTCTCCAACCTCGTCAAAGGCATTTAATTGAGTACTTCCTTCCCTTACGTGTCTTAATACCGTTTCTGCTAGTAATAAATCATTTTCTTCTGTCCATGCATCTTGTCTTTCTTTCATATAAATTCCACTCCTACCTAGATTAATTTCATATAGTATCAACTGGTAGTTTTGTTTAAAAGGCTGCTCACCAGTCACCCCGCCGGACGCGGAGTGTATTCTGGCTGCGGGTTCATTGCAAAAATCTATATAAAAACAGCCTTTAAAAAAGAGGTTACCTAGTTGATAGTTTACAATTTTGTTTTTGTGCGAAATGCATTTGATAATTCTATGATTGACAAAAAAGACAGGAGCTATACACGAAAAAAACGCCAATTTCTGTTCGGTTGCAATAGACGTTAATAATATGTAAAATAGCCTATAGAAAAGAAACAGGTAACTGATAGAATAGAAAGAAGGATTTCATCCATGTCAAACGAATTTAGAATCTGTGACGATTGCCAAGCAACGAACATCAAGACACTCGTTCCAAGATTAAAGAAAATAGATGAAGAAGCAACGATCGACATCGCCTGCCAATCCTACTGCGGACCAGGAAGAAAGAAATCATTTGCATTTGTAAATAATCGTCCACTCTCAGCTCCAACAGAAGACGAGCTAATCGAAAAAATTGAGAAAAAACTAAATAAATAACCCATATCACCTCGAAGACTCTCCAAAGAGAACAGGTGATTTTTTCTTGAAAAAATAGACGGGTATTTAAAAAAATTAGCAGAATGCATACACGTAGACTTCCGCGGGATACGTGGCCAAAGTGAGACCCCGCAGGACGCAGAGTGTATGCATTCTGCGGCATTCAAAGCCACACCAGTACCTCCGTAAATTTGGTAAAGCTCAAAAAAAATAGAATCGAAATATGTACGAAAATGGGTTTTTTTGTCTAACAGAAGACGCTATAATAAGAGATACATGTAATGATGGAAGAGGTAAAACATGACATATTCCAATGAAAAACTAAGCGAAGAAAAAGTGTTTAAAGACCCTGTCCACCGCTATGTCCATGTTCGTGACAAACTAATTTGGGAACTAATTGCCACAAAAGAATTTCAAAGACTTCGTCGAATAAGGCAGCTTGGAACCACATTTGTCACCTTTCACGGTGCTGAACATAGCCGATTTAATCACTCCCTAGGTGTCTATGAAATTATCCGTAGAATGATTGATGATATTTTCGTGGATCGTCCATATTGGAACCCAGACGAACGTCTTTTGTGTCTTTGTTCTGCTCTTCTTCATGATTTAGGACATGGTCCTTTTTCACATTCGTTTGAAAAAGTATTCCATCTAGACCATGAGGATTTTACCCAGAGTATTATTTTGGGTGAAACGGAGGTTAATAGTGTACTCAAAAAAGTGAGTGCTGATTTTCCGAAGAAAGTGGCAGAGGTCATCGCAAAAACCTATGAGAATAAGCTTGTTGTCAGTATGATTTCAAGTCAAATTGATGCCGATCGAATGGATTATTTACAGCGAGATGCTTACTATACTGGAGTCAGCTATGGCCACTTCGATATGGAGCGAATTCTTCGAGTTATGCGTCCTCAAGAAGATCAAGTGGTAATAAAAAGTAGTGGCATGCATGCCGTCGAAGACTATATAATGAGTCGTTATCAAATGTACTGGCAGGTCTACTTTCATCCAGTGACTAGAAGCTCTGAGGTCATTTTGACAAAGATTCTACACCGAGCAAAAAAACTATATGAAAAGAACTTTAGCTTTCAAACAAAGCCTACACATTTTTACTCCATTTTTAACAACGAAGTGACAGTAAGTGATTACTTGAAGCTCGATGAATCAGTGATTCTCTATTATTTTCAAGCATGGCAGGAAGAAGATGATGAGATTTTAAGTGATTTATGCAGCCGCTTCTGTGACCGGAAGCTGTTTAAGTACGTCGAATTTAACCCAAGTGAGCAAATGATGGAATTGATGGAGCTTACTCAGCTGTTTAAAAAGGCTGGAATTAACCCTGACTATTATTTAGTTGTAGATTCCTCTTCAGATCTACCATACGATTTCTATCGTCCTGGTGAAGAAGAAGAGCGCCTACCCATCCATTTACTCATGCCAACGGGAGAAATACGTGAACTCTCACGCCAATCTGAAATTGTTGACGCCATTTCTGGAAAAAGAAGAACGGACCATAAGCTCTATTTCCCAGAAGACATGATCAACAAACTTTCATCAAAATCAACAGTAAAGAAGAAGATTAAAGAATTGTTAGATATAAAATAAAAACGTTTGGAACAAACCGGATGAGGAGATGACGGGGGATTGTTAACTGAACACGCAAAAATCATGCAAGCCTTCTCTAGTGCAGGGGAAATTACAGGTCGAAAAAAACTGCAAAAAATGATTTATATCGCCAAGAAGGTTGATTTTCCATTTTTCGAGAAATACAACTTTCACTTCTATGGACCTTACTCAGAGGAACTAACCTTACGCGTAGAAGAGCTCTGTAATCTAGGCTTCCTAAATGAAGAAAAAGAAGATAAGGGTAACTATATTCAATATAAATACTCGTTAACAGAGAAAGGGCAACAATTCTTAAGCCATTATGAGTTGGACATGCCTCCACTAGATGAAACCATGCAAAATCTAAACCAACAAAATGCAAGGTTTCTTGAATTAGTATCGACAGTTCTTTATTTTGATACTTTGCCTAAGGAAGAAGTGAAAAATAAAATTTTCACGTTGAAAAGTAAACAGAGATATACTGACGAAGAAGTTGAGGAAGCCTATCGATATATTGCCTCACTTCAAAAGCAATTAGTGATGAATTAATAGAGGAAGAGGATGTCCTTAGGGGCTACTACCTCACGAAAGCATGGGAATTCTCCATGCTTTTTTTAGTTTTTCTCTTTCGATAGAGTTTGAGATTTCATAAGCGGAGAATTTACCGCTATTTTAGATTTGGGGGCAAAAGTAGTCGAAATAAGGAAAGATTCTCCGGTTAATAGCTTAAAATAAGGCGGAATTCAACCATTTTGATGATATAACAGGAAAAATTTCCTTTATTTAAAGGGGAATAAGGCTATCTCCCAATTTAACCGGAAATTCTCCTTTTATTTTTCAAACATAGTCCGAGCAAATCTGTTTTCAAATCGTGATGAATCAAAAGCTAATTTACCTAAAACATATAAAAATAGGGTGGGAAAATCCTGCGATTTCCCACCCTATTTGCGTTGCGTGATCCACTATTCTACTAAATGCTATTCGTCACTAAGACGCTTTCCAGCGACTGCGTAGTGGTTTTTTGGCATTTCTTCGATGAAAACGACGACTTTTTCTTCAGGAGCACCAGTTGTTTCGGATACAGCTTCAGTTACCTTTTTAGCAAGAGCCTTTTTTTGTTCTTCAGTACGACCTTCAAGCATTTTAACTGTTACGTATGGCATTAGAATTCTCCTTTGATTAAGTATTTTTTGTAAGGCTGTTTTCGATAAATCCTGTTTAATAGAAGGATAATCTAGCAGTCTGAATACACTGAGACTCCTGCGGGATACGTGGCCAAAAGCGAGACCCGCAGGAACGCAGTGACGAGGAGGCTCGCCGGACACCCCGCCGGACGCGGAGGGTATTCAGGCTGCTGCTTTATAAACAACACTTTATACGAAAACAATCATTATGAAAACTTGTATGTTCATTATTTTAACTTATTGCACCCAATATTGTATACTGATGTTAATGAACATAAAAAAAGGAGAAACCGTGTGGACATCATACAACAATTTATTAGATATCCGTTAGAAACGATTCCGTTTGTCGTCATTTCACTTTTAATTGCTTTTACAGTCCATGAGTTTGCACATGCTTTTGTTGCCTACAAATTTGGGGATCCTACTGCACAGAAGCAGGGGCGACTGACGCTGAATCCAATTGCTCATATTGATCCAATTGGGACGATTTTGATTTTTATCGCTGGGTTTGGGTGGGCGAAACCAGTTCCAGTGAATCGGTTTTATTTTAAGAATCCTCGCCTTGCTGGGATCCTTGTTTCGGTGGCAGGTCCGATTAGTAACTTGATTGCTGCGGCTGTTGCGATTGTTTTGTTTTATTTATTAGCTAGCCTTGGTGTATTTACGTCGTTAACAGGGCTTGCGTTAGAGGCAGTTGAACAATTCTTCAATATTTTTGTTAGCCTGAATGTGATGCTGTTTGTGTTTAATTTGCTGCCATTCCCACCTCTTGATGGGTACCGAATTATTGAGGATTTAATGCCGGATCCTATCCGTGCAAAGATGACGCAGTATGAGAGCTATGGTGTGATTTTGTTTTTATTTTTAGTCATTACTCCAATTGGAGACCGTACAATTTTCCCTTTTTTAGGGAATGGTATTTATATCGTGCAAGACGTTTTGTTTAGGATAATTGCTCCAATATTTGGGTATTGAAGAGGATTGGTGTGTGGCCCTTAAACTTGTAGAATTTAGCAAATGAGGTAACTAGAATCGCGAAGAAGTGCCCTGATCATGGTGGATTACGGTAGAAGAGGTAACTAGAGGAGCGAAGAAGTGCCCCGATCGTGGTGGATTGTTGTGTATGGGGTAACTAGAGGAGCGAAGAAGTGCCCCGATCGTGGTGGATTGTTGTGTATGGGGTAACTAGAGGAGCGAAGAAGTGCCCCGATCGTGGTGGATTGTTGTGTATGGGGTAA
>NZ_JACYHA010000011.1 GCF_014837155.1 Litchfieldia stipae | reverse complement strand
GCACCCTAATTGCACTGATGACAATAGCTATTGTCAAGATGCCAGTAAGGGTGCTATTTGCTATAATGTTTTGCGTTTATTTCCTTTAAAATCATTGTACTACCAACGAAAATATAGATGCTATTAACTGTGCTAAAATGGATGCTAATCCATATGCTATTTTCAATGTTTCTCCACAAAAACTGAACTACTTAGAATAATTCATCGGGCTTTTTTCGTTTTTTTGTCAGACTCTGCCTTCGTTCTTTCTTCGATTATACCAGTGATTTTCTCTTTCATCTCATCAGTCGTCACGAGACATTTAATCGAGAGCAGCTTTCCCTTAATAACTAGTTCTTGACCAGCGTTGACTTCGTCAGAAAATCCATAATAACGATGATTAATCGTAATCGGAACAAATTCATAGCTCTTAATCCGCTTCCATGGAATGAAGGTAGATCCTCCTACAACTCCATCCTCCACAATTGAAAATAAATTAAAGACATTTCTCGTATTAATCAAAGGGATGATAATAAATAAATAGAAATACCAATCCGCCTCATGTGCAAATGATCCCAGAAAAAACATAACGAATGCAAATAATAATGCAAAAAGATAGAAGCCAATTCCTAGCTTTTGCGTTGAATACTTAGGGAAGGCAACTGGTTTCTGAGGATACATTCGAAGCGAAACTCGCTCCTCTTCAGTAATTGGCAGGATATTGTTTTTCCTCATTTTCACCATCACTCGTACGAACTTAAAACAATAATAACTAATGATCAAAAATATGATAATTCCAAAAAGTTCTTTCAAAATCGTTTCTCCTTTTTATCCAAACTTCAACTATCTCTACGAATAACAAGTGTAAGTGGTTTCATTTTTTCACAAGATCAGAGGAAGGTTCTTCACTCAAACCTCCCCCTAAGAAGTTAATTCGCGATATCTCGCTTTCTAAAGGTCAAGAATGCGATCATCATAAAGCCAGCCGCTACTAGGCTTAATACAAACAGTGGCATAAATGTTGCATCCTCTATTGGCACTTGTGGGACATGACCAAATGGAGAAAGCTCCCCTACCCAATCTGGAAATTGCATTAAGTTTCCTAGATACAGAACGAAGAATGAGTAGATAAAGTAGATCCAGATCAAATGAGTTTGTCTTGGTAATAAGCCGTTAAGGAATGCAGTCATTCCTATCATCACAAGCATGGCTGGTAAATAAACCATTGCTGCACCAAATACCATGTCAAAAGCAAGCCCATCCTCCATCACAGCAGTACCAGTTGACCATAATCCCAGTGCACTCATTGTTATCATAACAATACCATTCACTATCGCCAAAAGTAAATAGGAGCCTAGAAGCTGAGACCTCGAAACAGCTTTAGTTAACATATGCTCGGTACGTTCCTTCTTCTCCTCACCACGCAATTTGTTCATCGCCATGACTGGTGGTATCGTAGATATCAAAGAAATAACAATCATAAGAGTTGGAAGAAATTGCTCTACGATCGTTGCCCCTTCAGCTTGCTGGAGCATTAACTCATACATTTCATTACCGGCAAAGAATGATTCCAAATCACCAAAGATGGATCCATAGGAAGCTCCAAGTACATATAATCCGATCGCCCAAGCGATAAATCCCGTTCTTTGTAATCGAAAGGCTAAACCAAATGGACTAAGTAAAAGACGTGACGCATATCTCTTTCCAGGTTTTGCTGGGAAAAACCCTTGATCCAAATCACGAATACTATTTAAATAATTTGCGATGATAAATAGCACAATCGACACAGCTACCATTAATATAATTGGGCCCCAATTGTTCGATGAATAGACCTCTGCCTTTGTCACCCACCCTAATGGAGAAAGCCAAGAAAGGGCTTCATTGCTTATATCCGTAATTGCTCGAAACAGATAAGCAAAGAGTAAAATCGCAATTGACCAACCAATAGTCCCACGCGAACTATCAGAAAGCTGGGCAAATACAGCTGTCACTCCGGCAAAAACAAGTCCGGTTCCCCCTAATGCAGCACCATATAACAAGGATCCTTCTAAATCCATGCTCTCAATTCCAAGACCAAACAGACCAAATCCAATTACGAAAGTTAAGATGATAAAAGCCCCACTAATGACAGCTAATGTAGCATTTAAATATGACAGACGACCAGTAGGTAAGGATCGAAGCAATTCAAGACGACCATCCTCTTCATCTGCTCTAGTATGCTTTGTCACTAGTAAAATCGCCATGATTCCAACAATATCTGCTGTCATCAAGATCATCTGATGGGCTGTCATTGCACCTGTCGTATAATTTTCAAGATCACCTGTCCCTAACATCGCTGTCATTGCGGGATTAGCCATCGTTTGAATGATTGTATCTCTCTCCTCCTGAGTTGTATATAAGCCTTCAAATGCAGGAGGAATCATAATCGTAAATAAAGCTAAGCTAATTATCCAAATTGGGATTCTGATTCGATCAAGCCGGAGAATAAAGCGAGACAGTTTGGCTGTCCCTGCAAATCTACTTTGATCCATTACTGGACACCTCCTGTTTCTTTCCCTTCTGATCGACCCTTGTTCTCATAATGCCTCATAAATAAATCTTCAAGTGTAGGAGGTGCACTTTCTAGCTTCACAATCCCAAACTGACTAATATGTCTGATAGCATTGTCTAGCTCTTCTGTATCCACCTGGAAGCTCAACCCTTGGTCTGTTTCTTCAATTTCATGAATTCCTCGTAATTGTTGAAGTTCTGATACAGGTTGCTTAGTTTCAACTAGAATATGAGTACGTGTTAAATGTCGAAGCTCGTTTAGTGTTCCTGTTTCAATGATCTGTCCTTGGCGAATAATCCCTACCCGATCACATAGTTTCTCTACTTCAGACAGGATGTGACTTGATAAAAGAACACTTTTCCCTCTATTTTTCACATCCATCACGCATTCTTGGAACACTTGCTCCATCAATGGATCAAGTCCTGAAGTTGGTTCATCTAGAATATACAAATCTGCATCAACAGAAAATGCCGCAATCAATGCAACCTTTTGCCGATTTCCCTTCGAATATGTTCTACATTTTTTGGTCGGGTCCAAATCAAATTTCTTAATCAATTCTTCTCTTCTGCTTTGGTTACCGGTTCCACGAAGCTTCACAAATAGATCAATAACCTCCCCACCTGTTAAATTGGGCCATAAGTTCACATCTCCTGGTACATAGGCCAATCGCTTATGAATGTCCACCGCATCATTCCAAGCGTCCTTACCGAAAAGCTTGACGTCTCCTTCAGTTGCTTTCAAAATCCCTAGTAATACACGGATAGTCGTTGATTTACCAGCTCCATTCGGCCCAATAAAACCAAAAACCTCTCCGCTTCCCACTTCAAATTGAACACCATCTAAAGCTGTAAATCTCCCAAACTTCTTTGTTAAATTCTTAACTTCCAATACGCTCATGTTTCATCCTCCTTATTTGTAAAAACTAGATTTCAATATTTGAGAATAACTCTCCCATTCTTTAAGATATTCCTCTCCCACTTTGTCAAAAGAAATGAGTTGTTTGATTGCTTTTTCTCCAAAAGCGTACATTGTCCAGGTTAGAATTTCGATTGCTTTTTGAATATCGATGTCGTCGCGAAATTTGGTGTAGTCGATATTCTCATATATTCTGGCAAAGCCTTCTTTTTGAATCAATTGAATCCTACCTTGGATATCGGCCTTCACCTCATCTGACTCCTCTTGATATAACGAAGTCAGGAAATCAAATACCTGTGGATATTTTCGTTGAATCTGTAGCTTTTCAAATCCCAATTTTTCAAGTCTTACAAAAAGATCCGTTTCAGTTAGATCAATATGTTCAAAGATAATCTCAACCACTTTCATCCCATAATCGATTAGATAAAAGTAAAGCTGCTTCTTATTATGAAAATAATTAAATAATGATCCTTTAGAGATTTGAGCCTCTTTTACGATTTCATTTGTTGATGCTTTATCAAAGCCACTTTGAACAAATTCTTTCAGCGCAGCGTTAATAATGCGCTCCTGTTTCTCTGGCTTTAGACTATTGAATAACGAATTCATACTGAGCCTCCTTTCTGCGATTCTCCATTTTGATCATTCCACGTTACAAAATGACCAAACTGGTCATTAGTGTCCAAAAATAAAGGAAGACTAGTTATAGAATGTGTCTTCCACTTAAATTTGATACAACGAATATCAAATACTCAGAAATAAATAAAAATAATAAATCTACCCACAAAATACTCCCTTTTTAGTCTTTTGTCAATTGCTTATTGATTTATTTCCAAATTCCTTCACAAATATATTAATCTTTCCATATACGCTTTATATCATAAGCGGCATCTGATATTTTTAATCGAAACACGTCTGGATTACTTAAGGTTTTCCATTGTTCAAACCCAAAGTTTTTGTCATAGTAGTTTAATAATAAAGAGATAATTCCACCATGGGCGACGATGATAGTATATTCATCATCATTTTCTATCATTTCTTCGATCACCTCTACAATACGCTTTTTGGCTTCATTACTAGATTCTCCGCCTTCATACTTTAGATTCATAGCAACAAATGTTGCTTCAAGTTTATCCATCCAATCTGGAAAAAAGGTGGTACTCAGCATCCGTTCCGTTAATCGGGGGTCTAGTTCAATTTCGATCTTTCTAGCCTCAGCAAAAGGTGTGATCGTTTGAATCGCTCTCAAACAAGGACTGGAAATGATTCGATCTACCTTTCTATCAATTAGAAAATCTGATAGTTGATCTGCTTGTACAAACCCATTTTCTGTTAATGATGAATCAGATGATTGTCCCTTTGCTTCACAATGTCTAATAATATAGATGTTTTTATCCATGGATTGCTCCTTAACACTGAATTTTCAAGGCTCTTACATGGTCCACTCGCTTAATACTCTTGATTAAATCAATCCACCCTCAATTTTACAATATTTTCAGAAAAAAGTGGTCACAAATTAAACAAATAAGACACCGATTTCACTCGATGCCTCATTTGTATTATTAATTTTCAGTAGCTATTTGTTGACCACGTTTATTCTTCACATGCAAGAACAGGAACAATAGAGCGTTGAAAATGACAATACATCCGACAAGCATGAGTACGCTTCTGATGAATAGATCATTTCCAAGTGAACCGGTCATTGCTTCCCTTAAACCATAGATTACATAGGTCATTGGCATATAAGGATTAATCGCATGGAAGAAATCATTCTGTAAAGCAATTGGGAACATTCCTCCGCTAGATCCAAGCTGCAAGACTAGGAGGATCATGGCGATAAATCGCCCTGGATTTCCTAATAGAATCACTAATAACATAAGGAAGAACATGTACGTCAATGAAGCTAATACAGATATGAGAACAAACTGGCCGATATTCTGTACCTCTAATCCCATCCCGTATCTAACAATCGTATCAAGTATTAAAGCCCCAGCAACTGCGGGTACGACACCTAATGAAAACTTACTAATCCACCATGCAAGACCTGATGTTGGGCTTGTTGTTGTTTCACGTAATGGGAAAATCATATTGAATGCCAAGGCACCAATATATAATCCGAGTGAAATAAACATTGGAGCCAATGCGTGTCCGTAGTTTGGTACCTCATTGGTTTTAGCCTCTTTCAAGGTAACCGGTGATACGAGCATGTCATAATTTTCATCTGTTGTCTGAATACTTTCTACCGTATCAGCACCCTCAGCAAGCTTTTCTGCTAGTTCCCCGGTCCCATCATGCAAGGTCAATATCCCTTCACCTAATTCTGATGAACCTTCTGTAAGCTTACTAGCTCCATCATGTAATTGAGTGGCGCCATCAGCAAGCTGTGAAACACCATTTTTTAGCACAGGTAATTTACTAGATAGGGTATCGATTCCTTGGACAAGCTGGGCTGATCCATCTTTAAGGTCTGATGACTTTGAATCAAGTTGATCAATGGCACCTACTAACTGAGGTAACTGGTTATTTAAATTGGCAGTAGCTGAAGTTAACACATCACTTCCACTCACAGCCTGATTCATTCCAGCAGCTAACTTCTCAGACCCTTGAATCATACCATTATCACCAGCTAACACCTGGCTAATCGTTTGATACCCCCCAATTGCACCGATTGCTTTTGGTTGTACCTGATTAACAACAGCCGTCAACGTGTTAATTTGAGCAATCAATTCAGGTGAAGCCCCTGACTGACTAGCAGCCTGCTGCAATTGATTGATTGCTTGCTGAATCGATGATAAGCCTTCTGTCAGCTGTGTGATTTCACTCTGTGAAGGTAATTGTTGATTCAATTGATTTAACCCGTTCGTAAGATTCTGACTACCAGTGGCTAACTCATTTAACGCACTATTTAGCGTTTGTTGACCCTGTGCAAGCTTTGGAACTCCATTTTCTTCGTCTATTAAAACCACCGATTTTTCATGCAGCTGCTCGATACCATCTGTATATTGAGTAATCCCCTCATTTAATTGGCTTGCTCCAGAATAAAGTTCATTTGCTCCTTCAATAAAACTTCCAACTCCCACTTGTATGGTATCAACACCATTTTTAAAGGTTAAGATGCTTGAAGCAAGCTTGCTAAGATTTTCTGTGATTTCTCTATTTCCAGCCTGTAGTTGTTCAACCCCATCATTGATTTGAACTGCTCCATCAGCAGCTTCAGCAAATCCTTCCCCCATATCGCTGATTTGTGAAAAAATCACTCTTGTATATTCTTCAGTTACCGTTTTGGATATTTCCTGATTAATACGATTCATGGCTTGTTCACTAATGGTTACGCTAAAGAAGTTTCGTCCTGGGTTCACTTCATAGCTAAGACTCATTTTTTCAGGATGGTCCTCCATCACTGTTGAAGCACTTTTCGAGAAATCCTTTGGAATGGTGATCACCATATAATAATCTCCATCCTCAAATCCCGCTTGTGCTTCTTCTTGACTGACAAAATACCACTTCAGACTATCATTTTCTTTCAAGTAGTTAACCAGTTCATCACCAATGGCTAATGTTTTCCCTTCCATTTCCGACGGTTCATCAAGATTAACCACCGCAACCGGCAGATTCGAAGTGCTTCCAAATGGATCCCAGTATGCACTAAGGATAATACCAGCATAAATAATCGGAATGAACGGGATCGCAATCATCATTAGAATGAGCATTCGATTATTTAAGACTTTCTTCCATTCCCCTTTTAACATATTCATGTTACTCACCTCGTTCTTGTTGTTGTAAATATTCCGTTAGAGAGGTTGTATTCCAGTTAAGGACTGGTAGGTGGTCAGTACCAAAGCCTTTCTTCAATAGTTCAGCTAAGGTAATGCCAGAGAAATAGTGAATAAGCAATTCATCTGCTTTTTTGAACACATTTCTAAGCAGGTCAGTTCCTTTTTCAGCATTTTTTCCACCTTTAAAAACAAGATTAATTAATCCCGTGTCTGGGAAGATTGAAATTTCCTCGATTGCTTCAATCACATCAAGTAAGGTAATGTCTTCCAGTTTTCTTGCTAAAGCAATACCACCTTTATTCCCTGAAACCGAAGTAATAATATTCTTCACGACTAATTTTCGTGTAATTTTTTTCAAATAAGAAGGAGATACTTCTAAACGTTTACTAATCTCATCCGTCGATAACGGCTCACTTGATTCCTGCGTCGCTAAAAAAATCAGAATACAGGCAGCCTGTTCAACCCCTTTAGTTAATTGCAATACCAAACACCTCTTTCAATATCCATTATATATAACAATCATCCATTATGGATTCTTTTTATCCATAATGATATTAAATACGATTCTAATTAAAAAAGCAAGTACTTTGTCACATCAAAAATCCTTCATCATTAGTGTGAAGGATTTTTCATTCGATATACATTTTGAACGTTTCCCCAAGCGAAAAAGTCCTCTTCCATGCCAAAAGATAACTTATTATTATTCAAACATTAAAATGTTCGGATCTTTGTTATAGCAATGAACCAGTATTGCATGTAATTGGCCTCTATGATGGTAGAGATGTGCCAAAATTTCTAACAACCATTCGTATCTCGTATAGGTTACTCCCCAATACGCCGTGGTTTCTTGCACCAATTTCTCTTCAGACAGATTCATATAGTTCTCTTTTAACGCCTCAAAATGATCACGCAAACCTTCTTTTATTAAATCAATCGTATGATAGGAGACACCTGAGTAAAAAGCACTCATTTCCTCTTCCGTTGCTTCATTTGAAATCCGCCAATCTGCTTCACATATCACAGCTATATGCTCCAGCAGTTCCCCAACAGAGTGTTTATTTACAGTCGGTCTTTTCTTTAAATCCTTTTCCTCTAACTGATCAACAATTTCAATAATCGTATTCATAGCAACCTCGATCTGATGCAACACGCTTTTACATTCCATACGAATTTCCCCACTTTCTTCTCACTATTCCCTCATCCTACAAAAAAATAACAGACTAGTACACCGAATTATGCTAATATTAGGAAAAAGCTAGATAAAGGATGATATCTATGTTTTTTGATAGTTTTCAAGAAGTATTTGTTTCTTTACTCTTTTGGTGGGCTGTTCTTCTTGTTTTTCAACGCTTCCCTAGACGATACCCGAAAAATAACCCTTGGAAAAAGGATATTATCATTACATTTTTTCAAGCGATAGTATTCCTTATTATTTTCCCACTTTTCCTTACATACGTATTACAAATAACAAATTAGGGTGATAGATTATGTTCATACATAAAATTGACGAAAACGTTTCATTGAAATTAATTGAATTAACTGATGCTGACAGAGTGTTTGAGCTTACAGACAACTCAAGAGAGTATTTAAGAGAATGGTTACCTTGGCTTGACTTCACACAGAATGTAGAAGATACAAAAGAGTTTATCCGAGGCACCTTAAAAGGGTATAGCGAGAATAGTAGTTTAACAACTGCTATTTTATTCAATGGTGAAATTGTCGGCGTAGCTGGCTTTAATAGTCTTAATTGGTCTAATAAGACAGCCTATATCGGTTATTGGCTCGGAAAAGACTATCAAGGCAATGGAATCATGACCAAAGTCGCGAAAGCATTAACCGATTATGCCATACATTCCCTGAATTTAAACAAAGTAGAAATAAGAGCTGCTGTTAAGAATAAGAAAAGCAGAAGCGTTCCTGAAAGACTAGGTTTTGTAAACGAAGGCACCATCAGACAAGCAGAATGGCTGTATGACCACTTCGTCGACCACATCATTTACGGAATTCTGGCGAGTGAATGGAAAAAACTACATCAATAATCAGTACCAATATAGAACTAGCAATAGCCCCTTCAACTTACCTGAAGGGGCTTTTCATTTTTAGGCGGACGCTTCGACTTAACCGAACCCTCTTTCTTCAAGGCCAAAAATAAAATCATTCCGATAATACATGCTGTACCCACCCATTGAAAAAGACCAAATGGTTCTTTCAACCAAAAGACAGTTGTTACGACAGCAGCAAGTGGTTCAATGCTACCTAGTAAACTCGTTTCTTTTGGAAGAAGACTTTGCAAGCTCTCAATATAGAACCAAAATGCAAGCATCGTTCCAAAGATAATAACAAAGATTAAATATACATAAGCTTCAAGCGTTAAGCTCCTAAAATCCATTTGCCATGCTGGATGTACAAAACTTAAAGCCACACCCCCGATGATCATCGCCCAGCCGACAACTACAAGGGAATCATACTCCTTCAATAATGGAACAGCATATAATGTATAGAATGCTAGAGCAACTCCAGATAAAACACCCCATACAATCGCTAGTGTTGGCACAGATAATTGAGACATAGAACCATTTGTTAGTAAGAAAAAGCTACCGATCAATGCCAAAGAAACAGTCACTAAATCCTTTCTTGTTAGAACCGACTGTTTGCGGAGAATCAAATATACGATAATCATCACAGGAGCTAAATACTGTAATAATGTTGCTACAGCAGCATTCCCATGTTTAATGGATGCCATATATGTATATTGCACTGCAAGCATTCCCAGTAGCCCGAAAATCAATAAATGAATCGCTGTTCTTCCGTTTTTCCAAATCCCAAAGATTTGAGAACGATCCTTTTTAATAAATTGAATTCCTAATAGTAGTAAACCGGCTATAAGCAGACGAATCGTGACCAACCAATTGATATCGATTTGATAGTCCTGAAAAAGCTTTTTGGCAACAGTTCCACCAATCCCCCAAAATATCGCTCCCGTAATCACAAGTAATATCCCTCTATGTCTATTCATGAATGAAACTCCACCTTTTAGTTATCTATACTGTTACCCATTTTAATGAATTAGAGGTCAAAAGCACAAGTTATTTTTCCAAATAATTCAGAAATACATTAATGACGTGTTTTCTATAGTGATAAATGATATACTATTTAAAATTATCGGAATTCAAAGGGATGCTAAGGGCGTGATAAGAATGGAATTAGTGATTCGAAGAATGCAAGAAGAAGACATTCAGTACGTACAACATGTAGCAAGAACCAGCTGGAATGCCACGTATGACGGCATTATTCCAGCTAAGATTCAAGAGAATTTCTTGAACTCTGCCTATAATGATGAAATGATGCTCAGACGTTTAAATCGATCTATCCTATTTGTTGCTGAAGCAGACGGAAAAATCGTCGGCTTTGCTAACTACTCTCCAGTAAATGAAGCTGGCAAAGTAGAGCTAGGGGCAATTTACTTATATCCAGAATTTCAAGGAAAAGGTGTAGGAACATCCTTATTGAACGAAGGAATTCGCCACTTAGAGGGTGTGAAGGAAATCTATATTAATGTGGAAAGAGACAATACAATTGGAAAGACATTTTATGAGGCAAAGGGTTTTGAAGTTGTCTCAGAATTTGATGACGATTTTGATGGCCACATCTTAAAAACGGTAAGAATGGTTTTAACGTTATAAAGCTCGCATTTCGCGAGCTTTGTCATCCGCGTCCTACCTATCTTTTCACATCAGGCAATATCTCCACCGTGCATTGAAAATATGTAGAAATCATCATCATTGGTTATCGTCCAGCCATCAAAGCAGGAGCTCGCATGAAAGACATCCAAAAAGACATCTCCAATTTGGACGATAAGAAGTGGAATTTGTTCAAATAACGTCACATCTTCAATGGTTTGACCAACAAACAACTCTTTCACTGTTTTCCATTGCCTTTGATTCGATTGAATATCTGTTTCCCCTATTACAATTCCATCTTTATTTCGAATTCTCCAAGGACATTCAATTATAATCGCTCCTTTCTCAAGCTGCATCATGAAATGAACCTCTGGATCAATCGTAGTTACTGTTTGTCCAATTATTCTATCAAACTGTATATCACTTATTTTTGTATGCCATAGCTTACGTGCGTGTGAGATAATCATTCCATTTATCTTGTCCGCTGTGTAGCCCTGCTGATTATCCCCGTACTGAAAATCATCAATTGCATCACTGATTTCCTGCCAATTCATCTGTTCCTCGAAGAGACCATGATTAATTGTAGTCCTATAGATTTCAGTTACGATTGACACTGCATTCTCTGTTGGACTTAATAATTGCGAATGCAGATTGTTTACATGATACTTAATACATTCCTCCTCAGAAGGAACTTCTCGCTGCAACACCTTCATAGCAGCTGAGAACATCTCTTCTATTTCAAACAGATTTAAATGTTCGTCGATAGACATACTGGCTAACTTCTTTATTTCTAGAACATCCATATATAAATGTTGATTTGCCCATTCAACATAATCTGATGCCTTGATGGAATGGGTATATTTTTTATAATACAATGCTAAAAGTTCGATTTCGATAGCCTCCTTTCATCTTCTCTACGAAAAGCGTTTGGTCTTATTTATTTACTATACATGAAAAAGCGTCTCCACTCATGATAGACGCTCCCTTCTCTACGAATATAACACTCACAAAAAAGCCCCAAGTTGACAAGAAATTTCCATGCTAACTCAGGGACACTTTATCTCCAAAATGTTGTACAATCGGCCTTATCTTGAATATTAAACGAAATCATCTTCTCAAGTAGATCGTAATTTACTTGATCCTTCCATCGAATTCGAAACAAGCCTTTGGTCATGCTATAACCCGCTTCTGTGATATCATCTGCAAAATGGGTCATACCTACTTCCTCCGGTGCCACACTCATATGCTGCTTAGCCGTGGAAAAACCGATGATATACGTGCCATGATCTGTAAACATAGGCTGGTTCCATTTAATCTCTGCCTTCAATGTAGGAAATTTCTCTGAAATCCATGCGAAAATCTCTTCCACTCGCTCGCGATGCTGCGGTTCATCAATTGTAGCTATGTATTCTGTTAAGGCTTCCATTCTATTCCTCCTAAATCAATCATAATGAATTACCTAGAATATACTCCCTTGCTAACTTAAGCATTTCATTATGTATTTCCTTATTACCCTTACCACTATCAATATAATAACCGATATGATAAACAAATCCATTATAATATGAATAAATTTCATTAGCAGATGTTGCAACTGTAACAATACGTTCCTTGGATTCATCGGATTCATAATATCTATAGACTAATGCACTATTCGTTGTAATAATTTGCTGAAAAATAGGCAGTTCATCTGTTAATATCTCTTTTTTAAATTGATTACCTACAGAATCTACTTCATCCGAAAAAGGATATCCTTCAATCGGATTTTCATCAACTTCTGTCACTGAGATATTGAAAAATCCATCTACATCATTCTCGTCTTTGCTTATATAACTCAATTGCACCTGATTCTTAACATCACCCTTATCATCTTCAGATGAAACCAAGAATACTTTTGCATCATCTACTTCAAAAGGTAACTTTTTAGAATCGATAGTCATGATTTCTTTCGTTAACTGTTCAGGTAAAAAGCTCTCAAGTTCTTCAATTCCTATGGGCTTATAATACGTAATTTTTTTTCTTTCATCAAGCCTGTCAAAGGGCTTAAAAAACTCACTGTAAGTAAGCGCCACACCTTTTACTTCCTCGAAAGCTTTCCCTTTGTTTGAACATCCTATCATGCTTATACTCATAATTATTAATACAACCATTAATTTAAAAAGTTTTTTATTATTAATTTAAACTCCCACCTATTCATCAGAACCCAAATTTGTTAATCTTGAGATTGTAATTTCCCATTCATTTGCTTTAGATGATGTGCATCGTGTTTGATAAACATCTTAACATAACTTTCTCCAGAGAACTTTCGTTTCCCGCCACCAATTGTAAACCTAACATCTTTTCCAATCAACTCAACTCTATTAATCAACTCTTGGCGAGTACTAACAAAACGATCAATGATGGATTCAACCGAATCATCCTTTATGAACGCTATGCCTTCAGCATTATATTGATCATGATCTGGAAACTTAGGTAGATCGGCACCATCAACCATATGTGGTACCATCTGCTCTAGAATAAATTGATCCCAATAATATAAATGTCCAACAATTTGGATGATGGACCATTTACCTTCCTTGATTGGTTCGCAAACCCTATCTTCCGGCACTTCTTTTAACTTTAATACATCATCTATTAGACTAGCATATTGGCTGAATGTTTTATTCAATCTAAGCATCCCCTTTTTAAATATCTTTTAGTTTAAGGCAGGTATTCTCTCCAATCACTCCATGCTTTTAAATATTCATTAAGATCGTGAGGGTGCACTTTGATACAAACCCCAATCCGAGTATATAACTGAAAAATCACTTCATCTATAATTTGTTCCTCGGAATATGGCACTCAGTAAACTACTCTGATTAAACTCTGACCAAGAAGTTCTTTGTATTCCATTCACTCTACCCCAAGGAAATTCACTTTCTACCCTTTTGTATTGATTGAAGAGCTCTTTAATTAAAATGGTCATCCATTCTATTTTTTGTCCTCAAAATTTATAAATCCTACATACTAAGTTCTGCATTAACTTAATTTGTCCTGCTTTTATGACCTATTACTGATCCTGTTTCGTGAATGGCTTTATAAAATTCGAATCAAAAAAACCGCTATTGAATATGTTTCAACAACGGCGTTATTTTTTTTACAACCTATTAAGATTACTTGTCTTTTACTTTAGCTGGTTCACGGTGTATATAGTTTACTAACTCCACTTCAGAAGCAGCTAGATTTTTTCCATCAAAGTCATCATTGAACTGAATAGGTGATACTCCAAAGACAATTGTATCTGTTCCTAGTTGCCCTTTTTTGTTTTCATCGTACGTATCTACAGTAAATTTAATAACAAAAGGATAGCTAAGTTCTCTTCCTTTTTCAGTTTGCTGTAATTCCACAACATCATGTTCCTGATTCCACCAATTGTATTGAACTTGAATGGAATCCTTTTTATAATAATCTGTAACTGCTTGTCTCATTTCATCTGTAAATTGAGACAATACAAATTGATCAAAGGCTTGCTCCATTCCTTCAAAATCATGTTGATTTGCTTTTTCTGCACTAATGGGTATGGAGCTTACACACATAGAAAGCAAAATAATCGACATCATTACCAATTTCCTCATATAATCACCTCCTTGAAGTTATTATTAGAAGAAATTGGTATTTCATCCGTTAATACAATAAAATTTATTCCATTGAGTGTATTGTGTTAATTATTTGAGAAGGGTGCTTCCTTAAAGATGAAAGGTGGGTTCACATGTTCAAGGCCAGTATTAAGTTACCTTTAATTTTTTTTGCACTTATAATCATCCCTACAATGACGGGGATGTCTACAAATATTTTAAGGATCAAAGTTATTTCACAATTAAAACAGGACAGTTTGCTCTTTTTGCCACTTTGTGACTAACACTCCCTAATACAAATTCTTGCAGTACATTTAATCCTCTGCTTCCTAGTATGACTATGTCTGCATTATTTTTGTTGATATGCTCAACGATCGTCGGTCCTGGTTCTCCATTTAGTATCGTGACCTCATAAGATATTCCTGCTTCTCTTATCATACTTTCCACTTCATTAATGCGTTTTTTTCTTTTATCTTCTACGTCTGGTGAATTCCAATTAGTAAGTGCTTCAGATTTAGCTTTGCTTGGATCAATAACATAAATAATCTCTACCATAGACCCTTCACTGCATTTTGCAATATGAATAGCATTTTCCGTTGCCCGTTTTGAATGTTCTGACCCATCTGTTGCTAAATAGATATTTTTATACATGATTGATCTCTCCTTTATATAAAAAGCTGTTTTCGTATAAATTGTTGCTTTTAAAGTCGCAGCCTGAATACACTCCGCGTCCTGTGGGGTGAGCGGTGAGCCTCCTCGTCGCTGGCTCCTGCGGGGTCTCACTTTGCCCACGCATCCCACGGGAGTCTCCGTGTATTCAGCCTGCTAGAATTCTAACTTTTAAATAATGTAATGCTAAAAAGAACAAACTTTTGGAAACAGCCTTATAAAATAAACTGTATTCCTAAAAATAGGTGAAAGTGATATTACTAGTAGATTGAATATAATCAAGACTCCCATGGTTTGCGTGTGGTGTATTTAGGCTTAAGCTTTATAATCAACAATTTATACTAAAACACAACAAAGTAAGCGGTTACATCAATTCCACCTATAGTATATTATTTTTGGAAATATATCTCAAACCAATAAAAAACAACTCACTACTTTATTTATACGTGAGTTGTTTTTTATGTGTCTAACTATAAAAATGATTTCACTATTAATGCGTCGATAATTTCGCTTTGGGATCATTGAAAACCGCCATTTTATCAACAAGTTTTTTACTTGAAGCATTAAGATTTTTAACCGTCACTTGATTATCATTCTCACGGAATTTAAGTACGACTTTATCAATCGCACCAACTGCCGAATCATCCCACACATGAGAAGTTGAGAAATCGATGATCACTTGCTGATTTTTCACAGTAAAATCAAAGGCATCTACAAATCCATCCACAGATGCAAAGAATAGCTGGCCTTCCACATCAAAAATCATTTGATCACTTTCTTCACGCTTTCTTATCTTAATCGTTGAAATCTTAGCTACGAAGAAAATCGCACTTAAAATCACACCTGCAATAACACCTTTAGATAGGTCATGTGTTACAACCACAATACCAACTGTCGCAACCAATACGATTGAATCTGTTATTGGTGCTTTTCTCAAATATGAGAATGAACCCCAATCAAATGTACCTATTGATACCATAATCATAATCCCTACAAGTACAGGCATTGGGATTTGTACAACTAACTCACCTAACACAATAATCAAGAAGATTAAGAATGTACCAGCCACGAAAGTCGATAATCTACCTCTACCACCGGACTTCACATTTATCACTGATTGACCAATCATGGCACAGCCTGCCATTCCACCAAAGAAGCCTGTCACGATATTTGCCACACCTTGACCTCTTGCCTCTTGATTTTTATTACTCCCCGTTCCAGTCATATCATCTACAATTGAAGCAGTAAGTAAGCTTTCAAGCAAACCAACAATCGCTAATGCAAACGAAAATGGAAAAATAATTGCTAGTGTTTCAAATGTAAAAGGAACATTCGGGATTAATAATGAAGGTAACGTTTGTGTGATTGAACCTAAATCCCCAACCGTTCGCAACTCAAAATCTGAAAATATAGCAATAATTGTTAAGAAAACAATTGCAATCAAAGGAGCAGGAATCGCCTTGAAAAATCTTGGCACTAGGTACACAATTAAAAGCGTAATAGCTACAAAGACATAGGTCATATTTGAAATACCAATAAAATGTGGGACTTGAGCCATAAAGATCAAAATCGCTAACGCATTAACAAATCCAATCATGACAGCTCTCGGAATAAACTTCATCACCTTTGCTACCTTAAAAACACCAAAAAGAATTTGAATGATTCCAGTTAAAACCGTTGCTGCAAACAAATACTCGATCCCATAATTTCTAACTAATGGTCCCATTAACAACGCCATTGCACCCGTTGCTGCTGAAATCATGCCAGGTCTTCCACCGGTAAAGGAAATAACAACCGCCATCGTAAAGGAAGCATATAAACCGATCATCGGATCTACTCCGGCAATAATTGAGAAAGCTATTGCTTCTGGGATAAGAGCTAGAGCAACAACAATTCCAGCTAGAATATCTCCTTTAATATTGGAAAACCAATCTCGTTTTATTTTTTCAATCACTTATTAATCCTCCGTCTCTCTATTGAAAAATAAAATATAATAAATTATGACGATAATAAAAACTCACTTGAACAGTCTACCACCAACCGTTCCAAAACGGAACCTTTTTGGAACAAACTTAACATTTTTTTATGTTATAATAAAGAAATCTTATTAATAATAGGAGTTTTTAGTGATGCTAATTGGTTATATGAGACCTTCCCAAGAAGATGAAACATGTGAACAACAACTACAAACATTAACAGCCCTTAACTGTCATACTATTTATTCAGAGGATCACTCTTCCCCCAAAAAAAGAGTTAAGCTATTAGAGCTACTAACAAACCTAAAACCAGACGATAAAGTCGTTATTAATAAATTATCAATTTTAGCTGATTCATCAAGACATTTAGTTGAATTATTAGAGACATTTGATAAAAAAGGTGCTTTTATTTTCTCACTTAAAGAAGGTATTGATACTAGTAAGGCAGAGGGTTATCCATTCTACGAAATTGTAAAGCATCTTGTTGAATTCCAAAGTGACTTAATTAGTGAAAAGACCAAAAAGGGCTTATCAGATGCAAAGGAAAAAGGAATTACCTCAGGTCGACCTAGAAAACCTGACAAAAACGTCCAGCAAGCAATCGAGATGTACCAAAGTAAAAAACACACCCTAACCCAAATAAAAGAAGCAACTGGGATAAGCAAATCCACTTTATATCGATATTTAGAAAATTAAACACCGATTTTAGCAAAAAAAACGTTAAAAAAAGACCTTCATTATTTCTCGAAGGTCTTATCTATCTTTTTCTCTACAAACCTGGGCTCATAAGCGGATAATACTTCAAAAACCTCATCACCAGAAATAAAAAGGTGGTGCTCTAGATTTGGATATAGTTTACTATTAATTAAAGGGTTTCTATCAAACCATTCGATAAACTTTGAATTTGAAACTTTAAAAAAGTACGGTGAATGAGAATCTACTAAGCCACTAAAATCCGATTCAATGGTATGTAAATCTGGTCTTCCATATTCTGTGGAGTACCGAAAGGCCCACACAACATACTCTGTAGGAGTAGAAGAATTATAAAGTTGATCATATATTATTTCTACTTGGTTATCGTGAAAATCTTGAAATACTATTTTTAAATAGTCATTATGTCTTTGTATATCAACGAACTGCATTTCTGCTGGATTTCTCCCGACCAAGCTTGTCACAGGCTGCCATACATGCAAAATCTCATCTTTTTTTAACATACTCAATCTCCCTCACTCTTAATCGGTGTAAAAATTAATAATATCGCACTTTATCCCAAAGCTGAGTGGAATTACTTGGATATTGTAAGGATGGAGTTCCTGTAGATGAAGCTTTTGGATAATATGTCTCTGTTTTCCAATTATTAAATTTATTATATATTTCAGAAATAAATCCGTCCAGTAGAATCACATAATTTTAATATCCCTTATTACCTTGGCCTATTATCGTTAATTAACAAAAATTCTCTTTAGACAATTAGGTAAATACTAATTATCGTAGAAAATGTTACAGTATCATTTTCAACCAATAAGAAACTTAACTTAGTTTCGAATTATATATACCCCCAAGCCTTCCAACAATTCAAAATACTGCGGACATGTTTTAGACACACACCCTGGATCATTCAGTTGTATTCCTGCTACCCTTGAACCTATTAGAGCTAATGACATAGCCACTCTATGATCGTCATGTGTGTTGAGTAAAGCTGGTTTCGGCTTCCCTGGATATACAGTTAATCCATCCTTATATTCCTCCACCTTAATCCCCAACTTAGAAAGTTCATTACATATCACATTAATTCGATCGGATTCATGGTGTCGTATATGCCCAACCTCTTTTATCGTAATTGGTCCATCTGCAAATGGAGCAATGGCTGCTAATGTCAAAGCCTGATCAGACATCTCGCTCATCGAGATCTCAAATCCTCCTTTTAATTGAGATACACCCTCTAATTCATTGAACTACTCACCACTTAACACCCTTCCGGGTCGTTTGAAGTGGGAGATTCCTAAATACAGAAGCCTATCGGCTTCTAATTGATTAGGCTATCCCCGTAGTCCCTACGGTTAGAAGTCTTATGGCTTCATCTTTTAGATTTTGTCCTGCGTTAATATCCCTATCGTGATGTGTGCCACAAGAAGGGCAATCCCACTCACGAAGGTTGTTCGTCTTAACGTCTTTGTTTTTATATGCGCAACAAGAACATAGTTGAGAGCTAGCGAAGGTTTTAGATACGACAACAACTTCCTTGTCATACCATTTCGCTTTGTACTCCAGCATCGTGCGGAATTTTGCCCAAGATACCTGACTAATATCCAAGGCTAATCTTTCATTTTTTAACATATTGACCACTTGCAAATCTTCAATACCAATCACATCGTGATTTTTGATGATTTCAGTAGAGATTTTTTGTAAGTAGTCTGTTCGTGCCTGGGTAATTCTTTCGTGGATTTTTGCCACTTTTATACGTTGTTTATTCCAATTTGAACCACCTTTTGTACGTCTAGCAAGAATACGCTGTGCTTTGGCTAGACCTTCTTCCAGTTTATGAAACCACTTTGGATTTTCGTATTTTGTTCCATCCGAAAGGATGGCTAAGTTCTTCAGTCCTAAATCCACACCAATGGAAGAACCTGTTTTTTCTAATGCTTGCTGTTCTACTTCTGCAAGAATGGATACAAAATACTTGCCACTTGGATTACGTCTAACGGTTGTGTTAAGGATACGTCCTTCTACTTCCCGACTCTTGGAGAAGCGAACAAGCCCAAGTTTCGGTAATTTGATTTTATTGCCGACAATGGCGATATTATGGTTGGTTTCTTTTGTCGTGTAAGACTGAAGCTTATTCTTTTTAGATTTGAAGCGAGGTGATTGATTCTGTTTCTTGAAAAATCGCACATACGAATCCGCAAGGTTTTTCAAAGAGGATTGAAGGGCGATGCTGTCAACGTCTTTTAACCATACTAATTCTTTTTTTAGTTGTGTGAGTTCGGCAGAACAAGTATTGTAGGTTAATCCTTTGCCTGTTTCTTTATACGTATCCTTCCATTTCCCTAAAAAGTAATTGAAGACATAACGACTACAACCGATGGTTTTTGCAATAAGAATTTCTTGTGCTTTGGTTGGATAGATACGAAACTTATAAGATTTGTTGACCAACATTCATTTCACCTCTTTCCATTACGAATATACGTTCCTATCGTATCACAAATGGAAGGTTTTGGCTAACGCCAACCGACATTCATCTCCCACCTATTGTTGGGCTTCGCCCTTCACACGACTGAGGAGGGAGTCTTCTGTTGGAAAACGATAAAGCATGACCTCTTAAGAACTATGAATGTGCCCTCTACCTTTTGGATAATCTATCCCATAGGTATCACTTTCATAGTTAAACAAGGGGTAAAATAGATGAAGATTCGATTCGGCTACGTAGCAAACGCGTTAGGATTATGGGATGCAAGTCCATCAAAAACATTAACTTATGCTCGTTATACAGCGCTTCCTAAAGAGGAAAGACTTGATAAATTGAAAGTTATTACGATACAAAATTTACAACATACAAAAAGAATTCTCTTTTATAACATCGCACATGAAATTGAATTATATCGTTTTTCAAGCTCTCTTGTCCCTTTAGCAACCCATCCTGACGTCATGTGGGATTTCATTACACCATTCCGAAAAGAGTGGGAGGAAATAGGACATCTAATACGGCAGTTCAACCTAAGAGTAAGCTTTCACCCAAATCAATTTACACTTTTCACAAGTCCAAGAGATGAAGTGACAATGAATGCCGTCAAGGATATGGAATATCATTTTAAAATGTTGCATGCCATGAACGCTCATGAAACAGGTTTAATTAATATTCATATTGGTGGAGCCTATGGAGATAAAACGAAGTCATTAAGTCAATTCCATCACAATCTAAAAAAATTGCCCCATGAAATAAAAAAACGCATGACTCTGGAAAATGATGATAAAACATATGATGCCCTGGAAACTCTCATTACTTGTGAAAAGGAGAACATTCCAATGGTGCTCGATTATCATCACTATATGGCTAATAAAATTGATAATGAACTTCCCCTCTATTTAGATCGTATTTTTAAAACATGGGATTCCTTTAATACCGTTCCGAAAGTTCACATTTCTTCACCAAAGTCGGATCAAGCCTTTCGTTCCCATGCTGATTTTGTTTCATTAGATTTTGTTCGCCCCTTCTTAATGGTGGCAAAGGAGCTGAACCAAGACTTTGACATCATGATAGAAGCAAAACAAAAAAATCTTGCCATGCAACAGCTTGTTACTGAGATAGCAGCCATTCGAGGTGTAAAACGAATTTCTAGCTCAACCATTGAATGGTAAGGCATTTCCAGAATCAAGCAATCATAACATGCATGAACAAAAGGCAAACTCTCTTTAAAGCAATCTATAAGTGAGGGTGATTAAATGCAAAATCAGGATTATCAGGCTGGAGATATCGTTTATGTTTTTTACCGAAATCCCCATACCCAGGATGTAGCTAATATTCAAGCAGCAGCAGTCGTAAATAACCCAGAGAAAACAGACGAATTAGCCTTGTTTTTATACGAAACCTATTATCCACTATCAACTGAAATGGCCGTCTATACCACAGAAGAAGAAGCAAACCAAGCATATGAATATTATTATGGGGATGCCTCAGAAGGGGTTATCGAATGAAACCTTTTATCCCAAAACTAGTCTATTTTGAACCAGATGCACTAGAATATCCCTTAGGCAAAGAGCTCTACGAAAAATTCAGCAACATGGATATCGAAATCCGACAAACCACTTCTCATAATCAAGTACGAAATCTTCCAGGTGATAATGACTTTAAAAAATACCGGGTCGCAAAATCAACTCTTGTCGTTGGGATTAGAAAAACACTTAAATTTGACACGTCAAAGCCTTCAGCAGAGTACGCCATTCCATTTGCGACTGGTTGTATGGGCCATTGTCATTATTGCTATTTGCAAACAACGATGGGGAGTAAACCATATATTCGCACCTATGTGAATGTAGATGATATCCTTAACGCTGCTGATCAATACATTGAGGAGCGAGCACCAGAGATCACTAGGTTTGAAGCATCATGTACATCTGACATCGTCGGGATTGACCATTTGACCCACTCTCTTAAAAGAGCCATAGAACATTTTGGGAAATCTGAGCTCGGACACTTAAGATTTGTGACGAAGTTCCACCATGTTGATCATTTGCTTGACGCTAGGCATAATGGAAAAACCAGATTTCGTTTCAGTGTGAACGCAGATTACATCATTAAAAACTTCGAACCTGGAACATCTCCGCTGGAAAAACGAATTGAAGCTGCTGGCAAAGTAGCACGAGCTGGATATCCGCTTGGTTTTATTGTAGCCCCTATTTATCTGCATGAAGGATGGCAGGACGGATATTACAAGATGTTTGAGCGTTTAAATGCCGAGCTACCTCCTGATGCGAAAAAAGATTTGACCTTTGAATTTATCCAGCATCGTTTTACAAAACCCGCTAAGCGTGTCATTGAAAAAAATTATCCGATGACAAAGCTAGAGTTAGACGAAGAAAAAAGAAGGTATAAGTGGGGAAAATATGGAATCGGCAAATATATCTATCAAAAAGATGAAGAAGAAGACATCAAAAAACATCTTTACACTTATATGGAGAAATTTTTCCCTGATGCAAAATTAGAATACTTCACTTAATTAGATAATGGACAAGTCCACCATCATATCCGATCACACGAAAGAGCCTAACTATAGCTCTTTCGTGTCCTTCAATCATATGAATTCTTTAAACACATCACGCTTAATCGTATCCCACTCGGAATGGATAATACTGAAGTATATGTCATCTTGACTTTCACCAGATGAATCGATGTAATTTGATCGAAAGATCCCTTCTTGTGTGGCACCAAGCTTTTTAATCGCTTTTTGAGAACGGGTATTTCGACTATCTGCACTAAATTGAACTCTTCTAAACTCCATTTTTTCAAACGCAAATTTTAACAACTCAAATTTACAGGCTTTATTTAACCCTGATCCTCTAAATGCCTTACCATACCAAGTCCAACCGATTTCTACCCTTTTATTAGCAAACTGAATATTTCCAAATCTTGTAGAGCCTGCCACTTCATTGGTTCTTTTATCAATGATAATGAAAGGATATGAGCCTCCTACCTCTCTTTGATTAGTTGTCACGCTCACATACTTGTCCAACTCTTGTTCATTCTTACACTCGATTGTGTAATAAATTTCCTCATCATAAATGATATCTTTCAATTGCTCCTTGTATACCTCTTCAAAAGGGACTAACTTAACAATCTCATTTTCTAATATAATATTTTGCCTATAAAAATCATTGATCATTATTCTCTCTTCACCTCATTCGTTTTTTTAATATTTATAACTATAGCATAATTAATTCTACTTGTTCTGATTTATAGCAAGGCATCGTATATATTGTTGCTTTTAATGCCGCAGCCTGAATACACTCCGCGTCCTGTGGGGACCAACTCATCCCACGGGAGTCTCCGTGTATTCAGGCTGCTAGAAATCTCATTTTCAATAAATTATTGTCAAAAAAACAACAAACTTTGAGAAAACAGCCTATAGCAAAAAAAGAACAACAGAGTAATTGCTGCTCTTCTAAGAATCATCATCTTTTTTTCTTTTGAAAAAATTCGTTGCAATGATAAGCACAAGACCGATAATAATCAAAGGTAATGAGAACGAAGAATAATCCTGTGTATCTCTCGTTATTCTTAATGCCATACCTAATGCAAACGCCCCAATTCCCAATAAATTAATCATTCTTCCTACTTTAGTGTGTTTGATCAATGATTTTCCCTCCACTATTCAATTCTTCAGCTAATACCCTAATCGCTTTCATGACTTCTTGTATATTTTCGTCATGATTTAGTTCATGTCTTGCATGTAGTAAGACAGGTCTAACCGATTCTACTGACCTCCCAAACTCGTACATCCACTCATAGCGTGGTACCATCCACGTATGAAAATGATGTGTTGTATCTTCATTGTAAAAATAATACACATGTTCAATCCCTAAGACATTCCTTTGAGCAGCTCTAATCTTAGATAAGACATTGATGTAATCAAGCCTCTCCTCATCAGTTAATTCATCAAAACACTTAATATGACGTTTAGAGGCTAAAATGATTAAGCCTTTGATTGGATACGCCACATCTTGATGTGCATGAAAATACTCTGTTTCTATGACAACTCCACCGTCCGGTTCAATCAATCCACTTGTCAAAGCACAACTTAAACATTCTACTTCTACCACTTTTCCATTTGAAAGTGTTATCTTTCTCATAGGACCTCCCCTAAATTGATTACTTATAATAATAAGAGTACAATTCATTTTTCCAAAAATAAAGAAATTTAGTCATATGGTACTCCGGTACTGATTTTTAAAGGAGAAATGATCATTTCCATAGAAGTTATTGTAGTGAATGAAGAAGTATTAAGAGATGAGTTTGAATATACATAACTAATTTAAGTGAGGATGGGTTAATTTGAAGAAGAGATATAAAATACTAATACTAATTTTGATTGCAGTCTAGTTTGATAATAGGATATAAAAAATATTTATTTTCAATTGATAACATTGGTCATAGTACTTACTTCAGGGTTCCTGTTGAGTCGCCCAGTGGAAAATATACTGCTGACTCTTATTTTAAACATTGGGGTGGGGCTGCAGGGGGTGCTCATATATGGGTGAACATCACAGATACGAGAATAAAAAAGTTAGAACTATTTATTATAGTGATGGAAAAAGTAACTTTGCTATGGAATGAAAGGATGACAATACCATTTATATAAGAAATGATGAAGGTCCTGATTATCCTGGTTCTAATAGAAGTATAGAATTAGAGATTGAAAATGAAATTTATGATGAAAGAGCACGAGCTTGTGATAGTTGGGTAATGAATGACGATTATGAAACTTGTTATCGAAACTAATACTTATTATTTAACAAAAGAGTGGGCCATCGTTATCAATGGCCTTTGGTATGCACCTAACAACCTAATTAACACACATTTCAACAGTAAATTATCATATATACACCAAGTAAAAACGCTCAAAGCCTTCTTTAGTGTAACATTATTTAAAATTTATGTAATAGACCATATGGTCAGTCCACTCTTCATTTTCATATATAAACCCTTTACGAATACATTCGAATTCCATCCCAACACTTTCAGCTAAATTTATAGAAGCTGTATTATCTAAATTGATGTGAGCTTCAATCCGATGGAATTCTAACCGTTCAAAAGCAATGTTAAGAGCTCCTTTTACTGCTTCTTTTCCGTAACCTTTTCTCCAATAATGATTATGAATTGTGTATCCAATTCTTCCCCATTGGAATTCGTCCCTGGCTAAAGTTGAGAAATCTACCATCCCCAAGTGAGTACCATCTTCTTTTCTAAACACTCCAAAAACGTGAGCAACATCTGTCAAAGCTAACTCCTGATGTTTATCAACCAAATTGGCAAACCATTCAAACGTGCATTCATTCATATCAATTTTTCCTTTATCGTGTCTATGTTGAGATAAATGACGATTTTCAAATTCATTAAGCCAATTTTTATAATCTTGTTTTTTCAAGGGTCTTATTACTAATCTTTCTGTTTCTAAAACAATATCAAATTCTTGTTTTTTCAATAACAATGTAACATCTCCTCTGAGTTAATTATTATCTATTTCCCTTTAAAAAAGTAGTTCACTTGATATTAAGTGAACTACCCTAGATAAATTATATCTATTAATCCAATCATTTTACCAATAATTTAAAATCGTTGTGCAGACGTATCACATTGTTCCGTGTGATTTATAAGCGAAATAACAATTGTAGTAAGTTCGCAGAATAGTTATAACCATCTGAGGATACTTCGGATTGAAGTTTGAATAGATATAACTTTTCCATCCCCATGGGTAGTGGTTAAAGGTCTTTCTAAAATGGATAACCTACTGTAAATGTGTTGTTACGTATTCGTTGCATTGTCATTGAAATTCATTATTTAGGTAGCTACATCTTTCGGTTCACGATGATAATTATAGTTGATTAACCCCATATACCTCAAATTCGGTCAAAGCGGGAAAAGGGGATTCATCTTTTGCTTTGATCAAATTTGTTAATCGCACATTTGTAACCGTTCTCTTTTCAAAACTAAAAAATTGAGGTTCTTTTGTTTTTTGCAAACTGAATGTTTCACTCGACTCATCTGAGAAAACAACAGTAACCTCTGTCCAATAACTGTCATGTGGAAAATCTGCTCTTATTGTTATACTAACCTTATCAACCTCAATTGGTCTTCCAAAATCAATGGTCAATGTCGCATCTGACTGCCTGTTAATTCCCCAAGACTGGTAAGGATATGACCCATGACTATTATTTGCATATATCCCGTTAATCGCGTTGCAAGCAAAGAAGGTTGCATCATTTCTAGTTTCAACATTTGCACTCGCATGAGGATACGCACCTGAAAAGTCCTTTTGATCATGAGGATTTAATGCCCAATTCTGATATCTAGTAATCTCTTCATTCGTAGCATATCTAACAGCTAAATAATGTCTTTTGTTCGTAAAGCGATGATCCGGCATAGCCTCAAATGATGTATTCTCCTTGCTTATCTTGTATTTCCAACTATGGTCAGGGATAAAGACAATTGTGCTATCAATACTTTCATCAAGCTTGACCATCAGAAATCGATTCTTCTGCTCTACAAATACCTCGATTACATCCTCCTCCTCATACACAAAATCTTGAGAAGCGATATAACACATCCTTTCGCCAACGCTCTCTAACAAATGATTTTCCTCTTCATAATCATTGATTCCCATCTTCACATTTCCGAATTGATCTTTAATACTTAGCTTAAGCATTTAGACACCTCCATAATAATTTCTCTGGCTTTCCCGATTAATAATTTTAAAGATGTAGGAATGATAGATGTATCAGGTTCTAATCCCTAAATCTTATTCTATTAATATTGTACTATATATTCAAAATATTATAATAAATATTAAGTAAAATTTTAGGAGTTTATGTAACTATCAATTACTTGGAATTACCTATAGACCTCAATTAGTGCCTTGATTGAAATATTGTGCCTTACCTTGTAGAAGTTCTTTTATACCTCCTGAATAGTAGGGAGCCCTCTCTTCAACTTCTTTAATTTCAACCCATTCAATGTTAACTATTTCTTCTGACCTCTTGATTTCCACAATCCCACCTGCAATTAACCCTTCAAAAGTAAAGAAAATGGCATGGTGATTTCTTTTCTTAAATTTGCCTTCGTTAATGGCAAGTATTTTGCCAGGTGCAATAATTAGACCAGTCTCCTCATATACTTCTCGAATCACTGCTTCCAATAAAAACTCCCCTGCTTTAACTCTACCACCCGGCAATGACCAATGCCCCTCATGATTATCAACCATTAAAATCTGATTGTTTTTATTCTTAATTAGTGCATAGACTACCTTTACTTCTTCCATAAAATGCCCCCCTAGTATTTCATGAAATCTAAGAAAAACTTTCTACATTTCTTTAAGACAATTCTCAATACTCGTTTTAAGAGATACGTAATTAGAACTACTCTTTATTTGAAAATGAAAGCTCTTTAAAAATACTTTACAATTAAATAGGAGAAACCAATAATTTTCTTCAGCAAGCTGTTCTTTCTGCCGTTCTAACTCTTTTGGTATCTCTTTTACTAAACTCTCAATGTGGTCAAGCTCTAGTCCATTCTCTAACATGGTTAATAGCGGCATAATTAGTCGCTCATCCTCGTCATGAATATAAACACTTTCAGAAATGAATATCTTTGACCAAATTGCCTGTAGAATTTCCAAATAAGACACTTGCTCAATCTTCGGGTTATGTACAAGCTGACCAAACGCATCAGCTACATGTGCAATACTATGAGCCCACCCCTTCTTTGAAACATATCCCCTTAAGTCGATTTCAAGATTCATATATAATATTAATTTATCCTTTACCTTGTTTAGCATATCCTTCGTTAGAAAGTCATCCTCAGAATCTCGAAATATAATAAGGGCTATTATTAATGTAGTAAATGCTCTTGTGAAAACATGATCTGTCCCACTCTCACCAATCCCTTGAAATAATAGATCACTTATACATATACCTAATATCTCGCTTAACAATTCATGTTCAAGTTCATTCTGCTCAATAATTAACTGAAAAAAAGTGCCATAAATCAACTGATCTCTAAGTTCACTATCTGTAGCCCCAATATGATGAAGCATTGATTGAACCAGTATATATTTATTCTCTCCATTCCAATGCCTATCACTATTTTTAATCTCTTTCAAAATACCTTTCAAATCAAGTTCATTCATTGGAACTACGTTAACTAGTAAACTCATGTTTTCACCCTTTAACTTCTATAAAATTTCTACTACATTCAAATATTAATAGAAAAAAGGCTTCTATCTTCAGCCGTTAGATGACACCTTTTTTAATTGTTCGTTCACATCATCTAATTTCTTCTCAATTCTATCAAGTTGATTTCTTCGACCCTTGTTCAAACGAACAGAAGTCACGATTAGGACAATCAACAATATAAGAAATCCCCAAACGATTAGTTGATACAAGGCATCTCCAAGATTAAAATTGGCCAACTTCTCACTCCTAAATTTCAAAATATTTAAATATATAATAAATTCTAATCCATAATACACAAAGGGCAACCTATACTTTGCTTGTTTATGTTAACTACTTCTTGATAAACCTAATAATATTCATTCAAAAAAGAAGGGAACATATTATGCTAAGCGACCAATCTCTAAGTATGAACATTAATCGAGTTACTGACTTACTACAAAATAGAAACTTTTCCTCTGGGCACCATTTAATCATGTCTTTAAGCAGCCCATTTAATATCCACTACATACACTTCATAACTGTATTCCCAAACTCCCTGATATCGGATAAATAATCATAGCCTGGAGTAGAACCATAGCTATTAAACATACGGACTACGACTATATCATGCATAGGGATAACTAATACTGCCACACTCGTATATCCTAAGATTTGAAAGGAATTTTTAGGAACACTTTCACCAATTTCAGTGTTCAATGCAGGCAAATCCTTTACAAACCACAAAAATCCATTTTGAGGTAGATCCTTATTCAATAAGTTGGGTGTCTGAAGTGATGTCGCCAGTTTAATAATGTCTTTGGAAACTACTTGTCTACCATTTATGAAACCGCCCTTCAAATGGATATAACCCCAATATGCAAGTTCTCTTGTAGATACATACATATTCTTTTTATCCCCGTCTGTCCCCTTACTAGTTGACCAAAATTTATTATTTGGTTCTCTAATAACCTTCACTAGTTTCTCATTGTCTTCGTCATACCATCCAGTTTCCTTAAAATCCAATTGTTTAAAAACCTGTTCTCTTAGAATTTGAGCTATTGTTTTTCCTGTGCTTAGTTTTACAATTTGTACTAAAAGCTCAATCCCTATATCACGATATGCCCAACTTTGTCCCGGAGGAAACTCTCGGATCATTCTACCTTCTTTGGTGTTTAAACCATGCGTATGTGTAAGTAGGTGCCTAATTGTAGTATTGTCTAAAAGTTCAGTGTAAGGGTCTGATAGATATTTAGTAACCCCATCATCAATCGACTCTATGTAACTATGATGTACAGCATAAGCAACAGCAAAGCCAATATAACTTTTACGAACAGAAGCCACATGGAATTGTGAGTCTTTTTGAATTGGTCTTGCCTCAGGTGCTTTTGACTGTTTTCCCCAATATTCTTCTGACACAATTTTATTCTTATAAATAACTATCACACCAGCACCAGAACAATCAAGAATCTTAGCAGTATTTTTCACATGTGATACTACTGGATAAAACTGATGATTTAACTTTCTCTCTATTATCATAATTACTCCTTATTCTCCTATATTTTCTATATCCATTGTTCCAAAACATTTTATACTTTTATCTTATCCCAAATTGATTGCCAATTCTTTTTCCTTATTCTTTCCTCATAGATTACCATTCGTTCCTTAGTCTCCATAAAATATGGGGTCGGATTAACCTCCATATTGATTACATCGTGAATTCCGCAGGGAGCAATCAATATAAGATTATCATTAGCGTCTAATGTTACGCCCAATGCTGTAACTGTTTCAGGAAATTTTGAGATTGCATCTAGTGAAGAACTATATGGGGGATTATTGTTTATGACATGCATTCTTCCTTGGTTTTTTACTGACCAAGGGATATCCGATCTATATAATTTTAATTTCTTCTCCAATTCTTTTTCATATGACTCATTCGTATTTGTAGGATCATAATAAACAACATCCACATCAGGTAATGGGGTTCTCTGACTAAAATCATGTAATACGTCCCAAATTTTTGTTCTTACAAAACCTGCACATACCCACCAATCAGGTAAGTTTAACTTCTTTGAAGTTATTAATATTTCCATCATCCATTTATCTTCTTGTATTAAAGAAATAATATCATTCTCGTTTTTTATCACCCTAGTAACTCCTTCTAAAATGTAATATCTTACTATTTCTTCATTTGTAAGGAGAATCCTCCACCCCCTTGCCTTCTCTTCTCTTTTCTTATTCTTCTCCACCATGGGATTATTTTCGAGTCCCACAAAAAAAGGCTTATCCCGTAAGAGACAGCCATGATTATCACATTCAATTTTTATTTATTACTATTTCTGTATAACAAAAATAGAAATCACTCAAATCACCCGCCTCAAACCCGCATTCCACCGTTCGAGTTAAAATAAAGATTTCCGACCGAACCCCTATTTTGGACGATTTTAAATTCAAAAATGACCGTTTTTCCTCCTGTTTTTCTACACTTTTTTCACGTTTTTTCGGGTGTTAAAATAGAAATCTCCGATTTTGGAATGAAGAATAAACGGAGAAATGAATAGAGGAATGAAGAAAAAGCATTGAGAAAAGAAGGGATAAGACCTTCGGTCTCTTATTGAATCGCTGCCTAAGTAAACTATTGAAAAAAGCCTGATACAGCATGGGATAAGTAAGAGTTAATAATCATAAAACTATTGAAATTTTATTGATTTTTTATTGAATTATACCAGAAAAAATCCCGGGTTCCTAATGAGGAAAAACCGGGATTATATTGATCCAGAAACGGAAATCGGAAATGTTTATTTTAACTGAAATCGAGTCTGAATCGGAAATGTTTATTATGGTTCGGAAGAGTTTATTTTTTTGTTACAATTTCAAAACCAACTTAGCAACTGCCTCCACATGTGTCGAGTACTGACGGTAGGAAAACATACAAAAAATGAGATGTAGTGGTGCATCATTTTCCTAATCTGTTAAATCTTTATTGCTTTTCGTTGACCCTTTTAATAGCTTTGATAAAATCTTGTGATTTTATTAGGATCTTCATCATTTAGAAAATAAAACCACCATAGTTTTTTAAGGAACCTCTAGTTTACTTTTAGTTAGATCAATCATTTCTATAATATCAGGAGTATTAATTCGAAAACCTAGTTTTTGAGTTTCGATAACCACATTTTCAATTTCTTCTAAGTACTTTTTTCCTCTATAGTCGTTCTTTAGCAAAATTAAAAGTCTATTTTTAGGGCGTGAAACTGCCACATAATGTAAATATCTATCATTTTCATTACGAAAATTATATTCGTTACCATTAATAATAACTTGTTCGAATTCTAGTCCTTTAGATGAGTGTATAGTAGATGTAGTTTGTCTGTATTTTTCTGCGTTATAATATGGAATATATCTCTGATCAGAAATCACGGTATATAATATATTAATTTCATTACTCATTTTCTCATTCAAGCTGCTGTAACCTAAATACCTATAGAATTCTATACAACTATTATAAAAATCACTTTTATTTAGTAGATTTTGTTTAACCTTCAGTAGTAAGCTTCTAATTTTTCTTATTTCAAAGGCATCGGGCATTGGTATTTCTAAAAGAACATCGTATTCGTTATATCTATCCTCAAGAAGATATGAGGCTAGCATTCTAGCTATCCATACGTGTTCACTTTCCAAATCACCATTGTCTAGAGGGGAATGTGGTAAGTAAACAAACTCTATTTCTCGTTCTTTTAATAAGTTACTCCAGTCCTCAGCAGTGTCTCTTCTATAATTTAGGAAAGAGCATTTTTGGTCTTTATTTAACCAATTTTCAATATAATCAAGTGCATCATTCTCATTAGTGTATACAATCAACTGCACCTCACTATTAAATTCACAAACATTATAATTATTTCTTGCTTCTTCCATGAATATATTCGAGTAATTTTGAATAGGTTGGTTAGAACGAAAGTTATGCCATAGGTTAAACGTGTGGAAGTCATCTCTTTTCATAAGGTCCTTGAATCCATCACTATAAGCACCTCTCCATCCATAGATAGATTGCTTAATATCACCAACAAGAAATAATGGTATTTTAAGATTATCAGAGATATATATAAATAAATTATGCATGTCTACATCACAATCTTGATATTCATCAATATATAATCTAAAGTATTTTGATTTTAGATACCTTCTAGCTGAAGCTGAATTTTTAAGTATATCAAGACCTAACTGAAATGCAAAATTTTTATGGTTATTATCATACTTACACAAATAACCATCTTCTCTAATTTTACCAACCCCTTCATCAAATTTATTAATCATATTTTGATTTGAATAGTCGGGAAATATCTCTTTCTTAAATTCATTACCATAAACATCATACATAAATGGTTGAATTATTTCGGTTAGTACAAAATTATCGTTTGTTCCTATAAACCCAGTACCTTTATTTATTCCTAGTCTATCTTTAATTTCTTTTGCTGCTTTTCGAGTAAATGTGATAGCAGCAAAAGTTTGATAGTTATTCACATTATTAACATCTCGTATAATTCTATTAACAGTTGTATAAGTTTTCCCTGTTCCTGCACTAGCACTTATAACAATATTTCCATTTATATTTAGAATCTGGTCTCGAATATCAATATCTACTGGGCGCATGATTCTATCAACTCCTTTATACAACCAAAATACTCATGGTTAACTATAGATTTACAATGTCTAGAGTTTAATGTCTTACAAAGTTCTATCATGTTAATCATCTTAGCTGTTTGTAAGAAATCAACTCCATTTTTCCTTGAATGATTATTCTTTGCAAGTAGATCCATTTGATTAGGAATTATTTCATACAGGTCATTTTCTAAATCTATACGTGAAATATAAACACCTTTATTTCTTAACTCCTTAAATTCTACACTATAATCCTTATCATAAAGACTTTTTTGTAACGCTTTCTTATATTCAGGGTCATTTTCATATTTATAAACATCAATACCCAATTTATTAGGCTTATTAGGAGAACCTACTATTGATAACCCTCTATTTAATCCCAAAAGATTACATTCGCTTTTTTTCTTATTAAGTTTTAAGTCGTTATCAGTTTTTACTATGACTTTTATCCCCAAACTTGATAGAACTCTGTAATATTCACTAAAATCTATTCCATCTACTTGAAGGATGTACCCTCCGAAACTCTCATATCTTTCATGCTTTTCTCTTAGAATTCTTTCAAAGAGAACTTTTTCTGATGGCCCCTCAACTAATAAAACCACGTCTGCAAATATTGCTTCAGATAAATTTTCATTTAGTTTATGTTTTACCTTCTTATAGTTATCTGGAACTACATATGTATAAGATTTTGCATTCACCTTTTTGTCTTTAAATAGTTTAATGAGATTTACATCATCCATTTGACTCACAATTAATGATGAATGTGTGGTGATAAATAAGTATTTAAAAATACCATCACTAAATAATTGGTATGAGAGTGCAATCTGCATAGAACGGTGAAGATGATTCTCTAACTCTTCAATCAAAAAAATATTAATTTTTTTATCTTCATTTCTTCTGTTTTCTAAAGCCAATAATGTATAAGCTAAGATTTTTTTTCTACCATCCCCACCAGTCGGATAAGTTTCAGAATCCTCATTTAATATATACGGTGTTAATTTTGAGTGAATATTACTCAACTCGATTTCCGACTGGATAGAGATTTTTAAATTCTTTTCATCTCGAAATCTTTTATATTCCTTTACTAAATCACTTTCAAACTTCTTAATACTTTTTAGTCTACCAATACTTTTATTTAAATTTCCTATGTGTAGATTAACCTTTTTTCTTTCTGTTTCATCTAAACTTGTGTCTGCTCTAAGAATTTCTCTTGTGTATCTCCTAAATTCATTATCCATTTTTATTGACGAATCAATATAAACTACGTTAAATAACCTATCTACCTCATAAAAAGATTGATTACTAGGGATTGCATCTAAATTATTCTTGTCTGACCCCCAAAATAACTCAGGTTCTCCCCTAAGTGTTTCAGGATTGTATTTAGCCTTTAATTGAAAGAATACTACTTTTGCATCAGATGGTATTGCACCCTTCATTGCAGTATAAATCTTTTTATTATCTTCACTAGACTCATCCTCAATATTTACCTCTAAGATAATATTTATTTCACCATCAATTTTCTTATTAAAAAAATCAGTATCTACAAATCCATATTTTCTAAAGTCTCTATCAAGTAAAAACCTCAGCGCACCCAAAAAATTGGTTTTACCAATATCATTTAACCCAAATATTACATTCCGATTAGTTAAATCTAAACTTATTTCTTCAAAGTTTCTAAATCCTTTGATATATATTGAATTAAACCTCATATTAACCAACCTTTCAGAGAAGTAGTGTCCTTATAAGAAAATCTTACCAAATACTAAATCTAATAATCTACAAATTCCGATAAAAATTTTAAGGTTCTTTTTTTCATATTCTGTCTCTATAACAAGTAATTTATAAATTAATTGATTGGCGACAAATGTATTTGCTCATTGGATTTTGAGCCACTCCGATTACATCATCTCATCTTAAACCACTATTGATTTTGCAATTAGAAAATCTGTAATGTCATGATACGGAGCCATTAGAGGCATGATTTGACTATCGAAATCGACACATCATGGTTATTTCAATTAGCAACAAGCCTATCATGCCTCTCACACCATATCAAGACGGTATTCTAACTGGAAAGGGAGCGGCTCAATGTACAACAAATTACACACAAATAAAAAGCCCATAAAATGAGCTTCTTTTTCACTAGTAAATACAATTAACATTGATTTAAGTATCTGCGAAACTAATATTAAAAGTTTTCAATTTCTGACTTTCGGTTATTCAATCAAATACTTATTAAGTTTTATTGATTACTTAAAACTATTATAAAATCGAGAACAATTCAGCGTCTTTTTCCCTCCGGATTTTTAATGCTTGAATTAATACTTCAAAAAGGCTATCATCAAAGTCTGTAATAGCATCCATTATTCGAAATGCCTTATGCCTATCGGTAAATAACACTTCTACGATATTAACTATTGTCTTGTACGATGCAGGCAAGGAATAATATGCATCGCTGTAATCAGAGGAACCATCTTTTTCCCGTAATACTTCAAAATAATATTCTAGATATTCTTCATCAGTTTCTTCATCATACATTTCTATATATTTCCCTTTCACAGCATAAACCCATTCAAGAGGTTGTTCACTACCTGCGATCCCATCAATTCTACTATAAATTTCCGGTAGAGAAATAATATAAATCGCACAACGATAATCGCTCAATTGTTCTGCTGACCGAAAATCTTTTAACATTTTTTCATAGTTCCCTTCATGACACTCATCAATAAAATATAAAGAGTATTTTTCACTAAACACACTGATTTCCACCTTTCAAATTTAATTGTTTAATAGAAAAAACCCCGTCAAATAAATACGCACAGTATGAAATCGTGCATTTTATTTGATGGGGCTTTCCCTTATTTTATTAACTCAACTTTCGCAGAGTGAAATCGGCAAATAAGCCTTGATATAATTAGGAAGGCTAGAGATCCACTGCTCCAGTTGACTTTGAATTAACTTTTTGATTTTCTTATTTGTTTGTTCTAGCGCATCTTGAAGAAGCTCAATTAACTGTTGTAAAGCTACGGCCCAATCAAGTTCATTGACTTCGTCACATAATTCGTAAAACAGACCTCCTATTGTGCGTTGATCGGTGTTGCAGCGATTTTGCCAAGATAGCACGATAAAACGAGCAAACACAATAGTTGTATGGCTAATCAGTGCATCGTATGAACGACTTTGGAACTCTTTTTCAAGTTTCAAGAGTGATTTAGCCGTCTTAAAGAAAACCTCAATATCCCAACGCATTCCATAGATTCGGACGATGTCTTGTTCTGAAAGAGTGCAGTCGGTGCTGAGGATGGCTAGCCATTCACTTTTCTTGTTTCTGTTTCGAATAAATACAACTTTTACTGATGTTCCATTAGCCATAGTTGTATGGATGGAACGAAGAATTCCTTTCTTTGATTGAACAGGCACAGCTAGGCGGTAAAGCTGTTTTAAAGAAACCATCTCTCCGCTAACGTTGTAACGCTGTTTTGTTTCTTTGACCATGCCGATTACGTCTAATCCTTGATCAACAATGTTTTTGACAAGAGGTGGCAAGGTAAACCAAGAATCCATTAGGACATAACTGGCTTCTATTCCACTATCTAACGCGCGTCTTATCATGTCAGGGATTTGTTCAGGCAAGGTTTGTAGTGCATTTTCTCGACGTTTATAACCGCATGTGCGTTTGTCTATATGTTCGGAGATTCCATTGATTTGAGCGTTTTTAGAACTAACCAATGAAAAGTCGATTGGCATAAATGTATGTCCATCAGACCAGCCCATAGTCAACATACGAAAACCCTTATAGAAACGCATTTTGAGGGATGCATGATCAAAGCAACGTGAAAGTAACTCAACCTTTTTACTACGATTTCGATCATAAGCGGAATCATCAAAAATGAATACCTTTGGGCGACTTTTGTCAGTAAGACGACTAACTTTCTTAATTGTAAAGGTGCTTAATAGCAGTAGGAAACGGCGCCAATTGAATGTTGATTGATTTAAAAAACGATAAACAGCGTCCTTGGCTGGATACTTATCGGCCTTCTTTGAATCAAGAATAGAAAACCAATTTTTATGTTGGAAAATCAAACAGAAAACGAGCTGAAATAAGTAGGAACAGCTGAAACCAAAAGATTTTTTAATTCCCGCCTGGCGTAGATGTTTATACATTTCAAGCTCAGAAAAAACAGAATCAAGTTCATTTGGTAGTTGATTATATTGGCTATTTTGGTCTATCATATAGGGAGCACCTCTTCTGTATGGTAGTGTTTTCTCGTCAATTACACTATACCAAAAGATTGAGGTGCTTTTCATTTTTCATTAACATTGTCAAGTAACATAATGAAAAGGCCGTAGGCCTTTAACAATCAACATTGATCACCTACTTTATTGGTGCGAAAGTTGAGTTATTAATATAAAATCAGTTTAGTTCAAATAAAACTGTATTTTAATACTCTATAAAAAATTATTTACGTTAGTTTCTAGTTTCCGAAGGTTCATAAGAGATGACTTGTAAACAGATTCACGTTATCTCATTACTTTGAAAAAACGAACGACCATGCATCGACTACGGAATATCCAATCGGAACACTAAAAGTTCCAATTATGTTCCGAATTTTAATCGTCTTTGGAACATAAAAATAACCGTAAACCCACGTGTTATTAGGGTTTTATTACTTTTTATTAATTTTGTTCCAAACTTCCAATAGTTTATTGAATATTAAGCAAAAATTTAACTATTTGCCTTTTAAATAAATCTAATATATACGGCAGCACTAAACAAAAATTTTGGGAGCAATAGAACAATGCCTTCGGAAACCTTGATATTGCTGAAATTCTTTTGTTCCAATTGTTCTTAAATTTTTGGAACAAGACTAAACTACACGGATTAATTATAAAAATAAACCATTGTATCCGGTAGATCGGGATGTATTATCCCCTCCTTAATTAACTCTGGGTTATTAGGGTGAGTAAGCTGTATAATCCATGCAGTAGGCTGACTTTGTCCAATACGAAGTTTTCGAGTCCCCCCAAAAAACGATTGATTTTGAATGTCTTTAATTGCTTTATGGCTCGTTGTATAAAACGGAGTCTTTTCATTACTCTTGTATGCTTCTATGACGTTAGAAGGAGCTAAATACAAATAAACATGGCCATCCTTCTGCTTGATACACTTATAATCAATGTCTTTATTTATAACACCTTTATTCGCAAGTAATCCAATTTTCATTAAGAATTGCATTGACGGATGATCACTTTCCGTCGCTCTTTTTGTTTCCTTCATTTCTTCATATATAAAAAGATATATAGTTTTCAACTCATCTTCCGAAATTAGCTCCATTTCAAAAAAATTATTCAAATGTTTAATGGCAGCTAAAGCACCAGCTAAGAATATAGCATAGTTGCAGCGTATACGGACATCGATATTTGTCCACCCCTGTTTTATAAAATAAGCTGTAATTTCATCATATAAGTCTAATAAATATGATTGCCATACATGAGAAGTTCGCATAAGAAATTGACCAATCCAAAAAGGCATTTGACTGTCCTTAACTTTCTTATATACATCTTCATTCTTAGTAATTTTGGAAGAATCAATAAGAATGGAACGTTGTATGATTGATGCAACACTAGTCAACACCTCTCCACCTAAAAATAACGTACCTCTTGTCGGATAATAAACCAATCTTTCTTCATCTTTATGTCCTCTTTTTAATATAGAACGCATGTAAATAACCTTTATAGTATCGGACAAATATTTAAAGAAATCTCTCCCACGTGACCTATCATTTTTATCTTCTGCTTCATCGATAATAAACGGAAGACTTGCTTTTCCACTAATACCTTTTCTTAATCCATCTAAAGATGGAGGATTTGTTAGTGATACCTTCATCCCCGAAAATTTAGAGATAATATTAATAAATGCGCTTTTTCCATGTCCAGCTTTCCCGTGAGTATATAAAAATGGGAAAAAGTCCGTTTTTTCAGTAATAGCGTCAACATGAAATGAACTTGCTATATATCCAAAACCTAGATATGAATAATCCTTATACAGCTTTTTCAAATCTCTAAAGTATTCAACAATTTCCTTCTTAGATGGCTCAGTTGAAATATGCGGTTGGATGAAATATTCATCATCCTTATCTACCTCTAGCTTGAAATAACTGTTGTCAATTTCAAAAATCCCATCATTATTAGGAAAATAAACATTTGCTTGAGAGTATGCATGGGTAGGGAAAATCCAAATTTCCTCTTTTGAATTCCAGCCTATATAGGGTATCATAGTGATTTCTTTTGAAGCCCCAACCATAATAAAATCGATTAAATCGTCTAAATGATGCTGCTTACCTTTCCAATTAAATTTGCCTTGATTTATACAAAACTTCTTAAAAGAATGATTAATCGCTAAGGTTTCACCATCTAGCTCAACTACCCTTGAATAATTGTTAGAGATAAACTTTAATATAAACTTTGTTAAACCCTTCTTACTTTTAGTAAAATAAAGCGGTTCGATAATGAAGTTTGATAACGGATCTTCCCTAGAAACGCCATTATTCCCTTTACCTTCCAAATAGTAAAAGTTTTCTTTATTATTTATTAATATATTCGAATCAGTATTAAGGGCCATCAGCAGCTCGCAATACAACCCAATACTATTTCCTATACTTGTCTTCTTTCTTTCTATAGAGTTTGATTTCTCCATTAATATTCCTCCTAAATTAAAACAACCCCCAACAAACCTGAAAACGAAGATATGCTTTGCATCTTCTTTTCCAAGCTCATTGGGGGTTTCCCTTGTTTATTAGTTATTAAATTCTGTACTTGTTTTTCCATCGTTTTATCGATTTAGTATTACGCAAGGTCTAAACAGACAATGTCCGTAATTTTATTAATTATCATTCTCCTTTAAGGATTCACTACCTTATTGCGAAATCTTAAATATTATATTATTAAGATTTTAATATTTTAATAGCATTAGCAAAAATACTTTTTTTGAAACACTTCTTTGATAATCCATAGTATTGATCAGCTACATGGAATATTATATTTCTGGCGAACAGATGTTTAGAAAATGTTTTATAAAAATGATGATATTTTCTTTAAGCATTAGGATGATTACAGTCAAGAATGTACCTATCTGTGACATGTTTTTTACCAGCAGTTGCCACGAAATTTACCACTTGCTGTCAAAGTATTTGCCAATAGAAAAACGTCAACGATTTAGAAGTAAAAAGCATAAATCCTCAATATTTACACCGAGAATTTATGCTTTTGGTCTTCCGCAATCACGGATTGTGGAATATCATTTTCTAATGAATAGTATCGTTGTAATGCGCAGCAAAACAAATTAGTAAAATCTTTCGAAATAATCTAAAACAAATTCCACGGCTGTTGCAGACTAGTGGGACTGTTGGTCCTTATTTGTATTGCATTAAAGACAACATAACTCAAATATTTTTATCTATTTATAATACAATTTCCCTTAACAGCATACTCTAAGTTTTCTTTCATCACGAAAGTAATAACAACTTCTCGACCAAAGTTCACTGAACAGTCCGTAAGTTTATCGGTGCAATTAGTCAAATTCATGAACTTATGGCAACCTATGTTTCTCTACAATTATGATTAATAATTATTGCCACTTCTGTAATCTTCTTCGGATTCATACACATTAGATGCTGAGATGCTATTTTTATGACCACATTCTGTACATTTCCAAATATACTTATGATCATCAAACCCTGACTGACTATTTAAATATGCATTGCAACGATCACAATGCCAATCAACATCAGGAAATCTTTCACCCATAGTTTTTTCCCCCTCTATTTTCTTTCTGTTTGTTTTGGAATTCAATATATCGTTTAAGTGTGAGGCGGTAATGAGAGTCTTCTGGATACTCCCTATCAACAGATGCTATCAAAGAAGGAGTCAGTTCCGTTTCTCCATTATATAAACCTTTGTTAAGGATCCCGTTCCACCGACTAATATAATCTTTTACAGATTTGTCCCCCAAATGATAATTCTTTCTAAGAAAATCACCAAATTCCATACCATATCCCTCTCTACTATTTTCTAATATATTTATTCCCTACCTCTTCTTCTTTTCCTTTTCAAAAGGAGCAGAAAAATCATTAATGAAGAACTTTAAAGCACAGTATGTGTCAAATAAGAAATACGACCACCCTAAAAGGGATCGTCTCTTGATGTCCAATCTATTACCATTATACTTGCACTGCATAGCAAAGGTGTCAATTATATTTTTATGCTGCGTGTTTTGTTACTTCCTTTAATACTTTAGTTGCTACTTCCTTTGTTGCTTCTGGATTTCTAGTCATTATGTACGTAATTCCTCCAGCAAGTCCTAGTAAAGTTACACCTGCAAACACTGAAACAATAATTGCTGGCTTATTACCAAATCTAACAGTTTTGTTATCATGGTTATATTCTGCATAATCTTTTTCATTTTTGTTATTTTCCATTTTATTCATCACCCTTAGCTATTTGATTTAGTATTTCTTGCAATTTGCTTTGAATCCAAAATTGCTTTATTTACTGCTCCAACAACGTGGATGATTGTCATAGTTGCAAATAGAGATATAATTACTACTGGATTATTTCTTTTTCAATTTATTGACTATTTTTTCATCCCACGATAAAACTGACCATGTGCATCTACAGAACCCACCCTCTCCATTATCTTTTTTCCTCACATGACCCCAACTTGCTTACCTAGTTCCATTAAGGCCAATTGCCTTTTTCGCCATCGAGGAAGCCCTTATTTTTCAATACCAAATATACTTCTTTGACTATCATTAAAGTATTTACCACCTTTAGTCTGTTTTATATCAATACATTACTTTGTGGAAAAAAGTTCCCTTTCCCGTTTTTCTACTGTTTCTTTGGCTTTTCTAACATAATAATAGCGCGTAGTTTTAGGTTGTTCAAGACTTACTAATGGTATATAATCCAGCTAGATTGGAGGTTATCTATAACATGAATGACTTATCAAAAGAAAAGGCAACGTACTGGAAAATTAGATTAAAGGAGTGTATGGATGCAGGCAGATATACTCAAGCATCCTTTGCTGAAGCCTTAAACAATAAATATGGAACTAGTTATGGCCAAAAAGATGTTAGCCGTTGGATGAATACAGGAGCCAAAATTAAAAATGGAGAAGTTGGATTTCCAAAATTCGATACTATACTTCTAATTGCAGATTTCTTTAGTGTAGATGTTGGATATCTCATTGGTGAAACTGATGAGATTTCATTTTCGGTGGAGAAGGCATGTTCTTATATGGGCTTGAATGGCGAAGCGATAAAAGCCATAAGAGAAGTGACACACCCTGAAAATGAAGCATCCTATATGAGGAAACATATGAGAGAGTCTTTTAACAAGTTTCTTTCAGCAGAGGGCTTTCCTAATTTTTTTGATAGGCTACATGATCTTCACCTTACATCTATATTACCAAATCGAGAGAATCACGGATTCGACACCCAAGATAGTGAAATTGAATACATCCGTGGTTTAGAGTACAAAGGGAAAATTGCACGATATGAATTGAATGAAGCTCTGGTACTACTAATTAATGAATTATACCCTAACCAGCCACAAGTAGTTGTGAGCATAAAAAGTGAATAATATAACTTATAATAGATTATTCAAAGGTTTGCACCACAACAAAATACCAAGATAGCGCCTATAGGATGGACTATGCTGACATTTAATGAATCATGCAGAAGACTGAACTTATTGAAGGTCAATCAAACATTTTCGATTCTTAAACTTTGTTTTATATCTTTTATCAAAAGACGGATTGCAGCGGTAAGCAGTCTGTCATTCTTTCGTGCATTCTTTGTCATTCGGTGGTAAAAACTATGACAAGGGTGGTACATTTCAATGGCCGTAATCAATAGAAAGTAAAGATTCATTGTTTTATGTATAAATAAAGGTGCAATATACAAATCCGCATCCAACTTGTACATTACACCTTATTTAAATTATTTTTCATCAGAACGGATTTCTTTGCCTTTATTGGCGGTTTTGCCCTCTATGGGTACATTATAAAAATGTAATCCTCGCTCCAATAATAAGTTTATTAGAACATTAATTTTCATCGAATTCTTTTTACTAACACCCTTGATTGTATCGTATATTTCTTCAGTTAACGTGAATGTTTTCTTCGCAAGCAACTCTTGATTATTCATATTAATATAATCTTTAAATAATTCGTACTTGGAATCCTTCGTTTCGGCATTATCTACCTTAGCAACTGATTGTTTATGTCTATCAACAAATGCTCTATCTACTCCTAAAACTTTAACAGTTTTGGTAATGTCCCTATCTAATGATTTTTCTTCATCTGATCCATAATAGTTCCATTTTTTATTCACATCGTCAAGCTCAATTGCAGCATTCCTTAATTTATTTTTAAACACCGTCAAACTCATTCCCAATTCTTTTGCCAAATCCCCTTCACTTTTACCGTTATTTAATGCAAATAATATATCTTTTATAAGCATAATATAATCCTCCTAAACTCTTTTAAATATTTTAAACGGCATTTAATCATATTTTAATAGCGTACTAGGAAGATTTTTATCAAATTCAACTTAGGTATTATTAGGTTACAAATAGGAATTTATTTTGATTCCTATCCAAGTTCTTTCAAAGTCTGAATAAAGTATTTTTTATTTGAAGAATTAGCGTATTTACGAGATGCCTTTTCTTTTCAGTTTCATAGGGATAATTGGGTACACGTAGATATACCCAATTATCCCTATGAACGACTCCATACACCTGATGCTAATTAAACCCTTGATACAACTGCATTTTCTCACGTCAAAAATGACCCTTTCTCGCCGACTAATACCCCTTTTAAAGCCCAAAGTTACACATATTTAAACGTCATTTGTGATATATAACTTTGTCCCTGAAAATTTATATTTGGACCTTCTAAATTTCATAATAGTAATCTAATTGCTCTCTTCTCAAAGATTCATTTCTCACAATACGTTTTTCACAGAGCAGTGAAAAACTCAAGCTTTGTCACCAAAAGCAAAAAAACGCCTGCATTCAACGGATGCAAAGCGTTTCCTTATTATTATTCTGATTGAAACTTCTCGATAATTTTCACTACTTCTTTTGGCGGCATGTTTAGTTTTGAGGATATTTCAATAACTGATTGTCCAGCTATGAATAACTTTATAACACCAACTATATTACTTTGATAGTTTATAAGAAACATCTCTAGACCAGATGAATGTGATGTTCTCGTTGAAGATGGAGAAGGGGTTGGATTAAATAAATCCTCCCCCGCAAAATACAGATAATCCTTATCTTGTCTTAAAAATCTTACATACAAAGATTGACCAATTTTCAAAGTATATTTGTCTTCAACCAGATTACAGAACGGAATAAACCCTAGCTGACTTTTGCTAGTTTTCACTTCTACCCCATCTTCCAAGATTTTATTTATCCGAACTTTCGTAGTTTGATATAGATCAAATTCAGAGTCTCCTAAAATAGACAAATACATCAATCCCTTCAAAGTTTTATTCTATAATTTGAAAAGTATGCGATTTAATATTTGCTTTATTATAAATACGTTTTACTTTATCATTCCCATCTTTTCTACTTTCTTCTAGTGCTTTTAACTGTGCAGGATCTGCTTTACCGAAGTTTTCCAGATTTGCACCGATCAAAAGTACCTTATAACCCTTCGCTTCAATAAAAGCCTGCAGTTCTTCAAATAATTCATTTGTTAAATTCTCGTGAGCATCATTTTTCATTAGCGCTTCTTCACTTTTTTCTTCTACTGCGGTTACAATGTCGAAAACCAATCTCCCTTGATATAAATACATGTCGCTACCTCCTGATGACTATTTTTTCGGGGTTAGTATTGTATCCATAAAAAATGTTAGTGCGTCATTAAACGCAACGCGGTATGTGTGTTTGTTTTGATGATGTGTTTGATTAAAAATAGCTGTTTGAAAATCTTCGAATAAAGCTTCCCTTTCTTCCGGGCCAAAATCACCAATTTTAGCTGCCAATTTTTGTTCAAATTCATGAAAAATTGTTTCAGTCATAATTGTGTATTCTTCACTCTTATAAATGTCCGCTAAGCGTGATTCAATTAGATTACTATAAGCATTATAAAAACCGTCAACCATTTTTCCACCTCATTTTATTCGTTATAATTATATATCCTATTAAAGAATAACACGAAAGAGATTGATTGTAAAACAAGAAAAATGTAGTATGAAAATGAAAACAACAGACGGAGAGATTAATATATGAACTTACTACAAGTTGGAAGGCTAATTAGAAAGTTGCGAAAGGATCATTCTTATACAATGGTTGACTTTGCAAGAATCGTAAATATATCCCAACCATCCCTCTCAAGAATCGAGAGCGGAAATCAAGAGGTTACTTTTACACAGCTAGAAAAAATATGCGATGAGTTCGGTATTTCTTTGAGTGATTTTTTTCAAAGAGTAGAAGAGAAAAGTGTATTATTAGCTATTGAAGAAGATGAGAAAAAGGGGATAGATATTGAAGAAGAACTAGATGATGAATTAAATAAAATGATCTCAGCTCTTTCCACAGAACAAAAAAAGGGATTATATACACTATTGCTGCCGTATATGAAAGAGTAACCAGTTAGGAGGTGAAGTCCGATGAAACTTTTAATGTGTGCCAATTGCATGGACGTTTTTAATCTAAAATTGGAAGAAAAAACATGCACTTGTGGGAAAACTTGCGGAAAATATTTGGATGAACTACAGGCGGTCTTTACAGGTCCTGCTATTCCACTAGGTTTTGCAAATTCTTCATTAATAAAAGCAGTAAACAACCAACCCCTCGAAGGACAAGGAGAGTCTTTTACTGCTTTTGTTATTCCTAAGAAATGTGATACTTTTGTGAAAGTAGATAAGTAGCTCTCTATCTGTTGAACTCATTTCAGAAGGCACTAGAAAACCTATACTCACTATTACCTTAGCTTCGATATAGATTTAAAAGATTCTAGATACTAAACTATTAGTCATTTGATTTACTTGAAAATATAATTGTTTTTGTATTCTCAGGAGTCACTAGAACAGGCCACCAGAACGCAGTACCTCTCCATTTATTTTCTCCTTCTTCCCCATTTTGACGAGTAAGAATTAATGCTGGTATATCATGAGCAACTTTTCTCGCTACCTTTAGCTCCCCCTTCTCTCCTTTAGAACTTACAGGGGAATCTTCATATCTGCCGTCTTCACGGATACGTCCTATATTTCTGTCTTTCCTAACAATACACCAAACATGTCCAGCATGATTGCTATCAGTATTTAAGGCTAAATATTCCATACTCGAAATAAAGGAAACTTCATCCCACGATTCACCAGCTGTATCATCATGAGTGCTTTTTATGAAATTTATGATTTTAGTTGCTTTTTCCAAATCAAGTAAAAACGGCTCTTCACTACCTCCACTTTCTTCGGCAATTATTTGATCAATTTGAGCCACTACTCCTGAAATATAAGTTTTGTAACCCGTTTGGAATCCTATTGGCAGCAATCGTTTAAATGGTTTTAACGTTGTTGTTTTTGATAGCAACAGTTTATTAGGTGAACACGGTATAATTTGATTTTTTGCATCCTTTTGTATAAATACAACACCGTTATCGTGGCTTCCTTTTTCGAATGCTTCCCGAAGTGCTGAATCAAATTCTTGCATCTTTTGCATGACTTCATAGATTCTTAACGTCGTATAAAATCTTGTAACCGCTAAATCCTCAATTGGTCGGTAACCAAACATACGTGAATGTTGTAAGACCGTATCCTGTTGGAATTTGTTCGGATTTCGCCCATAGTAAAATCCAATCAAGTTTCCAATTGTGATTCCTCTATCAAGGATTTGCCCTCCAATAAATATATTTAGCGGTGTACGCAATTTTAACTGACCTGTTTCATCTAATAGTTGACTAACATCCTTTTCTGAATTTACTTTCGTTATCATTAAATAGTCTTTCTGTAATGCCTTTGTGACTTCATATTTCACTTCTTCGAATGAAGGCATATAACAATCCAGTAATGTAATAGATTCCTCAAAGTTTTTATATGACGCTAAAACTAAATCACCTAAAAGAACTGGATCTGTATCTACAGATGCTCTTAATAATTCCTTTATTTCGTTTACAATCGTTTCTTGCCATTCATGCGCAGCCTTTCCCTGTTCCGTATGGACAATAAAACTATATTTCTTTAATCGCTCACCTTTCTTTTGTTCTTGTAATCTTCTAATTACTCCACCTACAACAAAATTCACAATCGCACTACGGAGGGACATGATTTTATGACTTGTTAATGCCTCCTCGATTTTAAATTTACGTCGATCCGATTTTTTCAAAACTATCAGTTCATCTTCTATAATCGGCTGGTAAATATGTGAAGCAATGGAGTCTTCATCTTCACTTTCTTCAAAATAATAGTCTCCACCAATATATCCTTGATGAACAGGAACAAGTTCTGTAAATGCAGGTCTAATTGGGGTAAAAGTTTTAGTCGATCCTTCAATATTCAAGTTATCTGGTTGAAGATACAAAGAGTAAGGAGTAGCTGTTACTTGAAGGAAATCACATTCAGATAAATTTTTCCGAATTTCATCAATTTGACCAGCAATAACATTAATTTCAATGATTTCTTGTTTGGTCTTCGAAAAGCCAATACTAGCAAAATCGGCTTCATCATCAATGATTAAAACCTTTTTCTCAGATAAAGAAGGATATTGTTCAAATAAGGCATTGAATAAGCGCTTTAAATTGTTTGTTTCTTTTTTAACGACTAGTAATAGCTTTTGATCCAATTCCCATTGACTTAAATTATCTGGCAAATTCATAATGTCATGAATTTGAATCTCATCGTTTCGATAAAACTCATCAAATTCGCACTTTAATCGTTCATATGTTTGCTGTGCTAAAGCTCTAGTTCCTTTAGTTAGTACAATCGCAGCGTCATACCCATTATCAAATGATAAAGCGGTAATTCCGATAAATGTTCTTGTTTTACCACTTTGAATCTTTCCGAGTAGCATTCCCGGTTTATTTAAACTAGTATCCGTATCTAATAGATTGATTACCGTATTTTCTATACAGTGCTTTGTTTTTTCATCATATTGATTTTTCTTTGATAAGCCACTGTAAAAGTAACCCATAGTATTTAATACTTTTGTTTCCATTCCCTAATATCCCCTTCCAAAAAAAGGATAATAGCGATTACTAACCACTATTATCCTTTTAGTTAATTACTTTGATATGGCCCTTAATAAGAAGTCACTAACATCGTTTTCTGGTCCTTCAAAAGCAACTTCTGCATTAATAGCCTCAAAATGTTTTCGGGCAAATGCAATTTTTGATTGTTCTTCTGGACGTAGGAATCCTTCGATATCTGTCCCTTTTGTTTCGATTACGAAATAGAGCTTTTCAACACCGTCTTTATTAATCACTGCTGCCCAGTCAGGATTGTAACTGCCTACAGGTGTGTCGATTTTAAACCAATTCGGAAGCTTCACATACACTTTGACATTCTCATCTGATTCAAATCGTTTTGCAAAGCTTTCTTCAATATCAGAATCATATAAAACATGATCGTACGGGGATTTCGTACTTTCAATCGCATTATCATTTAAATAAGCTAGCAATTCTTGGTATTGGAATAGTTCCACAGCATAAAATTCTTCGTCCATTTTATAATATTTAATGCCATCTTGAAGAATGAATTTCATTTCTCGTAAGATGATTTTTGATACTTCATCAATGAATTTTTGTGGATTGTTTTTAAAGTCATCTAAACGTTTGCTACCTGCTAAGATGCGAACAATTGTTTTACGAGTTAAATTTGTACGATTTTGCAATTCTGTGATGACATCAGGCAAAGTATGTTGTAAAGATACGTAATCCTCTACCCCTTCTTTCAAAGTGACAGATTCCAAGCCTGTTAAGCGATCCATTGAAGCGATTGCATCTTTCCGACTAATTACTCGTACCTTTTCAATTTTCTTCATTTTTTGAATGCTATCAATTGCTTTTTTAATTAACTCTTCGCTATCGAACTGAATGGAGTAAACAGTTTTATATTTAATCTTGTCCCAAAGTTCTATAAATTCTTGACTATCAATAATGGCCTTATTTAGTTTTACTTTTTTCTTTTTCGTTCCGTCTTTGATAGGCAAACGATCTGTAATCCGTTTTAGCTCTATCATAATTGCTTTATTCCACGGTTCAAATTCTTCTGGAATATCAACATCATAGCTTTCGATTGCTTCTTTTAAAACAGATGTAGCCTTATCTTTCTCATTGATATAGCCTTTTTCTTTAAAGTCTTCATATAGCTTCTTCGATAAATCGTAACCTAGTTGAACAGGATCTTCAGTTTCTTTATCTACATAAGCTAAATTCGCAAATGTATGCTTTTCTATTTTTCCGAACGTAATACCTGATTCTTTTTCAATTTCATTTTGTAAATTCGTTACAAAGTCTTCGTAGGATTCATTTGCCATAACCGTTAACGTATTGACGTTGTAATCAGATTCACGTTCACCTCTTTGGTTAACAGCAAGACGTAATCCTCGTCCAATCTCCTGTCTACGACTGACATATGTTCCACCAGAATCTTTTAACGTACAAATTTGGAATACATTTGGATTATCCCAGCCTTCACGTAAAGCAGAGTGAGAAAATATAAATCGAAGTGGTTCATTAAAACTTAATAATTTCTCTTTATCTTTCATGATTAAGCTGTAAATATCTGTATCTGCTTGTGTATTTCCTTTTGTATCTTTTAATTTACCTTTTTTATCTTGAGCAAAATAACCATTATGGATATTTTCTACATCGATATCAACATCGATTTCTTTAAATAAAGTATTATATTTTGGTTTTTGTATCAGTTTTTTATATTCTTCTTCAAACATTAATGCATATTTCCCTTTAATCGGGTTACCATCTTTATCGTACTCTCGATAATTGGCTACTTTATCAATGAAAAATAGACTTAACACTTTAATCCCCCGTGGATTTAGGCGTAGTTCTTTATCTAAATGTTCTTCTATCGTTTGATGGATTTGATATCGCTTAATGGTATCATCATCGAAATCTCCAATGGCCTCACCAAGTCTTAATAAGTAACCACCAACTTCAATGGATTCATTTCCTTCTGTCCAATCGATTTGTTCAATCATATGGTTTCGATATAATTCACGTTCTCCCGATATATCGAATAAATCATCCCCGTACTTTACAGTTTTGGCAGCACGTTTCACTTTGCCTTTAGTTTCGACATCTAGTTCTACTTTTGCTTTTCTTTCTTTCACTTCTAACAATTTAATATACGGCTGATTAAAGGATGCTTCCGAACGAATGGACATTACTTCAATTTTTTTTACCAATTTTTCGTTATAGGCATCCACCGCATCAAGGCGATAAATCATATTATATTTATCTACATGTGTCGCTGAATAACGTAATGTACATAAAGGTTTTAATGAAGAAATGGCTTCTTTTGATTTATCCGTTGTATCAACGCTTTGTGGCTCGTCAATAATGACAATCGGGTTCGTTTGTTGAATGAATTCAATTGGTTTATAGCCATTTAAACGGTCATTCGGGCGGTGAATGACATTTGCCTTATCTTCCTTTTCAGGATCTTCAAAGCTTTTGCGGAATGCATCGATGTTGATAATCATCACTTGAATCGTCGTTGCTGTCGCAAAGCTGCGAACACGATCCAATTTGTCAGAATCGTAAATAAAATATTCTAATGTTTGATTTTCATATAAGCCTTTTAGATGCTGTTCCGTAATTTGTAGTGATTTATAGACCCCTTCACGAATCGCAACCGATGGTACTACAATAACAAATTTCGTAAACCCATACTTTTGATGTAATTCATAAATAGACCGCAAATAAACATACGTTTTCCCTGTACCTGTTTCCATTTCAACTGTGAAGTTCATACCAAATAATGATTCACTTGGAGGTAAACCGTTGTGAAGTTGAACTTCTTGTACATTTTTTAATATTTCATCCTCATTCAAATCTAAAAAGTTCCCTATACCTAGAGACGTTTGAATCATCCCTGCACTTTCACCAAATGACACCGTAAAATTAGATTGACGAATAGGTTGTCCTTGAAAAACATTCACAACAGAATCAATTGCTTGGAGTTGGTAAGTTAAATCAGATTGAAATTGCAGCTTCATTTCTTACACACTCCTAACAACAGTAATTCCGTTTTTCTTCAATGTTTGGATGGCATTTGTTTTTACCGAGTCATCTCGGAAACCAGTTTCTTTAAAAATTACCTTTGAATCAAAATCTTCTGGTTTTAATTTAATTAACTCATGAACAACCTCTAAATCAATTTCATCTTCAAGACATAAAAGAACCGCTCCAAAACCAACATTGTAAACGACTTTGCTATTCACATTCACTTCTTCGATAGGTGTTGTTAATGGAATACCAATTTTTAATAAGACCTCAAACAATAAATCTTCTTTTGAACGATCTGCTTTAATATTATTTTGTAAATCAAACAAATCCTGTTCAAGATTTTCACTATTAGGATCCCATAATTTCACATTAGAAGAATCCAATTTAAACACTTTGAATCCAATATCCAAATCCGATTTTCCAGTTTCCGCTACAATTTTATTGCCTGCAAGGCGGATGCGTTCTTTCCCTATATCACAGATGTTTCTGTATCCTGCTTTATAAGCTTCTGTTTCTTCATCAATTAATTCTGGTAACTGAATCAAAATGAATTTACGATTACCACCATCAACTGCATTTAATTGCATTATTGCATGAGCAGATGTTGCAGAACCTGAGAAAAAGTCAAGGATAATATCATCTTCTTTTGTAGATATTTCTGAAACTCTACGTATAGTACCAATTGGTTTTGGACGGGGGAAAATGTCTTTATTAAAACCTAAATCTATAAATTGTTCCGTTCCTCTTTCACTATTAACATCCTTAAAATTCCAGACTGTCGTAGGCTTCACTTTTAAATCATCAGATAAATAATCTTTCTCATTAACAGTCCATTTCTGCTTTTTTAACATATAGTATGGTTCCAGATTTGCAATTCTTTCTTTTGCAGTTTCTATACCAACTCTCCATCTTCCATAACTCCCATCGTCCTTAGTTGGAAAAATTTTTATACAGCCTTGTGGGACTTCTTCTTCATAAGTAGGGTAGAATTCTCCTGTATTTTCATTATATATAAAGTAATAAAACATCTTTGGTCTATCTTCACGTCTGTCACTGTCACCTGTTTTTCTTAAATCAATAGTTCGATATTTTTTTCCATATTGATCAACCTTATTGTATCTTTTTAAAATGTTGTCTTCGGGTTCAAATCCTCCAATAAATGCATCGTATTTTTTATATACAACTATATATTCATGAGCGGTAGCAAAGTATTTATCATCGGAGCGCCCTTTTGGATTATTTATATTTGCTATGCAACCTAGAAAACTATTTTCACCAAAGATTTCATTGCATATTTTCTTTAAGTTTTCAACTTCGTTATCATCTATGCTTATAAAAATGAGTCCATCATCTTTTAATAAATTTTTTGCTAATTTTAGACGAGGGTATATCATATTAAGCCAATCCGTATGATATCTACCACTCGTCTCAGAATTTGCTCTTGAGTCCTGTTGAGTTCTTTCTTTATAATTCTTAATATTATCTCGAAAATCATCCTTATAAACAAAATCCTTACCCGTATTATATGGAGGATCAATATATATCATCTTTATTTTCCCAAAATAAGATTTTTGAAGTAGCTTTAGTACTTCTAAGTTATCCCCTTCAATATAAAGATTTTCCGTTTCGTCCCAGTTTTTACTAGATACCTTATCTGGTCGCAATGTCCCAGTAGAAGGTGTTTGAGCAAGTTTTAAGCTTCTTGCTTTACCATGCCAAGTGAATTCATATCTTTCTTTATTGGTTTCAATTTCTTCACCTAATACAAGTTTTAATTTGTCAAAATTAATTTTTCCTTCCGTTACTACTTCAGGAAATAATTGTTTCAGTGCATTGATGTTTTCTTTTGTAAGATCCAGTGTTTTCCCATCAAGCTTTTCCATTGATCATTCTCCTTTACTTACATTATTTTTTAGATTTTCCATATCCCTTGTTAATTCTTGAACCTTTATATTCAACTCCACTTTTTTATTGAATTGTGTTTCTTTTTTAATCGCTGTTTTTATACGTGCTATCGATTGTTCCGTCTCTTGAATTTGATGAATAAGTGATTTTTGCTCTTCTCTTTCTTCATCTTCTTTAATAATTTTAAAGGCCCCGATTGTATCTGTATTTTGAAAAGCCTCCACTGCCATATCAATGTCTTTATAGAATTCATAAAAATTGATAAAACTTAAATGGATTAATTGTAATGATTGAAGAAAGGGAGTAACCACTGAATTGCTCATTTCTCCATCTATCCAATTTGTTTGATGAATTGTTCCTAAAACGACATTCGTTTTATTCACTTTATTTAGCCTTTTCATACACGTACTTAGAAGGATTTTATTTTGTAATGAAAAAGTAATGACGACAGGATGTGGCAATGCTCTATGAATAACCTCTTCCAATACCCTAATATCTGTTTCAGTTATACCGTCTTTTAAATGAGCAGTAACAATCATGACCCCTTCATAGTGATACTCTTCGTTTATAAATGCTTGAATATTAATAGTGGTGGGAGTTAACAAATAGGTTAATTCCATTCGTTCGATGTATTTTGTAATGGCTGTTTTTTCTTTCTTATTAATATCCGCAAAATCATAAAACATCTTTTTATCCAGTTTTTTATTTAAGGAAGTTAATCTACTTTCTAATCCAATGTTTTTATAAAACTTTTTCGCTTCTATGTTTAATCCCCCTTACACTACTTAACGATTAAATAGGACACAATTTTAAAGTCTTGTAGATTCGTATTTGTACTTGTAACAAGGCTATCTAAATTACCGAGACTAAAGATGTTTAACGTTGTTTGTTGTTCGATTTTCCCTGCAATTTCATCTGTTGCTTGTTCAAGTAGTTCTTTATAATGATCCATCTTTTTCCCTTTACTTGTTTCATCATTAAATAGTCGATACAACTCATCTGCTGCTTCATGATTTCCCAAGCATAACGAGCGATAGATATCTAATATTTTCTTTACTTGAACATGTGAATATAGGACTTCGCCGTTTTCCTGAATATATAAAAGGAAATATGGAAACAGTGCATTTTTTTCGTTTGAATCTGCAATATTTCCGATTTGCTTTAAACAGAAAATGACACCCGGTTGAATTTCATTTTGAAGGTTCTGATTGTGATTCCTTACGATACTAAATAACCCTAGTGGTGCTGTTTTTACTTCTTTTCCATTGTCTTTAATAAAGTTCAATAGATCCATTCGGAAATCATCCATAGTAAAATCAGTAAGGCTTATCGTACCGTTTACTTCCTCTAAATCAATGACTTCATTTTGAAGCTTTTCTAATTGTTTACGGCGATATTCTAAGTCTTTCATATCGTTACTATCCTCAGTAATAACATTCTCTTCTCCAGTGGAAGAGATGTCCATAATAATCATTCGATTTTTCACACGGCCAATTAAATTGATATATTCATCTAATTCCATTGATGGCCAAAAATTAACGAGCTGGATATCATTATTCTTACTTCCTAGACGATCAATACGCCCAAAACGTTGTATGATGCGAACTGGATTCCAGTGAATATCATAATTAACTAAATAATCACAGTCCTGTAGGTTTTGCCCCTCCGATATACAATCTGTAGCAATTAAAATATCGATTTCTTCTACCATATCGGGTTGAACTTTGTCTCTTTCTTTTGAACGTGGCGAGAAATTTGTTAGGACGTTATTAAAGTCTACTTTTTTTACTTTTAATGTTGTCTTTGGGTTATCTGATCCTGTCACAATGGCTGTATGAAGACCGTAATTTTCTAAAATCCACGTGTGTAAGTTCTCATATAAATACTTAGCTGTATCTGCATATGCTGTGAATATTAGCACTTTCTTGTTGTTTTTATTAATTGGCTGAGTAAGTTTTTGTTCAATCACTTGCTTCAATTTATTTAATTTCTTATCACGCTGGGAAGTAATCTCTTTAGCTTGAGATAATAGTTTTACTAAGATTTCTTTGTCATACGACAAATCTTGTTTCCAATGAATTAAATCCACATCTCTCGGTAAAATTTTCACTTTGGAACCTATTAGTGCATCGGAAAGTTCTGGATCCTCTACGTCTAAATTCATAATATCTATTGATACATCGAAAGTTGGATCATAATTGTCTATTTTTTGAATGTGTAGTTCAATGTTCTGAATAATATTTTCTAATGTTAAAGTAAATGAGTAAATTGAGCTTTCCAAGCGTTTTAACAAATTAGATTTCATTAAATAAATCAAGCTATTTTCACGGTCAGTTTGTTTGAACACTTTACCATTCGCAATTTTCGTGTCATATTTTTCACTATAAATGGCTCTCATATTTGGCAAGATGTATTGCATTGGTGAGTAAACAGCTAGTCTTAACCGCAAAATCTCATTATTTATTTGTTCCATCGGTGGAAATTTACCGATTTCATCTATTGATTCTTTTATATTTCTTGGCTTTAACCTATTGGGAAATTTGCCAATATCGTTCATGTTGTAATATTTTTCAATATGTCGTCTTGATCTTGCAATCGTCAATGAATCTAATAGACTAAAATAATCCCAACTAAGCATATCTAATAATCTATCTGTTGTTCTTTCATCTTCAGATAAGTTACTCCACTTATTATATTGCGTTTGAGCAATTCGAATCGTATGAGAGACACTTTTAATATTTGCCGTCTTTTCTAATGCCGAGTCTTCTCCTTCTGTTATAAAGGCAATTTGATTCTTTAAATCATCTAACTTGTTATTGACAGGTGTTGCTGAAAGCATTAATACCTTTGTTTTAACACCAGCTTTAATGATTTCATCCATTAGTCGTGAATATCTCGTAACACGATCATTTCTAGCCTCATTGTTTCTAAAGTTATGCGATTCATCTATTACAATGAGATCATAGTTCCCCCAATTAATATGTTCGAGGTTAATGTCTCCACTGTATCCTGCCTTGCGTGATAAGTCGGTATGATTTAAAAGATCATAGGAAAAACGATCTTCTGCTAATATATTTCGTTTGTCATTTAAACGATAAACAGACCAGTTTTCTCGAAGTTTTTTTGGTGCTAATACAAGAACACGATGATTACGTAATTCATAGTATTTAATGACGGCTAATGCTTCAAATGTTTTTCCGAGACCTACACTATCCGCAATAATACAACCACCGTATGTTTCAATTTTATTTATTGCCCCAACTACCCCGTCTTTTTGGAAGTTATAAAGTTTATTCCAAATAGTAGTATTTTCAAAGCCTGTTTTTTCTTGCAACGTACGAAAATCACGATTTCCTTCTAAGAAATCTTTAAATAGGTTGTAAAGTGTAACGAAATAAATAAATTCTGGGGAATTTTCTTTATAAAGCAACTCAACTCTATTAATAATATCTTCTTTTACATCCTTTAAAATTTGAGCATTTTCCCAAATGGATTCGAAGCTATCTAATAATTGTCGATTTGTACTATCATCATCCACAATATTATTAATATAAATATTTGAAGAATTACTGAATCCTAGCCCCGGACTTGAAAATGGCGCTCCACCGACTAAACCAATTTGATTCCCATCTTTATTTAAAATATGGTAAAGTCCACCTTCAATTCTTTGTCCAACAATAGATTTGAAGGTGGCTTTCTTTTTTAGCCATTTTACCAATTCCCTTGCTACATAACTTTGAGTTAAATCAACTTTATACTTTTGCTCTTCTTTTACTCCGAATAATAATGCTTCATTTAGACCCTCGCCATCTTCACAAAAAGCAGGTTCTGTAAATACAAAACGAAATTCGTCTATATCGGAAAGTTCTTTTTTTAACTCAACAAATGCATATAAAGTGAAGTGAGCTGCTGCAATAGAGATTTTGCTTCCTTTTGCAATATTCTCTTTTAAAACAGTACCGACTAGACCTGTTTGTTTATTATCAATAATTCCTTTTGACATTATATTGAGCGCTCCTTTTTTCGATAGTTAGATAGTTCAATTTTACCATACAACCGAACCTTAGATTCTACTAAATTTTAACAGCATGATTAGTTAATATAATCTTGTGAAAGGTTAATTATCTAGAACTAGAGCGAACAAATGTTTAGAACCAAACTTCCTAGACAATCTCATCACTAAATCTTTTTCTAATGCCCTTCGAAACCAACTTAAATCCAATGTTAAGTATTAAATAGACAGAAAATTTAAATTTTAATTTTATATGTATTTGCTCTTAGAATATCAAAAATTCGAAAGTATTATATTTCAGCTAGATCAGTAAGCCGGCTGAAACATCTAGCCACCAAAATAATGGAGGCTAATAAAATGAACATAGAACGTGTTTATAAAAATGAAACAACAATAGAAAAAATTATAACTGATCTAATCAATAACCAAATTGACCAACTATTAAAAAGCTTATATGCTAAGGATAACACCACTACATCTCATGATGAAGGAAGTGTTCAATCATGAGATTAGCATTGGCAAGTAGTAATTCATATAAAGAAATTGGACAGCAAGAACTTGATAGTACTTTAGCAAACAGACCAGTAAAAGTTGCTATTCTAGTTCGTGTATCAACTCATAAAGAAGAACAAAAGTCATCCCTTGAAAATCAAAGAAAATTATTCACACAGGTATGCGCGGAGAACGGATGGGAAATTTACGACTTTTATCAAGAAATTGAATCGGGTACACACACTAATCGTAAAGGACTTAATCAATTAATCAATGACGCAAAAGAAAATAAATTCGATTTAATTCTAGCTAAGGAATTGTCTCGTTTAGCAAGAAATGTACCTCTTGCCTATCAATTAAAGGAAATCTTAAATAAACATAAAATCCATCTTAAAACACTTGATGGGGCAATTGATACTTTAAATGGAGACCAAGATAAATTTGGATTGTATGCATGGATTTACGAACAAGAATCACAAAAAACAAGCAATCGGATTAAACATACATTCCGAACAAAAGCAAAAGAAGGGGAATTTAATGGTTCCGTACCACCCTACGGTTATTATCTTGAAAATAAAAAGATATTTATTAGAGATGATTATACTCCTGATATTGTTCGTAAGATTTTTCAAGAATATATTGAAGGTAAAGGGTTTGATGGTATAGCCCGTGGCTTATATAACGAAGGAATCCCAACTCCTTCACAGATAAGTGGAAAGGCTAATGCTGGAGATAAGTGGCATGGTTCAACGATTAAGAAAATTCTAATGAACCCTCACTATACTGGGGCGCTTGTACAATGTCGTGATACTAAGCCTACTATCACTGATTCAAGATTATTACTTCCTGTGTCTGAATTTGTAATAGTAGAAAATGTTCACGAAGCTATTATTTCTCTAGATACATTCAACACTGTTCAAGATATGATTATTTCTAGACAACGCATCAGACCCCAACAGGAGATTCATTTATTCACAAATACAGCTTTCTGTGCTGATTGTGGTAGAGGTTTGCACTTTAAAAAGAATCGAAAAGGCTATGTATGTGGTAATTATAATAAACATGGAATCAAAGCATGTTCAGAACATTTTATTAAGGAAAAGCAACTTGCTGAAATAATACTGGAAGATATTGTATCCATAACAGCTAAATTAAACTTGGATGATGTAATGGGTTCTATCGCTAAGAAAGCTTATAAAGTAACCAATAGTACAAAAAAACGTTTGGTTAAGATTGAAAAAGACATTGCAGATTTAAATAATGACAAAGTAAGACTTACAAAACTTCTAGCTCAATCAAGTATAAAAATAGAGGACTACCGCTTAACTATTGATGATATCGATAATAAATTAAATATCTTAGTTACTGAAAAATACGAGCTAGAAAAATCAAATTCAGTATCAAAGGATACAACAGCAACTGATATAGCTAAAATTAAAAAAGAGCTAAGTTATTTCCTTCAATTCAATGAGTTAACAACTGAAATGTTACACCGTCTAGTAGATCGAATTGAAATTAAAAAAGACGGATCTCCAAGAATCTTTTATCGCTTTTCTAACGAATTACTTTAATCAGAAAAGCTCGTCTAAATAAAGAAATTTAAACGAGCTTTCTTTTTTTATATTAATTTTAGCAACGCGCAACACTCAACATGCAACGAGCGGGGTGGATTGATGTCTTTTACATTGTCGGTAGTCGGAAACAAGTCAAAGGCACTTTTTGCACTATCGGTAGGCGGGAACACGTCATCTATATCCACATATTTGAAACAGATTATATTCTATCCCTAGCTCGAATTTGTCAATGAGCCTGCTAACTCAAAATATTACAGTAACTCAACCCCTTAACGGGGATGTTTATCTTTTATTCTTTTTTCTTCTACTACCCATTCTTTTTCGAACAATTCTTTATATTTATACGTGCCACCACTCGCATGTTTTCTCAAATAACCGACTTCAAACAATCCATCCCAACATACATGTATATGTTCATAATTATGATAATTAAACTCATTGGTACATATCGGTAGAGCTACTTTCTCATCATTTACTTTCATTAGATGGTATGGATATTGGTGCTCTAAAACAACATTGTTCTGCTGGATTTTCTTCGAATTTTTACTCCAGCACATCAACAAAAATTGTACGCTATTAAACCTAAATATGTATGAAAGTTGTAAATCAGGGAACTCCTCTTTTTCTACATTTTCATTAAGAAAAATCTGCCCTGTTTCATAATCGATATTTCTTATTGTACTATTTGAATAAAACAAAGGATTTTTGCACCAACGTAATTTCAAATTTCCAAACATGGCTTCATGCATAGGAGAGACATTAATCGCTAATCCACATAGTACTGTCACATTTTCCTTCGGAGCATTATCACATGGATTCATAATGTAATGCAGTATTTCCTTATCAAAAAAAGAGCAATCTTCTTTATGAGACCGGCTATCATTAAATGCATATTTTAATAGCATTTTCTGAATCATCACATAGTCATATTCTATCTCAACCGTATCGTCTTCATTATATCTTCTCGTAAAATATTGGCTAATAAATTCTTTTGCATAGCTATCAATATAGGCAATTTTATTATTATTGCAATCAGCACATACATCTTTAACCATTGGGTCTGCTTCGTGTATTACGCTTCTGGCATCATCAAATGTTAAAAAGCATTCTGGAAATAAATCTAGAACCGCACTTGAAATTATATGTTCTTTAGTTCCTTTCGCTTCTTTCCCACAATATGCACATTTCATATATTACCCCCCTCATATTACACATAGAGATAAAATCTCGTTTCAATCAAAGCTCGATTACGTAATATTTACGACCGTCACTTAAGTCCTGCCAGATAAAATCATATCTGCTTGTTAATGCAATGCTATCTTTATTTTTTCCTACACCTGTTGGCTTAAAAATACAACCGTAAACAGAATATTCTTCTCTAAAAAACCTATATATACCTTCATTGTTGCGCCCTTCATAAAAAGGTCTATCCGAAACAAGAGCAACAGCAGCTGTTCTAGTAAATCCTCGGTTCTTAAGCTCCTCCATAAATTTAATATCCTTCACGAATGAATACATCTGTTCTGGATACTGGCCATTTAATGGGCACTTAAGTTCAATTGCATACTTCTCCGATTTATCTTCATTAAATATAGTGATATCTATTTCTTTTTTTATAGTTTTATTGTCTGGTGTGAAGTATGATACATTTCTTTCAAATTGAATACGATAATCCGGAAGCTTTTCACGTAGGAATATCCCCAGCTCATGCTGGAGGCTAAACTCATTATAAATTTCAATACTCTTAGACTGCACAAACAAGAAAAAGTCATCTACTAATTGCCTTAAATTAAGCAAAGCATCCACCCCATCCACCCTTATATAATTTATAATTCTTTATTACTTTTCATAATAGTTTTACTATATCCTCAAACCTTCTGATACCTCTGTTGATTAGATGAAGTCTTTTCAATAGCCTTTATATTACCTTCCATTTTATTTACGTAGTTTAAAAATAAAGTCCCAAGCAGAAGTCGATCCTTTCTGGGTATTCTATTCCATACATAACCCTTGAACAGGTCTTTAACAAGAAAGACTTCACCTGCATTCAAGTTTTCAGTTTCCTTAATAGCTTCTTCTAGTAACTCATTAACATCGCCCATGTTGTCATCTCCTTATCAATAACAATATCAACAACATTGTTAATAAGATTATATGCCTTTTACCAATTCCAGTCAATAAGAAGAAAACCACCAATCAAGAGAATATATCTCCTGAATGGTGGTCATTCATGAAGGTTGTGTTTATACATCTACTTCTACACCAGATTTAAATTCAATAGTTAGTTTATCATCATAAACCGTTATTTTCTCTATAAGTCTCCTTACTAGTTGCTCATCATACTCCTCAAGGAGGGTGGATTGTTCATTTAGGAACTTTTCCATATCTTCTAGTCTTTGCTTGGAGCCTTTTTTGCCAGCTTCTTCTGCTAAAGCCTTATGCCTTTCCTCTCTGAGCCTGTAAATCTCATCGGCTATATCGTTATAATCCTCTTTGGAATTGGCCAGTCTCAAAAGGTCTTTTTGTAATTCCTCTAGCTTTTTATCTATCTCGGAAACAATATTATTGTCCGTTTCACTTATCACTGTTTCTATATTTTCCTTTAAGATAGTTAAAAAGCCATCCTTTTGCCCTATTAGTTTATTAATTGCATCAACCGTAGCAAGGCCTATCATATCCTCCAGCACAGTTCGGGAATGACAAGTTAACCCTGTATTCTCAAGTCTACTGACGCATCTCCAAACAATCGATTTTTTACCTCGGTTATTCCAATGAACTCTACGGTATATTTCGCCACACTCACCACAGAAGATAATTTGTGAAAACACATGATTTGAACTAAAGTTTCTTTTCTTTCCACTAGTACTTATATGTCCTCTACTTCTACGAACTAACTCTTCTTGTACCTGCATGAAAATTTCACGCGGGATAATGGCTTCATGGTTATTCTCTACATAATACTGAGGTACGATTCCGTTATTCACAACCCTCTTTTTTGTAAGAAAATCTACCGTATAAGTTTTTTGGAGCAGTGCATCACCAATGTATTTTTCATTGCTTAATATTTTCCTTATAGTACTGGTATGCCACCTTTTTTTTCCCGCTCCCGTAAGTATGCCATCAGCTTCAAGTCCTTTTTTAATTTTATCCATACTGGAGCCTTCAAGGTACTCTCGGTAAATTCTTTTAACTATTTCAGCTTCCTCCGGCACAATTACTAATCGCTTATTTTCATCTTTGGTATATCCTAAAAACCTAGAACAATTGACCATTACCTCTCCCTGTTGGTATCGGTATTGGTAACCAAGCTTTACATTCTGGCTTAATGACTGGCTCTCTTGTTGCGCTAAGGATGCCATAATGGTAAGCATAATTTCACCTTTGGCATCCAATGTATTGATATTTTCTTTCTCAAAATATACCGCAACGTTTTTATCTTTAAGTTTTCTGATGTATTGTAGACAGTCCAAGGTATTTCTAGCAAATCGGCTTATTGATTTGGTAATAATCATATCAATTTTCCCAGCCATGCACTCATCAATCATTCGATTAAATTCGTTGCGATTTTTTGTATTTGTACCGCTGATGCCATCATCAGCAAAGATCCCTGCAAATTCCCACTCTGAATTCTTCTTGATAAACTCTGTATAGTGTTCAATCTGCACTTCGTAACTACTAGCCTGCTCATCACTATCTGTAGAAACTCTGCAATAAGCAGCGACCCGAAGTTTTGGTGTTTCATCTTCTTTTCGATTGTTGCCTACACGTTTTATTGCAGGTATAATCATTACATTTTTACTAACTGCCATCTTGCTGCACCTCACTTTCTATTAAGCTGTATACAAATTCGGCTTGTGTAAAAGGATTTGTATACTTCTGAATTACTTGTCCTATGGAAAACTTCTTAGAAATAGTAGGTTTATCTTCTTTCTTTGGTTCAAAGATTCTACCTAGCTTTTTTGCTCTCTTTACCCTCTCTGATTCTGCTCTTTCGTAGGTCTCTTTATCAATGATGGCAGGGTAATAATCATCACCAAAATAACGTTCATTTCTTAGCATCCTTCCCGCAGTTCCATGATAAGCATCTATTCCAGCAGACTTTGCCGCGACCGATAAGGAAAGGCCTGATAAGTAACCCTTATATAAATTCCTAACCTTTTCAGCTTTTTCTTCATCGATAACTGCTATTCCATTCTCTATCCTATAGCCATAAGGCGTATGCGCCATTTTTCTCACATCCTTTCCCTTAGTGTGATTCCACATTTCAGAACAAAACCTATCTCTACCCTTGAGAAAACGATAATTTTTTCAATATGATCATTGAAAATTTGCTCGTTAAAAGTGTTTATCATTTCAGCCTTATTTGTAAACTTTATTAAGTTACTGACTTCCTGCACCTTTGATAATTCTCCATTTAAAGCATGAATTAAAGCTTCTTTTTGCCCCATATAATTATCTGCTTCCATTTGCAGTTCATTGTTTTCTCTGTTAAAAAGGGCAGGTTCTAGATAACCCTTTGCCATAAGCTTTACAAGCAGTTCTCTCTGTTCTGCATTTTTTTCAATTTGCCTCTCTAATTCCTGAATTCTTGAAAGGTTATCTGAGTTGCTCATTCCACGCAAAGCATCTAATAGTGGTTGTAGAATAAGTTTTCTACCGAAAATCAGCTTGTTAATCATAGTAACAAAGGCCTTCTTTATATCCTCATCTCGAATAAACTGCATTGAACATTCTGTTATCTGCTTTAAGTGTTTACTACAACACCAGGCTACATATTTTCTTGTGCCGGATGAATGAATTCGTCTTTTAAAGGTGCTACCACATTCCGAGCAAATAATTTTTCCGGAGAAAGAATACCGGTTTTGGTACTTATCATTACGCTTTTCTATTCCCTTTTCTTTTGCCCTTTGATTTAAGGCAGCCTCTACTGCTTCAAACACTTCATGGCTGATAATTGCCTCATGGTGATTTTCTATTAAATATCTGTTTTTCTCACCATAATTGGTGCGCTTATTAAAACGGGAATCTGTATAGGTTTTTTGCAGTATAACATCCCCGGTATATTTCTCATTTTTTAGAATTCCTCGAATTGTCGTAGCAGTCCAACGACCGCCTCTTTTAGAAGGGATACCCTTTTGATTAAGATCATCTGCTATTTTCTGTGTACCCTTGCCTGATAATACTTCTGCAAAAATATACTTCACAATTTCTGCTTGCTCAGGATTTACCACCATTTGACCGTCAATGTTGTCATAACCATATGGTGGGTATGAAATCTTAAAAGTTCCGTTCTGAAATCTCCTTTGAATTGCCCACTTGTTATTTTCCGAAATGGAGATTGACTCACTTTCTGCAAGCCCGCTTAATATAGAAAGCATCAGTTCACTTTCCATTGATTGGGTATTGATATTCTCTTTCTCAAAGTAGATATAAATCCCAAGGTCCAACAGTTTACGAACCATCTCCAAACAATCCGTAGTGTTTCTTGCAAACCTACTAATGGACTTTGTAATAATTAAGTCAATCTTCTTGTTTTCACAATCTGACAGCATTCTTAGAAGTTCCGTTCGGTTTTCTTTTTTAGTGCCACTAATTCCCTCATCATAATACAAGCCAACATACTCCCATTCTGGGTTTGCCTTTATGTAAGTCTCATAATGGGATTTTTGTGCTTGTAGACTTACTAACTGTTCATCACTACCCGTAGAAACACGACAGTATGCGGCCACTCGTAGTTTAGGTTTGATAATCGATGCAACCTTATTTCCTTCTATTTTCGTTATCTTTTTCATCGCCTCACCTCCTTCTTGGTAGGTCACATATTACCTCTGAAGCCCTTATATATCAACGAATTCAGGCATTATCTCTGCTAAAAAAGGAGAGAAAGTTTGGCGGTTGAGTACATCTATCTTGTTGAATTCTGCCTCCGTTATTAAACCTTTTTGAAGCATCTTTCTAAGTAATTTCTCTGCTTGAATATAATCAAACTCACGCTGTAGCTGCTCCTGTGACATTTTTTTTAATTCGGTGCTTTTGTCTATAACCCCATCTGAGATCTTCATAACTTTTTTATCCTCATGCTGATTCATGTAGAATCACCTCCTACCTAATAGCCGCGGGAACAGGTCGAAGTTGAGGATTTGTAAAAATTAAATTAAATCAGAGCATAAAAAAAGAGCCTGCAAGGGAATAACCCCCACAGGCTATATACATCTAATAGTTAATATTTTTTAGGGAAACTCTGTAAAGCTAAAGCATAATTGCCTATTAACTCGCTCCCCTTGATTAATCATACTTAATAAATGCATCCGTAAATCCTGCCTTTTTAGCTTTTGCAAGCTGTGCCTCAGCATTTGCTTTGACAGTGTATGCACCTATTTGTACACGATAGTATTTCTTTTTCGCTGGTTCTGCTGATTTTTCTTCTTCGCTTAGAAGTTTCTTAACATCTGCTCTAAAGGTATCCATGGTCTTGCCATGCTTAGGAAACCAGTGCATAACATCCGCATGGTTACTGGCTAAACCTTGCTTATAGCCTTCACTATGACAGATGATATCCTTCTCACTTAGTCCATAGAGTTTGCAAAGATGTACACAAAGCTCTACTGCTTCCTTATAAACAGCAGAAAAATACGAGGCATCGGTTAGACCGTCCTCGCAAATTTCAAATCCTATATGCGTGTTATTCGCATCTCCTCCAGCATGCCAACCACGATGATTCCAAGGCAATGTTTGATAGGTGGCAATGGAGCCATCTGCTAACTTACCAATAAAAGCATGGACACAAACTTGACGACCTCCGGGTTTATCCTGATTCCAATGATTGTTGTATTTGTTCTTTCCGAGCAAACCGTCATCTGGACCAACATATCTCTTCAACCACGGGTTGTTAGCCCCTGTTGAGTGAATCATTATACCCTTCGGTTTTATTGTTTTGCCTGCCTTGTAACAAGCGTTTTTTGTAAGTATTAGTTTACGTAAATTCATTATAATCACCTCTAATTAGACATTCTGAGCCAATCATACTCCATCACCTGGCTTACGTGGCTCTTCATCACGTCCATGTAGTTGCCGAAGAACCGATTTTAATTTTTCTGGGATGGGCAGTCCAATATGACCAGCGTTCTCCAAAATGGATATCCCTTCATTACTTAGATAGAAAAAGATTACTGCTGTGCGTAAGGCTCCACTATTATCTCCGATACTACCTAAAATTTGTGTATCGCTAATATGAGCGATACCCACCATTGCAAAGATGAGTACCTTTTTGAAAATTCCCTTGGCACCTATTTCACTACACAATTTTTTATCTATAATGGCACAGAGCACTCCTGTCACATAATCGATGACTATAAAGGCTACCAATGCATAAAGAAATCCATCATAACCGCCGAAAAACCACCCAAGAAATCCACCGACTGTGGCAATAGCCAGTTGTATCCAATTCCAAATCTCTTTCATTAAAGACACCTCCATTCGTGTATTTCCATATAGAAAAGCGCCCCTGCAAATTACAAGAGCGCTGAATGTTACCTTTACATGATTTTTATTAGGTCATAAATTTGTTGCATTACATCTGCCTTGGGTCGTCCTGAACCGATAGGCAACCATGTGACAGGTGGTATATCGAATGCCTGGGAAGAATCAAAACTACTAATCATCAAAATAATCGCATCAATTGCTTTGCGTATTTCAACGATATGAAATGGCCAATTCTTAACAGTGGTCTTTCCTGAGATAATCTCCTCTTTCCAAGTTGCAGGGGACAGATTGTAATAGCTACGCACCCTGTTTATAGCAGTTCGAAGCGTCTGAATATGCGCTGCCTTTACGTGTGTTACATTAGCAGTGATGATTTCAAAAGGTAATGCTAAAATCGTGAAGGTACGAACAACTTCTGTGCTTGCCGATTCGATATCACTGTCAAGACAACGAAAAGTAACTGTATGGCTTCCTACTGAAAGCGGTTCAGCTTGGTAAACGGTCCTGACCCCATTACCAAGGTAGCCGCTTATGGAAAACCTCTCAGGATTGTCTACGCTGTTTTCCCATGGGCCAGAGTCGATCTTTACCTCTACTATTTGTGATTGCCCATCTGGTTCGATACCTGTTGTGATCATAAAACGTGGCGTGGTGTTATAAGTAAAATTTCCAGACAATGGACAGTTCACTATTGGTGCTGCTGGTGGGCTGTTTTTCTTTACAGTGTTGCTAACTACAAAGGCAGAAACAGCATCAAGTGCATCTGTAACACTTATTCGATAACGGGTATACCGACCAGCTATCTGTGAGGCATTTACCTGAAGGCTACCTGAAGTACTGCTTGAAATACTCGTCGTCAGTGCTTCGTATGCCGACCAATTCACACCATCTGCCGATGTAGCCTGTTGTATGACATACTGCTTAATCGCACTGGTTCCTGGTACCGTTCCGCTCCATGAAAGATTTATTGTGTTAGCTTCATATATAGGAGGGGTTGCGGCAAAAGTAGTCGGCGGTATGGGTAGTATATTTTTACGTACAGTATTGCTGGATATAGTCCAGTCTGAGTAAAAATCCTCTCCAGCCGTACCACGAGTTCTTATTCGGAAACGACGATAATGACCACGTGTAGCAGGTGGACTGACATTTAAAATACTGCTTGTTGCAGAAGTATTGACTATCGCCAATGCCAACCAAGCACCCCAATTGCTATTATCTGGCGAATCACTATATTGTATTTCGTAGGAAGTGATGGGATTACCTGCGCCACCAGCTGCTCCACTCCACGAAAGAGTAACGTTTCCTTCAGATAATGTTGCACTTACCGTGCAGGCAGTCGGTGCTGCACAGGCAGTGATGTTGCAATAAATGCTATTACTGATTTTCTCTATTGAGTAAACATCAAATGTGTCAATTGTCCAAATACCAAATTGTGTATATGTTCCTGGGGTCCTCGATACAATTGGATTATAGCTACCACCGCTTGCTGCCAATGTCAACATGGTCAACACATTCCACGCACTCCATGTGCTGTTATCCGTGGATGTGCGACTGGCAATTTGATACCCCTTAATTGGACTGGTACCGCTAGACGCTCCGCTCCAAGTAAGCGTGATAGTCTCATTACTATATGCCGCAGGGGAGGCAACAGCAGTCGTTGCTGGCTTTGGTACCGTATTCCTGCGGACGCTGTTTGTGGATACTTTCCAGCTAGAGTAATAACTAGCTCCTGCTGTACCACGGGTTCGTACACGAAATCTTCGGTAATTACCTCGCGTTGAGGGCGGTGCTACTGATACACTGCCACTTGATGCTGTGGTGGTCACAGTTGTCAGAGCAGTCCATGCTCCCCATGTGATGTTATCGGCAGAATCACTATATTGAATCTCATAACTAGAGATTGTATTATTGATGCCCCCAGAAGCACCACTCCAAGAAAGAGTCACATCCCCTTCCGCAAGTGTCGGGGAAACCGTACAAGATGTCGGTGCTCCACATGCTGTAGTAAGCAATGGAGAGCTTAATACTGTATAACTCGAATTGGTAATTACACCAGAGGATAATGGCAATCGCCCATCAGATACCACTTTGAATGTGACTGGCTGGGTTGCATTACCTGTAGTAGAAGCACAGGTCACCGAAACATACCTGAGTCTTGGTGTAGTTCCATCCCAGTTATCCCCGTCCGCCGCTTTGATTCGCACCTGCGAAGAAGATCCATTTACAGTCATTGTACAAAGCAATGCATAACCATTATGGATGAAGGAACCTGAAGAACCCAATGCAGCGGATATGGTAAAGTTGTATGTCATCTGGCTATTATTAGGTCGGCTTTTAGTATAAGTAATCGTGTAATAAACGGTCGGGCTGGAACCCGCCTGCAGAGTGATGCCGTTAATATCCGCCACTTATATTCACCTCCTATTCATAAACCGCAGAAACTAGCGAGTTTACCAACCCGCAAAGACTAGTATTCAACCGAGTATCAATAATGTTATTTGCTGAAATCGATGTAGCAGCTGAAGGTACTAGAACATCAGCAATACCTAGTTCATAGACATCGCTTGTTCTTGTCAACTCCGGAGCTATGGGCGATGCCGTTGGAGTACCAGTAACAATGGCGAGCTGAATGCTTCTCGTAATTTGACTTAAACGAACCACAACCCTGTCTATGCGAGGATTGCTCCCATCTGCTGTAGCAAGGGGTTTATTTAAAACATCCGTATTTTCATATCTATAACCATTAATCCATGCACTGCCCGGTGCTATGGTTACTGCTAATCCAATCCCAGGAGATACCAGTAAGTTTGTTGGTGTCGCATAAAACACACCATTCGAGACAAGGCTTCCAAAGTATGCAGCGAAGTCCGTTGCATCATAGACTCTATCCCCATCGGATGAATTGAAAAATCCACTTTTCTCCATTAATCACTCCTCCTTCTATATCGTTTTTGTATACTCTATTACTACATAGCCTGTATACGCGGTTCTATCATTGCCTGGTTCGACTACAATGTCGGTCTTATTTGCGAAGAGACCAATTTGCGATTCAAAGTTGTTATACCGAGCAAGGGGCAGTGGCAAGAAAACACTTCCGTTCGTGACAAAGCCGGATAAACTGACAACAGTACTGAGGTTTGCTATACCATGAGGTACATGTTTTGGTGTTGTATCTGTAAGGGAACCGAGATTTATCTGTTTACGATAAATCGTCTTGCCATCTATCCATAGTCGCCCTGTGTTTTGTTCTGTAGTTGAATAATCGCTAAAGGAAGAAGCCAGTTTAGTAGCAGTAATTGTACGGTCTGCAATTTTTAAACCTGTAACTGCTCCGTTTGCAATTCTTGCAGTAGTTACAGGTTCGTTATTGATATTAAGCCAGTTTGCTTGACCAGAAGGATTATCAAATACGAAAACGGAAATCACATAGAATGTCATGGTATTGCGAGAAATGAAGAAACCCATTGCCCGCTGATAGCCATTTCCCGTATCGTCACCGTTATGTTTTATCAAAAAGACATGCCCATCGTCACTTGGCTGGTCACTAAACTTATTTCCGCTCCATGAAGTGAAATAAAAGGCATCTCCAGGGTTCATATGGTACAACGCATATTGGCCAATCGATATAGTACCTCCACCCACATTAATCTCCAGTGCAGGTAATTTTCCATATAGATTGTTAATAGTAGATGCAACGTTGTCTCCTTGAATCTCTGAATCTACCTCCGTCAAGTCGCCTAAGGTTTCCTCAACTGTTACTAGCGTATCCTCCACGGCTCCTAAAGCCTGTGCAATTTCAGATATGCCAGTTGGAGCGGATATTGCTGTTTTTACCTCACTTAACTCAGAGCGGACTTTTTGGGCGATTGTCAACTCCGCTTTTCCGAACACTACGCTGATGCTCTGTCCATCTGCGTCATAGGTTTCTTCGACTTCGGTGATGCGCGTCGTCATGGATACACCCCAGGCTTTGGAAATGACTTTGACAGTCTGCCCAAGATCGAAGTCTACTTTATATGTTAAATTGCCGTGTGGATTGATAGATGTATCAAATGAATAGCGTATGGCTTGCTCACTCAGCTTACTTTGACCTCGAAAGATTAGTGTATCAATGTATTCTGAACCAAAGTCTTCTGCCCGCAAGTCCTTAGCATCCACGAAAATTTCGTGCCTTGTCTCACCAGAGCCACTTGTAATTGCAACAAAAGTTCTGTCTTCACCTTCTCCTTCGCCAGCAACAAGAGCTGTGTTGGCATAATCTCCAGCACTTATTGTATAAATCTGTTCTGTAAGGTTTTCATATTCCTTAGAAAATACTGCTTGTGATTCCGTTCCTCTATACAACGATACGGTAAAAAGACCCGTCGCAGGAGTGAACACGGTCTTAATGCCAATATCTGAAGCAACACATAGTCCTGTCACAGCCTCCATCAAATTTCGATACGATACCTGTGTGCTGATGGGAGCATTTAAGTTTGGAGCAGAAAAAGATATATTTGATATCTTCCTTGCTGTATCAGAAGGATTGATAAGATTATTATTTATCAGCTGCTCTACACATACAGAAATGTCACCAGAGAGTTTCTCCGTTTGCCATACAATGCGGCGGGAAAGGAAGGAAGTTGCAAAGCGACCACTTGCAGTAATAATTTCATGCTCGGTTTGAGAAAGTTCCAGATGCTCAATGATCCCGGCTTCCTCATCATCATTTTTCCAGATGATATTCCCTTCCTTTAAGAGTTCTGTATTCTCCGGAGTTGCAATCGCTTTTAATTCAAATGAGCCACACTGGGAATAGCGCCTCGTCCAGCGCAAGTACTCGAAAGATTCCACAATTCCCACAAGCTCCCGATTTGTATTAAAGATATATAGTTCCATACTCACACCCCCAGAAACTGTGGACGAAAGTAAATACTAACCTCTAACAGTTCCATATTGACTGAAGCATCGTAGCGCAGTGTGTTAAGACCAGCGGAAAGTTGAAAGAACGCCGAAGTGGTATCTAATAACGAAAAAGCATTTGTAATCGAAGAACCCTCCACTTTTACTACACGCTTTCTGGCGAAATGAGTATATACACGCAGCTCGTCTCCGGCATCCATTGTCGTAAGAAGCCGAATGTATTCACCAGTGTCTATCTTTAAGAGTTCAGGGTTCGACACAGTACCTAAAGCTCGGAACACAATCTCACATCCGCAAGATACATCCCCGATATTTTCCACCGTAATGATTTGGCTAGGCTGACGCATTCCAAACTCCATCCCGCTCATTGGGATTTCTAATTCAAACTCAAATAGCGGTATCCATGATGCCAGTTCCTCTCGCACCTCATTTAATGTCTCGAAGAAAGGGGATGGGCAGAGTAGACTGACAAAGAAGTTTGGTATTCGTTGCCGATTAGAAACACTAAAACCTGCCTCCTCCACCACGCAGGATATCTGTCGGTCACGGTATTGAAGGGTCCCTAGTAGCTTTGGGCTGAATATTTTAAGGAATCGTTGTCTCCTTTTAAAGGCTTCATCGGGAGTATCAGCAACAACCGTACCTTCAATCGTTATGTTTCGCATATCTAACGTGGAGGAAATATAAAAAGCGCCATCCTGATCTGGCGCCTTGAAAGTGTTGACGGTTTGACGCATATTGCCAGTGCCGTCTACCTTCGTAAGAAAGTACGGTCGGCTTTGCTTAAGCGTAATGCTCTCTCCATCTCTATTTGTATATGTTAGTTCCATTGCCGTACCTCCCTTACAATTCCAGTGCCAGTTTACGGGATAGGTTCTTAAACTCCCGTGCTAGTTCTTTTTCTGATAGAGCCTTAGGTGTCACAACTGAAATATTTTGAGTAATACTTGCACCTGTAGCATTCCCTTGCCCAGATACACCTCTGTAATTAAAATCAAAGCTAGTTGGTACTGCATTTTGCATATCCCTTGAAACTGCTGTCATTGCATCCTCAAAACCTACACCGATACCTTCACCCATGTTGTGGCCAATTCCAGCAAATAGAGTTGAAGGGGAGCGGATACCGAAAAAGTCTTTTATCCTCGATACAACATTTCCGAAAAACCCGGATATTTTACCCCATAACCATGCACCTGCGTCTGATATACCCTTCCACAACCCTTTAATCAAATTGCCGCCCACTTGTGCCATTTGACCGATATAGCCAGTAAAGGCCCTAACCAGTCCAGAGATAATCTGCGGTACGGCTTTTACGATCTCCACGATTATCCTTGGCAGATTTGCAATCAGTGCCACAAACAGTTGTACACCCGCTAAGATAATCTTATCGATGTTACCAATAATGGCATTGACCAGCGAGCTAACAATCTTGGGAATAGCACCTACAACAGTAGTTATAATCTGTGGCAATGCCTGTATGAGTGATATTAGAAGCCGGATACCTGCATCAATAATCAAAGGAATCGACCCTATAACAGCACTGATGATACTATCGATAATTTGCGGAATTGCTTCCACAACTGCTGTAATAATGGTAGGCAAAGCTGTGACCAGTGAGGTCAATAATTGAATACCCGCATCAATAATCTGTGGAATAGATGCAATGATAAAATCCACTATTGCTTTGATGATGACCGGTAAGGCAGAAATAAGCTGAGGTATTGCCTCTACCAATCCCTGTGCTAATCCTATAATCAACTGCAAAGCGGCATCCAAAATGAGTGGTAGGTTATCCATCAATCCTTGGACAATCTGCATAACTGCAGAAACTGCCGCAGGGATGAGTTGTGGTAACGCTATGCCGATTCCCTCCACAAGTGCTGTTACTAATTCAATTGCTGCATTTATTAGCAGTGGAAGGTTATCAATTAATGCACCGACAATCGTCATTAGAGCACTTACCGTCGCTGGAATAAGTTCGGGTAAAAGGCTCAAAATTGTTTCCAGTACTTGCGCGAATATATTTGTAACCAATTCAAGAAGCATTGGTAGCAAGTCTGCAACCGCCGCTAATATTGCGCCTGTCGCTGTTGGCAAGGCGGCTACGATATTTTCTAAAACCGGTACAATATTAGTGACAACCGCCTCGAAAGCATCAACAAGATTCTCAGTCAGATTCGTCATATCAGCATTGGCATTACCGAGTCCAGCTGTAAATGAACCAAGTGCGGCCTGTAGTAACCCAATAGAACCGGAGATTGTCTCGGTTGATTCTTTTGCAAAGTTACCTGCATACTGCTCTGTGTTCTCAAAGAACATTTGCATTGCTACTTCGGCTTTTTCCGCTTGTGTTGCAGTATTCCAAGTGAAATCCAGACCCTTTGCGAGAGCATAGGCTTCGATGTTTGTAGCGTTCATCGCAACACCTAAGTTATCCATCATATCAAAGTTACCCTTTGCCGCCCCAGTGACTGCCTCCAATGCCGAGGACATATCAATACCCATAACAGATGCCATGTCTGCCGCACGTTGCATGGCCTTTTCAGTTAGCTCAAGACTCCTCTGTTGCTGTATACCAGAACCTTGGAATAACGCGCCCATTTTGTTGGCAGTTGCTAGGTACTCACTTTGGGAAACACCTAGATTTTTATAGGCTTCCTCACCAGTTTTCTGAATCGATGCAGCATATGCTCCAAAAACCGCCTCCGATCCACCTAGGTTTTGTTCTAATTCTCCGAACTGAGTAACTACCTCTTTACCTAACTTAATAGCCGCGGCACCAGCGGCAACGGCAACCGCACCCATCGCCACACCAATACCCTTGAGTACACCGCCAAGCTTTTCAAACCTGCCACCAGCATCCTCTGCACTTTTACCGGAATCCTCTAACTCTTCACCGAGATTATCCGCTTCAATTGTAGACTCCTCAAGTTCACGTTCCATAAGGTTCAGTTCTGCCTGAGCCCTGTTTAATTGTATCTGCCAGTTTTGGGTACGACGGTCATTTTCACCGAAAGAGGAGGAGGCATTATCAAGGGCAGCCTTAAGGGTAGAAATCTTTTCTTTCTGTGCGTCAATTTCTTTATTTAAAACGGCATTTCGAGCCGTGATCGATTGAATGGATTTATCGTTTTTATCAAATTGACTGGTTACAAGGGCCATTTCACTACCTAGTACCTTAAATGATTGATTGATTTCGGAGAGTGCCTTCTTAAATTCTCGCTCACCCTCGACACCTATTTTTAATCCAAAATTATCCGCCATCCCTTCACCTCCTCCTATATGCCTAGTGGGATAATATCGTCAATGGTCTGACTTTTCTTTGGCTTTTCAATGCCATGCCACTGCTTATGGCAAGCCCATAAATCAAAAAACAGTCCAATTGGCAGAAGCCAGAATTCCTCTGCCTCCATGCCCATCTGGACTGTTCCATAATAAAGAAGCCGGGTAAAGACCTCAGCGTCCGTTACCCGACTTCCACGTTTTTTGGAGTTTCCTCCTCACTTTCCACATTTCTCTTTGTACCTTTGAACATTGCCTCGGTAATTGCAGTTTTATATGCCGCTAAGTCAAGCGGTGAAGTAAGAAGCTCCACTTCTTCCTCTGTAAGCAATTCTTCTGGTGCGTTCTTATTCTTAAGATTACGAATCAAAATGGACTGGTTTGCAAGCAATGTAATTAGCCAAACAATCTCGTCCAGTGCCATCTCGAAGTTTTCTGATTTCATCAGCTTTTCTCCAAGGTTTTCAAGACCACCGTAACGACCCGCAATGGCCTTTGTTGCACGTGTAGTTAAAACCAGTTCATACTCTTTGTCACCTATGTTGATTGAGGCACTTCTATCATTATCCATGATTTCCCCTCCTATGGTTCAGGTGTATATACAGGTTCATAGACCTCTGTGAACCAACCTGTTATGGTGGTCGATGAAACACCAGGATCACCTTCTGTAACTTCCGCTTTCCATGGGTGCTTGCCCAATCCATCCAGCTTATTTCTACGCATAACGGTTCCCTCAATGGTGGGTGTAGAAAAGGTAATGGAATCAGCCTTTGTCTGCAAGTTGGTTGCTGGTAGTCCAAACTTAACGCGATACAACCAAAAATAGCGGTATGTTCCATTAGCCCTTTGCGCACGAAACCCAACTGCAACGGGTGTACCCACGTTTTCACTGGCTGAGATTAATACTCCGTTATCATCTGTAGAAGCACCAGTTAAATCCGCTGCGACTGTCGGACCAATGTCGTCTACACCGAGAGTGAGAGTACCACTGTTAAAATCTTTCACAACCTCAGCCGCTCCGTCGTCAGCATACAGAATTGCTTCCACCAGTTCTACCGAAAGTTCAGCAGTGATGGCTTTTGCCAGCACAGAAGGTTGGGCATAAGTTTCCTCACCGTTAGCGTCCTCGGTTATTTTTGAATAGTACAGTCTATCAAGACCAATCGTTGCCATGTGTTAATCCTCCAATCTATAGTTTTTCGCCACATCGATGGCGTAATGATGATATCCAGTATCATCCTCGTGACCGATATATCTTCGTTCGGTCACAGTAAAATCTGCATTTATTAAAGCCGTTGTGAGCTGTCTTTTCCGCTCTAGGTAGTTATTTTTTGAGAACAGTGATATCCTCGCTTCCTGCACATCAAAGCCTGGACGGTTATCCGCATGGACTTCAAAAATATCCGAAAGAGGGAGAATCACGACATACTCATCTGGTGCCAAACCTGAAAAAACCCCGGTTTCCACGGGGAGCGGTATAGCGGTCACAAGTGTATTCAATTCCTCTAAGATATTCATATCTTCTCGATTTCCTCCTCCAGCTTGGCGACCATTGCATTGATGCAAGGTTTCCTAGATGCATTCCTCGCAGGCTTTAGGAAGGGTTTTGCAGGCTGACCATGTTTGCCATATTCGATAATGCTGGCAAGTTTAGCATTGCTCTCGCCGTCAGATCGTGGCTCGGCAAAGCCGACTTTTACATTGAAGTTTCCGTTTCTATCTTGCTTTGCTCCAGAAAGACCCAGTGAAGATAGCAACTCACCAGTGCTTTTGGATGGATATTTCGTGCCCTTGCCAACCACCTTACTTAGATTTCCTTTGACTTTATCCAGCACCACTTCACCGCCAACTTCCAAAACCTTAGGAAGAATCACATCGGTCTGGTCAGCTAATCGGGATACCTTTAAAAGGAATTCTTCTGGCATCTTTATATTCGCTTTTGCCATATCCATCACCTCACAGTTGGTTCTAGCTTTTCGGCTAAAACCTCGACATACATCCCTCGGTTTCTTACATCCTCAACACTTAAAATTTGATATCTGCCATCATCGCAGACGATAACCATTTCATTGGTCACCTTAAGTCCGAAGATTTTTCTAAACCTGAATAGGGAAGTTGCAGATGAAAATGATGCCATATTCGTCCATCGCTCACTGCCATGCCGATCTTCCTTGTAAGCAAGTACACTTGCGAGTATGTTGTCATCTTTTGTGGCGAAGCCTTCCTCATCCTTTATTGGTACCGTACTGATGATATCTATGAATGTGTTCATCTTCCCAAAGCTCACACTAAACACCCCACTCTCGATCAAGTCGTAAAAGCAAGTTCACTGTATTCCATACTTGTTGTCCCGCCTGTACGCTATCAGCAAAGAAACCTGCCGTCGAGCCATCTCTACTTTCATAGAAATGACTCGACAACATGATCACTGCTTGTTCTGTTGTTGGAGGCATGGCATGGGTTTCATAATAGTCTTCAGGAACGTGCTGATAGCTCTGTGCATATGAGACTGCAGCAGTGATAAATCCAATAAGGAGGGCATCATCTTGGTCATGCGCCAAAATTAAGTTTGCCTTAACTTTAGGCAAAAGATTGTCTGTCACTGCCATACCACCAACCCCCTTTACATTCCACCTTAGTCAGTCTCCATAAGCCCCGCTGCTTTTAGTTTGGCAAGCAGGGCATTGAAGTCCGTAACTAGACCAGCAACATCGGTGGCGGTGCTGTCTGCCTGGTTTACAGCAACAGGAAGCCCCATAACCGAGGCCCCTTCTTTAATTTCTAAAACACCTCCGATGACAGTTTTTTCTCCGCCTTGTTCGGTATAATTCTTCGTGTTATAACTCATAAAGCACCTCCGTTAGGCTTTCTGTTGGAGTACCTTAACGGCCTCCGGTAAGATAAGCTTTCCATCAACTCGCTGAGTCGCAATAAATCCTACTTGACCTGTAACAGCATAGAGTTCATTTAATCGTTTGAATACGCGTCCTTGACGGTCTGCCACCCAGTAATAACTAAAATCACCGAATACCATAGTCTTTGCACCTGCTTCAATAGTAGGTACATATGATGAGGTGTACAGCGGGCGGTTAAGAATCGTATCAGGTGTCCCCGCTTGGACAGAAGGTTGCCATAAGTACTGTCCGTTTCCGTCCTTTAATTTACGGATAGCTTTTATAGTGGCGTCATTCATTACGAATACTGCCTTATTTCGATACGGTGCTTTTAAGCTGTAGAATAAATCTAATACCTCATCCAAAGTGATGGCAGTGGTACTTGCCGCAGTAACCCCAACTTGACCACCACCAGTAGCATTCAGAATTCCTGTTGGCTTTCCTGTACCGTCACCTATGAAGAAGGCTTCCTCCTCCTTGTTACCAATGCGACGGGCGAATTCTCTTGTGATGTAGCTTTCGAGATTAAACACGGAATCATTTAGCAGTTCCTCAGAGACTTTGATCATCGTTGCTAGTTTATAGGCACCAATGGATACTTGACCGAAGCTGTCATCACTCTCTGGTATAGCTCCCTCTTCATCGATCCAACTTGCAGTGCCTTTGCTTGCAACAACAGGAATCTTGCGGTCACCAGAAGATGTCGTGATTACATTGGCCAGTCTACGGAAAATATTTTCTTCCTCCAGAGCTTCTACTAGCGTACGTTCAAACTCATCTGGCACAAGGAATCCGCCTTCAGAATCAGTGCCAATCTTTAGAGCGTTCCTTACTTCATAGCTGACATTGTCACGCATCGCATTCCAGAAAGCTTTTTTGTATTCAGCACTTGCACGACCAGTCTTTACTTCTCCAGTTCTAGTAGGTTCATTCGTAATTGGGTTACTGGTTGCTTTCGACAGTTCCAAATCGATAGATGCTTGGCGTTCCAAACGTTCAATTTCCTTACCAAGAGCCACCACATCGGCTTCCATTTTTTCATAGGTTGTCGTGTCCTCAGCGGATAACAGTCCATCACCGCCACGTTTTGAATCAAGAAATGCCTTTGCTGCGTCCCATGCTTTAGCGCGTTTCTCGCGCAATTCAAGAATTTTACTCATTGTTATTTCCTCCTTTAAATTAGTGCGAAATTAAAGAAAGCCGCTTATCTAGCGACTCAATGGGTGTACCTGTTTTCTGTTTTGGTTGTTTTGGCAGTTTGCTGATAAGCGAGTTAGTAACTGCCATCCTGCTAAAGATAAGACTATCCGTCAAATCCGGTGGTTCACTTTCCATGAACATGATTTTGTCTGCAAAACCAAGTTCAATCGCTTTATTGGCATTCATCCATGACTCTGCATCCATTAGATGGGAGAGTTTTGTTCGAGAAAGACCCGTTTTTAACTCATAGGCATTAATAATGCTTTCCTTGACCTCATCCAATAGAGCCTTTGCCCGCAACATTTCCTCACTGTCACCGATAGCAATCGTTGATGGATTATGAATCATAAGCATGGAAACTGGGGACATATACACATCTCCACCCGCCATTGCAATAACGGAAGCCGCACTTGCCGCAAGCCCATCAATCTTTACAGTGACTTTTCCGGTATACTCCATCAGCATGTTATAAATCTGAAGCTGCTGCAAATACATCCCCGCCAGGGGAATTAATCCACACCGTAATGTCGCCAGTGCTTGCCAGCAGTTCATCTTTGAAAAGTTTAGGTGTGACCTCATCGCCCCACCACGTTTCTTCGGATATTACTCCGTTTAAATAAAGGGTACGTTCTTCATCAGAATCTCGCACCCAGTTCCAAAACTTTCTCATTTACTGACCTCCTTCGGTTTTGGCAAACGCACCTGCGTCAGCCAGTTTTGTCATATTTCCATTAACCAAATATAAATCGCCGCCTTCCTCAGCTGGTATTCTGTTCATGTCCTCCAGTTCACGGATATCGTTGGCTGACATCCAGCCATTTTGACGACCTGTAGCGTAGCCATTCATACGACTTTGGTAATCACCACGAAGCAGACCGTCCAAATTGAACTTGATAAACAGTGAAGCTTTCTCAGAAGGCAAAATAAGCGATTGCTGGAGACTTTGTTCCCATCGCACCACCCACGGATCGAGGGTGTATTTTACAAACTCCAAAGACTGCTGTTCAATATTGGAAAAACTAGACTTCTCAAGATCACCCACCATATGAGGCGGTACTCGGAAAATCCTCGCAATCTCATTAATTTGGAATTTCCGTGTTTCAAGAAATTGCGCCTGTTCCGGCGGGATACCAATGGCTTGAAACTTCATGCCTTCTTCCAACACAGCAATTTTGTGAGCATTTCCTGTGCCTTGGTAGGCGCTATTCCAACTATCCTTGACCCTCTGTATATCTTTGATTACTCCTGGGTGTTCCAGCACACCTCCCGGATTAGCACCATTGGCAAAGAATGCCGCACCGTATTCTTCAGTAGCAAGTGACATACCGATTGCATTTTTTGCCATAGCGATTGGGCTATAACCAATGAGTCCATCAAAACCTAAGCCGGGTATGTGTAGAACTTCATCTTTACGGAGTGTGACATAGCCGCCCTTTGGATTCAGGCCACTTTCGTCTGTATCCCGGTAGTAGGTATAAACCAGTTCACCATTTGATGCTCGACTTACTTCCATCTTGTTAGGAAGTAGAGGATAGAGCGCAATTGCCTGGCCACGACCATTTCGAACTATCTGTGCATAAGCATTACCCCAAAGTAAAAGATGACTCATCAGTGTTTCTCGAAACACGAACGAAGTCATCTCTGGATTTGGTTCATCATGAAGAAGGTAATACAGCGGGTGGAAAGGAATCTTTTCTTTACCTCCATCAGAACGATATCTATATACATGTAGTGGCAGTCCTGCAATCGCTTCAGCCAGTATCCTTACGCAGGCATACACCGCTGTTGCCTGCATTGCAGTACGTTCATTAACCGTTTTGCCAGATGACGTACCGCCAAACAGGAAGGAAAATGCACTACCCACACGGTTTTGCGGTTTGTCTCTTGACCGAAACAGTCCTTTTATTAGATTCATAGGCGTCACCTCCAAATTGAAAGAATTACACCACAAACAATCATTGAAATTTATAGAATTATTAAACCTCTCTCGTCATACACCGAGTCTCCACTATTACCTGGTCCACAGCGGATGGCGCGGTCGAGTGCCATAATAGTTGCCACTGCTCCATCTATTTTTTCTGTACTTTTTTCCTTGTCCGGTTTTATATTTCCAGCCGGATCTGTTTTTATATAGATGTTATCCATCATCCACCGTAGTACTGGATGCCCGCCGTGTGCTATTCTTTCTTCTAATGTAAATTTCATAAGTTCCTTTGTAGGTGGTGACATATCTTTAAAACCTTGACCGAAAGGAACTACAGTAAAGCCTAACCCTTCAAGATTTTGCACCATCTGAACAGCGCCCCAGCGGTCAAAAGCAATCTCTCGAATGTTGTACTTTTCCCCCAGTTCTTCAATGAATTTTTCAATGTATCCATAATGGACTACATTTCCCTCGGTGGTTAAAATATAGCCTTGCTTCTCCCAAAGGTCGTATTGCACGTGGTCTCGTCGAACTCGGAGGTCAATATTATCCTCCGGCATCCAAAAATACGGGAGAACGGTATATTTATCTGTTTCATCTTCCGGTGGGAACACCAGCACGAAGGCTGTAATGTCAGTGGTAGAGGATAAATCAAGTCCTCCATAGCATACTCTACCTTCAAGGCTCTCTGGTTTTACTGGAAACGCACAGGCATCCCACTTTGCCATTGGCATCCAACGGACAGATTGCTTAACCCACTGGTTCAGACGCAGCTGTCGAAAGCTATTTTCCTCAGCAGGGTTCTGCTTTGCACTTTCACAAGCGGCTCTAACTTTATCGATACTTACTGTAATTCCTAAGCTTGGATTTGCTTTCTTCCATACTTTAGGATCAGTCCAATCATCCTCTTCTTTGGCACCGTAGATTACGGGATAAAAAGTAGGATCGTATTTTCTGCCCTCAATAATATCAACCGCTTTTTGGTGTGTTTCATAGCAGATACTCTGGGTATCCGTCCCTGCAGTGGTGATAAGAAAATATAGCGGTTGGGTTCTCGCATCACCAGACCCTTTTGTCATAACATCAAATAGTTTCCTATTTGGCTGAGTATGAAGTTCATCAAAAACAACACCATGTATATTGAAGCCGTGTTTTGAATAGGCTTCAGCCGACAATACCTGATAAAAGCTGTTGGTCGGCAGGTACACCAGTCGTTTAGTTGAAGCCAGCAACTTCACTCGTTTATTCAGCGCTGGACACATCCGCACCATATCGGCTGCTACTTCAAATACAATTGATGCCTGCTGGCGATCTGCGGCACAACCGTATACCTCTGCTCGTTCTTCACCATCTCCACAAGTGAGGAGAAGTGCGATTGCTGCTGCAAGCTCGCTTTTTCCCATCTTTTTAGGTATTTCTATATAAGCCGTGTTAAACTGCCGGTATCCATTAGGTTTTAAGATACCGAATAAATCACGGACAATTTGCTCCTGCCAATCGATAAGTTCAAAAGGCTTGCCTGCCCATGAACCTTTCGTATGGGAGAGTGCTTCGATAAAAGCCACAGCGTAATCAGCAGCGTCCTTATCGTAATATGACCCTTCAGCTATAAAGGCGGTCGGCTTATATTTCTTCAGTTTCCGCATAAACACCGCCCCTTTTATGGAAAAGGACATAAGAAAAGAGCCTCAATCTATAGATGAAGCCCTTTTCTCTATCCTATTTAGATTTAGTTATTTCTTTTTATCCACTTCACCCGTCAGTATGAAATGGGCATATTCTGCTTTATGGTCTATTAAATAGACTACCAATTCATAAAACCCTCGTTCATTTGCCTCATACTGTACTCGGTCCACATCAAACATATTTGTGACTCCGCTTTCTCGGATGGAAAGGATTTGTTGCTTAATTATCTCATTCATTGGCTACCTCCTCCGATTCTACTGAATCGGTTGTCGCTTTGCGCAGGATTTCCACATCGAAGCCTGCACTCTTATAGCCTTCTAAAATTGTACTGTAATAATAACAACTCGGCTGTCCAAGCGGTCTACCATCATTCATGATGTAGACCATCGCCTTGACGGTTTTGCCTCCCAACTTCACTTTTATTGTTTCCTTTCGATAAAGGAACGGCCATCCCTCGTAACGGTCAAGTGCCGCTTCATCGGTCGGTGTAATCTCCCAAACTAAAACTGGTACGTTGCCACCCTCAAAAGGCTCGATTGTCGCCACAGCGCCCGCGTGTGCCCCTCTAAATAATAGGCGGTGGTCATTGATTTGACTTGCTCCTACCACCTTCGCTGTGGGGCATCTGTCGGCCATTTGCTTTAGATTAAGGTTGGAGCCATAGGCAAGGTATAATTTATTCTTCATTGTAATCCTCCTTCTTAGCTTTGTAGGTTAGGGGCAGCTCAGGCCGCCCGAAACCGCCATGCAGCTGAACCCGAAAGTGCTGCTGTCAAATGTTCTCTGCAGTTTGCAAATTCATCTCCAATGAAACCAATCCGGTTTAGATAGGTTCTCATGGCAAATTTCTCGTTTTCCACCTGCGGTTTCTTTGCTGATGCACACTTTTGTGTTAAGGCTTGGTGGTTGATGGCAAGTGCTAGAACAATGTAGCTTCTTATCTTTCCTGCATGAAGTTCGCTATTGAACCCTCTAAGTTCAACTGTATGGTTTCCGGTAAAAAAGCTGTGAAGGTTGAGGAAATGGTAGCGGCTGTTGTGATAATGAGTGCTTCTACTCTCGCTGTAGCCCTCGTACCAAATGTCCTCAATTTGTCTCATGGTTCTAGGCTTTTTACGGTTTATCTTCTCAACCAAAATGCTGTCCATCTTTTTGCAGTAATTCATTCTCTGCGGTGCAATCTGAAGTGCTTTATAAAATAAGTCATTTTTACTTGCAATGATATTTACAAAGTTTCGAATGCTTCGTGGGGTATGTTCAGCACCGTCTAGATGAATGTGAATTCCGCAAGATGTATTTGTAAAGGCTCCAGCTTTGCGAAGCTTTCTTACTAGCTCTTGCAAAGTTTCAATGTCCTCCCGATAGGTTAGTATTGGGCTAACCAGCTCAACACTATAATCTCTACCTGCAGCTACTTTTCTTCTACCTTCTTTTCTTTGGCAGTTGATGCTCCCATCGTACATAAACTTCCACACTCGACCATCTGAAGTTTTTACCTTCTTGGTGTCGTAGTAAGTCCCGCCTTCACTGTAAATGCCTTGCAAAAACTCTGCAGCGACTCTAGCCGCCCTTTCCCTTGTAATCCCTGTAAATTCAATCTCAATCCCGAATTTTGCACTTAACATCGTGTATCGCTCCTTTTAAAGTGTGTTTGTCCTTTCGGCATGTACATATATCACTCTAAAAGGCTTATATAGCAAGACAATTCTGCAATATAAATCTACATATTTACTGCCATATTGGGGTTAAAATGTGTGTTTTTATTCTTCGATTTTCTTGCATAAATCCTCTCCAAAAACCACTCCAAGGGAACTGCCTGAATCCCAACTGACGTGGATAGTTCCCATATCATCAACACTAGTAACCGTACCTTTATCTCCTGGCTGAAGCTTGGTATAAGGGTCATTCATCTTAAGTAGCATGACACGAGTTCCTGGAGTGTAATAACTTCTAAGTTGCTTTAGCATTTCTGGATGAATGATATTCATTATTCACTCACCTCCTCATGCTTGGCACTTCCGCTTTTGAAGGCAGAGCTACCGGACAGTTTGGAGAGGAGAATTTTTCGTTCTGTTTTGTATTCTGGCCCAATAAAGCCAAGTCTTAGAAGGAAACAACGGAAAGCGTACTTTTCATTCTCCACTGATTTCTCGGTCGAGTTGACGCGGGTCTGCTTCTTTGCCATTTCACAAAGTGCTGTTACAAAGTGGGTATAAGCCTTAACCTCCTCTGCGGAGCACTCACTCTGGAACCAAGGGAAGGTTATAAATTCCTCATTTATGATAATGGGAATAGAGTCAGTATCAAGTGCTTTCTTTATAAGGGTTTCTTTACTTTCTACCAATCCTTTTAGGTTACCAAGTGCAGTTTCGCTAAAACCCGCCCTCGGCATTTGAATAATCAAACTAATAGCTTCTTCGGTTTCATTTGATTCGCTGTATACGGGAGGTTCTTCGTAATCACTATTTGGATTTACCCTACCCCCAAGAGCCGCTTCATTGGGAACTTGAATATTTTCAAGAACAGGCTCTGCTGCTGGAAGTGGTGTGTCATATTCTTCTGTAACCGCCTTAAAGTCATGAAGGCCTAATAGATCATTAACCAGTTTAGAATTATCTGGTCCTCTGACCACCCCGTTTTTGTCAATGTTGTAATCTGCCACCTCATATGCAAATGTAGGCGCTCCAAGATATCTTGCAGGAGCATTCAGTTTTTGGCTGATTGCGTTGACTAGCTCTTTTCTTTTTTCTCCTGTGACATTATAGTTTATCTGCATTTTTTATACCGCCTTTCTATTTTCGGTACATACATATATCTCTCTAAAGGCTGTTAATATCAAGTCATTTAGAGCATCTTTCTGTAGAAAAGACTCTTCCATTAATCGGCGGTATTTTCAGCAGATAACACAATGCCAGTCAGCACATAACAGACGCATGGAAGTGCTACACCATTACCCCACATTTTATACTCAGCTGAATCAGAATGAGGGTTATTAAGCCATTTTATAATCTGCTTTCTTGTTTTTGGCTTGCTGCTCTTACCCATGATTTTGCGGTGAGTTTCCCAAACCTCCGTCCAGAATAAAATTTCATCCTCTGTAGGGTTTTCCGTACCGAGGTCATCACACCAATCATCAGGAAAACCTTGCAATCTTGCACATTCCGTTGGTGTAAGCCTTCGAACGATATATTCTGGCTCATCGTTTTTCTTGACTGTAACAAGCATATCGTTTGATGCATCCTGACCGTTAAAACCACTTGGATGTGCGCCTGCAGAAATCGTACCACTGACATTCTGATAAGGTTGTGCCACAGCCGATGGACCTTGAGCATTTAATGTTGATGCAACACTGTCTTCTGTTATCCCTAAATTTCTAGCAAAATTCTGTCCGCAGTTAAAGGTTTCACGATCAATTGCATACACAACACCATGTCTATCCACTGTATTAAGAGTGAAACTCATATTGTCATTTATACCATCGCCTTGAGGACCGTTTTTATCCTGTCTTCCAATCATCGAGCCTTGAAGAGCAACTACTGCAATACCACCTTGATTACATCCCGGATTTCCACCATTAGCATCGATGGTTCGGGAAGTATCCGCTTCATATATACCGCTATGAGGATTGCTTGACTGCATAGAGTTGCTCTTATCAGAACAGATGCCAAATGCAGTAGGCACAAAAACGGTCTGGTCATTGTTGCATCCAAGGGTCGCAGACTTATCATCTTGAATTAACGCACCTTTACCGCCACCTTCACACCATTTAATGATACAGCCGCTGGTACGACTCCTGCCCTTAACGTTGGTGAAATTTCCTCCTCATATCCAATACTACGACTATCCGATGAATGTTCTGTGCAGAATCCAGCAGTTGTTACAAAAGGTTGATTATTACCACCCTTCCCATATGTAGCGGATACAGTTGGTGCTACATCAACGGGGCCTTTGTATCGTGTATCTTGACTGTGGTTTTCAAACATTACACAGGGTGGATGATTTGCTTTTGCTCTAAGTGTTGCTGTCTTACCATCAAGCACATCGATGCGTTGTCCACCTTGATCGTTTAAGCATACAGTGCCTGTCTTTCCAGTGCAGTTTTTAGCATTTCCGGCAGTTCTTTGCCACGGGCTGCCGCTCGGCGCAAAATTCCTTGGCATGCCTTCGGACTCAAATAGTATTTCTGCGGCACATCTGCCTGCAAAATCTGCGACAAGGTAGATTCTACGACGACGTTGGGGTACTCCGAAATATTGCGCATCGATAGTTCGGTAAGCCACACTCCATCCGTCTCCCATATAGATGTCAGCGTATGGCCATCGTCCTTTTTCAGGTAAAGGCACCGAGGTGTTCGGCTCTTTGACACCGATGACCGCTTCGAGGACTGCCCTAAAGTCCTCTCCTTTATTTGACGAGAATGCGCCGGGTACATTTTCCCAGACTGCATACCTTGGATATTGTCCATTGGTCTTACACCTCATTTCCTTGATAATTCTTATTGCTTCATAAAAAAGGACGGATTGTTCTCCGTCCAGACCAGCTCTTTTACCCGCCACACTCATATCTGTGCAGGGAGAGCCAAATGTTATGATATCTACAGGTGGAAGCTCCGCACCATTTAATTTGTTTATATCCCCATAATGCTTCATCTGAGGGATGCGTTTGGTCGTAACTCTTATAGGAAACGGCTCAATTTCAGATGCCCATAAAGGCTCAATGCCACAGAGCAGACCGCCTAGAGGAAAACCTCCGCTCCCATCAAAAAGGGAGCCGAGTGTCAATTTACTCATCTGCATTCACCTCCGGCAGGTCACAATATCTTATTTTCGAACCATCTCTTAAAAGAAACACACCGTCTGAGTTTCCAACTTGCTCAATATACCTTTTCACAATAACATCACAGTACTTTTCATCCAGTTCAATGGTGTAACAGATTCTATCTGTCTGCTCACAAGCAATCAGTGTACTTCCTGAACCACCAAAAGGATCAAGCACGATACAATTAGAAAGGCTTGAGTTCAAAATAGGGTAGGCCACAAGTGCAACTGGTTTCATCGTAGGATGATCACTGTTTTTCTTCGGTTTCTCAAATTCCCAGATGGTGGTCTGCTTTCTATCGGAATACCAGTTATGCTTGCCTTTCTTTTTCCACCCAAAGAGAATAGGTTCATGCTGCCACTGATAAGGAGAGCGACCGAGAACAAGGGACTGCTTTTTCCAAATACAAGTACCGGAAAGATAAAATCCTGCATCGGAGAATGCTCTTCTAAAATTGAGTCCTTCGGTATCCGCATGGAATACATAAATAGAAGCGTCCTTCGCCATTACTGCTTCGGTGTTCTGAAATGCTGCAAGCAGGAAATCGTAGAACGCTTCGTTAGCCATATTGTCATTTTTGATTTTTCCAGCAGTGCCTTCATAGTTAACATTATATGGAGGGTCCGTAACTACCAAATTAGCAGTTTTCCCATCCATCAAGACATTAAAGGTGTCTTTCTTTGTACTGTCTCCGCAGACTAATCGATGCTGCCCAAGTAGCCAAACATCTGAATCGGCTACACTTAACTGGACAAAAAAATTAAGGTCAAGTAGACTAACTACCTAATCTGGGTATACTGCTAACAAACGTAAGAGATCCCATACCAGCAACTTTACTAGGAGAGGCGGGTATGCTAGTCTGTTTGGCAAGCCAGATGTTTTCATCATCTGGTTTCCTGGCTGGGAAAGCATGCCCGTAGAGGTTCCTTGTCAAGTTGCGGTGTTTACCCTCTAAATTTGGAAGTCTACTTCATCTCATTCAGTTAATGGAGGTACGCCGATATGACGAGAACTAGAAGAACATTTACTCCCGAATTTAAAGCTCAAATGGTCAAACTATATGAAAGTGGTAAGCCTAGAAAAGACATTATAAGTGAATACAATTTAACGCCTTCGGCATTAGACAAATGGGTGAAACAGAGCCAAACATCTGGTTCATTTAAAGAGAAGGATAACCGAACACCTGAAGAAGAAGAGTTGATCAAACTCCGTAAAGAAAATCAGCGTTTACTGATGGAGAATGATATTTTAAAGCAAGCTGCGCTGATTGTTTATGGCAAACTAAAAATGTACAGTTTGGCAATTAATTTATGTAGCCCTTTTCGGGCATAAAAAAACCACTTGCCAACATTCCTACATTCAAATAAACTTCCTGTTATTGGGCAAAAATGACAGGAGGCGATGAAGGAGATGTTAGCAGTGGCAGAAATTAATTATATCAGACATGAACAAATAAAAAAGGGCGTTCGTATAGCTCTATTGCCAAACAAATGAGTCGAGACCGTAGAACGGTTCGGAAATATGCAGAGGTGGAGGATTTTAGTCCTTCAGAAGTACCAAAGCAAAAACGAAAAGCAAAAGTCATGGATCCTGTGAAACCGATTCTAGATCAATGGCTTCAAGAAGACTTGAAGAAGAAAAAGAAGTTTCAACGAACTGCTCAACGGATGTATACGCAACTTGTCGAAGAATATGGGTTTGAAGGTTCCGCACGATCCGTTCGGCATTATGTATCCCAACGTAAAAAACAGCTTTCCGAAGAAACAGAAACAGCTGCATTGCCATTAGAGTCGAAGCCAGGAACAGCTCAAGTGGACTTTAGGGAGGCACCATTTAAATATCGTGGAGAAGTAGTGACATGGCCATATTTGGTTTTATCGTTTCCCTATAGTAATACCTTTTACGTTCAGGTGTTTCCATCTGAAAATCGGGATTGCTTTTTAGAAGGGTTGAAACGAATCTTTCATCACATAGGTGGAGTACCTAGAGTAATTCGTTTTGATAATTTATCACCTGCGGTGAAAAAAGTATTACCTAATGGGGAGCGAGAGCTAACGGAGGAGTTTCAGCGTTTTGTTTGCCATTATGGTTTTGAATATGAATTTTGTAATCCGGCTAGTGGAAACGAAAAAGGACATGTGGAATCGATGGTGAAATATGTTCGAAACAACTTCTTTCTTCCGGAGCTTGTGGTGCATGACATAGAACAACTGAATGAAACGCTATGGGGAAAGGCAGAAAAGGAACGAAACCGTCTTCATTATCAAAAAGGTATTGTACTTGCCGAACTGTATTTGGCAGATAAAGAGCAGTTTTTACAGTTACCAGCGAAAGAGTATGAGTGTGTGCGGTATGAACAAGTAAAAGCTGATAAGTATGGCTATATTCGAGTGGAAAATAAACTCTATTCGACGTCTCCGCGTTTTGCCAAATCCACAGTTTTGGCAAAAATCTCGTACAACCGAATCGAGATCCTAACAGAAGATTATGACACGATTGTTTGCCATCCACGTCTTTACGGTAATAAACAAAAATCGATGATATGGCAACCGTATCTAACGTTGATGTCGAAAAGACCGACAGCGATGAAATACACAAGTTTTTACGATCAGTTACCTCCATTGTGGCAACAATACTTTACACAATGTACGCTGTCAGAAAAACAACAAGCATTACAGCTCTTATCGGTGATTCTAAAAGACTACGATTTTGAGTTACCTACGCAAGCTTTACAGCTTGCCTCTGAAAACGGGCATCCATCTGTAGAGTCGATTAAACAAGTGTTTTATCAACTCATTAACGGACGAGGACAGCGCCCTATCATTCAACCGAAAGGTTCGTTACCTGTCATACCGAATGCGACAAGAGGGTTAGAGCATTATGATCAGCTTTTCCCTTCTAGAGGAGGGAAGCAGTGATGGATCAAAAGATTCGAGAATATGCAAAACGGTTGAAATTAAGCTGGATTCGTCAGCATTATCATGAAATCGAAGCAATGAGCCATGAGGAGTATCTTCTCCAACTCTTTGAACAAGAAGTGAAACAACGGGAAAAACGAAAGGTTACCAATTACTCTCTCAGGCAACGTTGCCTAAAATAGCAGGAAAGCCATTTGAATGGACCCACATTCAAATGGCTCAAGGCATCACAGCAGAATATCTGTTAAACGGGCACTTTATTGAAAATGGAGAAAATCTAATCTTTTATGGAGGTGTGGGTACCGGAAAGACCTACTTATCCACGTTAATTGGTTTAAACGCGATTCAAAAATTAGAGAAGCGCATCAAATTTTATACGGTAACTGGTCTAGTGAATAGCTTACTAGATGCGCACGAAAAAGGCTCGTTGAGCCGGGTCTTTAAGCAGATAGAGAAACTCGATCTTCTGATTCTTGATGAAATAGGGTACATCCCTCTACATAAACAGGGGGCAGAACTTCTTTTTCAAGTCATCTCAATGTGTTATGAAAGAAAGAGCATGATTGTGACGACGAATTTACAATTTGGTCAGTGGAATCACGTATTTGGGGATCCGATCTTAACGGAAGCTGTGATCGATCGGCTGATTCACCATTCTCATTTAATTGTATTTAATGGAGAAAGCTACCGGTATAAAGAATCATTATTACACAATAAGTAAATATAGGGATTGGCAAGTGGTACATTTTTAATTGCCATTTGATACATTTCCTACTTGCCAAAAACAAGCTGATACTAGGACGAAAGTAAATGTGATTAAAAATAATCGTCACAAATACTCGATATCAGCAATGTGCGACGTCCTACAACTCCCAAGAAGTACCTATTATTATGAAGCAAAAGAGCAATCTAAATCAGATGATGAACTTACTGTTACCATCATCGATATTTTTCATAAAAGCCGCCAGAACTATGGCACTCGTAAGATAAAACATGAGTTGGAAAAACTCGGTAAAATTGCATCCAGAAGACGTATTGGCCGAATCATGAAAGAAAATGGGCTAGTATCAAACTATACAGTTGGCCAGTTTAAGCCACATGTGGATAAATGTAATGAATCTAAAGTTGAAAATGTGTTGAATAGGGAATTTGATCAACAAAAGGAATTAACGGTTGTAGTCAGTGATTTAACATACGTAAGGGTCCAAAAAAATTGGCATTACATATGTCTATTTGTTGATCTTTACAATAGAGAAATTGTTGGACATAGTGCCGGTCCTAATAAAGATGCTGGACTAGTCTACCAAGCCTTATCAACGATTAAAGCTGATTTAAGACAAATTCAACTATTTCACACAGACCGAGGAAACGAGTTTAAAAACAAGACAATCGATGAAGCTTTAGATACATTCGAGATTAAACGGTCGTTAAGCATGAAAGGTTGCCCATATGATAACGCAGTAGCCGAAGCCACATTTAAAATTATTAAGACAGAATTTGTAAAAGGTAAATATTTTGAAAGTTTAGAACAGTTAAAGTTGGAATTAGAAGATTATGTTCATTGGTTTAATCATATAAGAATTCACGGATCACTGGGGTATTTAAGCCCAATTGAATACAAAATAGAACACCTTAAAAAAATTGTCTAGTCTAGTGTTGACATACCACTTGTCTTATTACATAACACTAATTCGTCTGAGAAGCATATAGTTTTTCGATAAAAAAGTGATTTCTTAAACTGTTTTATATCCACTCTAATTTCAAATAACTAGGAACCAATTATTTCATAACTCATATATTATAAAGAACGTCCTAGTCATTTGATAAAGGCAAAAATGGATTGGAGGATCTATATGTCATTACCTACTATTCCTAACATTACTCCAAAAATCTCACTAACCCGTTGTGAAACGATCAATTTATTGCTTGCATCCATTGCATTAGAGGAGATTGGTTTATCCCATATTTTGAATGCAGAAGGGGAAAAAATACAACATTTCTTAAAAAAGGATCCTTGTAACGTTGAGGATTATATAAAATTAAATGCAAGCGTCAATAAGATGCTGCGATCGATTGTCAGTTCTCAAACATTACTTCAATTTAAGTTAGAAGAAGTTATTTCAATTGATGATGAGGCATGTCATGAAAAATGCGATTCGAAAGATAAAGACAAATGTTCTAAAAAATGTGATAAACAAAAAAATAATATCTGTAAGGATACAAAGGTGATTCCTTGTATTTGTTCAAAGTGTCAAAGTAAAGAAAAGAATAAAGAATGCTAGAATTAAGCGCCTGTAACGCCTTTCCATCATTGATATGAATCGAGAGGAAACGTTTAGGAGAGGAGTTGAATCATTGCAAACAAATCATAGTTTCGATGAAAAGAAAGTCATGAAAACGGTAGAAAATCATTACCATTTCATACAGTCATTTATTAAATTGATAATAAAATATTTTTTTGTTTATTCCTATGCAATTTCTTCAAAAAAAAAAAATTTAACTGAAAAACAAATTATTCAATCTTTACTCCTAATTGAAAAGCTGCACATGTATATGAATTATCGGCATTATCTCTATAATCAGGTAATACCTTTATCAGATGATCATTTTACCTACTATTCAATTGAAAGTAATAATACTTATTTATTAATAAAAAAATTACAGCACCTGATTAAGCAACATCATTTTGTCCATTCAGATAATCAATTGTTATGCAACAATATTATCTCTCAGATTCTGAACTATTACCCTGCTTCCACTGTTAAAATCATTATTTTGAAAGAACCTTCTCCTCCTTGGAAACCACCGAATCATTAATTATAACGGATGGGATGATTAAATGACATCGCAGACAATCTCACTCTGTATGATTGTTAAAAACGAGGAAGATTTTATTGAACAATGTTTACAAAGTGTTCAAAAGTTAGTTAATGAGATTATTATTGTGGATACGGGCTCAAGCGATCAAACGATTAACATTTGTAAGAACTATAATGCTTCTATCTTTTCTTATGAATGGAATGATCATTTTGCAGAAGCCCGTAACTATGGTTTATCAAAGGCTAGTGGTAATTGGATATTATGGTTAGATGCTGATGAAAAATTGGAAGTTCAAAAATCGAAATTAATACAAGATGCAATACAACAAACGAATGCGTTAATGATTTATATGCCTATTGTTAATTATTACGGTCAATCTCTACCCATTCAAGAAGAAGATGCTTTTATCTATTACCAGCCACGACTATTTCGTAATCATGTAGGTATTCGATTTACTAATCGAATTCACGAAACACTCCAACTACCCCAATCACTCGAATCATCTCATGATATAGTAAGTATTGATACTGAAATTTATCATTATGGTTATTTCAAAAAAATTACAGACCAACGAAATAAATCTCGAAGGAATTTACAGGTCCTTTTTAAAGAATTTCAAGACAGTTCTCATAGTCCTTGGATTGAATATCATTTAGCTAGTGAATTTTATCGATTAAAAGAATATCAAACAGCTTTTAACTATATAAATAAATCAATCTTAGGATTTTTACAGCAAGGATATACACCTCCTGCTCTTTTATACCGTTTGAAATATGATATTTTATTTGAGACGAAGAGCTATGAAGTTGCTAGTTTTAGTATTGATAAGGCTCTTCTTCTTTATCCGGATTATGTAGATCTTCATTTTTTAAAAGGGCTTTTTTTATTTCAAATAAAAAATTATCCAGCTGCAATAGCTTCATTTGATAAATGTCTGGAACTAGGAGAACATCACACAGACTATCTTATTACAAGGGGTGCAGGTAGCTTTAAAGCAGAACATTATAAACAATTATGTTTAAAAGCAATGATAGTTCCAGAAAGTGATTTGTAGTTGGATGTCGTCAAGGAGCTGAATCGGCTACACTTAACTGGACAATAAAAATAAGGTCAAGTAGACTAACCACCAAATTTGGGCATACTGCTTACTGTCATAAGAGATCCATTCTAGAAACTTTACGTGGAGAAGCGGGTATGCTAGCCTTGTCGGCGGGGCCAGGTGTACTTATCAGCTGGCTTCCTGGTCGGGAAAGCATGTCCGCAGAGGCTCCATGTCAAGTTTCGGCATTATTCCACTGTTGTTGCAGTCTACGTTACCCCTATTTAGTTAAGGAGAGACTTACATGAGAGAAAGAAGAACTTTTACTTCCGAATTTAAAGCTCAAATGGTCAAGTTATACGAAAGCGGAAAGCCCAGAAAAGATATCATTAGTGAATACGATTTAACGCCTTCGGCATTGGACAAATGGATTAAACAAAGCAAAACATCTGGTTCGTTTAAAGAGAAGGATAATAGGACACCAGAACAAACAGAGTTGATCAAACTTCGTAAAGAAAACCAACGTTTATTGATGGAAAATGATATTTTAAAGCAAGCTGCGCTGATACTAGGACGAAAGTAAATGTGATCAAAAATAACCGACACAAATACTCGATATCAGCAATGTGTGACGTCCTACAACTCCCAAGAAGTACCTATTATTACGAAGCAAAAGAGCAATCAAAATCAGAAGATGAACTCGCATTTGCCATAATTGATATATTCAATAAAAGTCGCCAAAACTATGGCACACGCAAAATTAAACATGAATTAAAAAAGCTTGGCATAGTTGCATCCAGACGACGTATTGGCAGAATTATGAAAAAGAATGGGCTAGTATCTAAATATACAGTCGCTCAATTTAAGCCTCATGTAGATAAATGTAATGAATCAAAAGCTAAAAACGAGTTAAATAGGGAATTCAATCAACAAAATGAATTATCTGTGGTAGTGAGTGATTTAACATACGTAAGAGTCGAAAATCGATGGCATTACATATGTTTATTTGTTGATCTTTATAATCGTGAAATTATTGGTCACAGTGCTGGGCCTCATAAAAACGCAGGCCTAGTATATCAAGCCTTATCGACTATAAAAGCTGATTTACGGCAAATTCAATTGTTTCACACGGACCGAGGAAATGAGTTTAAAAACAGGATGATTGATGAAGCATTAGAAACATTTAAAATAAAGCGTTCATTGAGTATGAAAGGTTGTCCGTATGATAATGCGGTAGCTGAAGCCACCTTTAAAATTATTAAGACAGAGTTTGTCAAAGGGAAACATTTTGAAAATTTAGAACGGTTGAAATTAGAATTAGATGATTATGTTCATTGGTTTAATCATATCAGAATTCACGGAACACTTGGGTATTTAAGCCCTATTGAATATAAAAATGAACACCTTAAAAAAGTTGTCTAGTTTAGTGTTGACATACCACATCCCCTAAATGCGAAACAGCGGGCTTTTTCAGCTCGCTGTCTACATCGAAATCATCTTCTTTTATATTATCCTTAAGGGAATCCTTGAAAAGATCGTCCAACTCTCCTGGGTCAAAACCTGTCAAGGACACATCAAAGTCTGAAGCATTTAAGTCCGTGATAAGAAGTGCTAATTTGTCTTTATCCCAATCACCACTTATTTTATTTAGTGCAATGTTCAGCGCCTTCTCCTTTTGCTCATCCATTTCAACAACTACGCATTCTATCTCATCCATGCCCATACTCAGCAGGATTTTCAAACGCTGATGACCTCCGATGACTCTGCCGGTGGTCTTATTCCATATTACGGGTTCTACATATCCAAACTCCTCAAGGGAGCGTTTAAGTTTCTCATATTCCGGATCACCCGGTTTTAAATCCTTCCTTGGGTTATATTCAGCGGGGATGAGTTGTTTAGTTTTTATCTTCTCTATCAACATACTTTTCCACCGCCTTTCTAAATTCACTGTACTTATTTACATCCTCCCACGGGAACAGACAACTATTAAAGTGACCATAAACAGCTGTATCAGAGTAAATCACATTCCTTAGACGCAACTTCTCTATGATTGCCGCAGGTCTTAAATTGAAAATCTCCTGTGCAGCAAGAGTTAATATTTCGTCAGAAACAATACCTGTGCCAAGGGTATTTACAGAAAAGGCTACAGGATTTGCCTTACCAATGGCATAGGATATACTAACTTCACATCTCTTTGCATATCCACACCAGACGATATGCTTTGCAATGTACCGAGCCATATAGGCACCGCTTCGGTCAACTTTGGTGGGGTCTTTACCACTAAGTGCGCCTCCTCCATGAGATGCAAGTCCTCCATAGGTATCAACCATAACTTTTCTACCAGTTAAGCCTGTATCGGCAGCGGGACCACCTTCGACAAATCTACCAGAGGGGTTAATGAGAATTTCTGTTTCATCATCAAATGGGAAGTCCTCAAAGCACTGCCATAGGACATTGTTAAGGATATCTGTCTTTAGTTCTTCCTGTGTTTTATTCTTATCATGCTGTACCGATATCACGATAGTCTTTATTCGCACTGGAGTGTCCCCTTCATATTCCACCGTCACCTGTGCTTTACCATCTGGGTGGATACCTTTTATCAGTTTCCCTTTTCGGCAATCATCCAGTCTCTTTACAATCCTGTGAGATAGTATAAGGGGTAGGGGAAGCATTTCTCCTGTTTCCTTTGTAGCATAGCCATACACAGTTCCTTGGTCTCCAGCACCTATCGAACCATACTGTTCATTTATTCCATTTCTTGCTTCCAGTGCAGTATCCACGCCAGTTGCAATATCTACACTTTGTTTGTGTACAAATACATAAATTAAGAATCTAAGAGGGTTGTATCCAATCTCTTTAAGGACATTCCTAACAATGTATCGGATGTCTATTTTCTCGCTGCAGGAGATTTCGCCCGCCACGATAATTTTCCCTTTGGTTGCCATTACCTCACAAGCGACACGTGATGCTTTGTCTTTACGTAAACATGCTTCTAAAATGCTATCTGCTATGATGTCGCATAGTTTATCAGGATGTCCAGCACATACACTTTCAGCTGTTAAATATCTTTTACTCATTATATATCTCCTCATCTTTATTTTCCTCTGCGGGCAGATAACAGTCGCTCCATCACATCGTCCTGTGGGTTTAAACCAGAATACTCTGTAGCACAATTCTCTTTAACGATTTGATAAATCTCCATCCACAATCTGTTTGTCTGACTCATAAAGTTCTGACTCATAGCTACATAAGGACTTTGAATAGCATTGCCGGTAGTTGGATGCTTGGCAAGAAAGCCAAACTCGGTTACTGCTTCCTCACACTGTATCCATCTGGCCGCACTCATGGCATATCGCTCTAGAAGCTGTGGAAGTACCAAATGGGCACAGCCTCGCTCCTCGAGCCATTTCCATGTAATTTCATAGATTTCACTCGCTACTAGGGTTTTTCCATCCTTTTGCACCGCTGAGAGCATGGCCATTGGCTTTGGCATTTCCTGCCCCTTCAGGTCAGCGGTATTTTGGAACTCAACGACTTCAAGCTTTCTCTTACCAGGATTCCCCTCTGCAATTTTGTCAGCAAGTGGTTTCTTCTTTTGACCGGAGCCTATACGGGCGCCGCCACGATTTGTTCCATCTTTGGCCATTCACTCACCTCTTTTCGTCGATGGGCCTATTACCCCGTTTGAAACCGCGTTTTTTCACGCGTTGCCCCACGCCCGTTGCACAAATGGAAAGCTGTAGAGATTTGACTCCCCCTACCGGGTTCCCCAACGGTCTCCATCTCTTGCAGTGATTGCAGAGTGGCAAGGAGTACAAAGAGCCATCAGATTACTTCTATCGTGAGTTCCACCTCTTGCTAGAGGAAGAATGTGATGCACCTCGGTTGCTGGGGTCAGCTTTCCTTGTCGTTTACACTCCTCGCAAAGAGGATGAGCCGCAATGTAGCGATCACGTATTCTTTTCCATGCACGACCATATCGCTTACGGGTTGCTGGATCGCGGTCATACTTTTCATACCGTGCGGCTTCTTTTTTAGCATGTTCTTCACAAAAACGTCTGTCAGTCAGCTCTGGACAACCAGGATAAGAGCATGGTCGCTTAGGTTTCCTTGGCATACTACACCTCCTTTTGCCCATAGAAAAAGCCCTCGCAGGAGAAATGCTCCCGTGAAGGCTTCTGTTTGCTAATATTCCATACTACCATTATATAACTTTCACTACGGACAAACAGTGTCATCGTATGCCAACCTGTGCCAAAGTGTGCCAACTTTTATTTAGGCACCTTTAAATGCTGCAAGGCTGATGAGTGAAGTCTATGCACAGTTCTCATAGAAACATTAAGGTTGACACAGATTTCTTCCCAGTTAAGAAAGTTAATGTAACGGTAGCGAAGAAGCAGCTTCTCATCCACGTTTTCCATCTGGTTAATCGCTTCACGAATATCTGACTTAAGCTTTATTAAACGTTCCACCTCTTGTTGTATCTGCTTCTCCAAATCTACTATTCTAATCACGTATTTTTCAAAAGGTGGATCAGTACTTTTTGTTTTACTGACTTTTTCCTCAAGAACAGGAGATGAAACACTTCTTGAGAGTTCCCTTAGATTTTGCAACTCCTCAAGATCGGAATTAATCAGCTCATTTAAGCGATAAGCTTGTTTCAAGAATTCCTTTGCCGTCATCGCACCACCTCCTCATGTAGCTTTTTAATTAGCATCTCAGGATCGAGAGATGTCAGGGTAGTGAAATACCCGGAATGGAAGAAACGCTCAATCTCACGTTTCGTATATCTAGCAGAATCATTGCGAGGGTATTTTGCTAGTCTTTTCAGAGCAAAACGATAATCTTTGACCGCCTGTAGAATAATGGCATTTGCCAGCTTTTCAAATGCATCCATCATACAACACCCCTCGCTTTCCCCAGATTTGCTTTGACAGCGTTAATAAGATCGGACTGTGTCTTTTCCTTTCGTTTCAAGGCTCTCATCACATCTTCATCAATCGTGCCTTTAGTAACAATGTGATGGATAACCACCGTTTCATTTTGTCCCTGTCTCCAAAGTCTTGCATTTGTTTGCTGATAGAGTTCCAGACTCCAGGTAAGACCAAACCAAATAAGTGTTGAACCTCCACTTTGTAAATTGAGACCGTGTCCTGCTGATGCGGGATGGATAACCGCCACAGAAATATCTCCGTTGTTCCAGTCTTTGATATCCTTAGATGTTTTAATTTCTCTAACATTAAATCTTGCTTTAATACGCTCTAAATCGTGATTATACCAATATGCAATAAGAACAGGTTTGCCGTTTGCACCTTCGATTAAATCTTCAAGAGCATCCAGCTTGCGGTCATGGATAATATGAGTATTTTTATCATCATCATAGACAGCACCGTTTGCCATTTGAAGGAGTTTGCCAGAAAGGACTGCTGCATTCATGGCATCAATCTCCTCATTTGCAAGCTCAAGAACCATCTCTTCACGAAAGTGATCGTATACTGATTGTTCTTTATCATTTAGATACACCGACACTTCATTGATCACGCATTCTGGCATTTTCAGAAAATCAACCGACTTCATTGAAATGGTAATATCTGAAATTAGCCGATATATGGCATCTTCTGCCCCAGGTAACGGTTTATATGAAAATACAATCTGCTGATTACGTTTATCTGGAGTAAAGAAGGAATTGCGGTAGTGAGTTATGTATCTGCCGAGTCTTTTACCCATGTCGAGAATACGAAACTCTGCCCACAAATCCATTAACCCGTTACTGGATGGAGTACCTGTAAGACCCACGATACGTTTCGCCCTAGGTCTGACTTTTAGTAAACTCTTAAATCTTTTTGCTCCATAGGACTTAAAAGATGACAATTCATCAATGACCACCATGTCATAATCAAAAGGAATGCCACTTTTGTTTACTAACCAGTCAACATTTTCTCTGTTTATAAGATAGACACTTGCTGGTTTCCTAAGAGCTGCTAACCGCTCCTGTTCTGTTCCAATAGCCACTGAATACTCCAGTCCTTTTAAATGCTCCCATTTGTTTATCTCAGCTGGCCAAGTATACCTTGCTACCCTTAGAGGGGCAATGACCAGAACCTTTCCAATTTCAAAACGATCAAGACATAAATCAAATATAGCAGTTAAAGTGATTACGCTTTTGCCAAGACCCATCTCTAAAAACACCGCTGCTATGGGATGCTCAAGTATGAAATTCGTAGCATATGTTTGATATTTATGAGGATTGTATTTCATCGAGTATCCCTCCAATCTGCTCAACATCGTCAATGACATAGCAGGTAAAGCCTAATTTTTGTAATTGCTTTATTCTTCTAATCTGTAGTGGACGAGGTTTCTTTCTGGGAGCCTTTAATTCCACAAATGCCATCTTTCCAAGTGGTAAAAGCACTAGGCGGTCTGGCATCCCATCTAAACCCGGACTAACAAACTTTGCTGCAATGCCTCCCATCTTTTTTACCTCAGCCACCAGTTTCTTTTCGATATATTTTTCAAGCATAAATGCCTCCCATATAAAAAGGCTCGGAACAAGAAAACAACTTTAACCCATTTTTCCTATACGCGCGCGTATGCGTGTATGCACAGGCTACACTTTCCTCTTTTTTACTATTTATAAATAAATAGGGTACTTCTTGTTCCACTTGTTCCGAACCGTAGATTTTCCTTTTGATTACTAGCTTTGGGGAAAGAACCAGTATGAGAACAAGGTAAGGTACAACTAGCTTTGTTCCTCGACTCGGGAATAAGCTCGTTGCTTTCCATAGATAGGAAAATTGATTGTTCCGTTCTTGTTCCCGGTGTACTTGTTCCACCCACTGATCTTTCTCATAATGGCACCGATGGCATAAGAATCAGATGTTCTCATTGAGGATGCATCTTTTCCAAAACATTCACACCAAATCTCCATATTGCAGACAAGGGTTCTTTTTACTGTTCCAACACGGGTTCCGCCGCCAAATTCGCTACCGCCGAGGAAATTTCTACGTTCGTATAAAGACATAGTGTCCCAATCATCCGGCAAAAGAGTATCCAGATAGGTACGAACCAATCCTTCTCGTTCATCTGTTTCCATGGCATCTGCCTGCTCACTAGTTGCCATGGATGCATCATCACCTTCAAGGTAGAGTTTTTCGCCTTTCTCATATAGCACTAGTGTCTCTGCCCAAATCTGCTGTACTTCCTCTTTAGTCATCTGCCAAGCTTTCTTTTTACCATTACCGCTAATACGGACTGGCCAGAATCTTCGATTGCCAGTTATATCTCGAAGAAACCCGCTTTCTGCATTTGTTGAACCTACAATCACACACTGACGGGGATGGCTTTCCACATTGACTCCATAACTTGCCCGGTACTTATCATCTGCCCTCGAAATAAAAGACTTCACAATTTCCACATCCGTCTTACGCATACCAGCAAGCTCACCCAGTTCCAATAACCAATATCCCTGAAGTTTCTCAGCTCCGGATTTATCTTTCATGTCCGTAATGGTCAAACTATCTGAAAACCAATCTCCAGCAAGTTTTGCAAAGAAGGTTGACTTACCGATACCTTGAGGACCGTTTAAGATAAGGACACTATCAAACTTTGTGCCTGGTCTATAAATGCGGGCTACCGCTGCAACCATCGTTTTGCGGATGACTGCTTTTGTATAGGAATTATCTGTTGCACCGAAATAATCAATTAATAGATTATCTACTCGCCTAATTCCATCCCATTTTGGCAGGGAGTCCAGATACTCCTTAACAGGATGGTAGGCTCGTTCTGACGCTACAGCTAACACAGCATCCTTGGTCTTGGTAGGTGAATAGACTCCATATTTGCTGCTTAAATACACTTTAAGAAGTGCATTATCTGAATCATTCCAACCCGCCTTGATCTGTTCCCAAGGCAGGCCACCTTTGGCATCAATACCATCACGGTGGCAATTAAAAGCTATATGCTGTAATTCCTTGTCATGACGAATAATCAAAACGATGTTGTCTAGAGTGTCTTTTATTCGGCCTTGCTTATCCAATTCCAAAGCTGTCTGCCAATCCTCATCACTAAACTCCTCTTCAGCCTGTGCCTGTCTTTCCTTAGAAAACTCAGCTTTTACTCTTTCATCTTTTATAGCAAACTCGCACATTGCCACAAAAGATGGCATCTTACCAGGAGCTGTAGTGGTAGAAGCTTTATCATCTAAAGAACCGAATTTATGAATACGAACGAGATCAAAAGCATTGAGGAGTAATCCACTTGCTGGGTCTGTAGCATGATGGCTGTATGCGAATTTATCATCGTAGATAATCACACCGGCACTACTATCAGCTGGAATATAATCGTATCGCCCTTCCATAGCAGAAGGTGCATAAACTGCACCTAAGAATTTCTCAATTGCTTCACGAATGGAGTAGGCACGACAGAATGTTCCTACCACACCTTCCTTTAAAAGCGGGTCTGCTTGCTCTTTAAGACTGCGATTTATAACTTCAGACTGCCTGCTTGATACTGGCCATGTTGATGTATCCCGCCAGTTTTGATATTTTGAAAGATAAACATCAGGGTCAAGCAATTCTCCATCCTGCTCTTCATAGACAAATTCACCATTAGAGGAAGTGGATGGCCAATACATAAGGCGATGGGCTTCATAAGTCGTATCATCGAAAAGATCTATGCCGATTTCTTTTGCCACCATACGTCCAACGGCTGCGTATTCTTCTTCGCTGATTTCACGAGCAAGAGGAACTATTAGCCTAAGTCTTGGATTTTCCGGTGTGTGCTTATGGGTGGAATAAACACAGCATTTGAAATCAAAAAGCATACTGATTTGTTCCCAGATGTCCGGTCTACCGTAATCCATATCAAGGGTAAGCAAAGAACGGCATAAAACATTGCCCTTCTTTCGCCTTCCTCCTTTTAAATGCCCTCCAACAAAACCACCCACATCTTTGATATCATCTTGTTGACCTCTTTTTAATTTCCGATATTCTTCTACTGTTTCCGTAGTACGTTGTGTTGTCTTTACTCGGGCACAAAAATCCTCCCACGAGATATCTTTGTTTTTCCATTTCTTGTCCATCCGGCTGTTGCCCACAGCGATTTTCATAAGCTTTCGACCTCCTCATGCTCTGGACTAAAATATCTGACCGTTTGTCTGCGTTTCTTGGCTACTTCAATCTCCCTTGCCATACCGCTTGAGATGGTATTGCCTAGCACCCAAACCTCGGAGCATTTGCCCATAAGCACGATGTCCATAAATATGGCAAGTTCCCGTTCCTCTGGATTTTCATCATCCATAAACTGTGGAAACATAAGGTGGGGAGCAATCGGAATACAGTTTTGGTCTAATGCAAACCTGCAAAAACTGCGAGCCTTTTTAATGTTTCCTTCTACATCACCGGAATAGGGAGAACAAATATATACAAGTGGCTTAAAGGCAGATTTTTTCTCTGCCTTTTTCTTTCTTATTATGTTGGTCAGTGCCTCATGGGGAGTTGGGTCATGGTATCCTTCATGATTGAATTTATCAATTCCCATTACACACCCTCCATTTCTATCTGCGGCAAAATACCATCTGCCTTCAACAGTTCGTAAATGAAGAGTCTGCCTTTTTGAGTCCAATATGTATGGACTTTTGTATGCAGTTCACCGTTACTACCAATGTAGCTATGTGTCTTGGTGCTGGTATACCCTTTTTCTGCATACTTCTGATATAAAAGCCAGATACCACCTTGTTTAAATTGGATGCCCTTTTTATTAAGATAGCGGTTCATCCAAATAGCTGACTTACCATAATCTTTGGCGATTGCTGATGTGGAAATGAGGTCTTTGCAATTTAAAACCACATCGTAATAAGACACTTTCGGTTTCATTTCTGCAATTTGCTGATTCTGAACAGCAACTGTACCTTCAAGCACTTTATTTTGTTTCCTTACTTGAGTTAGCTGTTGATTGGCAATCTGTAGTGCCCTTGCCATGATTGCCTCTGGTGAATTCCATCTTCTTTCTATTTCAAGAAAGTATTGGCGACACTCTTTCCCTTTTGGAGTACGCTGTATCATGCATAGCTCTTTTGCCATATCAATTGTTATTTGGTGGTCAACAGCTGGTCTTCCACCTGTACTTTCCGACAGAAATGTCGAAAAGTCCGTACCCTCCACAAATCCATACTCACACATTCTTGGAAACCATTTATCATATTTCGGAAGTTTAGAATGAATGTCATTTGAATCCGTTTCCAGAAACATATCCACTATATCTGTAACAAAATGCATTGTGCTCATAAGTTCCTTGACAAATTGGAATTGATCTAAAGAATTTCCTTTCCAAATCTTTCGTAATGTCATCACATTGTAAATGCAAGAATATGTAGTTTGATTTTTATTTCAGCCTCACGATACATCTATGATTTTGCGGAATTTTTCTTTATTAAAAATATTACATAGTCCTTCAACTATTTTATAGCTCGTGTAATTAGTGCTAAACAACAATTAAAAAGATAGTCATAATAACGGAATTTAGTTATTTCAATCTCATGATGTCGTATACGATATTTATTTCCAATGTCCGTCAACATCTTAAATTCATTATGAAACAGATCAGTAAAATCATCATTTCCTTTTGCCATATCACTTACTATTTTTTCTGATAAATAGTTCTTATCTAAATCTAGTATGCCTTTAATCATTAAACTTCTTTACTTGTCAAACTGTTACATGATAGACGACAGCACAATCACATAGTCAACATTGACATAATATAGCATAAACACTTTCACTGAGTGTCATATATCTCATCTGCTTTAATAATCGTTATAGATTTGATTCTATGTTTGAAAGCGTGAGATATCATTAAGCATTAATACTTGAAAGGAGGAATTTACTCTATGTCAATGCCCAATATACCTAACATAAATGCAACCATCAGTATCACTCTTGAAGATTCTGTCAATCTTTTGCTTGCTTCCGTGGCCTTTGAGGAACTGGGGCTTTCTCATATCATCAACGCCGAAGCTGAAAAGATTCAGTATGCCCTTGGAACGCTCAGAGGACAGAATCCCCCCACTACGCCCCCGACGATTGATGAACTTCTAGGAATCAATGAGTCGGTTAGTCAAACATTGAGAAACGTCATTAAAAACCAAATGCTTCTTCATTTTAAGTTGAAAGATACGCTATCCATTTCGACATCCACAACGACGACTACCGGGACGCCATAACTTTGTAATTGCAAATTTTAATGAGTAGATAAGCAGACACATATGCACCGCCTTGTTATTCATTTAGTTTTGAGCGTTGAACCAATGTCGAAAAAACATCTTGTGATATAAAAACCAAATAGAAAGGAGTCCAATTATGTCATTTCCAAACATGCCTAATGTAACTCCACATATCAATATTAACCGAGATAGCGTCATCAATCTTTTGTTGGCGTCCATAGCATTGGAAGAATTAGGATTGTCTCATATCATCAACGCCGAAGCTGAAAAGATTCAGTATGTCCTTGGAACACTTGACGGGCAAACCCCACCAGAGCCCGCTACAATTGATGATTTATTGAAAATCAACAATTCGGTGAATCAGACGCTCAAAGATACTATTAAAACCCAGATACTTCTTCAGTTCCAACTCGAGGATCTCATCAATTATGAACAGCTTGGCATACACGTTAATACTGCAAGCGTAACGGCCGTATTCGAAGGCAACACCTACTACGCCAGCGACAGTGCATATTATCATACAACGGGAGGAATGTAATAATGTCAACGAATTTAAACTGCATTAACACTCCTGTTAAATGGAGTAACATTCAGAAAAGGTTTCACTATAACCTCAACGATGTTCGTAATATGACGATTATTGGCTCGATTTTCGTTGAAAAGGAGGGAATGGAAAAATGGCAGTAAACCTTGGACCAATAGGCATTTACAATGTGTTTGTGATACAAGATATGAATATGAGCAATACAGATGCCGAAGGAAGAGTAGCCGTAGGAGGTAATGTTACCTTGCAAAACTACGGAATAGGCGCTTCCATCTCACCATTACCACCCTTTGGAACGGATGCCTCTTTTGTAATTGGCGGTAATGTAAATGTTACAAGTGGTTCGAATTTTAGTGGCAATACTATCAGAAGAGCATCTAGTTCAGTAATCAATTATACTATGGGAAACCCAAACGGTACTTTTGTAACTGGGAATCCAATCAATTTTACAGAGAAAGCAACTTATTTAAAATGCGCAAGTACCTTTTGGGGCAATCTGACGGCAACTGGTACTGCAAGTGTAAGCTTTGGGGGATTAACTCTAACCGGTACCGAGCCAGATTTGAATATATTTGAAATAAATGCAAATGATGTAGCAGGGTCAGGATTGTCACTGAATCAGTTGAATGGCATCAATATTGTAGCTCCACTAAGTTCTACAGTTTTAATCAATGTCATAGGAACAAACATTGCATTTGGTAGTTACCAAATTTTTAGAAATGGAGTAACCGCAACTCGAAGCGATGCACGATTAATCCTTTGGAATTTTCCTCAAGCAGCAACATGGACTAATAGTACGACCGCAATATATGGCTCGGTATTGGCCCCATTTGCAGATGCAACTACCGTATCTAGCCAAATTAATGGCAATATTATTTTTAACTCTCTTACGGGAACTTCCGAAAGTCATAATGAATTGTTTGAAGGAACTCTGCCTGATCCGCAGTCATGCTTAACTGAAATCGCTTCCATCTCGATAGAAAAAGAGGTTTCGCCTGATAATGGTGTAACATGGTTCTCGGCAGATACTGCCCCAGGACCGGATGTGCCTTCTAACACAAATCCGCGTTTTCGTTTCACTGTTACAAATAATGGAACTGCTACACTAACCAATGTTATAGTTACGGACGATGTTTACGGTTTAATTGGAACAATAGCTACACTGGAGAAGTCCGCTTCGGACCAATTCATTTTCGATGGAACATGGGTACTTGGTCAAAACGTGAATACCGCGACGGCAACTGGTGAATATGACGGCAATACCTTCTCTGACACCAATTCGACATATTGGGTAGGTGTGGAAGCGGCACTTCCGGCGATTACCGTGAAAAAGGAAGTATCGCCAGACAATGGGGTTACATGGTTCGATGCAAACAAGCTTCCAGGCCCGAATGTAGTTTTTCCCAACAATCCGCAGTTTCGATTTACAGTTACAAACACAGGAAATGTTACGTTGACCAATGTTACCGTGACGGATAATGTTTATTTAACGGTTATCGGTCCAACGGATTTGAACCCCGGCGAATCGGAAACAGTAACAATTAACGGCACATGGGCACTTGGCCAGCAGTCCAATATTGCGACGGCAACATGTGATCAGGGGGTTACCCATGAGAACACGGCATTTTGGTTTGGGGTTGAAGCGGCCGCACCGTCCATTGAAGTAGACAAATACGTTTCACCAGATAATGGGGTCACATGGTTTGAAGCAAATGCTCCTGTAGGCCCACCTGTACCACAAGGCACAGATCCACAATTTCAATTCACAGTTGTTAATACGGGCAATATCACGTTGACCAATGTTATAGTAAATGACAATGTTTATGGCTTAGTGCTTGGACCAATCGCAAGTTTAGCCCCCGGTGAATCATCATCCACAATAGTTGTTGGTACATGGGCACTTGGGAATCAAATGAATATTGCAACAGCAACATCTGACGAAGGAGTATCCGATGCTGATGTCGCATATTGGTTCGGCGAAGAAGCTCCACAGCCAGAAATTAATATAATAAAAGAGGTATCTAACGATAACGGGATTACCTGGTATGACGCGGATACACCTCCAGGATTAAATGTTGCCATAGGGACCAATCCTTTGTTTAGAGTTACAGTTACTAATGTGGGAGACGTAACCTTAACCAATGTCCAAGTAACGGACGATATATACGGTTTTGTTGGGACCATGCCCGTTCTGCCACCGGGAGATTCAGCTAGTTGGATTATTGTCGGTACCTGGGTGCTTGGACAAAACGTGAATGCCGCAACGGTAACTGGTGAATATGACGGCAATACTCTCTCTGACACCAATTCGACATATTGGTTTGGCGTCATCCCTTCCATCACCATTGAGAAATATGTTTCGGTAGATAATGGAGCAACATGGCAGGAAGCCGATACGTCTCCAGGACCGTTGCTTCCAGACGGAGTAACACCGCAATTTAAATTCATCGTAACAAATACTGGTGATGTGACGCTTACCAATATTGAAGTAACCGACAGCGTATTCGGCGTTATTGGAACCCTCCCATCACTTGATCCCGGTGATTCCAACGAATGGATTATTTAACTGATTCAAAATACAATGAAATATGCTTCTTAGATAACAGAGAGCAATGTTTTTCTATACGTTTTCGGGGTTTTGGCATACTTGGATAGTAACTGCCTTTGTGAGGTTTTCGAATCTTCAAATCTAGTGTACCTAGCCATGTGTCCAATTCATGATGATAACCATTTCTTTGCGTGGCGCGTTCCGGACTTCGTTTGTATCAACCTGGGACGCTGCCACAACTTCCAATAATGAATTAACAAGAACATTCATAACCTCTCTCAAAAATCAAGATGACCGTCAGATACACTCCTGCGCAAAAGATTTAAAAATGAAATTCTATTTATAAAAGCTCGGCGCGATTTTACATCACTACTATAAGAGTGGACTATAAAATCCAAGTGTAGATGTCTTGATTCGAATTTTGCAACATTATAATAGCAAGATTTTCTTCCACAAGTTGTGCTATATCATTTTAATCTCTATATTTTCCATTATAAGATGTACCCTTAATCAGCTTACTAAATTCTTCTTCGCTTATGGCAAAATCACGCACATCTTTTCCATATTGATCATTTGCCCATTCTCGTGTGTACTGCATATTATAGGAGGTTAGCCCGTCATTTAGGTTAAAATTGATATATTCTACGTTTCCAATCAAGGCAAACATAATGATAGCATTAACTTCAAACTGTTGTTGATTTGCTTCATCACTATAAAAATTTCTAGTCTCTGTATCCGTTTGTAAATTTACAGTTATTGCAAAAGGCTCACTATCAGTAGAAAGCTCAAAGTAATCGTAATCGATGTTTTTAGGGAACGTTAATAAAAAGATGATACCTCCAACTTTTGAGTTATTGCCTACATACTCGGTTTTATTTTTTAAAAACTGAGAAACAAGAGGGTCATCACCTGATTTAGTTGTAATTAAATTGGTAACTAGAGCAACCACAAGTACTACAATTGCAACTAAAGTAACAGCAATCACCCAAAATTTTGGCTTTCTATAATTTAACACGTTTTTAATCCTCCCCTTTACATTTCCCTTGTCAAAAGCTAGAGAAGTTCCTCTTAAAATACGCTTTCCGATAGCAAGCAACAGCAATGGATTAACATAAGTTTTTTGTGTTTTCATGCATACTTTTAATACGCTTTCATCACAGAAAAGTTCCATATCCTTACTCATTAAAAAAAATGAAAGCCATACAAGAGAATTAAGCCAATGTAATATTAAGAAGGCTAATATCTTAAAGTAACTATTACATCTACCCCTATAGCAATAGTATCAATTTCTAATAGCTTTTCATAGAGATTATGGCAAATGTCAGATTGGTAAGCACTATAATCGGCTTTATCCCAAGCTATTACAAGGTATCGTTTTATTCTTTGAACGTTAAAATCATTATTTAGTGACATGCAAATAAAATTTGAAGCAACTCATCTGTTGCTCCATTAACCTGTGATAATCTATTTTAATAAGATGAATTGTTTCTCAATTAAAATGTACAAAATTCCGGCTTAGACTCATAAGCTATAAAGTACATTGAAACAGTTTGCATTAAAGTGAATTATTTACTTTGCATGCGCCTTATCTAAGTTATCGTAATCACCATTTCTACGAAAAGCTAAGTTATGTTAAAACCACAGAATACAAACAAACCAATAAATTAATATTCTTTAAATATGAAAAAATTTAATTGCAGCTAGGACAAAACCCTCCTTTAAAACATTAAAAAAGCCAGTGAGGTTTTACTCGTCGTAAAATTTCACTGGCTTTTCATTTTTCAAAATAAAATAAAGATTATTTCTGATAAAATGAATTTTTCTACCTAATCATATGGAATGAAGGATTCTTAACATGAATCAATTAACTTTACCTTTTCGATTTAATAGTAAAATTATAAATACACATGAGTTGATAGGATTCATTTTCCCTCTAATTTTTATGCATTACCTCATTCTACTGTCCCTGTCCTGTCAACACTTTTTTTCAAAATGATCAAGTAATTGACGTACTTCATCCGTTGACTTTGTGTTCATCAATTGATTTCTTAACATGCTTGCTCCAGGAAATCCTTTGACATATATTTTGAAAAAACGATGGAGCCCAGTAATTGGACGTGGCAGTTTTTCTAAATAGTAGTCATAAAGATCAAGATGATATCTTAGAAGATTGAGATACTCCATACTACTATGCTCTTTCGGCTCTTTTTCAAAGGCAAATGGGTTTTTAAAAATTCCGCGCCCAATCATAACCCCATCCACACCATATTGACGAACAAGTTTCAGTCCTGTTTCACGATCAGGAATGTCCCCGTTGATGGTTAGTAGCGTATTCGGTGCCACACGATCACGTAATTTCTTGATTTCTGGAATCAGCTCCCAGTGTGCCTCTACTTTGCTCATTTCCTTTCTTGTACGTAAATGAATAGAAAGATTTGCGATATCCTGTTTTAAAATATGCGTTAGCCACTCCTCCCATTCATTTACATCCGAATAGCCAAGTCGTGTTTTCACACTGACAGGCAGTCCACCCGCTTTTGCTGCTTCAATAAGTTCTGCTGCGACTTCTGGACGCAGAATAAGTCCACTACCTTTCCCTCTCGATACCACATTCGGTACAGGGCAGCCCATATTAATATCAAGGCCTTTAAATCCTAGCTCTTTCATCCCAATACTCATTTGTCGGAAATATTCGGGCTTATCTCCCCAAATATGTGCCACCATTGGCTGTTCATCTTCTGTAAACAACAAACGACCCCGAACACTGTTCTTTCCCTCAGGATGACAATAGCTATCCGAGTTTGTAAACTCTGTAAAAAATACATCCGGTCGACCTGCTTTACTTACTACATGGCGAAAAACAACATCCGTCACATCTTCCATTGGCGCAAGTATAAAAAATGGTCGTGGTAAATCACGCCAAAAATTATCAATCATTGCAAACTCAAATCCTCTCATTACTGATACAACTTTAAACTATCTGTCAGTCAAAAATATAAAGTGAAACTTTTAATCACTGGGGTTTCTTCATCCTCCACCGAACTAGAGAAACTCAGGTTAAAGGCGCCATGTCCTATGACACCTGAAGAACCAACATCTTATTAGCCTGAACCAATTGGGTTTTTATGGGCAATTGATTCCTTTCCTAACTTCTTTGCTTTCGCTAAATTTTGAGGTAGAAGCATTACAACCCATTAATGCGGGATAAAACCGCTTTTTTTACACTAACATCATGTTTCCTAACTTACTATCATACACTAGTATATTTGAATATGGATCATTTATGAAAATCGCCATGTATATTTTAACGAAAATCAGTCCTGAATGGTATTTTCACAAACGAAAAAGCAGATAGTATAGACTTTTTACGATATCAACTGCTTTTATGTATATGATATTTGAAGTATCAATTCGTGTGTATTTTACTTTAATTTTTCTTTATATTAAAGTCTCCCATACAAAAATCGAAGCATAAAAAGGCTCCTCGCCGCCATAATGGTAGTTGAGGAGCCTTGGTTTGTCTAATACAAACTGGGATTTATCTTTTTTTGAACTTATTTTACAATTTCAATTCGTTCATACTCCGTTCCGGGATTTTTCTGAACAGCTTTAAAAAATAAAGTCTTATGAACAATTTCATCTGGATTCAGTGAACTGTATGATTTCTCATAACTAAATCTGGGCACCTGGTTGAATTGAGTGACTGCAAGATAATCTGAAATAGTAAAAATTGCAAATAATAGAATGGCACATCCGACAACACTCAATATACGTAAGCTTCTCTTTACGAATACAGATTTAATCATGAAGTAAGCTCCAATTATTAAAATGATACTTCCGATAATTGAATAAATACTTCCCCAGCTGCTATCATTGGGGAATATCGCTAAGGCCGAAATAATGATGAATATACCGAATAATGACATCAGATAACTAATCACTTTTTGTTTTCCGTACTTTATCTCGTTTTGTCCATATTCTGCCATTTTAATAGCAGTATCTCTTGTCTCTTGATTCATATTCTCGCTTTTCCTTTCTCCATTGACAATCTCAGGAATACTAACATCATAAAAATCTGCTATCTCGATGAGCAGACCTATATCTGGCATATTCCTGCCGGTCTCCCATCTTGATACTGTTCTGCCAGAGACATTCAGCTTTTCAGCCAATTGCTCCTGCGTCAAATCTTTTTCTTTTCGAAGCTCTTTTAGGAACACTCCGATTTTGATTTGATCCATATGGATGACCTCCTTTTCTCTGCCAGATTACTACCAGCAGGCATTTTTTAACACGACACAAAGCGAGAAATGCCCTGTTAATGCCTATAGACAACCTTGTCTAATTGCTATATTTCTCTATTTTCTGCTCAGACATCTAAATCACAGCCCGAGCTCGATGTTATCCAAATCACTAACTCAATCCTAACGCAAAAACATCCCAATCGGCTACTCAAACCCTCCGAAGAAAAGTGTAGATAAGTTTTCTTAGAGTGATAGTTCGATTCTCACGTTCAAAGCAAGCCTCCTCCTGCGGCGCTTACGCTCAGACTTCCGAAAAGTCTTTACTTCAGGCAATTTTTGTTGGTCATCCCTTTTACCCTTGACATCAAGGCAACGCACTCCACATGCGCGGTATGTGGAAACATATCCACAGGCTGAACATATTCAACCTTATATTGACTAGACAGTACTTTCAAGTCTTTTGCGAGTGTCGATGGATTGCATGAGACGTAGATGAATTTTCTGGGTTTTACTTTTAAGACTGTTTCTAGTAGCTTTTGATCACAACCTGTTCTTGGTGGATCGACGACGATGATGTCTGGTTTCCACCCTTCTTTTACCCATTTAGGCAGCCACGTTTCCGCTCTTCCTGTGACATAGGTTGCGTTCTTGATATGATGTCGTTTTGCATTTTTCTTTGCATCTTCAATTGACTCGGCAATGGTATCCATCCCTCTTAATTCTGCTGCCCCTTGAGCAAGCCAAAGGCCAATCGTTCCTACTCCACAATAAGCGTCCACAATTTTTTCTTTTCCTGTTAATTGCGCTGCTTCTTTGACTTCATCATATAACTTAACGGTTTGATATGGATTCAGCTGGAAGAAAGCTCTTGCTGACAGTTCAAATGAAAGGTCTCCAAGAGTCTCTTGAATGACTTCTTTCCCGTGAATGTGCTTTGTTTCATCTCCAAAGATTAATGAGGTTTTATGGCCATTAATGTTTTGGACAATTGATTTCACTTCTGGTAATCTTCGAGTAATTTCCTCGATGATGACTTGCTTGCGCGGTAGTTCTTTCCCCGAGGTAATTAGAACAACCTGAACCTCACCTGTTTGGACACCTACACGAGTAACGATTGTTCTTACCAGACCTTTTCGCGTTCTTTCATTATAAATAGAAATACTTAAGTCTTGTAATATTTTCTTAACAACCTGGGTCACTTTGTTCGTTGATTCATGCTGAACCATGCAGTCAGCGATATCAATGAGTGAATGTGATCCAATCCCGTATAAGCCCGCAATGACCTTCTGCTTCTGCAATCCAACCTGAAATTGACTCTTGTTTCGATAGTTCCAAGGGTTCTCCATCCCGATCGTTTCTTTGATATGTAAACTTTCGACTGATGATTTCATATATTTTTCAAACGCTTGGACGACGATATCTCGTTTTTCCTTGAGCTGTTGGGAGTAATCTAAATGCTGTAACTGGCAACCTCCACATTGCTCATAGATTGGACACGGTGGCATGACACGATGGGATGATTTTTTGCGGATTTTCTTGATTTTTCCCTCCGCGAATTTCGGATGAATTTTTGTGGCTTCTACCACTACTTCTTCTCCTGGAAGTGCTCCCGGAACAAAGACGACTTGTTTTTTGAAATATCCTACACCTTCTCCATTAATGCCTAGACGTTTTATAGTAAGAGGAAAGGTTTGTCCCTCATTTAATTTAACTGATGTGTTCTTTTGATCTTTCACTTGACGATTCATTCATACAGCTCCATTTTTAATTTGACCTACTTGATGCTACTAGTATAACAAAAAAATCCCGTTCAGATACGAAAACACCCTTAGGACAGTCCTAAAGGTGCTACCTACTAATCAATATTAAAAATCAAAGGCTCGTCCATCCTCATTTTGCTTGCCATTAAGTGGTCCAAGCTATGAAATGTGTAGCCTTGTTCATGCAAGTCATCAATTGCTTTTTCGAGTGCTTCTGCATTGTCCTTTGAAACAGTATGAAGTAAAAGAATCGCTCCAGGATGAACCTGCTTCATAATATTATTATAGGAATACTCCCATCCTCTTTGCTTATCCACATGCCAGTCAACAAAAGCCAGTGACCAAAACACCGTTTGATAACCGAGCTCCTTCGTTAAAGCGAGGGTTCTTTCACTAAATACACCTCTTGGTGGTCGTAAGTAAGCAACTTTTTTCTGTCCTGTTAATCGCTCAGTTTCATCTCTAACAGAATTAAGCTCTTTTCTTAAACGCTCATCACTGACCTTTGTTAAATCAGGGTGATGCCATGAATGATTACCAACTATATGGCCTTCAGCTGCCATTCTTTTCACAAGATCTGCCTGGTCTTTTAAATAATGACCCGTCACGAAAAAAGTAGCTGGGACTTTCTTCTTCTTTAACACATCTAATATTTGACCCGTGTAGCCATTTTCATATCCATTATCAAATGTAAGATAGATTTCCTTTTTCGAGGTATCACCGAGATAATAAGTTCCATAGTTCTCAAGCAGTGTATTCAGCTCTTCACCTGCATTTGGTGGTTCATGATTTTGGCTTTTTTTGAATCCCCAATGAATCGGTTGATTGGAGTAGCTTGCTTGTGCATTTGTTTGAATGGAAAAGACAATTCCAATCATCGTAAGTATACAAACGATCTTTCTCACCAAAAGACCCTCCCTAAATTACAACATCTGATTTTGTTAGTTTTTGCAAAAATAGGCAATTCATTCAGGGAAGAGTTTTCCAACTCCTCTTTGTATTTACATAATCTTCTATTAAAATGGAGAAAGTAAGAGAAATGAAATTCAAGGGAGAATATCATGGAAATCAAACCATTACAAGGTGTCGAAGAACTCGCGTTAAAAAAACAAAAAATCTTTTTGAACAGCCCATTACGTTATCTTTCTAGATCAATGCTTGCTAGTATGTTTATAGGTTTTGGAGTCATTGTTGCCTTTAAAACAGGGAATTTCTTCTATCTAGAGCATTCTCCGTTCACCTATCCAATGGCTGCACTTACGTTCGGGGCAGCAATCATTCTAATTGCTTATGGAGGCGGAGATTTATTTACTGGTAATACATTTTATTTCTCCTATGCTGCACTAAGAAAAAAAATGTCATGGGCAATTGTATGGAAGCTTTGGACTTATAGTTATATTGGCAATATACTTGGTGCCATTGTGTTTGCCTTTCTCATTTACACAACAGGTCTCTTTAATGATGCATCTGTGAATGGATTTTTATTAGGAGTTGTTGAAAAAAAGGTTACCGATCCAGTAATGGCGTTATTTTTCAGAGGCATTCTTTGTAATTGGCTTGTTTGTTTAGCGTTTTTTGTACCGATGAATTTTGATCATGATGGACCAAAATTATTTACAATGATGTTATTTGTTTTTTGTTTCTTTATTTCTGGATATGAACATAGTATTGCCAATATGTGTACGTTCGCTATAGCTTTAGTATTAGACCACCCTGAGAGCATTTCCTTTTACGGGGTAATCAGAAATTTAATTCCTGTGACGATAGGAAACTTAATTGGTGGAGCCGTCTTAATGGGCTTCATGTATCACTATGTAAATAAACCATTTTTAGATGAGAAACATTAATGCAGACAAAAAGAGCTTGGAACATCAATCCAAGCTCTTTCGTATATTTATTTAAAAACAGGTTCTTTGAAGTTTGATAATTTTTCAAGTGATGACTTATCAACATCTTCATGAAGACTGTTTCCATGAGAGTCCATTGTCACTACGGCTGTAAAGCCTTCTACTTGTAAATGCCACATCGCTTCAGGAATTCCAAATTGCATAAGGTCTACACCGTAGACACCTTTAATACAATCGGCATAATACTGGGCTGCTCCACCAATTGCATTCAAGTACACACCACCATGTTCTTTTAAGGCAGCAAGAGTTTTCGGCCCCATCCCACCTTTTCCAATAACAGCTCTGATTCCAAATTTCTTCATAATGTCGCCTTGATATGGCTCCTCACGAATACTTGTCGTTGGTCCAGCTGCTTTCACATGCCAATTTCCTTGGTCATCCTTGAGCATAACTGGTCCACAATGATAGATAATATGGCCATCCAGATCAACTGGAGCATCATTGTCACTTAAATACTTATGGATGGCATCTCGTCCTGTATACATTCGACCAGTAATTCGAACAACATCTCCCACCTTTAATTGGCGAATTTGTTCCTCTGTAATTGGTGCTTGTAACTCTACTAAATTAGCATCCTCTTTATTTGTTTCAGCCTTAGTTTCCTTAGAAAAATCAATCTCGTCTCCCTCTTGATACAGCCAATCATTGATATCACCCGTTTGCTGATCAATTGTGATTCCAAGACGACGGAAAGCCCAACAGTTATACGCAACTGAAACGAAGAAGCTTGCTGGAATGCGGTTCATCACTCCTACTTTACAGCCAAGTAAAGTTGTTTCTCCACCAAATCCCATTGTCCCAATCCCTAGCTTATTTGCATTTTCCATGACATAGTCTTCGAGCTTTTTAAGCTCTTCATGACTATTCTCATCTTCTACACTTCGGAACAATTGATCCTTCGCAAGCTCATATCCTGACGTACGATCACCACCAATTCCGACCCCAATGAAGCCAGCACTACAGCCTTGTCCTTGTGCTTGGTATACAGAATGCATGACACATTTTCGGATACCATCTAAGTCACGACCCGCTCGTCCAAGTCCATCCAACTCACATGGTAGACTGTATTGAATGTTCTTATTTTCACATCCGCCACCCTTAAGAATAAGGCGAGCATCTATGTAATCTTTTTCCCACTGCTCAAACTTAATAACTGGCGTACCGTACCCTAAATTATCCCCACTGTTTTCCCCAGTAAGTGAGTCTACTGAATTCGGGCGAAGTTTCCCATCCTTTGTCGCTTGAGCGATTGCTTGGTAAATGGCTTCTTTTATTTTTAATTGGTTCACACCCACAGGGGTCTTAATTTTAAATGTTGGCAGTCCGGTATCCTGGCATATTGGTGAGATATTATCGTCAGCCATTTTAATATTATTAGTGATCGTATCCAATGACATCGCTGAACGTGTCCCTGCGTTCTCTAGCTCTTTGGCTCTAGCAATCGCACGTCTTACATCCTTAGGAAGTCTTGTTGAGGTTTCAACAATTAACTTGTACATACTTTCCTGAAGCTTTTCCATCATTAATCCCCTCTCCCTTATCCCCTTTACAAAAGATATATTCAATTTCTTTTAAGTAATTCCCCATTTAAAAAGTGCAACTTTTCTGACCAATTCTCTCATTACCAATTATAACTTCTAAACGGAGAATGTGAAAGACATATGCAAGCGATTACACCTTTTTCTAAAAAATCACTTCCTCTGGTGAAACGAGTTAATATTCTAGCAGTCTGAATACACGAAGACTCCCGTGGGATTAGCGACGAGGAGGCTCACCGGTTACCCCACAGGACGCGGAGTGTATTCAGGCTGCGGTATTCAAAGCAACAATATATACGAAAACAGCCAAAAAGAAAAACCACTCATCCAATGAGTGGCTTATTCCTTATCCCAATCTGTCTTAAATTGATCATATTTAAACTCTAAATCATCCAGCATTTTGATTAGACGATCGATATCCTCTAACTCAGTGTTTTCTGGATCAAGAGAATCAATTACCTCTATAAACATATTGAGTCGATTTTTCAAATAATCTATTTGTGAATCCTTATCGTGCACAGCGTTACCCAAAATGACATCTCTCCTTTCCGTACTATCGTATTTGATTTCACGAAAAATGACAAATCAAAGGAGTCAATAGTCGGATGAGTTTCTATTTTTATCTTGGTACTTCAGAAGCAAGGAATCCAAATGAGGTGTGGTCCTGTACAGGAATCCAAGCACCAATTCCTTGGTGTGTGACATTTTTAATGACAAGACTTTTCTTACTCCCCTTTAAAACTAAGTATACCTCGCCATACGTTACCTTTCCTTTTTCATTAACCGCAGGTGCGTATGCATATAAATAACCTAATCTTTTTGGAGGAATATTATAGACCTGATCTTTCTTCGTTCCGGCTCCAATAATCGTCTCAAATGATAATGGAAGCTTCGTTTTATTTGCAGCCGTGATTAACATCATTTTCTTCACTTCATCTGCACTATCGATTTTTGCTGTTAATCCACCCTCTACTTGCTTTTGGGCTTCTTGACGATAATGAATTTGATGTGGAGCTTTTCCACCACGGTTATCAAAATAGTTCGTATTTACCTTTTGGAACTCCCAATTGATATTCGTTTCAGATGACTCATAATTCAACGCCCACTGTCCCAAATAAATTGTTGCACGGTATCCAATTGCTAATGGAGTGGTTGAAATCGTTGATTCATTTAGAATCTTAATGAGATCTGGGTTTTCAATTTTCACCTCTGCAGTGTCAATTAATTCCTTTGCAAGATCACTTGGTTGTAAATACGGTAAATCCTGTGTTGGATTTGGATACGTATTTTCTTTAGAGATATCCAAAACCGAATTAGGGATTTTATATTTCTCACTTTTTTCTTCAGTCGGTTTTTGCTCTTTTTCAGTGACCTCTTTCTTTTCTTCCTTCGGTTTGTCTTTCGGTTTATCGGCAAAAACATTTATTGAACTACTAAGTAATAAAACGATAACAGCAATGCAATGAAATAGAGATTTCATGAAAATGACTCCTTTCAGTTCTTTGCTGTTAGTTTTTTCGAAGAAATGCTATATTATCCATTCTTTTTTTTAAATTGATGATTTTCGTTTAACACATTCATCCATTTTTCAAAAGTAGGGAAAAAAACTTGAATAAGTGGCCCAATTGAAAATGTAATAATAATTGTCCCAATCCCAATCGGACCTTTAAATATGAAGGCTAGGACTAATGCTGTGAGCTCACCCATTGTTTTAGCAATCATTAGATTTACCTTTAATCGTTTACTAATAGCGACCATCAATTGATCAATTGGGGATAAGGGAAACTTAGCCTGTAAGTAGAAGGCAATTCCTAATGCTAACGTAACAATCCCGCTAACCAATATAAGGATTTGACGACCAAATGTTATTGGAGTCCAATCCCCAAACACAATGAGGAGCCAAAAATCAATAAAAAAGCCAATTAACGTTATGGTAACTATTGCTAAGTAAGCTGGCCTTGCTTTTAACAGAAATGCATTAATAAATATGAGTAAGATCCCGATAATGATTGTCCAATTTCCGACCGTTAATCCAATCATATTTGACAAACCAACATTTAACGCATCCCAGGGTCCCGCCCCGAGGTTCGCTATGATTGTTAAACTAACTCCTAATGAAATAATAAATAATCCAATGGTAAAGAAGATGGTTCTCCAAAGAAAGTGCTTCATATAATTTCATTTCCCCTAACTTATGCCTCGCAAGATTTGTCCTTCTCTATATGTAGTATTCAATTTTCACCCTATTACAATGTATCAATTCCTCTACTTTGTTCTACTCTATATGTAGAAAAAGCGTTAGGAATTTTCACACTCCCTAACGCTTTTGCAGATTATTCAGCTACTACAAGCTCAAACGTTTCTTCAATCTCAATGCTGCCCTTCACTGATTGTGTCATTGGACAATTCTTGCTAGCAAGCTCGATCGATTGGGCTATTTTCTTTTCATTTAGGTCTTTCCCTGTAATTATGTAATGAATAGAGATCTTCTCAATTCGATTTGCTTCACTTTCGTTTCGTTCAACTGACGATTTGATTGTCATATTGTCAATATTGATTCTTTTCTTTTCTAGAATTTTTCGTAACACTCCACCACTACAAACAACAATTGAAGAAACCATCAGTTGAAATGGTCTAAACCCATGCTGTTCGTCTCCAGCAACATGTAATTCTCCATATTCAAATTGAGTCGTAAAGCCGACTTCTTTCATTTTAAATTCCATATTTATTTTCCTCCATAGCTTAGTCATTTATATCTATTTTATAGGATTGCATATGAAATACAAATATATTATCCTTTTTGATTTACACAACATCCGACAAAACTCGGGTAGTGACAGGCACCACCCGAGTTTTGTATGATGGAAGATGGAAATGAATTTACTCACATTGGGGATACATATGAAAAATACAACTTATCGTTTTTGGGTTTTAGTAAGTATTGTTGCGATTTCTGGTTTTTCTCAGGGAATGCTCTTACCATTAATTGCTGTTCTGCTTGAAAATAGTGGTGTTTCATCTTTTTTAAATGGGTTGAATGCGACTGCATTATATATTGGAATTTTGCTAGCATCACCTTTTATGGAGCAGCCGCTTAGACGATTTGGGTATAAGCCTGTGATTGTCATTGGGGGATTAATCGTTGTTCTAGCACTCGCACTTTTTCCGCTATGGAAATCCTTTTGGTTTTGGTTTGTTCTAAGACTCTTGATTGGTATTGGGGATCATGCCCTTCACTTCGGTACGCAAACCTGGATCACTGACTTTTCTCCTGCGAATAAGCGTGGTCGAAACATTTCCTTATATGGATTATTTTTCGGGATTGGATTTGCGGTGGGACCTCTTATGACTCCACTTGTCAATATCCATGAATCACTCCCATTTATTCTATCGTCTGTCTTATGCTTGATTGGTTGGTTATTTTTATTTGCGCTTAAAAATGAATATCCAGAGCAAGAGGTTGAGATGACGTCATTCTTTGATACATTGAAACGATTTAAACATGCGTGGAAGTATGGCTGGGTTGCCTTTTTACCACCTCTAGCCTATGGCTTTTTGGAGTCCTCCTTAAATGGAAGCTTCCCTGTGTATGCTTTAAGGATTGGTCATGATATCAATGTTGTTTCCATTCTATTAGCCTCTTTTGCCATTGGTGGAATTGTCTTTCAGCTACCTCTTGGGATATTAAGTGATAAATTGGGACGGAGGAAGATCCTCATTTCGATTTTATTTTTAGGCTTTATCAGCTTTACTACTGCAAGCTTATTGGAGGATTCGATAGCTGGGCTTGTCTTATGCTTATTTATTTCTGGAATGTTTGTTGGCTCCACCTTTTCTCTTGGAATTTCTTATATGGCAGATTTAATGCCAAAGAATTTGCTACCAACAGGGAATCTGATGTGCGGAATCTTCTTCAGTTTAGGCAGCTTGGTGGGTCCTTCTATTGGAGGTTTGTTCATTGAGTTTCTAGAAGGAATAAGCTTCTTTATGATTATAAGTTCATTGTTTTTGGGGTTATGTCTTGTGATTCTGTTTAATGGTCGGAAGTCAGTAGTTGATGTTAAAAGTTAGATTGAGTGAGGTCCTTCTTAGTGAAGGGCCTTTTTTTGCGGACTTACACATTGAAAAATTTGAAACTTCTACATCTAATCATTCGTATTAATAGTAAGGATTTACACTGTTATTACCAAAGTTGTTGGAGGTTGATTGATGGTTGCAAATATTATTTTAACAGTAATCTTTATGATTCCTTTATATGCATTATTGATTTGGACATATTGTTGTCCTGAAGAAAGTATTCTATTTGGAAAGCGGTGGATGTATAACGATGAACCTGAGATTTCAAGAACAGGAATCCGCTATGCGAAATTCTCAGCATTGACTGCAATGGTTGGGTTACCTATTGTGATTATCATTCTGTTTTTAGACATCCCTCACCTTAGATTAGCCATCATTCTATTTCCTATAGCGTTTGTGATAGGGGCAATTAGAATGTTTTCAGAAGAATAATTTTAACGCGGACCATCAAGGTGGTCCTTTTAAACTCTTCTTTTCAAAAGCACATAATCCTCATTCCCCTCATATAATTAGTTCAACCTCTTCAACTACATCTAATGTCGAAAAAAAAATCTTCATTATTCCATTTAGTCATGTTATACTTAGATTATAATAATTATAAAGTAAAAGTAATTAGTGTTTGTTGCTGCTTTCTTTCATGAAGGCAGCTTTCGTTATTTAATAACCCAATTGATTGTGATTATTTTTCTCAATTAGAAATCGGAGGCGATAATATGAATTCAGGAATTAAAGCACTATCACAAGAAACTGAAGTCACCCAAAACGAACAACAACATTTTACCGTACTTGGTAAATTAAAAGAACATGCAGAATTAATTGCAGCACTAGTCTCAGGACTTTTAATTATCGCTGGTTATATTCTCTCAAAAACAAATGCCGATACATTATCAATTGTGATGTTCATTTCAGCCTTTGTCATTGGAGGATTCGCAAAAGCTAAAGAAGGTATTGAGGATACCATTGAAAGCAAAGAACTAAATGTAGAAATGCTAATGATCTTTGCTGCGATTGGTTCTGCTATCATCGGATATTGGATGGAAGGAGCAATATTGATTTTCATTTTTGCATTAAGTGGTGCTCTTGAGACGTATACGATGAATAAAAGTCATCGAGAAATCTCATCGCTAATGGAGCTTCAGCCTGAACAGGCAACTCTTATCTCAAATGGGGTCCATAAGATTGTTAAGGTAGCAAGCTTACAAATTGGTGACAATATTTTAATAAGACCAGGTGAAAGGGTCCCAGCTGATGGAAAGCTTGTAAGAGGTCAGACAAATATTGATGAATCAGCAATCTCAGGAGAATCTATCCCAGTAAGTAAAATGACTGGTGATGTCGTGTTTGCTGGTACAGTAAACATACAAGGCTCGATCACGGTTGAAGTCACGAAAGAAAGTAGTGACACTCTATTTCAAAAAATCATTCAACTTGTTCAAAATGCACAAAGTGAAAAATCACCATCTCAGCTATTTATAGAGAAATTTGAAGGTGCCTATGTCAAATGTGTCCTTGCAGCTGTTGCACTGATGATGTTTCTCCCTTATTTTTTATTAGGATGGACTTGGACAGAAACCTTCTACAGAGCAATGATTTTACTAGTTGTAGCTTCACCTTGTGCACTGGTTGCCTCAATCATGCCTGCTACACTTTCAGCCATCTCGACTGGTGCGCGTCAAGGGATTCTATTTAAGGGCGGTATTCACCTTGAACAGCTAGGAAACCTAGAAGCCATTGCTTTTGATAAAACAGGTACATTAACAAATGGAAAACCAGAAGTCACATCAATTGTAGTTCGAGAAGGAATTGATGAAGCGAAGTTTATTCAACAAGTTGCATCCATCGAACAGCATTCAACACATCCACTAGCTAAATCAATTGTTACACATGCTCAGCAGAAGCTTCAGCTAGAGCTACTACAGCCTGATGGCATCGAAGATATTCCTGGTTGGGGAGTGGTCGGTACTCTTCAGTCAAGAGAATGGAAAATTGGCAAGGCAGAATTTGTTGGACAGGAACTGGCTGATCACTTTCAAGAAGGAGTGGCGTCCTGCCTTGCAGAAGAGGGAAATACGGTTGTATTTGCTAGTGACTCAAATGGAATCATTGGATTAATTGCTTTGAAAGATACCATCCGAAAAGACACGGTTGATTCAATTAAAGCCCTGAAAAAATTAGGAATCCACACCTTGATGTTAACTGGTGACAGCCAAAGAACGGCCTCTGCCATTGCAAGAGAATGTAACATTGATGGATTCAAAGCAGAGTGCTTACCTGAACAAAAGGTAGATTATATCAAAGAATTAAAAGAGAAGTACACAAGCGTCGCTATGGTCGGCGATGGTATTAATGATGCACCAGCTTTAGCTACAGCAAATGTAGGAATCGCAATGGGTGAAGGCACAGATGTCGCATTAGAAACAGCAGATATTGTATTAATGAAAAATGACCTCACACGTATCGCTGAAGCTGTAGAACTTTCAAAACGAATGAACCGTATCATTAAACAAAATATTATCTTCTCGATCACCGTTATTATGTTACTCATCTGTTCTAATTTTCTACAAATCATTGACTTACCTTTTGGCGTAATCGGCCATGAAGGCAGCACCATCCTAGTCATCTTAAACGGACTGCGCCTCTTGAGGTCCAAATAAAAAAGAACTGCCTTGTCCCCTATTTGGAGGATAAAGCAGTTCTATTCTATTTCAGTTCCGTTCTTATCCGCTCACAATTTAAAATTGCATTGATTTCTCCACCAATAATAATTATCATCCCTGATAAATAAAACCAGATCATTAAGACGATGATTCCTCCTAACCCACCATAGGTTGCAGAGTAATTTCCAAAACTGCTCACGTAATAAGAGAAACCTAATGAAACAAACATCCAACCAAACGTAGCAAAAAATGAACCAGTGACCACTTCTTTGATTTTTAACTTACGATTTGGTGCAAATAAATACAAGCAATTAAACACAATAAATAAGATAGTAGCACTGAATATCCAACGAATGACGTTCCAAACGCCCATAAATTCATCTGATAATCCAAACGCTGTAAATAAAAATAAGCCTATCTGTCTGCCGAATACCGGTAACAACAGAGCAATGATAATGACAAACACCATCGCAATCGTTAGCACAATCGACATCCCACGAGCAATGAGAAAATGGCGACTTTCTTTCACATCATAAGCACGATTGAATGCACGTACTACTGCGTTAATTCCATTAGAAGCAGACCAAATCGTTGCAATAATCCCAAACGAAAGTAAGGTTCCATTTTGTGCACCAAGAATGGATTCCAAATTTTTCTCAATCATATCAATGGTTCCATCTGGAGCATATTCACGAACACTATTTAGGATATCAATTTCTGATATAGGTAAATAACCAATTAATGTGACACTAAAAATAAGAAATGGAAATAATGAAAGTAAAAAGAAGTAGGCTAATTCTGCGGAAAGACCAGCTACTTCATCTTCATTAAACCGTTTAAACAGTTCCTTAATAAAGCTCCAAGCTCTACTCCATTTGCCCATTCCTTCACCTCGCTATTCGTCGTTTCCCTTACCCAAGTTCGGTTTAATATCTTTGAACGCCTCCTGAGTTTCCTTAATCATACTTATCATTTCAGGAGTCGTCTCATTTAATTCATTCATTTTAGATGATAAAAAACGGAGATCATCTGATAGCTGCTCAAATGTGGTTCTCACTTCATGAATATTTTCCTTCACTGCACTTGTTACTTGCTGAGGGTGCTTAATGAGATCAACGGTCTTTTCACTTACTCGCTTTGTGTTCTCAACAAATTCTTCACGAGTTTTTCGATCAAACAAACTAATGGCCGCACCAACTAGTGCACCAATCATCATACCTTGTACCATTTTCTTAGACATCTTGCTAACCTCCAGTTATATCCTTTTATAAAGGCAGTTTTCGTATGAATTGTTGCTTTTAAAGTCGCAGCCTGAATACACTCCGCGTCCTGTGGGGTGAGCGGTGAGCCTCCTCGTCACTGGCTCCTGTGGGGTCTCACTTTAGCTCACGCATCCCACGGGAGTCTTGAGTATATTCAGTCTGCTAGAATTCTATCTTTTAAATAATGTACAGCTAAAAACAACAAACTTTGGGAAAACAACCTTTATAAATGATGGTCGTCCTTAATTGCATTTAATAATCCCTTACAACCATTTGTGACTAATTCATATACTTCATCAAAGTTCCCCGTATAATACGGATCTGGCACATCTTCTATGTCACTTTCCTCAACAAAATCTAAGAGTCTTCCGATATATCCTGTTTGTTGATAGCCAGCCATTCTTCTTAGGTTCCCAAGGTTTTCTGCATCCATTGCGATAATATAATTGAAGTTAACCACATCTTCCTTTGCAACCTGCCTTGCCTTCATCCCAGTATAGTCAATGTTATACGTCGTTAATATTTGCCTTGTTCCTTCATGTGGTGGCTTCCCAATATGCCAATTCCCAGTTCCAGCAGAGTCCACCTTGATTTTGTCTGCTAAACCAGCCTCACTCACCATATTCCTAAAAACAGCTTCAGCCATCGGCGAACGACAAATATTCCCTAAACATACGAACAACACATTAATCAAACCACACAACCCCTTTCTGAAAATGATAGAGTAAACAAAACCTATCTAATTTCATTATAAAGAAACACTCGTCAATTAGAAAATAATCAGATACCAATTTCCATCATTTTAATCAGCTTGTAATTAATAGAATGGATTAGGGCAAAAACGTGATACAATAGGAACATCGATAATAGAAGGGATGGACAAACATGGACTTAACTCAAAAATCAATAGAAAATGTAGAATACATGATTGAACAAATAAAGGAAAAATTGAAAGTACTTAACCTTGGCGCAATCAAACCATCACACTTTGACGAGGAAATGTATGAGGACCTACTTGAAATTTATGAGCTTGTCATGAAGAAAAACTCATTTAGCCCAAATGAAATGCAAGCACTTGTTGAGGAACTAGGCTCACTTCGAAAAAAATAGCCTTCCTTTTAGAGTTAATAACAAAAACCGTTATACCCCCTTTGCATAGTGCATATATGTGTATAAAAGGAGGGTTATTATGGCGGGAATGTGGCTAACGACGCTAGTCATCTTTGGTTTTCTCTTAATTGGTATTGTGTTTACAATCTTAGGTCTTGGTGCAATTACTGACACTCATGATGCTGTGAAGATTGATCCATTGCCTGATGATGACTCAACCTCTTCAAAAGAATAATCATCCATAAGAACGTCTCTAATAACTCAAATAAAAGCCAATCATTTTGGCGATTATTTGGGTTATTTTTTTCTTATCATTTTGAAATCGTTTATACTATGGTTGAGGTGAGTTTTTTGGATACAGTAACACACACATTTTTTGGCATGACCTTATACGGAGCAATTGATAAGAGCAATGATTCAAAAGCAATGAAAAAATCACTGATTGTCGCTACAATTGGTGGGAGTCAAATACCTGATATTGATGTAGTTTCAAGTTTGTGGGATACAGAAGGGCTTTATCAAATGTGGCATCGCGGGATTACCCATTCGATTCTGATGGTACCGGTATGGGCTTTGATCTTAACCATGCTGTGTGTGCTCCTATTTAAAGTAAAGGACTATAAACGACTGTTTTTCATCTCGAGTATTGCCGTATTTATACATAGTACCAGTGATTTGTTTAACGCTTGGGGCACTGGCTATTTTGAACCTCTCTCGGATACTCGTGTCACATTTGGAGTGATTCCGATTGTTGATATTGTCTATTTATTAATTATGTTTACGACAATTATTATCACTCGATTTAAGAAAGAGAATAGCTATAAAAAATTTCGTCTTGCATGGGGATTAATGGCGTTACATGTTCTCATTCAGTCATTACAGGGCTTCATTTTGTATAAGGACTATGAGAAGGATTATGATCAGGTTGCTCTTTCTGCGAGCTTTATCCCTTGGAATTATACCGTGATTGGAAAAAATGCCAATGTGATTGACATTATTGATGATACTTTATTCATTAAGCCTAAACATATTCATACTCTTCATTCTAAGGAAGACACAAATCTTGAAGTACTTTTTGAAATGAATCCTGCTGCAAAAACATTATACCAATGGTCACCATTTGTCGTTGTTGTAGATGATGATGAAAGAATTGGAATCTACGACCCAAGGTTCTATATGAATGGTGAATCGTTTTTATTTGAATATGTAGAAAAATAACAAGCCAGAGGATTTCATCTAAGTAGTTCCGATAAGGTGGAGAAAATCCAAAATCAATGGTTAAATAACATACGAATTAGCAAAACACATAACACTGTAAATTGCACACAAAAAAGCTTGAGGAAATTCA
>NZ_JACYHA010000010.1 GCF_014837155.1 Litchfieldia stipae | reverse complement strand
TGCTGAAAGCATCTAAGCATGAAGCCCCCCTCAAGATGAGATTTCCCATAGCGCAAGCTAGTAAGATCCCTCGAAGATGACGAGGTTGATAGGTCAGAGGTGGAAGCGCGGTGACGTGTGGAGCTGACTGATACTAATAGATCGAGGACTTAACCAAAACGAAATGCGAAAGCGTCTCGTTCAGAAATGAGTGAGCTGGAGGCTCCGACAAAGAAGCGCTTTTTGCTTCTGTAGGAGGAGGTGAAGCACACGAATTTCTAGACGCTGTAGCTGGACATAAAAAGCGGAAGAAGTCCGTTTACATCTGTAGGATGTGGCTTCTGGAGCTAGATTCAAAAAAATGAATGTAAATTGTTCTCTGTTATCTAGTTTTGAAGGTGCGAACAAATACTGCTAAATTTTAATTTTCTACTTGAAAAATTAAGAATAGATAGTATAATAAAGTTTGTCCTTAAAAAATGTCTAGTGATTTTGGCGAAGAGGTCACACCCGTTCCCATACCGAACACGGAAGTTAAGCTCTTCAGCGCCGATGGTAGTTGGGGGACTCCCCCTGTGAGAGTAGGACGTTGCTAGGCTTTTATTGTTCCACAGTAGCTCAGTGGTAGAGCTATCGGCTGTTAACCGATCGGTCGTAGGTTCGAGTCCTACCTGTGGAGCCATTCCATTTGGAGAGCTGTCCGAGTGGTCGAAGGAGCACGATTGGAAATCGTGTAGGCGGTAACCCGTCTCAAGGGTTCGAATCCCTTGCTCTCCGCCACTACGTTTACTATATATAAATAAGCTTTTGCTTGTTTTGGCCCGTTGGTCAAGCGGTTAAGACACCGCCCTTTCACGGCGGTAACACGGGTTCGAATCCCGTACGGGTCACCAATTTCTTTATAACATACATAATATGGAGGATTAGCTCAGCTGGGAGAGCACCTGCCTTACAAGCAGGGGGTCGGCGGTTCGATCCCGTCATCCTCCACCATTTTTATTATCGCGGGGTGGAGCAACGAGCGTTACTTCATGAATGAACTGCGAGTTGTACCAATCGAGCTGCTTCTTGAATTAGCTTTCTGAGATTGGGACAGTCCTTAACTAAGGTGAAGGAATAAAAATAAATATTTTCTATTATCGCGGGGTGGAGCAACGAGCGTTACTTCATGAATGAACTGCGAGTTGTACCAATCGAGCTGCTTCTTGAATTAGCTTTCTGAGATTGGGACAGTCCTTAACTAAGGTGAAGGAATAAAAATAAATATTTTCTATTATCGCGGGGTGGAGCAGTTCGGTAGCTCGTCGGGCTCATAACCCGAAGGTCGCAGGTTCAAATCCTGTCCCCGCAACCAAATAATAATTGTTATTTTAAAGTGAAGTTGAAAAACTTTGGTCCCGTGGTGTAGCGGTTAACATGCCTGCCTGTCACGCAGGAGATCGCCGGTTCGATCCCGGTCGGGACCGCCATTTTAATTTTAATTAAGGCTCGGTAGCTCAGTCGGTAGAGCAATGGACTGAAAATCCATGTGTCGGCGGTTCGATTCCGTCCCGAGCCACCATTTTTTATGTCGTTTTATTTGCCGGTGTAGCTCAGTTGGTAGAGCAACTGACTTGTAATCAGTAGGTCGTGGGTTCGACTCCTATCGCCGGCACCAGTAGTATATGGAGGGGTAGCGAAGTGGCTAAACGCGGCGGACTGTAAATCCGCTCCTTCGGGTTCGGCAGTTCGAATCTGCCCCCCTCCACCATTTTATTTTTATCACATATAACTATATAGGGGCATAGTTTAACGGTAGAACAGAGGTCTCCAAAACCTCCAGTGTGGGTTCGATTCCTACTGCCCCTGCCAACTTTTTTATTTCTATGGCGGTTGTGGCGAAGTGGTTAACGCATCGGATTGTGGTTCCGACATTCGTGGGTTCGATTCCCATCAGTCGCCCCATAAAATCTTAAAAAGATATATATAGTCTTCATTATATTTAGTAATGTCGACGATATTTCGTGATATTTCCTTCTGAAATATCCCAAAATATCCTCTTGCGATGCTGATTCATGTAGCAGACTCGAGGAAGGGATACAAGATGCTAACTCAATGGGCTATAGCCAAGCGGTAAGGCAACGGACTTTGACTCCGTCATGCGTTGGTTCGAATCCAGCTAGCCCAGCCATTTTCGCGGAAGTAGTTCAGTGGTAGAACACCACCTTGCCAAGGTGGGGGTCGCGGGTTCGAATCCCGTCTTCCGCTCCAGCGGCGGCATAGCCAAGTGGTAAGGCAGAGGTCTGCAAAACCTTCACCACCGGTTCAAATCCGGTTGCCGCCTCCAAAAAAGTCCACCATTATTTCATATGCCGGGGTGGCGGAACTGGCAGACGCACAGGACTTAAAATCCTGCGGTAGGTGACTACCGTACCGGTTCGATTCCGGTCCTCGGCATCCTTACATTTTTTAAAAACTAATCTTTATATATTAATTCCATGCCGGTGTGGCGGAATTGGCAGACGCGCACGACTCAAAATCGTGTTCCTCTGGAGTGCCGGTTCGACCCCGGCCACCGGTATCTTTAGATTAATATTAGTTACGATTGATAGTAATTGATAAGCTCGTAAACCTTGATATAATTGGGTTTATGAGCTTTTTTCTTTTGTTCTAGTATTCGATTGAAAACGATATGTTTTTAAATCATTTTACTCATTTTTTACGCATATTTTTACACACATTTTACACAGCCATACTCTCAAATATTTGGACTGTATCTTGCTCTTCTTGCAGACGTAATTCTGTGATTACATGAGTGTACTCTTTTAAGGTTGTTTCAATGTCGCTATGACCCAATCTTTCGGAGACATAATGAATAGATAGTTTTTTATAGAGAAGTACACTTGCATGTGTGTGTCTTAATCCATGAACAGTTATTGGTTCAATGTTTAGTTCCAATAGCAGTTTCTTTAGCAAATTATTGGCATTGGTGTTGCTAATGACTTTGTATTTCGATTCAGGACTGTAGAACACTAATTCATGAATGTTTGTTGGTGTGGTGTTAAACAATTCTTTAAAATGATTCATCGTGATCTTGTCCAACCTGATGGTGCGATTCGACTGTTCATTTTTTGTTAGTCCAAAACCTGGGAGTGAATTTTTCTTATAGCCCCAGGTTTTATTTATTTTGATTGTGTTCTCGGTGAAGTCGAAGTCTTTCCTTGTTAATCCAACTGCCTTACCAAAACGTAGTCCAGATGTGAGAATTAGAAGCAGTAATGAATACCCTAATCCTTCATCAACTTTACTCCAAATGGTCTGTAAAAGTTGTTCGCTATCTCCATAATTCAAATGCTTTTCTATTGATTTCTTTGCTTGTACAGTCCAATGTGGTTTTGCTTTTCGTGTAAAATCAATTTGGATGAGCTGGTCTTCTATAGCATCCTTCACACATGATTTTATATGTCCATGTACTTTTGCGACTGTTTCTTTTGCTTTATTTGAACCGAACCAATTCAAAAATTTTTGATATTCTTGTCCATTGATATTCTGAATAGGAGTCCCTGAAAAATACTCTCTTACTGCATTTAAAGAGTATTCGTAGTGTTTCAGTGTAGTTGTACTGACTTTATCTTTTTTGTACAGCCCAATCCATTCATCAAAATATTCAACGAATGAAATCTTTTTTGTAACAGGATTCAAGCCTTTTGCTAATTGTGCTTCCAGTTCAGCCGCTGCAGCCTTTGCCTCAGATTTTGTACGAAATCCACCTTTTTTTATAGGTTTTGATTCGCCATTAACCGTATGGCTAACTGTAAATTCATAACTTGTTCTTTTTATTCCAACACGTTTTCTTATAGATGCCATAATTGCTGTCTCCTTATCTAGTTGTAATTGTAATTAGATAAGGGTAGCCTGGTGGTCATCATGGCGTACCCTTATCATAAATCCAGTTTTGATTTTTGTATAGGCCTAATGATTAGGTTGTTCTATCTTTTTTGTGAGAAGATTTGTTGGAAGTTCTTGTCCAAAAACTCTGCCATTTTTAAGGCATGGAATGACCAAGTTTGTCCTTTTGATTGTGGGTAAAATACGAAACCGCCTTGTTCAACATCGAGGATATTTTTGAATTTTGGGGGATAGAGGATATTGTCTTTAATCCATTCATGTTTACGATTAATTCGCACTTCCAAGTCTTTCATTGTCCAATAAACGCCTTTTAACTGTTGTTGTTTTAGTTCCTGCAATTCTACTTTGGAAATGATTACTGAGTCGGAAGGGATAGGGATTGTGAGGTTAATGGAGAGTTGTTGTTGTAATTCTGTATCTTGGAGCAATGTTGTCATGCTACTTCATCTCCCTTCTCAATAGAAGAGCTGAAAGGAGCATCTGCTACCTCAATTCTGTCATGCAAAGTGAATTGTAATTTGGAAATGGGGGTAATTGTAGATTGAATGTTGAAGATTCTTTCGATTGTCATTATGTTTCCTCCTGTTGTATTTTGAAAGAATGATAGGGGTACATCTGAGGTTAAAAGTGCGTGGGTGTATTTTCGAGTTTTGTATTGTATTACTTTGATTTCACTTCCTTACAATGAAATATAAGATTATATATCTATCATAATTAGTATGATTTCATAAATCAAAATTCTTAGGTTCGAGGGTTTAAAAACTATTGGTGTCGAAGTCTTGTTGATTACAGACTGGTGTTAAGATATACTTTTTATAAGATTACTATCAACCTTAATCAAGGAAGATTGAATGATATGAAGAAACTATATGAATTTTCACTAACGAATGATAAACCTATATTGCAATTAAAACTCGTACTCTAACAAGGGGGACGAGTTTTTTTATGCTCCCATTGATTATAGGAAATGGTAATAACAATAGGATTAGAGAGGAATGTTGTTATGAAGTTATATACCGTTAAGGAAGTAGCTTTAAAGTTAGGATTGAGCATGAAACAAATTACGAACATGTGTGAGAAAGGACGCTTTAAAGGTGACTATCAATCTGATAACGCTGAGTGGTTGATACCTGACGATAATTTTATTACTACTAAAGAACAGTATGAGAGGGCGAATGAGATATTGCAGCATATAGATAGAAAAAATCAAAAAGTTGATAAGAGCGAATAAATCTATTAGAGAATTATTGGAAAATGATTTTACTGATTGGGATGTAGAGATTGATGATTAAAGAAAAGAATAACTATCTAAGGGGTGAGGAATTGAAGGGAAAAAGAAAAGTGGAGATTTACGGAGGAAGAGCTGGTTATAATTCTGTGGCATTTACTGGAGAGAGATACCAATCAATGTCCCGATTCCAAAATAGAAAGATAACGACAGCGGTGAGGCTGAAAAGGGAGAACAAGAAAATAACTATTATTCTTTCAAAGATACCCTTTGTTCGCTCTTTTTCAATGGTAATTGATCTAATAGCTGAATACTGGAGGCGGTTTTTAGTTGTGGTAATCGTCTCGTTATTGATGGAGTTTTTTTTCATCGAAAGATCAAATTCCCTTTTTTTATATACCATACCCCTTAACGGCTTAGAGATGTTACTGGGTCTATTAGTTATTGCTGGTCTTATCATAAAAATTAGCCCAATTGGGGCGTATCATGCGGCGGAACATAAGGCATTTTCGGCTTATGAGAAAAATCTAAATTTAACGTTAGAAAACGTAAGACATCAACCAAGGACTCATTCATCTTGTGGAACCAATCTGGTTATATCCTATCTCATCTGCTTCTCTATATTATTTATGCTATTTAATGAAACGATTTGGATATATCTAGTTGGGTGGGCGATTGGATTCGAACTATGGAAGAAAGAACCAAAAGTAATTTGGGACTTAATAGTAGTAATTGGAAAAGTTACACAATACATTTTTTTTACTTCAAAGCCTCAGAACAAACATTTATTGGTGGCAATAGAGGCACTTACGGAATTGGAAAAGGAAGAACTAGCAAATGAAGATTGAAATCCTAAACATAGTAAATATATAGAGTTCTAGACTAAGAGGGGGAATTGCCGTAATGAATGGTAAGAAAAGAGATTCAGAGAGAATAAAAAGGGTTATGGATTTGCTTCAAGAAGTATGGGAATCAAATCCTGATATGCGGTTCTTTCAATTAATAGACTCAATACAACATGAATATTCATCCAGAAATAACGAATTCGGAAAGCGGGTAGGGTTTGAACGAGATTCTAAGAATTATGAGGAACCCATCTCTTATATAGATCTGTTTTACCTCGAAGGTACTAATTTTGAAGAGTTTAATATATTAATGAATTAGAAAATAGGAAGTGATACGGGATGGACAAAGTAAATGACCAAACGATTCCTTTATTACATATTTACCCGCAAAGACATCCACACGATGACGTTCTGATTGTATCGAGTAGAACAGCTTTATTACGGCTAAAGCAAAGCATTGAGGATGCTCTTGAAAAGGGACAAGGGGACTGTGTATCAACCACTTCTGATTTTGAGTCATTTAAAATAAAAATAATTTTAAATGATGAGGGTAGGAAATCAGATTTCTGGCGGAGGCTACAGCTACCATTATTCGAAGTCGATGAAAGTGAAGAGGGACAAGTTTTGTCAGTTGAAGACATTCTCGGTTTTGATTTGAAAACCTCTGAGGATATAAGAAAAGCCCGACCGATAATGGAGCAATATCGTCAACATAGTCAACAAATGATTGAAAAGATGAAGGAAATTGCAAAAAAGAATAAGCAAAGGGACGAATAGAGTAAAAGATTGTAATAAACAACCAAATGATAATTGCAGGCAAATAGATACCAATAAACGAAACCGTAAGAATATAGCTCTTACGGTTTTTTCTTGTAATCATATAATTGTGAGTTATTGGAACAACGTAGAACTACTGAACCGTTACTTTTATGTACCTCCTGTAATGTTGTTGAACGATTTTATGAGAACATTGATGAATAATTATTTTACAACTACAGTAGTATGCTTTACTTCTTGATCACATTGGTTTTAAGCAATGTGTTTGGAAGTCATATAAATTAGTTAGGGACGGGAAAAACAATGGTAAGAGAACCCTTGATAATAAAGGGTTTATTTACTCCCAAGACCTAGAAAAAAGGAGATGGTTTAATTGATTCACACATTTGAAATGATGATGCTTGTAGCCTATTATGATATTCAACATCTCTTTTCCATGTACGGTATTAACCTCAACAAGTACGAACACTTTGGAGCTGCTGTTAAACAGCTTAACAAAGAAATAAAAAAGAATTTCGATGCCTATGCAGTTACATGGATTAGTTGTCAAGCAAGTGGAGAATGGAATCTACATGTGAAAATAGATATTGTTAAAATGTTGGACAAAGGAGAGATTTTAGAGGAAGATTACGATTTGGTAGAATCCGATATTCGTAAATTCCTAATACACCACTTTGGGCATTCCTTGTATTTTGACTCTCATACACTCAAGAGAATCGACTACAAACTGGACTTTTATGTACCGAATTCAAAAGACAGAGAGCTGCTATTTTTTCTATTGGAAAAATACACAGCTAAGTACGGATACAAAGAAAAAATCAAATGGGGCAAGGATGAAAATGATAATCCTTTCAAATATGAAACATCACAATATCACAAATCGAAGAGTGTGGAGTTGGTGATCTATGATAAAGAGGAAGAAAGGATTGCAAAAGGAGAAGAAATCCAACCGTATGATAAGGGGCGGGTCAGATACGAACTAAGATTGAAAAATAGCCACCTCAATAGCATGAAAAGAAAAGATAAAGGAAAAGGTAGACCAAAGGAATTAAGGAGCTACTTTTTGTATCATTTATGGAAAGAGTACATGGAAAAGCATGTTCTACCAATAGTTCACCAAGGTGATTATTATAAGATCACTGAGGCGGAAAAAATCATTGAAAATAGTCATTTCTCAAAAAAGAAAAAGAATGATCTTCGTGCATTCCTCGTTCAAATCTCCAAAGGAAGTATAGATACTCCGAAGAAACATATGTCTCCACCTACCTATCGAAAATACCTTCAGGATCTTGCTAGTATCGGAGTAAGCCCTATCCTCATTCCCAAAAACCGCACTGATTTCCCCAATTGTTTGAAAAATCCATTCAAAATCTAAAAATAAGTGAAAATAACATGAAGGTGTCTAAAATGTGTTGTACCTAACACTATAGACACTTTTTCAATATAATTTAATAAAAAAAGACGAGTGCATTTTACTGCTCCCGTCCGTTTTCTGGTTTGTACTTATTCATTGCATCAATCAAGGCTTGAGCAATTACATCTTGTGTTTTTAGGTGAAAAAATTATCGAAACGTATGATAAGCCTGAAACGATTGATAAATACTCCTATGTTGCAACGCTTGATGAGATAAAAGAGAACGACTATAACTTGAATATCCCTCGCTACGTTGATACGTTTGAAGAAGAAAAATTGGTTGAGATGGATGTTGTCAAGGAAGAAATTTCAAATATTAAGCAAGAGCTTCAAGAAGTGGAAGCACTGATGGAAAAATATTTGAAAGAGTTAGGATTGTAGGTGATATAGGTGATACAACAAGAGTCTGTCGAGATTATTAAATCAGAAGTACCTGTCGGTTATAAGAAAACTAAGTATGGTATATTTCCTGAAGATTGGGAAGTTAGTAAGATAAAGGATATTTTAACAAGAGTTAGAAAACCAGTTGATGTTCAACCTAACGAAGAATACAAACAAATCGGGATACGATCTCATGGAAAAGGGATATTTTATAAAGAATCTGTTAGTGGAGAAGAGTTAGGGAATAAAGCTGTATTTTGGCTTGAACCAGATTGTTTTATAGTTAATATTGTCTTTGCATGGGAGATGGCTGTCGCAAAGACTACAAAGAGTGAGTTAGGGTTTATTGCATCACACAGATTTCCAATGTATAGACCAAAGAAAAATATTTTGGATTTGGATTATATCACATATTTATTTAAGTCTCCTAGAGGAAAATACTTATTGATTGTGTCAACCTTTTGTGGGAGGAATATTCCATCCTCATATGTGTAAGCGAATTCAGGATTTTAGGGTTCTCCTCGTTGTGAATCTTACTGTTTTTAAAAACCTTTCAAGTCTTTCAGTGCTCGATACACTGGAATATTCGCTCTTTGTTTGAGATACATGACGTTGTTACGTGTCGCTTCGCCAATTGTACTTTCTACCTTCTCCACAAAATACTTTGGAGGACGTTCTTCTTTTGGTTCTGTCCATTTTTCAACGCGACCAATCAGTGTTTTGAGCGGAATTTTATCCATCAACGCAACCATCGCTGTCATCATGGCACTAGCACCTTTTTCAACCCAACTTCGTCCATTTTTTAGACGCTTCGCAAAGACACTCATCGTTCCCTCGGCACTTCCCATTGGACGGAACCCTGTCGGATCAATTCCTTGATCTTTCAGCCATTCTCTATAATCTCCCAATGCTTCAGGGTATTGCTCAAGCTGATGAATCAGCGCCTCTAAACGCTCTTCTTTCGCTTCTGTCTCAAGGTTCCCACTGCACTGTTTAGCTCTATCATGAGGGTTTCTCCATCGTACTTTGCGAAGGCTTTCTGCATAGCCCGATAACGCCGATGACCTTTGAACAATCTTCTAATATCACGTGCTACATGGAAACGATCAATCGTAAAGAAGGCTCGCCCTTGAAAATAATCTCGACAACTGGTAATCCAGGTGGCTCCATCCCCATTAATGACCAGTCGATGCACCGCAGGGTCGTAGTCAAACGTCTCCATGAGAAAAGTCTCAAGCCCCTCCCAAAACGGTTCTTTCCCTCGATGAACATAATGTCGCTTTTCTTTTAAACTCACCCTTTTTCCGTTAATCTCCCAGCCTTGATGAACCGCTGCGATCTTCTCTTCCTTCCCTTTGATTCGTTTCTCTTGTCGCTTTAGGTAGAGTCCATCCACTTCGATAAACAATACGGGTAATGTCAACGGTTGACGCTCTTTCTGCATGGCTTCTACCTCTAGCAGATGTTGGCGAATCGCTTCGTGACTGATAACGCGATAACCAAGAAGGGTCTCAAGCGTGTTCGATGCCTTTCGGTAGGAAGGACTTGTCACAGCGAGCTCAATCGCCGCTTCTTCTACAAGTGGGCTAAACCCTTTGATCCCCTCGAATTGTAGGTATTGGTCAAGGAGATAGACATATTTGCCTGTTTCACGATCGCGATAGTAGGAGCGCTTCAACTCAATCTCACCAAATAAACTGTCTATTTTTAGAGGCCGCTTATCTTTATAATGAAAGCGTTGCTTATCACGTTGTTTCACAATTTCTTCGTCATATGCCTCTAACATGGAGGTCATCACACTTGAGAAGGTTTCCTGTAACTTCCTCCAGACTAGCTGTTCAAGTTCTTTTAAAGTTGGATATTCTGTGTTATTCTTTTGCATAGGGTTTCTCCTTTGAATCGGGTTTTCGTCGACTATGATTCTACCAAGGAGAGACCCTTTTTTCATGTATTTTGCTTAAACCCTACCGCGCTTTCGCTTGGTGGCCTCCTCATCCAAGTAACGGAAATTTCCATTACTTGGATGAGGAGGTTTTTTCTTCTCCCACAAACATTTTACTCATACATACTTATTAAATTTGGCATCCCCCGGTGGAGCAGGACGAAATAAAACGTTAGGGCAAAAAGAATTTGGTGAACTAGAAATTGTTATACCTCAAAATGTTAAAGAACAGAAAAAAATTTCAGAAATCCTTTTAACATGGGACAAGGCGATAGAACTAAAAGAAAAGCTAATAGAACGCAAAAAAGAGCAAAAAAAAGGATTAATGCAAATGTTGTTAACAGGCGAGTATAGATTAAAGGGATTTGAAGAGAAATGGAAAGAATTTCAGCTAGGAAATATAACTGAAATTACTACAGGTAATAAAGATACCAAGGATAAGATTGAAAATGGTAAATACCCTTTCTTTGTTAGATCTGAGACTGTTGAAAAAATAAATAGTTATTCATTTGACGGTGAAGCAATATTAATTCCTGGTGATGGGAATATTGGTCAAATTTATCACTACATTAACGGCAAATTTGACTTCCACCAAAGGGTATACAAAATTAGTAATTTTGATAAAGGCTGTAGTGGAAAATTTGTTTATTATTATTTACCACTAGTGTTGCATTAATTAAATTTCAATATTAAAAAGACTCATAATCTTCACTAATTTTATTTTAGGAAAAGAAAAAGTCCTTTATAATGGAAATAGTTAGGTGGTAACCCGTCCAAATCCACTAATAAAGGACAAAACTCATGGACAAGATTACACGAAAAACTTCATTTGGACAATGGTTTTCACCAATAAATCTTCAATTGTTTGAAGAAAATGTGAAAACAATGAAATTAGATTTCTATACGAAAAAGTTAACGACAGAGTCATTTCTTAAACTATTACTTTTTGCACAACTTGAGGAAGTTGAAAGTCTTCATGCGTTGGGCGATTATCTATTCGATGATCAACTTCAAAAGGCAGTAAACCTTGATTCTATTAGTATTTCTCAGCTATCACGGCGATTAAATGGCCTGAATCCAGATCTATTTCAAATGCTTTTCCTTGATTTAGTTGGACAAATACACGCTAAAACAGACTGTACAAAACTAGTCATGCCGTTAAAAATCATTGATTCAAGCACATTGCCACTTAATTTAACCAACCATAGGTGGGCAAAGTTCCGTAAAACAAAGGCGGGTGTGAAGTTGCATTTACGTCCAGTATTTATGGAAAAAGGTGTCTCCTATCCCGAAAAAGCTGTCATAACAACGGCAAACGAACATGATCGTGCTCAACTTGAAATCATGTTTGATGACAAGGAATGCATGTATGTGTTTGATCGTGGCTATCTAGACTATGAACGCTTTGATCGCATGACAGACGATGGTTACTTTTTTCTTTCAAGGCTACGAAAAAATGCAGTGGTACGGGAGGTTTATGATTTTAAACTACCCGAGAATTCATCCGTTTTATCGGATCAAATGGTCTTGATTGGTACAACTCAAAACCGGGCTGAAAATTACTTTCGCCTTCTAAAAGTAATGGATTCAAAAGGAAATGTACTCCATTTAATCACGAATCGTTTTGATTTGAGTGCCGAAGAAATTTCAGAGATGTATAAATCACGCTGGGCCATTCAAAATCAAGTATTTATCGCACTGATTGTTTATTGCCTGCATGTTCTTGCACAAATTGAAACAAAAAGTAAGCGAAAAACGTTACAAATTAGCCGTTATTTAAGGGCTGCATTGTGGAAACCAGCGTATATCTGGGTACGTAAGATTGAAGGAAGGGCCATTCCTTAATAATCAAAATGTCGTCGTCGCACAAGTCTAATTGTAAATATTTTCCAATTGGATGGAGCCACCTTTGATTGGGTATTTTCTTTTTTGGCTCTAAATTGGAAAAGTAACTAAACTGAAAATTATGACTACATTAATGCAACACTAGTGAAGCTTTAAAAGAAAAAAATTTAATGCAAACGGTTGCGCAAATAAAAGCGTTATGATATAGTAGTCTCATAGTTAAGAGGAGGACGACATCATGAAGAAGAAATGGTGGAAAGAAGCGGTTGCTTATCAAATATATCCACGAAGCTTTATGGATTCAAATGGTGACGGAATCGGCGATATTCAAGGGATTATTTCTAAGCTGGATTATTTACAGAACTTAGGAATTGATGTGATTTGGATTTGTCCGATTTATTCTTCGCCAAATGATGATAACGGTTACGATATTAGTGATTATAAAGGAATTATGGAAGACTTCGGTACAATGGCCGATTTTGACCAGCTTTTAGCAGAGGTACATCGCCGCGGCATGAAGCTCATTATGGATTTAGTGATTAACCACACCTCTGATGAACATGCTTGGTTTATTGAATCTCGTTCTTCAAAGGAAAACCCGTATAGGGACTATTATATTTGGCACCCGGGCCATAACGGGAAAGAACCAAATAACTGGGAATCCATCTTTGGCGGCTCGGTTTGGGAATATGACCCGAAGACAAAAGAATACTACATGCATGTATTTTCCCGCAAGCAGCCGGACTTAAATTGGGAAAATCCAAAGGTGCGAAAAGATTTATATGAAATGGTCAACTGGTGGATTGATAAGGGAATTGACGGTTTCCGTGTTGATGCGATTTCTCATATTAAAAAAATCCCTGGTTTCCCGGATTTATCGAATCCTAAAAACCTCAAGTATGTGTCGTCATTTGAAGGCCATATGAATCGTGAGGGAATCGAGGTTTTTCTTCAGGAGCTAAAACGTGAAACGTTTGCGAAATACGACATCATGACAGTCGGTGAAGCCAATGGTGTCAAAGCCGATCAGGCAGAAGCGTGGGTTGGCGAGGACAACGGCGTCTTTAATATGATTTTTCAATTCGAACATTTAGACCTGTGGGGAAAAGGTGTCACAGGTGGCATTGATCTTCCCGCTTTAAAAGAAACCTTCCATAACTGGCAGACAGAACTTGATGGAAAAGGTTGGAATGCCTTATTCCTGGAGAACCATGATCAGCCTCGCTCGGTTTCAACCTGGGGTGACACAGAAAACTTCTGGGATGCATCTGCGAAATGTCTGGCAACCATGTACTTTCTCATGCAGGGAACACCATTCATTTATCAGGGGCAGGAAATCGGCATGACCAATGTGAAGTTTCCATCCATTGATGATTATAATGATGTGGCGATTAAAAATCTGTACCATAACGGCATCAACGAAGGCCAGACACATGAGGAATTGATGAAGATTATTTGGAAAAATGGCCGTGATAATTCGAGAACGCCGATGCAATGGACAGACGGTGAGAATGCAGGCTTTACAACAGGCAAGCCATGGTTAAAGGTAAATCCAAATTTCACAGACATTAATGTTGAAAAAGCGCTAAACGAGCAGGAGTCGATTTATCATTACTATCGGAAGCTGATTCAACTACGAAAAGACCACCTGACTTTCGTATATGGACGATTTGAGCTTGTATTAGCTGAGCATGATCAGGTTTTTGCCTACAAAAGAACATTAGACAATGAAACCTATCTAGTTATCACGAACCTTTTTGCAAAAGAAGCAGACTATCAGCTTCCGCCTGAATGGAAAAGCAAACATGCGGAAGTGCTAATCGGCAATTATCCTATAGATTCAAAAGTAAACTTTCATCACGACCGCTTACAGCCTTTTGAAGCACGAGTGTATCGCTTACAGTAATTTTTTTTAACAGTTAGTGCAAACGATTGCACTAACTGCAATCTCATTATGAAGGGACTGGAGAAAATGAAACTGAAATCCTTTGATTTTTGGCAAAAGTTTGGAAAGGCTTTACTCGTTGTCGTGGCAGTAATGCCGGCAGCAGGCATCATGATTTCGCTCGGGAAATTAGTAGCAATGTTAGGTGTAGATATCGCATTAGTGAAAACAATCGCCTTAGTGATGGAAGAAATTGGCTGGGGCATCATCGGGAATCTTCATGTTCTGTTCGCTGTTGCGATCGGCGGATCATGGGCAAAAGAGCGTGCCGGCGGGGCCTTTGCTGCTCTAATCGCTTTTATCTTAATTAACCGAATCACCGGCGCCATTTTCGGTGTCAACGGCGCGATGTTAGGAGACCCTGAAGCCACAGTATTTTCTTTATTCGGCAGTGAATTAATTGTTAGCGATTACTTTGTCTCCATCCTTGGTGCACCCGCTTTAAATATGGGTGTGTTTGTCGGAATCATTTCCGGGTTTTTAGGAGCCAATCTATTTAATAAGTATTATAATTTTGATAAACTTCCGCAATCCCTTGCCTTTTTTAACGGAAAAAGATTTGTCCCGTTTGTCGTGATTGCAGGATCTGTTGTTACTGCCCTTATTCTTTCATTAATCTGGCCGTTTATTCAAGGGTTGTTAAATGATTTTGGCCGCTGGATTGCTTCATCACGTGACACAGCTCCGGTTGTTGCACCGTTTATTTTCGGGGCATTGGAGCGCTTATTGCTTCCGTTTGGTTTACATCATATGCTGACAGTGCCGATGAATTATACAGAGCTAGGCGGTACGTATACGATTTTAACTGGTTCAAGTGCCGGAACAACCGTTGCCGGACAAGATCCGCTATGGCTTGCCTGGATTGCTGACTTAAATAACTTACTGGCAGCAGGCGACACAGCAGGATATAACGCATTATTACAGGATGTGACGCCTGCACGCTTCAAAGTCGGACAAATGATTCTGTCTTGTGCAGCCTTAATCGGGATTGCCTTTGCAATGTACCGCAACGTTGATAAAGATAAACGCACGAAGTACAAATCCATGTTCTTCTCTGCTGGATTAGCGGTCTTTTTAACAGGTGTAACAGAGCCAATTGAATTCATGTTTATGTTTGTCGCACCGGTTCTGTATGTTGTTTATGCCATCATGACAGGACTTGCCTTTGCGGTTGTCGATCTTGTTCATATCCGAATTCATTCCTTTGGTTTTATCGAGCTTTTAACAAGAACGCCGATGATTGTAAAAGCAGGCTTATGGCTGGATTTAGTATACTTAGTTGTCGCTTGCCTTGTATTCTTCGCTCTGAACTTTACAGTTGCTAATTTTATCATTAAAAAATTAAAATATGCGACTCCAGGCCGATTAGGAAACTATATTGAAGAAGAGGCTGGCCAAAAGGGTCACGCTGATTCGAAGGGAGAAGATGATTCCCTTGCTGCGGCCATTATCGGCTTATTAGGAGGAAAAGAAAATATTGAGGACGTGGATGCGTGTATGACCCGTCTTCGTGTCACAATCAAAGATGCTAGTCTGGTTGCTTCTGAGCAGGAGTGGAAGCTGTATGGCGCATTAGGCTTGATTATTAAAGGAAAAGGTGTCCAAGCCATCTATGGTCCAAAAGCGGACGTGCTGAAGTCGGATATTCAAGACTGCATAGGGGGGTAAGATATGAAGCTATTAACGTTAAATTGTCACTCCTGGATCGAAGAAAATCAGTTGGGAAAAATAAAGATTTTGGCCGAAGAAATTAAGGCGAAATCCTATGACGTGATTACCTTGCAGGAGGTGAATCAGTCCATCGATGCCGAAAGTGTCGATGGATTGATTAAAAAGGATAACTTCGCTTTGGTCCTCTTGGAGGAATTACAGAAGCTTGGGGTCACGGATTATCAAATGACATGGGATTATTCCCATATTGGATATGATGTATATGAAGAAGGGGTTGCCCTTTTAACGAAGCATCCGATTGAAGAAAAGCACTCTTTCTTTGTCTCCCATTCCGAGGATACAGAGAACTACAAGACGAGAAAAATCTCCGGCATCACCATTCGCTTTCAACATGAGCTTCTAACCTTTTATTCCTGCCATACAGGCTGGTGGGAAGATGAAGAGGAGCCGTTCAAAGAACAATTCGACAGGCTCTATCAAGTGGCAGCCAAGGACGGAACGTTCTTCCTCATGGGAGACTTTAATAATGCCGCCCATATTAGGGGTGAAGGTTATGATTATGTACTGAGCAAAGGTCTTTATGATACGTACCACCTGGCGAAGAAAACGGATGATGGTACAACGGTGGCAGGAAAGATTGCCGGCTGGGACAAGAATAAACAGGGTTTACGAATCGATTATATTTTCTCCAGTATTCCGGTAGAAGTGAAAGAATCCTGTGTTATTTTTAACGGAAAAAATAAGCCGGTGATTTCCGACCATTTTGGTGTAGAAGTGACATTAGGATAAGAAAAGGAGTCATGCGTTATGTTTAAATCATTGTTTAAGAAAAAAATGGAACCGGAGCAGGTTCAGGCTCCATTATCAGGGAAAATGGTTCCGTTAGAAGAAGTCCCGGATCCTGTTTTTTCGCAAAAAATGATGGGGGACGGAATTGCGATCATTCCTTCCGACAAACAGGTATTTTCACCAATTGACGGTGAGGTTGTCAATGTATTTCCAACTAAGCACGCCATCAGCCTTCGCTCCAAATCAGGGGTTGAGCTTCTCATTCATATGGGGTTAGAAACAGTTGAATTAAAGGGTGAAGGGTTTCAAATTTTGGTTCAGAATGGTGCAAAGGTATCAAAGGGCGAGCCTATTGCCGAATTTGACTATGAGAAGGTTTCAAGTCTTGGGAAAGAAGTGATTACTCCTGTTATTCTTTTAAACGGAGATCAATTTAAGATTGAAAATAGACAAATCCATCAGTCCACGACGGGCGGTAAAGATATTATAATGGAAATATCGAAAGTTTAATGGGACAGGGGGACAATGGGACAGGCACCTTGTCCCAAAAAGGGGGTGCAAAGGGTGGCAATTACGATTAAGGATGTGGCAAAGGCAGCTAACGTTACACCATCAACCGTCTCAAGAGTGATTGCAGACAATCCAAGAATTAGTAATAAAACGAAAAAAAAGGTCCGTCAGGTGATGGAGGAGCTTGGCTATCAGCCTAATTATAAGGCACGTAATTTGGCAAGCCGTACGACACAAACGATTGGGCTGGTGATGCCGAACTCTACGGATAAGGTGTTTCAAAATCCATTTTTTCCTGAAGTCATTCGCGGGATTAGCAAAATGGCTCATATGAAGGAATATGCAATCCAATTTTCAACGGGCGAAATGGAAGATGAGATTTATGACGGCGTTGTCCGAATCGTTCAAAGCGGGCGAGTGGATGGTGTGATTCTGCTATACTCCCGTATGAATGACAGGGTGATGGCCTTTTTAGAGGAAAAAGGCTTTCCTTATACCATCATCGGAAAACCCTCCTATGATGTAGAGAAAATTTCTCATGTGGATAATGATAATTTTACTGCAGCCAAGGAAGTAACCGATTATCTGCTGCAGCTCGGTCATCAAAAAATCGGCTTTGTCAGCGGAAATCTTTCCTTAATGGTGACACTGGATCGGCAGCGGGGCTATGAAACAGCCTTAAAGGAGGCTGGCATTGCAATCTGCGAGGATTTTCTTGTCCACGAGGATTTTTTAATGGAAGGCGGAAAACAGGCGATTTCAGAATTATTGTCATTAAAGGAAACGCCGACGGCTCTCGTAGTGGCCGACGATTTAATGGCCTTCGGAATCATTAATACATTAAAGGAAATGGGGCTTCGTGTACCAGACGATATTTCGATTGTCAGCTTTAACAATCTTTTATTATCGGAAATTTCACAGCCGCCATTAACGACGGTCGATATTAATATTTTTGATTTGGGCTTTCATGCCGCGAAAAGCTTAATCGAAATGATTAATAACCCGGATGAACCTGCCAAACGAATTATTGTGCCTTATCGCATGACGGAGCGCGATTCTTGTAAGAAAATAAACAAATAAAGAAGGCCGCCTTATTCCAAAATGGCGGTTTTCTTTTTGGACGGTCCACGGGGACAGGTCCCTTTTCCAAATGAAAAGGAAAGCAAGCAAATAGAATACATATGAAAAAGAGGGAGAAATAATGGAAAAGAAATGGTTAGTTGGTGTTGATTTAGGCGGGACAACGATTAAAATGGCTTTCATTAGCCAGGATGGCGAGATCCTGCACAGCTGGGAAATTCCCACGAACAAAAGCGAAAAAGGCATCCATATTCCCGCATCCATCGCAAAATCCATTGATGAAAAGCTGACTGAGGTAAAACAGGCCAAAGACCGGTTAATTGGGATTGGCATTGGCGCTCCGGGTCCAGTCAATAAGGAGGACGGATCCCTTGAGGTAGCGGTTAATTTAGGTTGGGAGAACTTCCCGTTACAGAAGATCCTCGAGCGTGAAACCTCCTTGCCTGTGACTGTAGAAAATGACGCGAACGTCGCTGCTCTCGGTGAAATGTGGAAAGGGGCCGGTAACGGAGCGAAAAACCTGCTTTGTGTTACATTAGGAACAGGTGTCGGCGGCGGCATTATCGTGAACGGCGAGATTGTCCATGGTGCCAATGGAGCCGGCGGTGAAATTGGTCATATTACATCCGTTCCGGTTGGCGGTGCACCTTGTAATTGCGGTAAAAAGGGCTGCTTAGAAACAGTAGCGTCTGCAACCGGCATTGTCCGACTGGCCCTAGAGGAGTTTTCTTCAAGCGTAGAGAACAGCAGATTAAGGGAGGTTGAAGAAATCACCGCTAAACTCGTGTTTGATGCAGCCAAGGCAGGCGATCCTTTGGCCCAACGAGTCCTAGAACAGGTAATCTTTCACTTAGGCTTAGCTCTTGCCAATTTAGCAAACGGATTAAACCCCGAAAAAATTGTTATCGGCGGCGGTGTATCAAAGGCAGGCGACGCTTTGTTACAGTCGTTAAAATCAGCTTTTATCCCATTTGCCTTTCCACGAGTGGCTCAAGGAGTTGAAATCGCCCTTGCCACTCTCGGCAACCAAGCAGGAGTCATTGGGGCTGCATGGCTCGCAAAACAAAAACTGCTATAAAGCAGGCATGGGAGCGTTTCTTGTGCTTTCTTTTGATCCAAAGCTGATGCCTTATGAGGAATGTTAAACCCACATCAAAAAGAGTGTTCAGAATAACTGAACACTCCAAAACACAACTGTCACGCCGCCTTATACGTTACGCCAACTATGTTTTTGCAAGGTTAAAAGTAAATGTTTTGCATTTATAGCTATATCATAATATATGAAACGCATTTCATAGCAAGAAAAAGTATAAGTTGAATATTAGAAATTTAACAAACTGCATAGGTTATGGCGTTCCGCTTCATGGAAGCTTTTTTCTAACATGAGCCGACAGCGGGAGTCATAAGTATTCGTATAGTAAAGAAGGGGAAACGGGGAGATTTATAGAAATACAGAGGTACTTAAAGGTTTTGGGTCAGGGGGAATAGAATGCCGTGGTTTTCGCTATGGATGATTGTGAGTAATACAACCTTTTGGCTAGTCTGCTGCTTTGGCACTGCTTGGGTCGTCCACAGATTGCTGCCGAGTTCGATATATGAAAAGATGAACTGTTTTTTTTAAGGAGCGTTCGTTTGAAAAACGCTTCTATCACATGATTTCTCTGAACAAATGGAAGGATAAGCTCCCGGAATGGGGCAAGGTATGGAATTTTGAAAAAAAACATTTGAAACAGGAGCACAGTTTAGAGTATGTTAATCGGTTTATCCTTGAGACCTACCGAGCGGAAATAGGTCATATTGGAATGGGGGTTTTCGGGTTTGCTTGTATCCTGGTTAATCCGCGTGATTATGCGCAAATGGCTCTGATATGTTCGCTTGTGAATGTGGTTGTCCAAATCCCGTTTTGTTTAATCCAAAGGTTCAATAGACCGCGGCTCATTCGGTTAAAAGAGAGATTAGAGAAGAGGCATAGTCAATAAAATCGTTCTTCGGATTTCAATTAAACAATTAAACACTGAAAAACCCCTGTTCTTTTAATCAGACGTTTGTTTAAGAGGACAGGGGTTTTTCAGTGAAAATAGATTTTAAATTAAAAAAGAAGCAAGGGTAGCAGCCTGTGTATTCGGTGAATAGTTTGGTAAAGTGGCGGGTGCTGTAGTAGCCTACTTGGTTGGCGACCTGCTGTAGCTTAATGATAAGGGTCAATAGTTTTGAATTAAGGAAAGAACATGAAGGTTGTAAGATACTATTAAGGATGGCAACTTCTCCAGTAAATGATTCAATCATTTTAAATCACAGAATTTCTACAATCAAAAAGATAACTACAGAAAATGTAGTTGTTAAAATGGAATGCAATAATGTATCTGCTATTATAAAGGAAAGAGATATTGAATGTCTGCTTATTGAATTAAATACGGTAAGGACTAGGTAGCATAACTTTGGTGCCAAAAGTAACAACCGTTGGATATAACGCAACCCAATGCTTGTTTGTTCTTCTTTTTTATTAATTAGAATATCTATATTACCCCAACATAAATAAAATTCACTATCTTCTAATGCTACTTTGAATTGCTACACGAACAAAAGAGATGGGTGCGACACATACTTACATAAACAGTTTTAACATTTATTCACTATTTTTTGTTTTTGCAGGATACTCTTTAGATGTTAATTTTCTTCCTATTATCATAAACGTAAGTAATTGCTTTTCTATATATATATGTGGCTGTACGCATTGTTGATGGGAATAATCTAATTATCGTAATCTCAAAACTGCCTTACGCTAGTGCAAAGGACAGTTTTGAGATTAGTTTTGGAATAGCAAGGTAATATAAAAAGGTCTCCTTAGAAAGGTAAATCATTACTGCGCAATTTCCACTGAACATAATTTGAAATAAAATCAACTAGATCTTTATATTCACTGGTATCATTCGAGTCCTTAAAGATTTGATACGCAAATTTTTCAATTTTGGTATAGTAATTATTTTTAATTTCTTTGTCTATAGCATCTGGAATAACCGATAAAATATATGCAATTAAGGATTTAGGGTTGTCGAAATATTTACAATCATCATTTAATGAATTGACTTTGAAGCATCTTTCTGAATGATTCCATTCTATGGAATATTCTTTGTCTAGAATAATTTTAGAACCATTTGTATATGTACATTTTTCTTTTCTTATTTCAAATGGTTCTAAAGGATTATTCTCTATATGGATTAGTGTAAGTTCTGCAAGGGCTTCAAGATCTTTATTCTCATATCCATAAATACGTTCGTGCCAAAAAAATATATCTTGCGTATTAATATATTTTTTTACATCTACATTTTTGGGAATAGGAATATCTAACGAATATCGGTTAATAAAATCTGATATTTTTGAATATGTTCCATGACTTTCCCAAGGATACCTATTTTGTAATATGATTTCCTTTGTAGGTCTAATAGAAGAAAAATTAGTTTCATTTACTAAGGTAAAATAATAATCTTCAAATTTCTTTATCTCCTTCCAAAATTTCGGGAAATAAAAATCAAAAGGTAATTCTATTTTTGATAAGTCCAAGAAATAATTTATCAACTGTCTAATATCTTCGAAATAGCCAATTATTTTGTTGCCAATTTTAATTAACAAATTACTATTAGAACTCTTCCATTTTATAATGCATTTAAATTCATAGTTCAAATAGTTAAATACAAAATTGTAGGAGTGGAATAGGTCATTTCTTAACGCATTACTCTTTAATGGAAGTTTTTTATCAAATAAAGAGTGTTTTAAACCGAAAATTAAATCGCAAATATTAAAAAGCAAATCGTCAATATCATTTTGAGTAACAAAGTGAAGATTATTCTTTATAAGTATAAACAATGGATCACCTTTGACATTTTTTTCTTCTTTATCCCAAGTTCCGTCTTCACAAAATCTAATTTCTTCAATAGTTTTTGATAGTAAGGCATTTTTTAGTTCTTCTACCTGCTTCAGTGTACAGATCCAATCATTACTGTACCTTTCTTTAAAACTTCTCTTTTCATTTTTCATATGAATCAACCTCCTTAATGTATGTGGTAGGCTGATTATAAATTGTATTATGATTGATTGTTATAACTGTTATGTTGTTGTCCTACTATTTATTTATAAAACAAGTAAAATAATGAATCAAATCTATAGAGCACTTTTTTTAACTTTTATCTATTAATTTGGAGTCTCTTAGCTTAACTATATATTTCTATATACTACTTCTTAACATTGATTTAAAGGGCAATTTGACCGTAATTATTAGGGGATTTTACAGGTATCTTCGTTTCCGTATGGAATAATCATCATGAATAAATTTCTTACGAAAGAAGGCTAGTAAATGGACAAAAGAAAAGAAACTACAATTGTGCATGCCGATAAAAATATGGTTATGGCTACAAGTGGAGGATATTACGTATCAGTAGTAAAGGTGAATAATTCCTTAACTGTAGGTAACTATGTAGTAATTGTTAATGAAGAAGACCTACAAGGGGAACAAAGAGATATTTTGCAAAGAAAATTTAGTAATATCAGCCATCTAGTTAAGTTTTTATTTTCTGTCATCCCAGAATACTTTATTGAAAAGAAAATTATTAAAGAAACTTACCAAGCAATACAGGAGTTAATTACTGATAAAGATTGAAATGTTTAGAAAAACAAGGGATTCAAGTCAGTAAATATAAGTTAACAGTGTAGACATTACACTCTAGAAAGGGAGATCTAAATGGAAAAGTACAAGGACCGAGTATTACAAGAAGACAATTTGGTTTACTCATTCTTCGGAGATTACAACATTGTAATCTCTAAGGAAACAGGTTATGAATGGATGGGGAAAAGTTCAACTGACCTGTTCTATGTAATGTTAGAAAAGGATAGGGGCGAAGAACAAGAACAATTATTGCATTTAAGGGTTTTTACAACTATAGGTTTAACCATAAAATACCTCTATGCTGTTTTGCCTGAGTATGTCTTTGATGAAATGCTGATAAAAAGTATAGTAAATGCATCAAATAGTCTAGCACTTCAAAAAGTAAGCAAGGGATAGTTCCTTGCTTACTTTTTCTTGCTATGAATATAGTAAAGCTAAAGAAAATAAGGTCAGAACTTACTTTCTATATAAGCAGGTAAGTAAAATAAAAACCAAGTAGATATTTCATAATAGTTTTGATATCTGAAAAGGAAAAGGGTATTAAATGGTTAATTGTTCATTTAGAAAGGGGGAATCTAGATGAATAATGACTTTATATGGCAGGATGATGTTAATTTTTGCGGTATCGTTGTACGATTGGCAGTTGTAAAACTTGATGATAGTAATTTATATGGTGCATGTATTGCTCAAATGTTTGAGGATGAATTTGTTATGGTTGAAGCAGAAGTTTTTAACAGTTTTAATGCTGCAAAGAACTTTCTTTTTGAAAATGTTATAGGGGTTAACTTGTTTAAATTAAAAAGCATGAGAGATAATTTAGGGAGTCTCTAGTGAAAAATGGGGGGATATAGTGGTTAAAGTAACAATGAAGCTGTCTAGGTACTTATTACTCAGACAGCGTTTCTATATGCGAATTATTGTCTTGTTGCAGAGACAATTAAATTATATATGGCATTTAATCTATGTGTTTTTATGCAGCATTTTTATTATAAGCCAGTATGACTCAAGCTATTGGATGCATGTAATGTAAATTTTATTCACATTGTATTATTCTGTTATTGGAACATAGTGTAGAATTCTAATAATGAGTAGTAGACTCATACTGTGCAGTAAACAAATCCAATATCTCCTCGAAAATATCCAATATTTAAAGGTGTTATTCCTTATTTAACGAAATAAAGAACTTATTAAATTAATGATAAAACTTGATAGGGAAAATGTGTATGCGAAAGGTGATTGGGGATAAGTTATGATAACTAAAAACATCAATGGGCTATCATTTGAACTGAAGCAAGATTTTGATTTCAGTTTTTATATCTGAGTACGGAAATGTTTTTTCGGTATTTGACAAGCAAGATTCTGGTTATTTATGCTTTGGTGTACAAAATAATAACAAAAAACTTTTTATAAAAATGGCAGGAGCAGAAACGATACGAAGTAATGTGGGTACTGATGTGGCAATCACTAGACTTAAATCAACAGTATTAATTTATGAAGACCTTCGCCATCCCATTCTCATTGAGATGATTGACCATAAGGAAATCGAAAAGGGTTTATCTTACCTTTTTTAGTGGTTTGAAGGAGAGTGTATGGGTAAGCAGTATAATTCATTTGATGAATTTTTAACTCTACCATTAGATAAGAAATTAAGTATCTATCAAGATATACTATTGTTCCATTTACATGTAAACAAGTGTGGATATATTGCTCTTGATTATTATGATGGCAGTATCATGTATGATTTTATTACTGAGCAGACGAGAATTTGTGATGTGGAATTTTACAGTAAAAAACCAGTAATAAATACTATAGGTCGAATGTGTGGGTCAAGTCGTTACATGGCTCCAGAGGAATTTAAACTAGATGCGAAGATTGATGAAAGGTCAAATGTCTTTTTAATGGGGGCATCTGCTTTTCAGTTATTTGTTAATGGCATTGAACGTAATATAGATAAGTGGCAAGGTAATGAAAAAATGTATTCGGTGGCATTAAAAGCTGTAAATATAGAAAAGGAAGACCGCTATCAAACAATCAATGAATACATAGAATCTTGGAACAATGCTACGGGCAGTTTTTCTTAAATTAATAAAATTTAGCTTAGCAAGAGCTTGCAATAAAAATAAAAAGGCGATAAAATCATCGCCCAATTTAAGCTTCTTAATTTGAACGTTCCTTATGATAAATATAATCAACCCGTTCTTTAGTTTTCATAAGTAGAGAAGCTAAAATTGCAGTGTAAATAGACGTTAAAAGAAGCGCAATCAATCCTACACCAAACAAATTATTATTACCATACATTATGATCACCCCTATTTTCTTTTGATGTTGCAATAATATTTTGCTCTTGGAACTTATATTTATTCAAAAGAATCAAGGAATTGTATCGCAGTTCAACAAATTATGTAGTGAATACGCCTTTCATTGTTGTAGGTACATTTATAACAAAGAAAAGACATTCCTTTGAAATGCCTTTTTTAACAAGTATTTTCTTTTGTAGCAATATCCTTTACAACATCTTCTAAAGTAACACTCCGTAAAACCTTCTCCATTGCCAATTGGGCAGATGTGAAAAATATTTCAATTGTATCTTGGATGTTTCTACCTACGGGGCATTCAGGATTTGGATTTTCATGAATACTAAACAATTCTTTCTCTTGTACAATATTTACTGCCTTATATACGTCGTACAATGTAATATCAGACAATCCCTTTGCAAGTTTAGCACCTGCAATTCCTGGATGTACCTCTATCAAACCAGCTTTTTTTAGCATTCCCATAAGTTTTCTTATCACGGCTGGGTTCGTGTTAACACTTGTAGCTAAGAATTCAGAAGATGTTACCCCTTCCTTATTCAATTCAATTAGAGTCAATATATGAATTCCGACAGCAAATCGGCTGCTGATGGACATGATCAGTCACCACCCTATTAACTAATCCTTATTAAATTTTATTTCCTAATCATGTAATTAATTTGATTACAAGTTTATTATACCAAAACCATAACAAAATAATATATGTTATTTCACTTGTTGACAAATCGGTTACATGTAACTAAGATGAATACATGTAATCGATGTTGTTACAAATGAACTTGAAATGGGGGAAATATAAATGAAAATTTTAGTTACTGGAGCAACAGGGAAATTAGGTTCCAAGGTTGTAGAATCATTATTGAAGTCAGTACCTGCAAGTGATCTGGTGGTGAGTGTTCGAAACCCAGAGAAAGCAGTTGGACTTGGTGCTCTTGGAGTGGAAGTTCGTCAAGGAGATTTTGATCGTCCAGAAACATTAGATGATGCCTTTACAGGGATTGACCGCCTATTAATTATTTCAGCCGATGGTGACAATGAAACAAGAATTCATCAACATGCTAATGCTGTTCAAGCAGCTGAGCGTGCAGGGGTGAAATTTATTGCTTACACAAGTATAGCTAATGCAACAGAGAGTAATAATTTAATGGCACCTCCTCATATAGCGACAGAAGCAGCCATCATTAAGACGGGTATTCCATATTCCTTCTTACGTAACAATTGGTATTTGGAAAACGAAGTCGGGAGCATCCAAGGGCTAATTGCAGGAGCCCCGTGGGTAACTTCGGCAGGAGAAGGTAAAGTAGGGTGGGCACTGCAACAAGATTATGCTGATGCCGCTGCAGCAGTTCTTGCTGGAAACGGCCACGAAAATACAGTGTATGAACTTTCTGGTCCTCTTTTAACTCAAGAAGAATTGGCAGCAGCTCTTGGTATTGTATTAGGTAAAGAAGTACCTGTACAACAAGTTAGTGACGAAAAATATGCTGAGATCATGAAAGGAATAGGTTTAGCTGATTTTGTAATTCCTATTGTAGTAGGGATTCAAGAGAGCATTAGAAACGGTTCACTAGCAGTTGAAAGCAATGATTTCGAGAAAGTTCTTGGTCGTCCAGTTACGCCGATAAACGAAGCACTGATTCAACTTGTTAATACAATTTCTCAAACAAAATAAATTGAAATGAAATCTCAAATAACCGGCATTATGTCGGTTATTTTTTGTGTGGTTTAATTTTATGTAATTTATGAAATAACCAGGTTATAACTTTTGCTATCAAAAGTACAAATACGTACCCAAAGAATAAGTGAAAATAATTAATTTCTCCGTACATTCTAAAAAGGTCAGTATTTACTAAAATAGGCTTTAAAATAAATGCAAATATAGCAGCAGTTATGATAGCGTATAGGTAATAATTTTTATGATTATTTAATGTCCATTGGTAAATTAGCATGAAAGCCACAGGGACCAAGGAGGCGTCAATTGAGACGCTTGGCAGTGCAGGGATAACCTGATAAGGATAATGCCAATACCCTCTATTTATACCGTAAATATCGAGAAATGTAAAAAAAACATGAACGCTATAACCATAAAAACCAATTAGAAATACTTTACTTCGGTCAATTTTGAAATATAGAATAACCAATGGGACTAAAAGAATAGCAATTAAAACCCAAAACTGCCATGTAGAAGTGTTTGAATAGTCTGTCCAATAATTAATTAAAGAATCGGTATTCTCTTTTCTACCGTATAGAATCTTGTCAAATTCATGTAAACGATCCAATTATATTCCTCCCTAATGTTTGCCAATTAAGTACCGTCGCTTTTTTGCGTTCAACGATATGATAAATGGGTGTATGTCTACTCACTAACAGCAACTGAGAGGTTATTTTTTTAGTGGAGACAAGTGTTTAAAGAAATTACTTTTAACAAATACTAGCATAAAAGAAATTGCTGGAGTGGATAGATATGATGACCAAGGAGCAAGGAAAGCGATTAAATGAGATACTGGATTTACAAGAGAAGGTTGTTTCTATGTGGTTGGAGTATTGGAAGGACTTCTCTCATTTTAATACTGGTCCATTCTGGGTCATTTTTTTGATGCTGGTTGTGCCTCTTGTTATCATTTATTTTAAAATCGATAGAACAAGGGCTTTTCAAATTGGATTTTATGGATTTAATATCCATACTTGGTTTACTTATTCGGATGCTATAGCTATGAGGACTGGGTACGTATATTATCCGTTTCAGGTGATACCTGTTATGCCAGTTAACTTTGCCTTGGATGCTTCACTTGTCCCTGTCACCTTCATGTTGGTATATCAATGGTGTATCAATAACAATAAGAATGTATTCCTTTATGGTGTAATAACGAGTGCTTTTTTCTCTTTCTTATTCAAGCCTGTCTTGAATGCATGGGATTTAATCAAGCTAGATAATGGTATGAATTACTTCTATCTCTTCCTCAATTATCTGGTCATTTTAATTTTGGCAATTGTAATAACGAAGGTCTTTATCTACTTCAAACACCATCCAAAAGTTTCTAGAAGTAAATAAGTTATATACAGTTTTTATAATTTCGAGGGCTATTCTAAAAGTGGAATAGCTTTTTTTATTTAGCTTAGTGGGGTGCGTTGATCTAGGGAGTTTTTCGAAATACCTTTTTTATAAATCTTGTAGTATTGTTGCTAATATATAAGAACTTTAAAAAGGCTAATAACGGGAAGATTAAGATAGATTTCTATCGGTTCGGAAGGATGGGATTTCAATGAATCTACATAAAAAACCTATTTTGCTTAAGGGAATGGAAGTATATTCTGAAGAATTGATTTTAGAAAATGGGTTTTTAATCATACATGATCAGAAAATAATTAGCTTTGGAGTGCTGGAAGATTTACAACAAGAGGATCAATTTGAAGTTATTGAGATTCCCCCAAAATGTAAGGCGATTCCTGGATTTGTTGATGTTCATATTCATGGTGTTAATGGTGCGGATGTGATGGATGGAACACAGGAAGCACTTGATATAATGACGGGAATACTACCAGGAGAAGGCACTACTAGTTTTTTAGCGACTACGATGACCCAGAGTAATATAACAATTGAAAAGGCTCTTGAAAATGTGGGGAATTATATAGAACGGCAGCAAGTGCCAGGGAAAGCAGAAATACTTGGGATTCATCTTGAAGGTCCATTTATAAATGCAAAAAGAGCAGGTGCACAGCCATTAGAGTATATTGTTGAACCTAATCTAGATGTTTTGAAAAAATGGAAAACCTTGTCGAAGGAAACCATTAAATTAGTCACTTTGGCACCTGAGACGAAGGGTGGACTAAAGATGGTTCGTTATTTAAAAGAAAATGGTATCATTGCCTCTATTGGTCATTCAGATGCCACATATCAAGTGGTAAATGAAGCAATAGAGGCTGGAGCAAGTCATGTCACACATTTATATAATCAAATGAGAGGTTTACACCATCGTGAACCTGGTGTTGTTGGTGCAGCATTTTTAAGTGATGAATTAAAAGTTGAAATAATTACTGATGGAATCCATGTGCGACAAGAAATGGTCAAGCTTGCTTATATGCAAATAGGAAGTGAAAGAGTCATTTTGATTACAGACTCTATGCGAGCTAAGTGCTTAGCAAATGGTCAGTATGATCTAGGTGGACAGGACGTTTTAGTACAAGATAATAAAGCAATACTTAGTGATGGTACACTCGCTGGGAGTATCCTTAAATTTGGAAATGCTGTGAAAAATATCATTGATTATACGGGATGTTCACTTGAAGATGTTATTAAAATGGCTTCTGTTAACCCAGCCAAACAATTAAATATATTCGAACGGAAGGGAAGCATTTCGAAAGGGAAAGATGCGGATATCGTAATTCTTGATGAAAAGTTAGATGTTTTTATGACATATTGTCGAGGAAAGCTTGCTTATAAAAAGGCTGAGAATAAATGAATGTACTAGAAGTAAGGTCTAACAAGAAAATAGAAAAGAGTAGACTTCAGTACCATGTTCTACTTTTACAATACTCACTAGAGGAATGTTGCTAATCATGTGCCAGCATTTTTACAAATTTGATTCCATAGCCCACCCATTTTTTTATCACTACTTAGGCGAATGTGCATAGGATATATTCAACCATAATAGTCTCGTATTTTGGTGAATAGGGGGAGTATATGATGGAATTAACGATGGCACATTGGTTATATTTGTTTGTCACGTTGGTTGTTATAGTTACAATGATTTTCAGGAAGGGTGTTGTATTACCGACTTTATTAGGGACGTTTCTTGTGGCTTGGGTGTATAAAGGAAGTCTTGTAGGTGGATTTACTTCTGTTTTTAACGCGAATTTAACGGCTGCAAAAGAATTGTTTAGTATTTTCCTAATCATCACGTTTATGGTGGCCTTGCTGCATTCATTGAAGGATTTGGGTGCGGATAAACAGATGATTTCTCCTTTGAAAAAGGTGATGAAGAATGGTCATATTGCCTATTTCACACTGATTATCGTCACGTATGCGATTTCGCTCTTTTTCTGGCCTACTCCAGCAGTTCCTCTCATTTGTGCCTTACTTGTACCAGCAGCTGTAAGAGCTGGTTTACCTGTTATGGCTGCGGCAATGGCCGTTGCACTTGCAGGTCAAGGAATGGCACTTTCTTCTGACTATGTTATCCAAGTAGCCCCAGGGTTAAGTGCAACAGCAGCAGGAATTGATCAATCACTTATTGCTCAGAAGGCATTGGTTTTATCTCTTATCACTGGGATCACCGCCATTGTATTTGTGTACTTCCAATTTAGAAAAGAAATGCGTCAACCGAATGATGCTAATATTGATAAGGAATTAACTGTTTTACAAAGTAAGCAGGATGAAGGGGATCAGCCGAAACATGTGCGACCAGGCTCAAAAGGGAAAGTATTTGCGATTTTGGTGCCTCTATCCATGCTTGCAGTCATGATTTTCATGATTTACACAAAGCTAAGTGGTGGACGAATGGGTGGATTTGAAGGAGGGGATGGTGCTGCATTTATTGGTGGAGTGGCTGTTCTTTTACTCGCATTCGCTACACTAACAAAAGAAAAAAGTGGAGCTCTTGAACGGATTAGTGAACATATCACAGATGGGTTTGTGTTTGCCTTTAAAGCAATGGGACCGGTCATTCCAATAGCTGGCTTCTTCTTCTTAGGAAGTGGGGACTTTTCGGCAAGTATCCTATCTTTAGCTAACTCAGAACCTCCAGCCTTCCTTTTTGAGTTGGTGCAGGCTGGTCAGACAGTCATCCCGGAAAATATCGTATTATCAGCTTTTGGTATTTTAATCATCGGAATTATTACAGGTTTGGATGGATCTGGTTTTTCAGGATTACCGTTAACAGGTGCGCTATCTGGGGCACTAGCCTCGAATTCAGTTGATCCATCGACCCTTGCTGCGATCGGACAGATGGGCTCGATCTGGACTGGTGGAGGTACGATCATTGCTTGGTCATCCCTAGTAGCAGTTGCAGGATTATGTGGTGTACCTGTGATGGAACTCGTTCGGAAAAACTTCAAACCCGTGCTGTTGGGGTTAGTTATCTCAACGATTGTTGCGTTAGTGATTTGGTAAGTAGTAGAGGTGACCGCAGTGCCAAAGGAGATTTATCCTCCTTTGGCACTGCGGTGGGTGGACAAGCTAGTGGGAGGAACTGGAGGTGGCGCTGGAGCTGGAGCCGGAAGGATTAAGAGGAGATTTTACCGTTATATGAAAAATGAGGTTCATTTTGGAGAAAATAAGGGAGGTATTTCCGCTTATACAAAGAAATAGTAGCTGTTTTTGCTTGTTTTGAGCAAATAGGAGGAATTTCTTCCGCTATATAAGTTATTTTTTATGATTTTTATCAAATAAGGGAAATTTCTTCGTTTATTTTTCAAGCCAGGAGTAGTTGACTGAAATCAAGCCAATGTATATTTTCTAAAAAAAGGAAGGAACCTAACTCTAACTATTGTATTGACGGAGGCTGAAAATGAAGAAGATTACAATTGTTGGTGGAGCAGGGACCATTGGGACGATCCTAACAGAGGGATTAAGTGACAAGTATGACATCATTGTTTTAGATAAAATGGAACCGAAATACGCAACGAAATTTAAAAAAGTGGATGCAACGAATTATGAGGAATTACTAGGAGCGATACCGAAAGATTCTGATGTATTACTCAATTTGTTAACGATTCATATTGATGAAGATTTGAAAGAAGTCGACCATTTCAAGCAAATGACCGACATTCATTTTAGTTCATCCTTTTATATGTTGAGAGCTGCGATTGACTTGGGTATTCCTAGGGTTGTCTTTGCGAGTAGTAATCATACAACGGATTATTATGAGCAAGAGGGAAGATCTAAATTAGGGAGGGAAATCACGATAAACGATTATCCGTATTCAAAAGGACTATACGGGGTGTTGAAGCTGGCGTCTGAAAACATTGCTCATATTATGGCACATGATGAAGCAAATAATCTTTCCGTGATTAACCTACGAATTGGCAGTGTTCCGGAAGATGAAAAGCAGGCACTTAAAGAAAAAGAACGATTACATCACACCTTATTATCTCGTGAAGATACGGTTCAACTATTTGATTTAGCCCTTCAATCGACTGTTAAATATGGGACATATTATGGTGTCTCTGATAACCCACAGAAGCCATGGTCTACAGAAAATGCTTGGAGGGAATTAGGGTTTGTTTCTAAGGTGAATTCAGAGGATTTGCTTGAATAAAGTACTTTGTAGAAAGCCACCAGGTTGATTCTGGTGGCTGTTAGTTATGTCGTTTTATGTTTAATAAAAAGACCACCACCCAACCAAATCAGAGAAATCCCCATCGGTATCGCCAAGATCCGGTCAAATGGATGGGGAATAACTGCGGCGGCAAGTGTGATAACAGCTGAAAATGCTAGTAGAATCCCGGCTAAAGGTGGGAAGACTTTAGCACGAAATGTTGCGATTCCAAATAACAGTCCACCAACCATGTATAATGCTCCTGCTAATGGTGCTAGTGCTGGGAAAATGCCAAGTGCTACCTCGCTTTTCACTCCACCAAAGATTCCCACTATACCCTCTACAAATTGTGGAGCATCGTTTATAAGTAAGGGTAAAACAAAGGCTTCAATGAAACTAAAAGTCATTGAAATGAGCCAGAACAGACTAAAGGTGACAAATCCAATCAGACCAAGCCAGTTAGTTTCCTTCACTTGCCTAATGTAGATTCCTAGAATTCCGACGAAACTGAAAAGAGACATCGCCATGGTCAGCGCAGCGACTGCAAGCCATCTATTGGTGTTAACAGAAGATAGCTGATCAGCTGGGTGGATAAATTGAATGACGATGTAGAAAATCCCTGCTAATATGGCGAATACTCCTGTCCAACGGATGAGATTCTCTCCTGTTCCTTTCTTATGTTCAATCATTTGATTTTCCTCCATATCGCGTTTTATTTATACTTACAAATTAACACGCACAACTTCGTTCCACTTTCCCAATCTTGCTGTAAATCGGAAATCCCAAATTGAACTATTTACGTATTCATTTTCATATAGTACATTAGGGGTGTAAGTTGTCTTGAAAAATGTGGAAACTAGGTGATGTGATGGAACATTATGAAGTGGTTGAAGAAGCTTTACTATATATTGAAGAGAATCTGAATCAACCGTTATCACTAGGTTCAGTTTCGAACACTTTTCATATGTCAAAGTATTATTTTCATAGACTTTTTTCCGCAATCATGGGCAGTTCCTTGAATCAATATATACTAGCTAGAAGATTGAATAAATCTGTAGAATTGATTCGGATAAATGATCTGTCGTTAACTGATATTGCCTTACAACTGAACTTTGGAACTCCTTCGTCTTACTCCCGTGCCTTTAAAAAACAATATGGTCTTTCTCCAAACTCTCTAAGGAAGAATGGAGAGATGATCACTGTATCTGATATTCCTCCAGTTATCAAACGTCCAATTAAAAACATCAATGGAGATATTGTGACGGATTTTACCCTAACAGACTTTCATTCTATTCAATTAAGCGGCATTGTATTTGAGGTTGATATAGCAACCTCTGATTATAAAGAAAAGATTCGGGCTCATTCAAACATGTTGGTAGAAAGTGTTGATGAAGCAATAAGTAGTCCTTGTTATGTGATTTATTCAAACTGTCAACCAAACTCTACTAAATTCAAGGCTCTTGTCGGTGTCCCGTATTCAATTAAGGTTGAGTTACCTAATTTTTTCACCGTCAAGCTAGGACCGCTATTTTGTGCTAAATTTACATACACTGGTGATTTGCTTGATATTGGAGATGTCTTGATTCATGATTTTGCCCGATTTTTGATAATTTCTAGACAGGAAGCAGAGGATGCTGAGATTGAGCTTGTTCAAGTGTTTGAGGACATTCACAACCTTGATTCCGCTTATCATGTTTTCGTTCCAATCAAAAAGCTACCTATTGATTTAGGATGAAAAGGAGTCTTGCGATGAAAGAAATTCTGAAGAAATATATGGGGAAATATACAGCGTTAAGTGAGGAGGAGCAACAGGCGATTACAGAAGAACTAGTGATAAGAGAGTTTCCAAAGGGAACTTATTTGATTAAACAGGGAGATATTCCTACTTCGAATTGTTATTTTGTATTGAAGGGGTGTGTCAGGAAATATCAAGTAGGGGATGATGGGAAAGAGGTTACAACGAATTTTTTTACTGAAGAACAAGCGATTATGTTATTTAATGTTGAAGATGTTAACCAAGAAACGAAGTACACATTACATTGCTTAGAGGATTGTGTGTTGGTTGTTGCCGATCTTGAGTCTGAGCAAGGGATGTATCAGCAATATTCAGAGCTTGAGCAGATGACACGCCGAATGATGGAGACTTATTTGATTCAAGTGCAAAATGAGTATGCGGCATTTGTTCGTTCTTCTCCAGAAGAGCGCTATAAACAAATCATACAGAATCGGCCAGAGCTTCTCAAACGTGTACCTCAGCATCAATTAGCAAGCTATCTTGGGATCACAGCTGAGTCATTAAGCAGAATCAAAAAGCGAATGCAATAATGAGTGTTTCTCTTACCTTAAGTCAATGCAGTAACAGGATACTCCAATTACAATGAAAAAAAAGCAATTGTAGGAGGATGGAGAATGAAGGCGCTTATTTCTGAAAAATATGGAACACCAGATACGCTTAAACTTGACGAGGTAGCTAAACCTAGACCTGAAGCAAATCAAGTCCTGGTAAAAGTACATGCATCTTCGATTAATTATGGAAATATTGCCCTTTTAACAGGTCAACCGTTTCCGGTTCGGTTAGCATTTGGACTTAGGAAGCCGAAGTATCGTATTCCTGGAGGGGATATGGCGGGAGTTGTGGAGGCTGTTGGTATAAATGTTACAAAATTTCGGGTTGGAGATAAGGTGTACGGAGACTTATCTAGCAGCGGGTGGGGAGCATTCGCAGAGTATGTTGTTGTCGATGAGACCGCATTGGCCATCATGCCTAGTAATCTATTGTTTACAGAAGCAGCTGGTGTTCCGATGGCAGCTATTACCGCGCTTCAAGCGATAAGGAATGTGGGGAAGGTGAGGGCAGGACAGCAAATCCTGATCCATGGAGGTTCAGGTGGCGTAGGAACGTTTGCCGTTCAACTTGCAAAGGCAATGGGGGCTCATGTGACGGCGGTGGTAAGTAGTCGGAATGTAGACCTTGTGAAATCCCTTGGAGCTGACCGTGTGATTGATTATCAAAAAGAGGATTTTGTGAATGATGGTGAGGCCTTTGATGTGATTTTTGGAGTGAACGGGGCGCAATCGATTTTTACTTATAAGAGAAAATTAAAAAAGAATGGTGTGTTCATTCATGTAGGTGGAGAAACGAGTCAATTTTATCAAATCTTGTTTATGGGTCCCTTGGTCTCCATCTTTGGAAAAAAGAAATTTATCACCTTTATGCAGAAGGCAAATCAGAGAGATTTAGAGTTTATGAAAAGTCTTATTGAAGAAGGAAAAGTCAAGACCGTGGTTGATAGAAGCTATTCGCTGAATGAGATTCCTGAAGCAATGCGCTATTTTGAGGAAGGCCATGCGCAGGGAAAAGTCATTATTACAATGGACACATAAATAGTTGCTCCTTACCATTTAGTGACATAAGCTAATACATTGCGCATAGACTAGAATCATAGTATGATTAATAAATAAGTTCATATACTCCAAAGGGGAGTAGCTAACAGTTATGTCGTCAATACGTGCTTCTTGATGTGTCAGAGTACCTAAAAGAAGGGACGGACCATCGTTGGACGTATTTAAAAAAAGGCTATGAAGAGTACTATGATTTAATTGACGGGAAAGAAATACCGATGTGGCTCATTGAAAAGGTGAGGAAATGGTATTATCAAACGCAACCAGGGCAGGCTGAATTTCAGAAGTTTGTGAATAAGCTTATCAGGTTATTTCGTATAAGAGGAAAAGGAGAGTAGGAACGTGTGGTGAGAATCGAAACGAAAGAAGCGTTACTAAAAGAATTAGATGCAATTCAAATGTGGGAGGAAGAGCAGAAGGGCCTATGGTTGGGAGAAGCTTGGGCGTCTCCCTTTTAAACTCCTTGACCGCCTGACGCCACAGTTCATTCACAAAAAAATCGGACAAGCGCTAGATGAAGTGGGTAGTTATTTACAAACGGGTGGACGTTATTTATCAAATGAGAAGGAGATTTTAAAAAGGTATGTTCGGAAAACAGGAGATGAGGATGTCTCATTAGAAACCATTTCGGAGTTATCGATACAGATGATGGATGAAATCAGTGATGAACTTATCCATTCGCGAAAAAACATCGCAATGACACAAGGAGCCACAACTGGAATAGGTGGCATCTTCACATTGTCGATTGATATTCCATTACTGCTTGGTATATCTCTTAAAACACTTCAGGAAATTGCCGTGACATATGGGTATGATCCTAATGATAAAAAGGAGCGAATTTTCATCGTTAAATGTCTCCAATTTGCTTCTTCAGATATTGTTGGTAAACAAGCTGTGTTAAAGGAGCTGTCCGCCTATTCAGATCCAGAGATGGAAATGAGGGATGAGACCCTATCACAGGTTAAGGGCTGGAGAGAGGTCATCATGACATACAGAGACAACTTTGGCTGGAAAAAGCTATTTCAAATGATTCCAATTGCGGGTATGATTTTCGGTTCTTTCATTAATAAATCAATGATTCATGATATTGGAGAAACGGGGAAAATGCTATATAAAAAACGCCGTATTAATGAAAAACTTAGTGAGTTAAAATAGAAATAGATATGTGTCTACTTGAAAGAATAGCTATTAAAGAAAGTAGGTCATTAATTATGAAAACAGAAAAAGAGAAAATGTTAGCGGGGGAACTGTATGATCCTGCTGATCCGGTTTTATTGAAGGAATGTGAGGAAGCAAGACGCTTGGTCAGGTTATTTAATCAAACGCTAGAAACTGAAGGTGAAAAGCGAACGGAATTATTAAAGGAATTATTAGGTTCAACAGGAGAAAATGTCTATATGGAGCCTAATATTCGATTTGATTATGGTTACAACACCTATGTAGGAGAGAATTTTTTTGCTAACTTCGATTGTACGATTTTGGATGTGTGTGAAGTGAGATTTGGTGATAATTGTATGCTTGCTCCTGGCGTTCAGATCTATACAGCCACACATCCACTAGACCCTACGGAACGGAATTCAGGGAGAGAATTTGCTAAACCAATTACATTTGGAAACAATGTATGGATTGGAGGATCTGCCATCATCAACCCGGGTGTAACGGTTGGAGATAATGTTGTCATCGCATCTGGGGCAGTCGTGACAAAGGATGTACCGGATAATGTCGTGGTTGGGGGGAACCCAGCGAGAATCATTAAGCAGATTGAGATTTAAGTAGAGCTGTGAAATGAAGAGTTGTGTAATTGATACATAAAGTTTCTGGAAGGCTTTCTGAGGAACTTGATACATACATAAAAATGGGGGAACGTCTGATTTGGACGTTCCCGTTATTATTCCGTTAAAGCATCCCGTTAATGAAATAAGGTAACTTATTCATGATCATCTTACCAGTGTACTTGAAGCTTATTACCATTTGGGTCATAAAAGTGGAAAAAGGCATGACCATGATCTTCTTTTATCTCCTCGACCTTAACTTGATTATCAACTAAGTGTTGATGAAATTTAGATAATTCTGGACTTGTAAAGCCAATGCTGAATTCTTGTTCATGATCAATTGTAAAGTGTGCAAATGTTTCATCTTTGGTAGGAATTAAGATAAGTAAGAAAGGTCCCTCATTTACTTTTAGAATGGCAAGTTCCTTAGTATGGTTTAGTAACTGTAGCCCTAATACATCTCTATACCATTGTGCAGATAGTTCTAAATCTTTTACAGGAATTCTAATATAATGTACTTGTTCAATAAACGATTTACTCATAGCCTTCTCTCCTTTATTAAATCCGGTATATCAATAGTTCCCGTTCTATCTTCCTTTTTCCTTCTAATTATTGAAATCCTCACATGATTCTTTAACAAAGACTTTTGTAAAGATATTGTAAATAGGGTTGTAAGCAGATTTTTGTCTATGTTACCATTCTGTGTAGGAAGCCGATATTGTGTTTCGAAAACGGGAGGTCGTTTTTTGGAAGAGAAAGTATTGCGAAAGCTTTTTCTAGGTTTTATACAAATCCATATTTTACACCATGCTAAGGAGCATCCGATATTTGGTCTGTGGATGTTGGAGGAACTGAGAGAACATGGATATAACATTAGTTCAGGTACCTTGTATCCAATTCTTCATTCAATGGAAAGCGATGGACTTCTATCGAAGGAAGAAAAGAATGTAGAAGGAAAAATAAGAAAGTATTATCGGGCCACAGAAAAAGGAAATCGTGTTCTTATTGAGGCAAGAAAAAAGGCGTATGAATTGTTCAAGGAAATTAAAGATTAACAAACAACCTTGTATGTTGGAAGGAGATTATAAGTGGAAAAAACAAAGGTGAAAGAAAGAAATTTATTTAAATCATTACTAGAAATTTTAATGGTATCGACAAGATTAGGCTTCACCTCATTTGGTGGACCGATTGCTCATTTGGGGTATTTTCATGATGAATATGTTCGGAGAAGGAAATGGATGGATGAAAAAAGTTATGCTGACTTAGTCGCTTTGTCACAATTCTTACCAGGACCAGCAAGTAGTCAAGTTGGTATAGGTATTGGTGTGATGCGTGCGGGCGTATTGGGAGGGATTGTCTCATTTCTAGGCTTCACCATCCCTTCTGTGCTTGCATTAATTATTTTTGCATTGATTCTTCAAGGATTAGATGTCAGTGACGCTGGTTGGATTCATGGGTTAAAAATAGTTGCAGTTGCCGTTGTGGCACATGCGATTCTAGGTATGGCCCAGAAATTAACGCCTGATTTAAAAAGAAAAGCAATCGCATTGTTGGCATTAGTGGTTACATTATTGTGGCAAACAGCCTTTACTCAAGTAGGAATTATTCTCTTATCAGCAGTCATAGGTTTTTTGATTTATAGACAGCAGAAAGAGGAAGCGGGTGATCGAGTTCGTTTTCCAATCAGCCGTGGTTTTGCGACAGGATGTTTAGTGTTGTTTTTTGGCTTACTTATTCTTCTTCCAATCTTAAGAGAAGTGACTTCTATCCATTGGATTGCCATGTTTGATAGTTTCTATCGTTCTGGATCACTTGTATTTGGAGGGGGACACGTCGTCTTACCATTGCTTGAACGAGAATTTGTACCGACTGGATGGCTAAGCGAGGAAGCATTTCTTGCTGGGTATGGAGCAGCACAAGCTGTGCCAGGTCCGTTATTTACTTTTGCAGCATACTTAGGTGCCGTAATGAATGGATGGGCAGGTGGCCTGTTAGCAACGGTTGCGATCTTCTTACCAGCATTTTTATTAATTCTAGGAACACTGCCTTTCTGGGATACTCTACGTACAAATCCTAAGGTCAAGGGTGCCCTCATGGGAGTTAATGCAGCAGTAGTAGGAATCTTGATATCTGCATTTTATCAGCCGATTTGGACCAGTTCTATCTTAGCGCCAATTGACTTTGCCTTTGCGGCTATATTGTTTAGCATGCTGGTTTATTGGAAGTTACCACCTTGGGTTATTGTTGTCACAGGGGCTATTGGTGGAACGTTAATGACGTTTATATAATAGAGAAATTGTTTGTTCAAAGCAAAAGGCACAACTAGATCAAATTTCACTAGTTGTGCTTTTTTGCGTGCAAAACTTCTAAATTGGCAAATTAAGAACCGTCCCCATGCTTCCCCATGCTTCCTGTTTCGGTAGGTGCTAGGTGATACGCCGTTTACTTTTTTGAACATTTTGCTGAAGTGATATTCTTCGTAAAATCCACATAGTTTGGCGATTTCTTTGATCGGGTAATCAGTAAAGATGAGATAGCGGCATGCCTGCTCGTTACGTAAATGAATAAGATATTCTTTTGGGCCCATTCCAGTATATTTGATGAACAGCTTACGAAGGTATGATGGTGAAATGCTGTATTCCTCAGCCAATAATTCAATTCGTGGATTTTCCCTATATCCATTTTCTAGACGCTTTTTCACCTGCTCAAAGGCGGAGAGTACACCTGAATCGGTGATGCTCCAATCAGGTTCCTCAATTTGATGAAGCTTGTGTAGAAGAATCTGTAATTTTGCTTGAGACAAGGTAGCCCCACCGGTGATCCCCGGTGCCAACTCTTGATGTATCTTCCTGCATAACTGTCCAAATTCCTCCGACTGTTTGAGAGTGTATTGACTTAGAAAGGGCAGCCTTAGTTTATCGATGGGAATGATATCTTTCCACACTGCATCATATACTAGCTCTGCACAATCGAAGAGGATCATGGTCATACGGAGTGGAGCGTGTGGTTCTGAGCGCATGGACATTTCTAGACCAGGTTTTAAATAAGCCATCATACCAGCCTGTACCTTATGCTCCTTATTTGTTAAGAATGTCCCTTCACCCTCATGAATCCAATACAAACTATGTACATTCACCAGATTGCGAATATCTTCCCAGCCAGGATAAGTTACTTTATCGAGAGCAAAATGAATATGAACCCCAAGGTGATTCTGATTATATTTACGAATTTCCAAAACGGTATTTCCCCTTCCGTTTTCGTGTGATAAAAAGCTCGATTTTTACAAGTTATTTGCGTTTTTTTGCATTCGGAAAAAGGTGACCATATGTTACTATCTATACTATCAAATAAACAATGAGATAGCTATGAAGTTCATATTTTGATGGAGGGATACAGGTGTTACGAACTTTTAAAGAGCATCATATTCGGACTACAAAGTTATTGAACGCTCCGTGGACTTTGTAAAAGACCCTTCAAATCTGGGGGGGAAAAGAAGTGGTATGAGCGTTTTCCACAAGCCTCATACTCTATGTATGTTCCATCATGCTGGATTCACGAATTGAACATGTACGAAGCCTGGTACAGAAAAATGATAGGAATCAGTGAAAGATGAAACAAGTCATGAGAGGAATTACAAAAAAATCATTGTCAAAAGAAGGTTGAGATCAACATGAAGACGAGAGGAAATTCAGTTCAAAAGCTCACTCTCTTTGCAATCACATGGCCGATTTTTATTGAAACGATGTTACATTTACTGATGGGTAACGCTGATACACTTATGCTTAGTAAGTATTCAGATGATGCTGTTGCCGCAGTAGGTGTTTCAAATCAAATACTAATGCTAATGGGTGTGTTGTTTGGCTTTATAGCTACTGGTACGAGTGTACTTGTTTCTAGGAGTCTTGGGGCAAATTCATTCAAAGAAGCAAGTCAAATAGCAGTAGTTTCCATCGTTTCAAATATACTAGTTGGCCTTGTGATTGGGGTGGCCCTTGTCTTTTTTGCTTCGGACCTTATTTCTATCATGGGTGTATCTAGCAATCTTAATTCAGAAGCAACACTCTATTTGCAGATCGTTGGTGGTTGTATATTTCTACAATCAGGTATTATGACAATGGGAGCCATTCTACGTAGTTATCGGTTCACGAGAGATGCTATGTACGTCACACTTGCCATGAATGGAATCAATATCATTGGTAATTATCTTTTTATCTTTGGAATGTTTGGCCTTCCGGTGCTTGGTGTAGCAGGAGTAGCGATTTCCACTATACTTAGTAGATTCATTGGATTAGCCATCATCGTAATTATTTTATATAAAAGAATTAGACCTACACTACCTTTCTCGTATGTATTTAAGAGATTCCCACATATAGAGATGAAAAGAATACTTGAAATTGGAATTCCTTCAGCGGGGGAGCACCTTTCCTTTAATGGGTCACAGCTTGTCATCACTTCCTTTATTGTGATGCTTGGTACGGAGGCAATAACGACGAAGGTTTATGCTCAGAATATTGGGATGTTTGTGCTGCTTTTTTCAATCGCAATTGGTCAAGGTAATCAAATTATCATTGGACATCAAATCGGTGCGAAGCAATTTGATGCTGCATATAAGCGATGTGTTCATAGTCTCTTAATTGCGATAGGGATAACAAGTGTAGTTGGACTCATTCTTTACCTATTTAGTAAGCCGATTTTAACTCTTTTTACTGACAATGAAAAGATCATTGCAACAGGGAGTATCCTTCTTTTATTAACAGCCTTAGTTGAACCAGGTCGTTCTTTTAATGCGATCGTTATCGCTTCTTTACGCGCAGCGGGAGATGTGAACTTTCCTGTTTTCATAGGAATTCTCTCGATGTGGGGAGTTAGTGTTCCGTTGGCTTATATCCTTGGGATACATTTTGAATTCGGACTTGTTGGAATTTGGATTGCGTTTATGGTTGATGAATGGTTAAGAGGGATACTCATGCTTTGGAGATGGCGCCAAGGGAAATGGCGTCAGATGACGATAGATAGGAATGAACAAGCTAGTGCTTCTTAAACTAGTAAAATAGGATAGTCAACATTCATAGAGTCTATGGTAAAGTAAGAATTGGAAATCAAACGGTTACATAAAAAATATATAGAGAGGAAGATGGAAATGCAAAGGTTTGAATACGATGAAAACGAAGTAAAGGAAATGATTGACCGCGTAGTTCGAAGAACAATGAATATGGATTTTACATGGGGCTGGTCATGTGGGGTGGCTTTTTATGGTATCGGGAAAGCCTGGGAAGTAACCGGAAATCAGGAATATATTGACTTCTTGGTCAAATGGGTAGACGAATATCTTGAAATAGGGCTTCCACCAATGATGGTGAATGCTTGTGCTATGGGGCATACATTGCTGACACTGCATGAAGCTACAGGAGATTCCAAATACCTTGATCTTGCAGTGATGAAGGCTGAGTATCTTCAAAAGGATGCGATCCGTTTCGAGGATGGGGTGTTGCAGCATACGGTTTCATCGAAGAATGATTTTCCGGAACAGGCATGGGCGGATACATTGTTCATGGCAGCTTACTTCCTGCTTCGTATCGGATTTAAGCTTGATAATAAGGAATATATCGATGATGCATTGAAGCAGTTCTATTGGCATGAGGAGTACTTGCAGGACAATAAGACCAATTTGTTCTATCACGCATGGGATAATACGAGAAAGGATAATTTGTCTGGAATTTACTGGGCAAGGGCAAATGCATGGGCAGCCTATACGATGGCAAAGGCATTCAGAATGCTTAACCCATTTATGCCTATGTGGATGCAGATTGGTGATGCTTTAAGAGACCAATTGAGTGCACTTGTTAGATTACAGTCTTCGGATCATATGTGGCATACCATCTTAGACGATGAAACCTCATACCTTGAAACCTCGGCTACAGCAGGCATTGCAGCTGCATTGACAGTAAACGGACATCCATTGCATCAGAAATATATTGCAAAAGCATATGAGGGGATTCTATCAAACATTGATGAAGACGGTTCCGTTCGAAATGTTTCTTCTGGTACGGCAGTAATGTATACTGCTGAAGATTACAAACTGGTTCCTAAGAAAAGAGTACAAGGATGGGGGCAAGGACTTGTTCTTGCATTCCTTGTTGCGTTGCTTGAAAATAAGAATTAAGACAAAAATAAAAAAAACTTTACGGTGAACCATTTCACAAGTGAGAGAAAGCAAGAATTTAAGGATTCGGCTGCTATTTTTGATAAAGTTAAATGATTGAATGCTGGTAAAGTAGAACAATATTGGTGAAAAAACAGGAGACGATTATGTTTAATAATGTAATCGTCTCTTTTCGTATTTGATTTATAAGGTAAACGCTGGTACTGTATAAGCGTAATGATAGGTTGATGGACAGACGTTACACTTAAACGCACTGTATTCTTTAGTCAGTTAAATCAACAATAAACAATAACCAGTTAGAGAATAGCCTTAAATAAATGAAATAAATGGAGACGATTCGATGGTAAAAGAAATAATATTAAATCATACTTTGATTAAAGTGAAACGTTTTGAAGAAAGAAAAGTAAATAATTCCTATGAAATATCTGTTGGTTTTGAAGTCACAAGTGAGGAGTATCATGATATTGCGACGTTACTGTATCAAGGGACATTCGATGTGAAAGTGCCTGAGAGAGATTTATCGTTTAGGGGAACGATTAGGGAATATTCTACTTCAATGACGAATTTATATGAAAAAGGGCAAGTAGGAGACTACTCATTAACGTTACTTGAAGTGAAGAATTAAGAAAACAAAAGGCACAACTAGTTGTGCCTTTTTGCATGCAAAATTTCTAAATAGGCAAATTAAGAACCGTCCCCAATGTGGCCGATGACTTTTTCTAGGAATTCACCCATGCGCTTGACGGCTGGTTCTGAGAAATCGAAGCTGACTCCAGTTTCTTCATAAATATCTGCGATGGATTGGTTATAGTCGGCACTTGCTCCTTTTTTAAAGGATTCGACTGCTTGCTCTGGGTCTTTCTGATAGTTCTCAAGTAATTGAAGCGCACCAAGCATCGAGATGGAGTATTCAATATTATAGAATGGAACTTGGAAATAATGAAGGGTGCCAGCCCAGCTCATTCCAATTTCCTCCTCAAGTCCAGAAGTATCAACAGGGTTTAAGCCATAACGCTTTGAGATTTCAAAGTATTTCTCATCACGCTCTTTTGCCGTGTGGTTAGGATTTGTATACATCCAATGCTGGAAGAGATCTCCTGATAATGGACCGTATAGCATGGTGAATGCGCGTCTAAGCTCTTCACGCTGTGCGCTCTTAAAATCTTCCTCATCTGGATAAAAACGATCTAGCTTATCTAATAAAAGCAATTCCATCCCATGAGAATACAGTTCTGCAACTTCCATTCGGTGTTGGTAATCTTCAATAGGACCGTGCTCGGAAAACTCGAGATACCCATTTACTGCATGTCCCATTTCATGAATTAATGCGATTAGAGAGAAGAAGGATGGACTAAAGTTCGCAAATACAAAGGTCTCTCCTGAAACAGGTAGGGAGATACAGAAACCACCTGGACTTTTTCCTTTTCGATCACCTAAATCAAGTAACCCATTCTCTCTCATGTAATCGAAACGTTCTGCAAAGTATGGATCAGTCTTACCTAACATATCAGAGACGCCATCCATAAGATCCGCCACTTCTTGATATGGTGGCTTTTTCATCAATTTAGCTGTGTTATCCCAAGGGCGATATGTATCTACTCCAAGCTTAGATTTAAATACTTCTGCAAGTCGATTCCAAGCCGGGATGATATGTTTCTCTACATTTTCATGAAAGTCATAGCAATCTTGGACAGTATACTCACGATTTTTGACGACAAACATATAATCACGATAATTTTCAAACCCTGCATTCAAAGCCATTTGATGGCGTAGTTGTACAAGCTCATCCATGATTGCATCCATATCAGGCTTAATTTGACGATGTGCTGACATCATCGCGTAATAAGCTTTTTCTCGCACGGAGCGATCTAAATGATCGAGTTGGGATATGATAAATGGTAAAGGCTTTTCCTCTCCATCCCATTCAATGGTTGCCCCGCCCATAATTTCACTATATTTGGTATTGAGTTCTTGTTCTTTTACCATTAACGGGATGTTTTCTTCTCTGAACAATTTCACTTTAGACTCGAGTACACGTCGCATTAAGCCGTAACGTTTTTCATCTAATTGAGATAAATAAGGAGACTCAAAGCATTTCTCATTCAGCTTTGCTTCATATTTCATTAATAATGGTTGGATGACCTGTTGATCGTGAAGATATGTCGACTTGATTTGGGCATCTTCTGTATTACGGTAGAAGTCAACTTGGTGTCCAGTCATCGCCTCCGTGATTTTCATCATTAAATTCTTTTGATCTTCTAACCATTTTTCCAGGTCTGAAACGGATTCAATCTGAACATCAAGTAAACTCTTAATTTGAGATTCTACCGCGTCTACATCTTGTAAATCGATTAATTCTTTATAATAACTATGACCTAATTCTTGTGTCATGGTAAATCTCCTTCCTTTGTTAAAATTATCTCAATATTCATATTATCGAATTTTAGTGATTAAATCTATTATTTTTAACTTAGAAGGAGTAGGAAAGTGAATCGTAGTAGCTTCTGTACCGTTTCGTATGAATGATTGATTGATGTATAATAGGAGTGTAAGAGGTTCAGACATTGCAAGTACAAAATTTATTAGGAGTGAAGATATGGATGAAATGAAAGATATTCGTTGGAAACAAAGATTTGAGAACTTTGAAAAGTCTTTCAAGCTCCTAGAGAAATACTCGAATGGCCCTTTATCCAATGAACTTGAAAAAGCTGGTATTATCCAATTCTTTGAGACCACCTTTGAATTAGCCTGGAAAGTACTTAAGGATTATTTAGAGTCAGAGGGCTATCTGTCAAAAAGTCCTAGAGAGTCCATAAAACAAGCTTTTCAGGTGGAGTTAATTGAAGAAGGACACCTGTGGATGGATGCGCTAACTAAACGAAATCTAACAAGCCATACTTATAATCAAGAACTGGCAGAAAAGTTAGTGAAAGAAATACAAGAACAATTTCTACCTTTACTTAAAAATTTATATGAAAAATTATTAAAGGAAATATAATATGTTTGGACTAATTAGGAGTGACTTACAGTATATAAATATGGCTCTACAGAAATTTGACGAAATTGAATGTGGTATTATTTTTGGAAGTAGAGCAATGGGAAATTACAAAATAGGATCGGATATAGATCTTGCAATAAAAGGAAAGAGTGTTACATCAGAGACTATATATAGGTTATCTGATCTACTAAACGAGGAATATCCTTTGCCGTATTTCTTTGATTTTATACACTATGAAGCAATCACTAATGAAAATTTAAAAGCTCATATTGATAAAGAAGGTAAAATAATATATGAGGATAACTCACTGAAGTATGGATAAGAAATGGATTGTTTAATAAGTTTCCGCACGAACGAAAGCCAGCCTTTTTAGAACAAAAGGATAAAGCTTAGCGAATGAATAGGAGAAGGTAGTTATGCCAACAAAACAATAGAAGCAGCAGCTACCTTCATTCCCTTTATGTATTAAGCACTTTGGAAAAGATGAAAATGCAACCCAAATGGATCGGACATCATGACACTTTTTTCACTGTGTTCTGTTGTTACTTTGCAGCCATTGGATAATAGCAGCTCTTTTGAAGCGGCAAAGTCCTGAACGGCTAGTTCGAAAAAGATTTTGTTATCGTGACTCTGTTCGACGTAGAAGTTTTTCCCACCAATAGATAGCTTTGTTTCTATATGATTGGTGAAGACCTTTTCCATGCCTAGGATGTTTGTATAGAACTCAACAGCTTCTTCGTGGTTATTGACTTGAATCGCAATGTTGTTTGTTAAATCGAAGTCTGAGTGTTTGTTGATTTTTCTTTTTGGATGGTAGCCTTTTTGTCCTGATGGAAGTAGGTCAAATAAGTACCAGACGGAGCAGAATTCATCTCCAGGTCCGAATGGTGCGTTTGCTACATGATAGATATTATCTTCCTCATCTTTTTGGAAGGTAGAGACGCCTGGATATTGATAGCCTTCTTTTACAAAGCCAAAGTCTTCTTTGAAGGTCGTGCCTTCCGTTGAGACCATTGGGAATTGCCATTGACGTTCGGCAGCAAAGGCATCTTGGATTTCAGGTGAGTCAGGAGTGGCGACAACAAAGGCTGCTTTTTCAATGATATGATGGTATACGCCATTAAAGCCATCAGCCCACATGGTGCAATAAGGGCAAGATTTCCCCATGTTTTGAATGACGATTAATTCATTCTTATCACCGAATAAATCTAGCAAGTGTACTTCGCGTCCCATTGAATCTATGAATGAATAATTGGTCACCTCATGGCGAGGTACCGATTTCCTCATCTCCATTAATTTGATTTTCTTCTCGTGAATTTCCTTTTCTAATGCTTCGATTTCATCCAGTAAATTGGTCGTTGCCATTGTGGTCATCTCCTTTTGACATTTCATTAAAGTTATATGTATTTTAAAAATTCTATATATTGTTGAAATTACCTTTTTAAATATAAAAATTTTACAAAAGGTGTTAGCTAAAAGAGCTTTATCGCTTCGAAAATATGTTACTATCGAAATAAGGCATAAACATTTGAAATATCTGTTTTTGTATAAATTCTTGCTTGTAAAGCCCGCAGGCTGAATACACTCTGCGTCCTGCGGGGTCTCACTTTGGCCACGCATCCCGCGGGAGTCTTGAGTGTATTCAGCCCGCTGATATCTCATTTTTAATTAAATTTGTATCTAAAAATAACAAAATTTGAGAAAACGCCTTTAAAATTAAATGAAGCCGTTTACAAATAACAAACACATAAAAATATTCTGGAGGTTATGATGAATAAACAGAAGGTTGAAGATTCTTTCTATGGTTATTTATTTGCCCATTTTATTGGGGAGAAGGAGGATGGGGAGCAGATTTATTTTGCGTTGAGCCGAGATGGATTTCATTGGACTGATCTAAATAATGAACGTCCAGTCTTGTATTCTACCGTTGGTGAGTGTGGGGTTCGTGATCCGTATTTGTTTCGTAGTAAGGATGGAGAGCGTTTTTATATGCTAGCAACTGATCTTAGCATCTATCACAGAGGTGGGTGGAGTAATGCTGAGGCGATTATCGCGCTTCTGGTGATGGGCAAATAACGATTGAGTCCAGTGACCGTTTGATGGGAGAATGGAAGGTTATTTCTACTCTTCAATCCCTAGGACTTGAACTGACTGGTAAAGATGTGGAAGGGCCTCAGTTTTTCAAGTTTAACGGTGAAGAGAAATGGGGGCTGCTTGTCGACCAATACGCGACGAGTGGTGGATATTTGCCGATTATTACGACTGATATTAGTGATACAACAGGGGCTTGTTGGTCGAAGCCGACGAAAGAGGATTACTCATTTGGTCAGTTGAAAAAACGTCACGGGACGATTTTGCCTATTACTAAAAGTGAATACGATTCCATCTTAGCAAAATGGGGAAATGAGTTTATAGAGAATCGTTTGAAAGGCGGATTTAGATGAAATCAATTCAAACAAATCATATAACAATCACAGATTCATATGTAAAAAGGGCTCAGGATCTTCTTGTGCAGTATTTACTAAGCTTGAAATCTGAGAAGTTCTTATTTGAAGTCTATAAGGTTGCAGGGCTGCAACCATTAACAAGCGAGGGATATCAAGGCTGGGAACGAAGTGATGCGATTAATTTTCGAGGCCATTTCTTTGGACATTATATGTCAGCGCTCGCTTTATCCTATCAATCTGAGAAATCAAGCAACTTTAAAAAGCAACTATTAGTAGAAATGCAGGTGGCAGTTGCTGGGTTGTCAATGGCACAGGAAAATTATGCTTCAAACCATCCAGAGAGTGCTGGGTATATTTCGGCGTTTCGGGAGTCAGCGCTTGATGAGGTTGAAGGAAAGGTCATTTCACCTGAAGAGAAGGAGAATGTCCTTGTCCCATGGTATAATTTGCACAAAATTCTAGCGGGGCTCTTAGATGTTCATAAGTCGCTAAAAGGGATGGATGAAGAGACGAGTGAACTGGCATTAGTGGTTGCTAGTCAGTTTGGAGATTATATTTATCAGCGGATGATGCGCTTAGCGGATAAGAAAAGAATGTTGCAAATCGAGTATGGTGGCATGAATGATGCGCTCTATCACTTATTTGAATGGACGAAAAAGAAGGAGCATATGGTGGCGGCTACCTACTTTGATGAGGATGAGCTATTTAATCGACTAGTGAACAATGAAAATATTTTACCAGGAAAGCATGCCAACACGACGATTCCTAAATTAATTGGTGCATCAAAGAAGTATCAAGTCTTTCAAGACAGTAAACTGCAATCATTCCTTTCGGTTGAAGAAAGAGAAAGACTATCAATCTACTTCGAGGCGGCAAAGAATTTCTGGGAGATGGTCATTAATGAGCATACGTATTGCACAGGTGGAAATAGTCAAAGTGAGCATTTCCATGAACCAGGTTCGCTGTACTATGATGCGGAAATTCGAAATGGGGATTGTACATGTGAAACGTGTAATACTCATAATATGCTGAAGTTAACGCACAATCTATATGTTCTCACGAAAGACCCTAAATATTTGGCGTACTATGAACGAACATATATTAATGCGATTCTCGCTTCGCAAAATCCTGAAAATGGGATGATGATGTACTTTCAACCAATGGGAGCGGGGTACAACAAAGTCTATAACCGTCCTTATGATGAATTTTGGTGTTGTACAGGTACGGGGATTGAAAGCTTTGCAAAGCTTGCAGATACGTATTATTTTCAAGAGAATGATCGTGTGTTTGTGAATCTTTACTTTTCAAATGAAGTAAGTCTACCTGATCAACAAGTTCACCTTGTTCAAGAGGCTGATCGTAGAAATAGTGTTGTCACCTTTACACTAAGTGATGAGCCTAGTAAACGGCTTTATCTAGGCTTAAGGATACCGACTTGGACGGATGGATTTGAAGTGCTGTGTAATGGTGTGCCGGCAGATTATGAATGGAAGGACGGATTTGCTTATCTTAATCAGGCTCTTGGAAAAAATGAAACCGTTGTTATTAAGTTCAAGCCGTCATTGAAGCTCGTAACGACCAAAGATCATCCTAATTATGTAGCATTTGAATATGGTCCATATGTATTGGCAGGTGGGCTAGGAACCAAGAATGTGAAAGCCGACAATCCAAACGGCATTCTGGTTCGAGTAGGGACGAAGGATCGCTTATTACCAGATACATTAATGACGACAAGCGTTGATTGGCGAGATCATTTACATGACCATATGGAGCCAATTGAACGTGAGGATAAGCTGGTTGCGTTTCAAATAAAAGATGTGAAGGAAAACATGGTTTTTAGTCCGTATTATGAGATGCATGGGGAACGATATGGAATTTATTTTAATCTATTGGAAGCGAATTCTATGGAAGCTCAAGCTGCGATTAAGCAGAAGGAAGAATGGTTGCGAGAGCAGGAGCTGGTTTTAGCTGAATTGCATAATTTTGATGACAATAATAGTGAACATGCGAAAAAAGTAGAATACAAGAATTCGCGGGTTGATGCATTTTGGGGAAGGCGTTATCGAAAAGCCTTTAAAGATGGATGGTTTAGTTACGAGTTTCAATTAATGAAGACAGATGATGATTTTTACCTGCAGATTGATGTTCACCAAAAAGATGCAGGGAAAAGGATGGAGTTACTCTTAAATGATCAAGAGACACAGACAATCATTGTGAGTGATGGAGCCGAAGGAGAGTTTCTTCCTCAAAAAATCAAGTTGAATCACTCTCATTTATCGAGTGAGGGAAGTGTGAAGTTAACGTTTAAAGCGATTGAGGATGAAACACCGAGAGTATTTGGCATTACATTTTTAAAAAGTGAGGAGTTAGAGGGATGATTACATATCAACAAGGACCAGTGATTGAAGGGCAATGGGCAGATCCATTTATGTTGAAGGATGGAGACACATATTATCTGTATCCAACAAAGGACAGTGATGGTTGGTTATATGAAAAGTTCCATGTGTTTCATAGTAAGGATCTTATTCATTGGGAAGGGCCTTATTTGGCATTAGACCTCAATGATGTCGAGTGGGCGAATTCAAGAGCATGGGCACCAGGGGTGAATAAATATAACGGAAAATACTATATGTACTTTAGTGCTGAAGCGCAAATTGGGGTCGCTGTTTCTGATTCACCGCTAGGGCCATTTAAGGATATGCTTGGTCGTCCGTTAATTAAGAAGGATGAATATGATTGCCAGAGTATTGATGCAGACTTGTTCATTGATGAGGACAATCAGCCTTATTTATTATGGGGACAGGGGAAATGTTGGATTGTCCCATTAGAGGATGACATGGTTACGTTTAAGCAGGAGCCTATTAATCTAACAAAACAATTGTATCAAAACCGTGGGAAGGACCCGGCTGTATTTGATATTGGGGTATAAAATGAAGGACCGCACATGCAGAAAATAGACGGGAAATACTTTCTTACGTGGAGTAACTATGATACGAGAGATCCTAGGTATCAGATTTGCTATGCAACGAGTGATCAGATCTTTGGGCCGTACGAGAGCCCTGAGAATAATCGCGTGACAAGCGAGTCGGAGAAGTATTTTGGGACAGGGCACGCTTCGATGACGGAATACAAGGCTGAATGGTATTTGGTGTACCATCGATTAATTGATCCTGAGCATTCTTTATTACGAGAAACGAGCATTAGTAAATTTGATTTTTCAACGGGGAAACCGGTGGTTGATGTGGATTATGGCTTAACTAAATGAAGATGCTACTAAATTGTGGAGGTATCTAAATCATGCAGGCTTACTTATTCGTTCATTTCAAGGAAAAAAGAACTCCAGACGGCGAACAGGTATACTTCGGCCTTAGTAAGGACGGCTTCATGTGGGAAGAGGTCAATAACGGGAACCCAGTCTTATGGAGCTATTATGGGGATAAAGGCGTCCGAGATTTTACCATTATTAGAACAGAAGAAGGTAAGTTTGTCATTTTAGCCACAGACTTGAGCTTGTCCTATGGAATGCTGAATAAGTATCAGCATTCATGGGATGAAATTGGTCGGAACGGAAGTAAATGTTTGGTGATGTGGGAGTCTGATGACTTGATTCATTGGTCTGAACAGAGAATGATCAAGTTAGGTGATGAGGATTTCGGCTGTTTGTGGGCACCAGATATCATCTATGACAAGAAAAATGATGATTATGTGATTCACTGGTCATCCTCCCATCGTTCGAACCATTTTGGAGAGAAGGGAATTTACTATTCTCGCACAAAGGACTTTAAAGATTTCACCAATGCAGAGGTTCTATATCGGAAGGATGACAGTGGAGTCATAGATTCAGCGATGTATGAGGAAGATGGTAAGTACTATTTATTCGTAAAAAGTGAAAAGAATCCAGCTCGAATTATCCTGTTGGAATCTGAGAATATTACTGGACCATTTGAAAGGATTGATGAGTTTGATCAGAGCATGGAGTCCCTTCAAGAAGGGTTATATGAAGCTCCAACAGCTGTGAAATTAGAGGATGGTAAATGGTGCTTATTCTTAGATTTTTATGGATGTGCAGCAGAAGAACAAGGGTATGTTCCGTTCGTTGCTGACCATCTATCTAGTGGGAAATTTGTGCGTTCTGATCAATCTTTTACGTTTCCATATGGCTTTAAGCATGGAACGATATTGACGATTACGATCGAAGAGTATGAGAGGTTGATGGGGTATAAGAAGGTGGCTTCGGAGTATTAGGGGTTTTGAAAAGATTGGTATTAGGTGAAGGCTTCGCACTTATAGGTGTGGGGCTTTTTATTTTTTTAATTAGGAAAATATAGACCTTATCCAAGAAATAGAAAATGATTTTATAGAATCAAAGGTGTCTTTCGTGCTTTTCATCATGAAATGTATTACAATTATTAGGAGATTGGTAGATTGATTGATTTTTCAAATACAACTATTACAAGAACATGGGGAGTTTTCATATTGAAAAACAAATTACAGCCAACCTTAATTATTGCAGGAGTCATCATTATAATCGCTTTTTTCGGATATATGTATACCGTTCAATCCACTCCAGCTGAGGAGAAGGTAGAAGTGATTGCGGAAGAAACGAAAGAAAGCGCGGAAACAAGTGAGAGCGTAGATGAAGAAGACGAGCAAGCAGCACCGATTACTAAGGACGATATTGAGGATGCAGAAAAAGTGTTTCCGTTCGATATGTCCGAATCTGCCGTGCAGGATGCCATCCATAAGATGAGTCACCAAAAAGTGAAAGCTGATAAAAAATGGGGAGCACTACAAATCACTCCCGCAAGAATTGACCGACTCATTGAAGTCATTCAAGCCAATGATTACAAACATGAAAGCACATATCTACATATCCTAAACAATTGGAAGGACGGCGACTTCTCAAGGGCACATCATGACCATAACTCCATCTGGGAATTGCAGGGAGGTACTGTTGGGAAAGCAACTGGGGTGTTGAGTGCGGAAGAAGAGGCTAGGTATGTGCAGAGGAATTTTGAATAAACATCAATAGAAGAACAAGGAACGGAATCTAGAATAGGATTCCGTTTTTTAATATATCTAATGAAAAGTATTCATTCAAAGCGATTACCATTCGTTATTTATGTCACGAAAATCATATACGAGACCGCCAGCTTTCATCCCGTATGTATTTGCCTTTAACATATTATCTAAAAAATTGGATGGACCAGAGCTGAAATATTGGCGGTTATCCACGTATTCATCAAGACCGTCCAGAGCTTGAAGTGCATGTATTGATTCCTTTACATAATGCTTATGTGCTTCTTTTAGGATTCGATTATGTGGTTTGGGATAGTTTACCATTTCGTCTGATAAGGCATGAAGATGAACTTTCATCCTCCTATAAGAAGTTAAGTCAATATGCGTATCTGGATAACTACTGATATTGTCATAAATAGATTGGACTTCGCTAATTAGATCATTCATTTCAGAGAAGGTTCCATCATACCATTCGGCATATGCGATATCTTCCTCATCTACTTGACGTTCAAGAAAATAGGTTGCAATATTGGTCACAAGGAATCCAACGAGGATAAAGAGTGTAACAGCTACTATTAATTTAATCACTGGATGTAGAGTCTTAAACTTATTGATCATCACTACCACCTAACTACCTATGTTGTTTTACTATTTGATTCTTTTAGTACTTTTTCAAGCTTTCGAGTAGCCAATAATGATACATAGGCTATGCCCATATTAATGAAGGTTGATAACATTGCAAAGAAAAGTCCGCCACCAGCATTTTCTCCGGAAGACACAGCAAAAAAAAGGGCAGAAACAAAGCTAGCACAAGCAAGTAGAATAAATACTTCCTGGATATTCTGTTTCTTTAATTTAGGCTGTTTTCTCAAAGTTTGTTGTTTTAAGAGTAGAAAGTAGTTTCAAGCAGCCTGAATACACGGAGACTCCCGTGGGAAAAGTGAGCAAAGTGAGACCCCGCAGGAGCCTGCGACGAGGAGGCTCACCGGTCACCCCACAGGACGCGGAGTGTATTCAGGCTGCTGAGTGATTAGCAACAATCTATACGAAAACAGCCTTAATTTATGAAAAACCCACCGATCAATAAGAAAGACCGATATCACTAAAAGCCAAGGTGCAACATCTCCATATGCAGGGACAAACATCGCTAAGACAATATAATAAGCTACTAATAAAATAACCCCATATACAATGTAAACGGAATTGATCGGTGATTGATGTTCAGTGTTTTTCCTACTAGAGGTTTGCTGGGCAGTGGACGATTCGGATTGTACGAAGTGGTCATTTCTTTTTATTTCTTTGCCACAGCTCGAGCAAAATTTATCGTGTGCAGCTACTTTATTCCCACAATTTGTACAAAACATATAAATCCCCTCCTTAATGGTAAGAAATAAAGGTAGTCGATTCATTTGTTCACGTGAATTTTTATTGTACCGTCTAGGAAGCATTTTATTCATGGTGTTAAAGTGATAAGGGAAGAATTTACCGTTAATGTGTTTAGAGGGGGCTGAAAGGGCTGATATAAGAGGAGGATTTTCGGTTAACTGCTCTAAAAAAGCCGAAATTTAATGATTTGGGGGCTATAAGCGGAAAAAGTTCCTTTATTTTAAGAGAAATAAGGCTATTTTCTGATTTAGCCGAAATTTCTCCTTTTATTTTACAGCTGTGGGGAACCATTCAGGTTTAGATATAACAGATTGTGATATTGCCTATTGTCATTCGGGCGAAGATTTGAAAAATAAAGGACTTCAGTGCTTTACAGGAATGTACTTGTCATATGAGCGAATCAAGTGACACATATATTCCCGTTACATGAGTTTGATCTTCTTCTTTCTGCACATTTTCTTTTTACGTATGCAGATAAATTAGATTACCAAATTCATATTGAAACACTTAACGAGTTATTAAGAGTTAAGAAGGAGGAAGTTCGTATATTCCCTTTAGTTGATTCCAAAGGGAAACGATATGAAGAGTTGGATAAATTAATAAGGTATCTCATTGATAACGGCTGTACAGTTGAAGAAGTGAAAGTACCATATGAATTTCAAATAAATGCTAATTCGATGTTGAAAATAAAAAATGTAATAAAAAGGGGGAACGCTGAAGGTAAGTAGTTAATTAATTGTGGAGAAAATTTATCATACCAAACAGAATAGCATTTGAATTCAAAGCTTAAATCACACAATAAATAACATGCCACAAGCTCAGAGCAATAAATCTAAGCTTGTTTTTAACGAGGTACCTAATTGTAGCATCTTTATAGACTTTCTTTTGTAACATGTCTCCCCAGCACTTTCCAATCACTTCTAGTTCCCTTGATAAAATGAAATTCCCGTGGTATAAACTGGTATTTTTTGGTGTGTTTAAAGATAAGATAATCATGAGAAGTGCCTGTCACTTGTCGAATAAATAGCAATATTGTAATTTACTGTGAATCTTTACTACAGCATTCGGTAAATTTCGGCTAATTTTGTTATAATAGTGTCAATATTTGTATGCTATGAAAATGTAAATGGGGGTAGCCAGATGGAGTCGATTATTAGTTGCGAGTTTGAGTATGATCGGAAAGTTAGTTTTGCGCTGCAACAAGTTCATGTGCCTGTTATCAAATTCCTTTCTTTAAAAAATACCACCACTGAAGCTTTTACCAATCTTAAAATACATATTACAACCAATCCTTCTTTCGCTGAACCCTTCACCTTAAATCTTGAAGAGTTAGAAGCTGGTGAAATAGTAGAATTTAAACCAGATCTTATACTATCTTCAGAGTATCTCAGTAGCCTTGACGAAAGTGTGAGAGGGCATCTCCATCTTAAGATTACATCAGGAGATAGTGTACTTCATGAAGACTACGTGCCAATAGATGTTCTATCATTTGACTCTTGGCCGGGTTCTTCTGTTGTCCCAGAGATAATCTCCAGTTTTATTACACCAAACAGACCTTTTATTATGGAAATCATTAAACAAGCATCTGTGATTTTGGAGACGAATACTGGCAATAACGCGTTGGATGGTTATCAAAGTGGAGATGCTAATCGAGTATTAGCTCAATTATCGGCTATTTATTCTGCGATACAATCACACCAAATTGTTTATGCTAACCCACCAGCCAGTTTTGAAGAGGAAGGTCAGAAAATCCGTTTCCCTGATGTGATGAAGGAACATAAGCTGGGAACCTGTCTGGATTTAACCTTACTTTATGCAGCTTGTGCTGAAGCGATTGGAATACATCCGATCGTTGTTTTTCTTCAAGGACATGCATTTCCAGCATTTTGGTTAAAGGAACAATCCTCACCAGAAAGTTTTCAAGATGATAAAAGTATTTTAACGAAGAAGATGGCAAGTGGTATTAATGAAATAGTCGCTGTCGAATCCACTTTGTTAACTAATAGTAAAACTAGTTTCAACAGTGCTGTTCAGCATGCGAGAAGTAGTATAGAAAAACCAAATTACTTTCAATTTTTTATTGATGTATACAGAAGTCGTATTGGCCAAATAAGACCCATTGCATTAAAAAAAGTAAACGGAGACAAACTGGAAGTTCTATCAAACAACGAGGAGCCTGTTAAGGTTAATAACAACTTTGCTTTTGATAAGGTCGAGGTCATACCAGAATCGGATACAGGATCAGATGATCTGAACAAACAAACAGATAAAGTAACCTATTGGCAAAATAGATTGATTGATATGAGTTTGCGAAATAATTTAATTAATTACCGTATTCATACTCAGGGCATCCCATTAGTTACTTCTGACATCGCAAAAACTGAGGATATCCTATCAATGGGTAAAAAAGTATACATTCAGACATTACCAGCTGAACTACGTAATCAAGTGAGAGATTTTAAGGACCAACATGCAATCTTGCATTCACAGATTCTTCATGAAGATATGAAAAATAATCGTTTACGCTCAACTTTATCTGAACTAAAACTAGAAAAAGAACTAGTTAAGTTGTACAGGAATGCAAAAAACACATTGGAGGAAAGTGGAGCTAATTCTCTATTTGTTGCGCTTGGATTTTTAAAGTGGTATGAACCTAAATCATATTCAACTGAGCGGTATGCACCCATATTATTAATGCCGATAGATTTGGTCCGAGTTTCAGCAAAAAAAGGATACTATATTCGAGCGAGAGACGAAGACATCCAAATTAATATTTCACTCATTGAATATCTACGGCAAAAGTTTGAAATAGACGCATCACCTCTTTATGAAATTCCAAAGGATGACCACGGAGCTGACGTTAAGAAAGTCCTAACAACATTACGTAGAGTCATCATGCATATGAAAAATTGGGACGTGCAGGAATCAGCTAGTATAGGAGTATTTTCTTTTTCTAAATTTGTTATGTGGAATGATCTTGTTAACCATACAGACGTTTTTAAAAAGAATAAAGTAGTTAAAAGCTTAATTGAAGGGAATTATGTTGGAGAAATTAGTGAGTCAATGACGACTCCGTTAACTACCGAAAAGGATGAGGAAGAAAAGATTTATATGCCATTAAGTTCTGATAGTACTCAGACAGAAGCTGTATTAGCAACTGGCGAAGGGAATAGTTTTGTTTTGCATGGTCCACCTGGATCAGGGAAATCACAAACAATAACTAATATGATTTCTCACGCACTTGCAACAGGTAAAACAGTCCTTTTTGTTGCGGAAAAAATGGCTGCTTTAAGTGTCGTACAATCAAGACTTACAGATATCGGATTAGGTAATTTCTGTCTTGAGGTCTACTCTAATAAAGGTCAGAAGAAAGATATTCTGGCTCAACTTGAGTCCTCCTTTGAAAACCAGTATAAAACACGGGGCACAAATTGGAGTGAAAAGGCAGAGGAGATAAAGGAAGTAAAGAAAGAACTAAACAAATACGTACATGATCTCCACCACACAACATCATTAGGGCAGAGTATCTATCAAATGATAGAAATCTATTCTGGTTTAGATAAACCGAAAAAAGAAATAGACTTTGATAGAGACAAAGTAAGAGAGATGAATGAAGAAGCGTTTGTAAAATCTAAACAACTCATCGAGAAAATAGCAATTGCAGGTGAAGTGTGCGGAAGTGTTCAAAATAATCCCTGGGTACGCATAGAACAAACGGAGTATTCATTAAAGCTTCTCGATCACATGAAAGAACATCTAACTACAATTAATCTAAATTCAAAAAAGTTAGTAGAGATAGAAAAGTCCTTTGAAAAAGTAGGATTAGAAGGCCGAAATAAAGAACATAAATGGTACAGGTTTGTCCGAGAAATCATTCCATCCTTACTGACGATACCTACTATCAATCTATCCATTGTAGGTGAAGAATCTTTTGATAAGGTGAAGACTAACATTATTGATGTAATAAACAGTGGTAGACAGCGGGATGCTGATATGGACGAATTAGTACAAAGGTTTGATAAGTCCATTGTAAAAGTGAACACGGACTCTCTGCTTCAGGAGTTAAGAGTTGCCGAGAACAGCTGGTTTCTTAAGAAAGTAATCGGCAAAAATAAGGTTACAAATGAACTTAAGAAATTTTTAATCTCCAAAGACAAAATAGCTGCAAGTGAGCTAGAAAAGCTACTCACTACCATTCAACGAGTACAAGAAAACAAACAAGTGCTGGATCAGCATAGTGAAGTGATGAATGAATTCTTCACCGAGCTGTGGGAGGATACAAATGGAAAATGGGATGAAATAGACAAAGGATTGACTTGGTCTGAATCAGTCCGCTCAACGATAAAAGCGATCGACAATACGCCAAGCTATATAGCTGAAGTAGCTCAGAATCTAGAGGGTAACAAACATGTGCTTTTTAAATCTGAGTTTAAAAAGCAAATGAAAACTTACAAGGGAATTTTTGATGAACTAATGAATAGTTGGGGATTTATTGAAAAAGAACTTAGCATTTCAACGTTCTATGACCCAGAACAAGTTGATTGGGCTAACTACATTGAGAAAAAAGCAACTCAACTGATAGATGCCTTACCTATGTTAAAAGACAGCTGCCATCTTGCTCGCACGATACAGGACGCAAATTCGTGTGGTTTAGAACATGTCACAACTCCTTACTTAAATGGAGACATTGATCATCAACATCTACTTTCAACTTATTTATATGGTTTTTATCGAATACGCATTGATGAAGAAATAACCAATAGCAAGACACTATCTCATTTTACAAAAGCAGCATTCGAAAACAAATTACAAAAATTCTATCACCTTGATGATCAAATAAGTGAAATAACAAAACTAGAGGTTTACGTTAAATTAATGGAACGTGTTCCTAACTTAATGAACAATGTGATTCAAAATTCTGAGCCAGGCATTTTGATGAAGGCAATTAAAAGCAAAGGAAGAGGAATTGCGATACGTCAACTTTTTGAACGTATACCGAATCTATTACCTAAAATTAAACCATGTATGTTAATGAGCCCACTATCAGTAGCACAATACTTGGATCCAAGCTTTCCTAAATTTGACCTGGTTATTTTCGATGAGGCTTCTCAGTTACCTACTAGTGAAGCAATCGGTGCAATGGCAAGAGGGAATCATGTGATTGTAGTAGGTGATCCGAAACAATTGCCACCAACAAGCTTCTTTAGCGCACAACAAACAGAGGAAGACTTTGATGTGCAGGATTTGGAGAGTGTTTTGGATGACTGCTTGTCAATAAGAATGCCACAGAAGCATCTTAGATGGCACTATCGAAGTGAGCACGAAAGCCTGATCTCTTTTTCAAACAATCATTTTTATGAAAATAAATTGATTACGTTTCCTTCAATTGATGACATTGTCTCACGTGTTTCTTTCAGAAATGTAGGAGGCGTCTATGACCGTGGAAAGACAAAGCAGAATAAAAAGGAAGCTGAAGCCGTTGTTAATGAAATTTTCACAAGACTAAAAGATCCTGTAAAACAACTTGAAAGTATTGGTGTCGTTACGTTTAGTCAAGTTCAGCAAACACTCATTGAGGACATGATTGACGAGAGATTGAAGGATGATCCGACGTTGGAGAAGTTTTTCAACGATGAAGTAAAGGAACCGGTATTTGTGAAGAACTTAGAAAATGTTCAAGGTGATGAGAGAGATGTCATTCTATTTACAGTTGGATACGGTCCAGATGAAGCGGGTCAGGTATCATTGAATTTTGGTCCCTTAAACCGTGATGGAGGATGGCGTCGTCTTAATGTAGCAGTCTCTAGAGCTAAGAAGGAAATGATGATCTTTGCCTCAATGGAACCAGACAAAATTAATCTTTCACGTACGAAAGCTGAGGGAGTTCATAGCTTGCGTTCCTTTATGGAATTTGCAAAAAGAGGGAATGAACCTCTGTTATTAGAAAATCGCAATAGAAGGAAAACAAAATACAATACGATTGTAACTAAGATCAAAGCAACATTAGAAGAAAAGGGTTATAAAGTGGAAATGGACGTTGGTAAAAGTGAATTTAAATTAGATTTAGCGGTAGTACACCCTAGTCATGAAGGGCAATATATGGCTGCCATTCAACTTGACGGACCTAACTATGCAAGCCGTAAGACTACTCGAGACCGGAATAAATTAAGTGACATCATCTTAGAGCGATTAGGATGGCACATCATTAAAATTTGGTCGATAGAATGGTGGCATGATGAGAATAAACAAGTTGAAAATCTCCTAAATCAATTGAAGGAAATAGAACATAACTCAAGCCCAAAGGAAAATGCTTCAATGAAGATTCAAGAAGAAAAGAAGGAAGAGTCGATACAACAGAAGATAAGTAATCTCATGATTCCAATTGAGGAAATAGAAGAAAAGCATAATGATTATCACCCTGTCGAATTAGTTGATGTTGATTTGAATAACGAACATTTTTACACCTACCAAGGCTTGCCGATTATAAGAACACAGATAGAGCGACTAGTTCATGAAGGTGCTCCGATTAGCTTTTCACAAATGACAAAGGCCATTGTCAATGCATGGGGCTTTAACAGAAGCGGTGCAAAAATAGAGTCAGTCATACGAGGGGCATTAACAACGATGAAGCTCCATATAGAAACTGAAGAAAAAGGAGACTTTATCTGGAAAGATCAAGAACAATATCATTCATATACTGATTTCCGTAAACACACCAATGAAAAGAGAGCCCTACAGGATATCAGTAAAGTGGAATATGCCAATGGTATTATGGAAATTATGAACACTGCACTACGACTCCCAAGAGTTGATCTAATTCGTGAGGTACTAAAACAGCTTAGATACAATCGGATTACTAGTCAAGCGGAGGAGTATGTACAAGAAGCTATTGATTTAAATGTTGGTAAGGGATTCGTTAGTATAGATGATGATGGGAATATAGAAATAAGGAAGTAATAAGTTAGGTTTAGGAAACAGCGGGATGGTTGTTAGGTATGAAAAGTATACAATAGAACCGTCCCCATGTTTACTCAGAGAATAGGAGAGAGTGAATGTATGAATGAACCAAAGATGAAAGAAACCGACAAAAGTGTAATTGAATTTATTGAAAGTGTGGAAAATGAGAAGAAGAAGGCAGATGCCTATCAGTTATTAGATATTTTTGAGGAGGTAACTGGTTACGAAGCAAAAATGTGGGGTCCTAGCATTATAGGCTTTGGTAGCTATCTCAGTTTCTCTATTTTTTATGAACTTGTAAATATTTAGATATTTAATAAAATTATAGTGTCCTTAAACAATAGAAAATACTGTTTTATCTCTTGAAAATTAAGAATTTAATAATTAACATATTTTGGGTATAAGAGTATAATTAGAATTATATATTAAATAATTTTTTTGTTTTGAGGAGACTAAATGGCGATTACAAATCATGTTGAGTTACCCCATCAAATTTATCACGCTACACATATAGAAAATATAGAAAGTTTCAAAGAAAACATTGCAGATTCAACATGTTGGTTACCCGAAAAAGATTTTGGAAATGGTTTTTATACAACTAATGATATCAAACAAGCCTATAAACGTGCTAAATTGTTAAGTAGATATCATGGTGGACAGTCCGTAGGATGTGTCTTAGATTTACGATGTAATCCAGAGCCCTGTCCATTTAATTATAATCACCATGTTTATTTAGGTGTAAATCGTAAGTGGGCTGAGTATATTTTAGCTCATAGAGCGTATCCTAATGAAGATCCATGTGAGATATTAGGATATTCTTGTCATTCAGATATAATTTCTGGTCCCATGGCAGATAACTCAATTAAGGATTTTATAGGTAAAGATGTATATAGATATCTAAATAATGATAATAATGTGGTGGATGAGTTTTATGAAAAAATTATTAGAGGTAACGATGGTAAATTTCGAAATACATTTGATTTAGGTTATCAAATTACTTTTAGTAATGAGGAATTAGCAAACACGATGCTTACAATAAAAGGGATTTGGTATATGAAAAAAGGAGGAGGTTGGGTTTATGAAGAAGTATTGTGAGTTTGATATGTATGAACAAGAAATTGCTAAAGAACTCCATAGATTATTCCCAGATAAATATACTCCTGAATCAGCACAAAAAACAGTTGAAGATTATTATGAGGTAATGAAACGTATAGGATGGTTTTGTTCTCCAGAAGAATGGGCTAAAAATTTACATTCAGTAATTAATAAGGGCATTACTCCCGAAGATTGGAGTAAAAATCTTGATGAGTTAGATAAACATGTAGATTTTCCAGAAGAATATATAAGATCAGACATTTCAAAGAATGATTTCAATAATTATACTCTTATGACATTGGTATCTACGAATGATATTTTGTCTAGTTCTTCTAAAATAATTCATAACTACACAAATCCGAATTTTTTATTAAAAAACAATGATAAGAATATGACAAAGTTATAATATTGATTTTCCGATGAAAAGAGAGATTCCATTAAAAAACAGGTGTGCAATAGTTTATACTGCATGTCTGTTTTTATTTATGCCTATTCAGTGACTAACGCTATTAATTTACAAAAACAAAAGGAGAATTACAAAGCCATATCGAAATTATTCGAAATAATCAATCATTTTTATAGGTTGGAGTGAACGCTGATGAATGAGATTCAATTTGCTTTTGTAGATGAGTATGGAAATTATGGTTTTGATTTTGAGAAGGATGACGTTTCTACCTATTTTATCATCGTTGCCATTCTTGTTAAGGGTTCTAATAAGGATGTATTGGAGAAGAAGGTTGAATCCATTAGGCAGAAGTTTTTTCAGACTGGAGAAATGAAATCAAGTAAAATAAAAAACAATCATAAGAGAAGAAGCTTGATTCTACATGAGCTAAAGGATCTTCCTTTCAATATTTTTGCTTATGTGATTGATAAACGGAAATTTAGAGAGGACGGAGGTATTCGTCATAAGAAGTCTTTTTTTAAGTTTCTAAATAGCCAATTATACGATGATTTATATAAAACATTTGAGCAACTGGAACTTGTAGCTGATGAGTTTGGAAATAAATAATTTATGGAAGAATTTAAGAGATATGTGAATCGGAAGAGCATCCCGGATTTATTCAATCACTCTAGTTTCGGGTTTAATAATAGTAAGTTGAATGTCCTAATTCAATTAGCTGATCTTGTTGCAGGAACAATAGCTAAGGGCTATGATACAAGCCAATTGACAGAGGAATACAAGACGTTCTATAAGATATTAGAAAAACGCATTATCAGAATAGAACATTGGCCAAAAGACTATAGAAATTATTTTGTGGATCTATCGAAAATGGATAAAAATGTGAGATGTGATGAAGTCATCCTGAAACAGGCTGTTAACCTGGCATATCAATATATAGATAAAAATAGTTATAGTGAAGAGAATGATGAGAAAGATAGAATCGATTTATTGAAGTTACTTCTATATAAATTACGAGAAAACCCTACTAAATATATCATTACAGAAGACATTCTTGAAAACCTTAATGCCATTCGACACAAAAAAATCAAAACGCATTATTTTAGATCGAATATTGTTTCGAAATTGCGAGACCAAGGATTATTAATTGCCAGTAGTAGCAAAGGTTACAAACTACCTATCTGTATTGAAGACCTCTATGAATTTGTGAATCTTCAAAGTGTAACTATTCATCCAATGATTCAGAGAATTACGAAATGCAGAGATCAAATATTATTGGCTACTAATAATGAAGTGGATATTCTTGATAAAACGGAGTATGAAGGGATTAAGAAGATGGTGGAGTTATCTAAAGGGTTGGGTTAATGAGGTAATCAAGATGTGCATTTATTTATCAAATAAGTAAGAGGGGAAATTCAAATTACTGTTTCAACAATAAAAAAAATCACCCCAGCTCTAGCCAACGTGGCGGAGAAAGAGTGATTTTTTTTATCGCGATCAGCTCTAGCCGATGTGGTGGAGAAAATAACGATTATCCTTTTACGTATTTTTAGTTTAGTTTACATTTTTTAGTGTGTCAATAACCTCTTTGAAACTGAATGAAATCCCAAGAAAGAAGGAGTTCGTTTTAATTCCTTTTTTGTGTATAAATATTCAGAAAATTGTAAATGATATTAAAAAATAATATATTATGGGAGGTGCGATCATGAATTACGATATCGTTAAGCGGAAAATTCAAGAGGTTTCATATCTAAATACGGAAAGAACAGTCTATTACCGTTCGTTATTAAGGTTTTTTTATGAAGAGTACAAGAAATATAGAGTTCTATTGAATACTGAGGAATTACTAGGTTATATGAAAGAAGTCCCTGGATTCAATCTGTATTCAATGGAGGATTTAAAACAGGATTTAGATACATTGGTTGGATGGGGTAACCTTGAACCACATTTAGATAAAGGTAAGGTAATGAAGTTAGAGGATTTTCGGCAGAGACGGTTTATGTACCGAGCTACTGAATATACGATTGGCTACGAAGCGGCAACAAAGAAGTTAGAAATGGAACGTTCAAATGGATCGTTATCTATTTCTCTAGTTGATCGATTACTGGGAGAGATAAAACGATTATCGAAGGTTGAAGTTAGCCTAATCAAATCAAATGCTGAGTGCGAGGACCTTGTTCAAACGTGGGATGATGTGTTTGAACGCTTTAAAAGATTAATGAAGGAAATTGGCGACTACCTAAGTCATGTTAATAGTTTGGCATTTGAAAAGAAAATTATGGAAGACAATGAAACCTATATTTCCTTTAAAAATAAATTTATCAACTATGTTCAACGATTTATCATGGCTATCCATGAATACCATCATCAAATTTGTCAGATTTTGAAGATCATTGATGATTCACAATTAATTAATAGAATCATTGAGTTGGTCGCAAAAGAGAAATTTTCCAGTTTTAATTATGAAGAGAGTTTTAGTTTTGAAGAAGTAGTTGATGAATTAAAGCAAGAATGGCGTGGGTTATATCATTGGTTTGTTGAAACAGAAGGTCAGCAAACTGGATATAGCTTTATGATCTCACAGACTAGAGAAACAATCCCAAGGCTTGTCACTTTGGCAAAGGAGTTAAATGAAAAAAATAGCATTGGTAGAAACCGTCAACTTGATTATCTTCAAATGTCACGTCTATTTTTTACTAGTGATTCAGTGACAGAATGCCATCAAATGGCGGCGATGATTTTTGGTTCTAGAACGATCAAGGAGATAAGAGCCCTAGGACGAAGCAAAGAAAGAACGACAGAAACAGTCTGGGAACATCCTCCTCATAAAGTACCTATTATGACAAAAGAGCGGGAAAGGAGAGAGAAGAAGAAAAAAACCTATGTTTACCGTGATGAAGAAGCCATCCGTAAAACAATCAAGGCATATGAAGAGAATCAGAAGAAGCGTCAGCGTCTTTTAACACAATTATTAGAGATGGAGGCAATTATTATAAGGGATTTAGGGTTGGTCGATCCTTATATACGAGAAACCTTATTGAATTGGATTACCGATGCACAAAATAATAAAAATTGGATAGGGAGGGCTGAAGGGATTAGGGAATTCCAGTTGGTTCTCCACTCTGAAGAAAAGATAGAACTCTTATCTAGTGATGGAACGTTAAGTATGTCAGATTATGAACTTTGGTTTACGGGGTGATCGAGATGATTCCAAAAGCGTTTGATCAAGATACACAGGAACTAATTGAGTATTTACTGCACTCATTTTGGGTTACAAGAGAGAAAAATCCCGAGGTCTTTTTTGCAATTATTGATCGAAAAGAGGAGTTACGGCAATTTTTTTATGAAAAGTTTAAATATGATTTATTGATTCAAGCTGAATTAGTCAAGCTAGAAAAAATACCAATTACACCAAAATCATGGATGGGGATTGAAGAATTTATTAAAAAAGAAGACTATGTGCTGTTTGCACTTGTGATGGCTTATTTAGAAAAACTGTTAAATGAGCAATTTGTTCTTTCAGATGTCACGAAATATATTACAACCAATTTTCCATTGAATGAAACGATCGAGTGGACATTAGGAAGGGGATATCAGAATCGCTTGTCTCTGATAAGAGTTTTGAAATATGTTGAAGCGATGGGAATGATTGAAACGGTTGAGTTTGCTATTGATGAGTATAAAAGTAGTGAGAATTATGACGTTCTTTATAATAAAACCCCTATTCATCGCTATTATTTACGAAATAATTCGATAGACCTTACAAAGGTGGAATCAATTATTGATATTTATACCCTCTCATGGGAGGCGGGACAAGGAAAAAGTTTGACTCAAAAAGAGAGACTGTATCGTGAACTGTTGCTACTTCCGTGTTTAAATGAAAACAATCTTTCAGATGATGACATTGAATTTATGAGGGAACATCAGGACTTGTTAAGTACAGAGTTTGAAAATTATCTAGGCTGTTCGTTTGAATTATATAAATCCTCCGCATTACTTACACGAGAAGAACCTAATACAGAGGTTGATATTTTTCCGAATAGACGAAAAGAGTCTGTGTTAATGATGCAGATTTCATCGCTAATCCGTGAGTATTTAGAAAAGGGAGTATTATCCTGTGATGTTAATGGAAGTTTATATGTTACAAGGTTCCAATTGGAACAGTGGGTGGAGGAAATAAGAGATTTACATAGTCATGAATGGCCTGTTGCTTATATTTCTAAGGGATCAAGTACACTCGTTCAAGAAATTACAGGGAACTTTTCGGATTGGAATATGATGCAGTTCGATTCGGTTCGAAAAGAGTATGTTTTTTACGAAGTTATGGGAAGAATTTGCGGGTACTCTGTAGACGGGTCACCAGCTATTAAACTTGAGGTGGAGGAAAATAGAAGTGAATAATATGCGTTGGAAGTTAAATCGCGGAGGATTTTTTAATTTTTGGAAGCATGAGGATACGGAATTTATTTTTGAGGACGGGAATTTGCTACTACATGGTCCGAATGGGAGTGGAAAGACTATGTCAATGACGAGTCTCATTACGCCTGTTTTAGATGGAAGAACGAGTCCAGAAAGGCTTGATCCATTTGAATCACGTTCAAGGAAAATGAGGGATGTTTTATTAGGAAAACAAAATGCTCCATTAACTGATGGAAGAATCGGATATATGTATTTGGAATATCGAAAAGGTGTAACGAACCAATATTTAACAACGATCATTGGGCTAGAAGCGCATCCTAATAAAACCACTCCGACCTTTTGGGGATGTTTTTTACTAGATAATAAGCGTGTTGGAGTAGGAACTAGAAACCTCTCGTTATATAAGGTGGAAGTGCTACATGGTAAAACAGTTAAGGTTCCATTAACGAAACAACAGTTGATCGAGGCTGTTGGACAAAGTGGATTTGTCGTAGATAAGGCAGAAGACTACATGAAGAATGTCAATAAATACTTATTTGGTTTTGCAACGGTGGAAAAATATCAGGATTTCATAAAACTCCTTATTCAATTGCGAACACCAAAATTATCAAGTGCGAAAACTACAGGGATCAAACCGAGTACCTTGAATGAAATTTTAAGTGAGTCATTACCAGATATAACAATGGAGGATTTACGTCCATTAATTGAAACCATTGAAACGATCGATAACATTAAAAAGGAAATCGATCAACAAAAAATAGATAAGAGGTTAATAGCTGGAATTAGCCTCCCTTATGAAGAGTATAATGAACTATTACTCTATTCAAAGGCAAAAAACTTGATTGATAGTGATAAAAAGCTTCGTGGTCAACTAAATAAGGAGAGTGATTTGAAAAGAGAGCTTCAAACCAACCAAGATCAATTGAAGAAAATTACGGAAGAGATTAATAAGCTTGAAACAACTTTAGCTGCCACAGATGAGACAATTCGGTCATTGGAAGCAAATCAGGATGTTTTCTCCTTACAACAAGAACAAGCAAAATTGACTGAAAATCAACATGCTTATCAAGTAAGTATAAATGACCGAAGAGACAAGCTTTCTAAAAATAATGAATCAGTGAAAAATTACGATGAACAAATTCAACAATGGAATGAGGCTATCGCGAAAGCGCAAACTAGTCTCCGTTCTAATTTAAACGAGTTGAATGCCTATGCAGAGGAAATGGATTTTCGTGAGAATCAGCATTTGTCCGACTTTTTTGAACAGCAGTATGAAAACACGACCTTCACATTTATCGAATGGAAAAAAGAAGTGAGCCAGCATGAAAATCAGATGAAGGCTGTCGCTCAGCTTGCAAAAACGATTGAAAGGATAAGAGAAGATCGTAAAGGAATTAAACAAGACATTGATAAAGTCGAGGCAGAACGAGATGAATTACTAAAAGCTCGTGCACGTCTAGAAAAGAAGTATGAAGAGGAGCTAAATTTATATTTATGTGAAGTAAATGAGTGGATGGACAACTTAGTTTACTTGCCATTAAGTGAAGGAGATAAGGAAAAACTAAGATTGTTTGTTCAACGCTTATATTTTAAGGTTACGGAAGATCATGTTTTGCAGTTTTTAACAGATAAATACGAAAAGGAACGTGAAGCTATTCAGGCGAAACTCGTACATCTACAGGTGGAATGGCAGCTACAGGACGATAAACGAAATCGAATTGAAGATGAGATAACTTATTGGGAGGCTGGTAATGAGCCAATCCCAGTTTGTTCGGAAGAAAAGCTCTCTGTTCGAAATGTGCTACTCGAGGAAGGAATTCAATTTATACCGTTTTATGAGGCTGTTGAGTTTTTAGACGATGATATAGATGGTGCGATAAAAGCAAGAATAGAATCTGCTATTACTGAGGCGGGACTACTCAATTCCATAATCGTCGCAGCGGCAGATGAGGAGTATGTGAGCAAGAAGACAATAGTTGCAAAAAGTAATCATGCAAAACATTCTAATAATTTGACTAAATACTTACGGGTATCAGAAATAGGGTTATCGTTGGAAGAACAGATCGGTCGTGTCTTAGAAGGTATTTCGATTGAGGAAAAATCAGATGGTTTTATTTTAGAGTCAGGTGAATTTTACTCCCACTTTATTTATGGACAAGCTCATGAAATTGAAAGGCCGAAATACCTTGGTGAAACGGCAAGACTTCAGTATAGAGACCATATTTTAGCAGAGTTAAAGGATAGTTATAAACAGTTGGAGGATAAGGTTTTAGAAATTGATTCACTAATCGTGGATGGAAATCGTGAAATAGATTTTCTTGTAAAAGAGAGAGAGGAATTTCCAAGTGGTGAACATCTGAAGGAAGTAAAGAAAGAAATAGATGGACTTGATCGATATCTAAAAGATTATTTCGAGAAAAGACTTAATGAACTTGAAGAGCAGTTACGAGAGATAAATGTCCAAATCACAATTGAAGAAAACCAACTAAGAACAGAGTTAAAGGATACCAAATTTCGAGTGGAATCTCCGTATAGTCTTTTTGAAGAGTGTCTAGAAAGAATTACTGAATATAAAATTGAATTACAGAGTTTGGAGCTTCATACGTCGACCTTTTATTCAGCGTCCAATCATGTTAAGCAGGTCACAGAATGGATTGAGGAACTTGAATCGTTAAATACTTCCTATCATGAAGAAATATCAAGTATTAATATGAAAATGGATAAAGAGGGTATCCGATATGAGAATATTGAAAAACAATTAGCGGCAAAGGGTGGTGAAGAAATAACGAGCCAGTTAAATAAATATACAGAGCTTAAACAAGAAATTCCAGACAAAATAAAGGTGAAGCAGAAAGAAAATGAGAAGATCATGATTGCCCAGGCGAATAATCTGCGTCTGCTGAAAGATAATCAACAGAAAATCCCGTTAACGAAAGAGTTGGTTCAGGTTGCTGAGAACATTTTCAGAAAAGATCTAACTTTCCATATGGTTAGATGGGGGGAAAAGGATCTTATTCAACAAGCAAAAGAATTATCACAGGAGATCAGCGAAAAGTATCCTAATGTTTTACCAGACCTTTATAATCGGATAGGGTACTTAGAATCACGAATTTATGAAACTTACAATCAAGCATTTCGTGCTATAAAGAGTTACCAATCTGATTTTTCGAGATCAATTGATGAGGATACAATTCTAAATGAATGGGGCGGAATTGAAAACGAAAGTATTTTGGAAGAACATTATTCGCAGTTCAATCAATTAAAAAGATATGCAAATCGAATCGTGATTACGATGACTCGCATTGAAAATGGGGTTGAATTGGAGCTTAGTCCTAAAATTGCGATTGAAAAATTAGATGCTGATATTGTTCTCCAGGAAATGCGGATGAGCGAAAAAGACAAGGAACTTTATGAAAAGTTCTTGCTACAGGATCTTCGTCAGGTGATCTATGATCGAATAGGTGATGTCGGTTATTGGATCAAGGAAATGAACAGCATTATGTCACAAGTAAGAACATCAAGTAAACTGAGTCTAAAAATCAAGTGGGTACCAATCAGTGAGGATACAGAAGAAGAAATCCATACTCGAAAGCTTGTGAAGCTTTTGAGTATGGATGCGGAAATTTTACATGAATATGAAAAGGAACAAATGATTACTCATTTTCGAAGTAAGATAACTCGTAAACTTCAGCTTGCAGAACGAAGTGGAGAAAGGCTGAAAAGTTTTAAAGAGGTTATCCATGAAGTATTTGATTATCGAAAATGGTTTAATTTTGAGATTCATGCAAAATTAAAAAATGACGATTTAGGACATTTGACTAATAAGGTTTACTATGGGCTAAGTGGTGGAGAAAAAGCCATCTCAATGTACATCCCACTTCTAGCAGCAGTATACTCCAGATATTCGGAAGCGGATGAGGATTGTCCAAGACTGATTACGTTAGATGAAGCCTTTGCTGGTGTGGATGAGAATAATATTAGCGAAATTTTTGGAATGCTAAAGCAATTAGATTTCGATTATATCTATACGTCACAAAGCTTATGGGGGTGCTATGAAACGGTACCAACCTTATCGATTTATGATTTTAAAAATGCAGAGGATGCTGATCAAGTTGTTCTTTTCAGGTACAAGTGGAACGGTATCTCAAAGGAATATATCGGACCAGTAGAGCCAAGAGAAGAATTAAGTTCACAGCTAGATTTTATAGATATCATCCGAATGGTAGATGATGAAGCAAATGAACAAAGCAGTTAAAGATATTTATTACTTTCAAGATAGAAGAGAAGGGTTTGATAAACTCTTTTTTTCTTTATTGAAGAAATACCAACGTTATGGAGCAGAGGTTAATGGAAAAGTCGTCTTGAAAAATCTATCAAGTAAAGAGAAGGAATGTATTTCTTCGTTTTTTGGGGATGATTTTCGAAGAAACAAGACGATATCTATCACTTTTCGTAAAATGGAAGAAACCTTAAAGGATCGTGAATTCAATATCGGTGACATTAAAACATTACTCGAGCTATACTATGATCAGCCGATATCAACACATAAACAGCAAGAAACGGAAGAGAGAAATAAGTATCTTTCTTTTTTGAATAAGGTGAAGTCAATCTCAAAACATACTTATTTTGGATGGTATGTGGAAAGTGTGGAAAAGAAGAAAGACGGATATAGACGGTTTCTGAAATTATATAATGAAAGTCCTCAGGTGTTAAATGAATATCTAGTGACGATTGCTAAAGCAGTTGAACTATTACCGTTGCAAAAGGATATGCGGTTGCCATTTTTTAGTTCGAAAATAACAGGGAACCCTCATGCCTTTGACACAAATCAGGAAATTGGAAAATTGTTTGTGGATGTAATTAAGATTGTTTTTGTGAAAACAGACAAAAAAGCTTTTGAATATGAAACTAGAGCCGAGCGGATTCAGGAATTGCTTTTATCAGTAGGAATTCAAAAGGATGATATTACAAACTATGTTTCTTTTTCTGGATTACGTATCAACATAGGCTCGGTCGAAGAAAGTATCCTTTATGAGGCAGGGAATCGAATAGGGAAAACCTTTCTTGAACCGTTAAGAGAAGTAATGAAATTTTCAAGGGTTAGATCAATCTGGGATAACAATGTGATTTTCGTAGTAGAAGGATCAGGGATATTTTCAACAATTGTTGATGATGTCTATGAGAAGATTGGAGGAGTCCCACCCCTCATTTGCACAATGGGCCAATTCAGAGTATCTGCAATCAAGCTATTGAATCTTCTAGTCAATGAAGGCTATACGATTTATTACGCGGGAGACCATGATCCTGAGGGGATATTAATGGCACAGCAATTATATAATCGCTTCGGTGACTCAATTAAACCGTGGGGTTATACAAAGAAGAATTATCAAACAACAAGCTCAACTAACACCATTGGTGTAGAAGAATTGGCGCTTCTCAAAAATGTAATGCATCCTTCATTACTTGAGGTGAAAGGACTTCTTGAAAAAACTCATGTCCCCTGTTACCAAGAAGATTTTACACACATGCTTGTTGAAGATATAGTTTTAATATATGTACCATAGAAAAAAGTATTGAATATCGCCCCACTTATCAGGTGAGAAATCTATTTGCTTTCTATGATGAACACATTAGAGCACAGAGCTAATTTAAGCTCTGTGCTTCTATATTTATATAAAGAAAAGAATCTCTCTATTAATAGAAAAAATATCAAAATACATCATGGAAATAAGAGGAAAATAAATTATAATGGAAGTATCTTATGTTTTTATAAAATTAGTATTAATAGACAGAATGAGAGAAAGGGTGAACGGTAATGAAAAAGGTGCTTGGATTAGATATTGGAATTTCATCAGTTGGGTGGGGAATCATTGATCAAGATTCGGGTGAAATAATTGATGCTGGAGTTAGATTATTTGAAGAGGCTACACGTAATGCAAATGAAGAGCGAAGAAGTTTTAGAGGTGCAAGACGTTTAAAAAGAAGGAGAGCACATCGATTAGAACGGGCATGTAAATTGTTCAAAGAATCTAATTTACCTACTTCAATGATTGGTATAGAAAGTCCTTATGAAGCGCGTTATGATGCAATTTATGGTGAAGTCAGCAAAGAAAGACTAGTTGTTGCATTATATCATCTAGTAAAGAAAAGAGGTACAACTCTCGATATTCCTGATGAAGATAAAACAATTGGCAATGAATTATCGACAAAAGAGCAGTTATCAAAAAATAGAAAGTTATTAGATGATAAATTTATTTGTGAGGTTCAACTTGAAAGATTAGCTAACAAGCAAGAGAAGATGAGAAACCATGAGAATCGTTTCCGAACGGAAGATTATGTTAACGAAACATTAGCGATATTAAATAAGCAAAAAGAATATCATAAAGAAATTACAGATGAATTTATCAATCAATTTATTTCACTAATAGAAAAGAGAAGACAATATTATGAAGGCCCTGGATCAGAAAAATCTCTGACACCATACGGCCCTTACTTTCTTGACGAAGAAGGAAAGCTTACTTATATTTCGATGATTGATAAAATGCGTGGTAAGTGTACATATTTACCGGACGAACTTCGAATTGCTAAGATGTCATTTACAGCTGATTTGTTTAATTTATTAAGTGGGGACTTAAATAAATTACAGATTAGAGGAGAATATTTATCATTTGAAGACAAGCTTTATTTATTTGAAAACTTTATCAAAAAAGGAAAAAATCTAACAGTATCTCAAATAATGAAATATAAAGGTGTAACCGATGAGACAGAAGTAATTGGTTATCGTGTTAATTTGAAAACTAATAAACCAATATTTACTGAATTTAAAGGTTATAAAACTATAAAAAATATAATTGAAGATAATCATTTGCCTGATGAAATACTTAATAATATTGATGTGATTGATGAAATTACAGAAATATTAACTGCAGAAAAGTCATATCAACGTCGTGCTGAAAGGTTAAAAAATGTTTTTACTGGTAAATTTGATGAAAAAACTATTAAGAAAATAATAGATAGTTTTAAAGAAAATTCAACATTTACAGGATATCATTCATTATCTAAGAAAGTAATAAACTCAGTATTGGATGAACTTTGGCACACGAACAAAAATCAAATGCAAATCTTTTCAGAAAGAGGACTAGAACAAAATCGTCTAAATGCAGAATGGAATCACTCAAAAATAAAATTTGATGACGCAGCAATTTTAAGTACAGTAGCGAAAAGAGCTCATCGTGAGGCAATTAAGATTGTAAATTCAGTTCGTCAAAAACATGGTGAGTTACACGCAGTAGTGATAGAAACAGCACGGGAAAAGAATAGTGATGAAGAGAAGAATCAATATAAGGAATTTCAAAAAAAGATAGGCAAACATGAAAAAGAAATGGCTAAGTTACTTGGGGTAAAATCTATATCAGAATTGAAATTAAACAGTAAGCAAAATCTAGCTTTAAAATTGTGGGTGTCACAGGATTATAAATGTGTGTATTCAGGGAAAAGTATATCAATCCATGATATTGTTTCGAATCCTTCCTTGTTTGAAATTGATCATATTATACCAATTTCAATATCCTTTGATGATAGTCAGGCAAATAAAGTACTGTGTTACCATGGTGAAAATCAGAATAAGGGACAAAAAACACCTTATCAATACTTTTCTTCTGGCAAAGCAAAAAGAAGCTTTGAACAATTTAAAGTTGATGTTACAAATCTTTTTAAAAGCAAAAGAATACCAAGGAAAAAGAAGGATTATTTGTTAGAAATTCGTGACATAGAAAATAATGTAGAGCTGCAAAAAGATTTTATTAATCGTAACTTGGTTGATACACAGTACGCAATGCGTAGTTTTTCAAACACATTACGCAATTTTTATAAGACACATGATATTCGTACAAAAGTAATGTCAATTAGAGGTTCTTTTACTGCAGCATTAAGAAGAAGAGCGAAGTTAACTAAAAACAGGGATGCATATGCACATCACGCAATTGATGCACTAATTGTTGCAGCAATTGGAAGAATGCCTATTTTTAATTTTTTTAAAGAATTTGACATGAATGACGAGGGAATTATTTTTAGTAGAGCGACAGGGGAAATAATAAATGATGATGAATTTTTTCACAAATCATTTAGTAATTTTCTTCGTAATCTAATGAATTATGAACCAAAAATAAAATATTCTCACAAAGTTGATCGAAAGGTTAATAGGACAATGTCAAATCGAACGATTTATGGAACAAGAGAACATGAAGGTGATACCTATTATCTAGGCAAATCTGGAAATATCTATCAACTAGATAAACAAGATGTTGAATCGCTTCTGAAAAGAATTAAAAAAAATCCTGAATCCTTTTTAATTGCAAAATATAACCCAGAACTATTTTCACATATTTTAAAAATAATTAAAGAATACTCTAAGGCAGATAATCCATTTAAAGCATATTATGATGAAAATGGATACATTATGAAGGATGGAAAAGTTCCAGTGAAAAACTTTAGGTATTACGATCGTAAACTTAGAGTGCATATGAACATAACTGATAAATATCCAAATGCAAATAATGATGTAGTATTACTTACTATTAAGAGTCTTAGAATAGATGTTTATAAAAATAAGGAAGGGAAATATAAGTATTTAGGAGTTCCTTATTATTGGTTTAAGCAGGTAGGGCGTAACTATGTTCTCGATATGGATAAATACAATGAGGAAAGATCTGAAAAATATAAAAAAATAGATCATTCTTTTGAATTTCAATTTAGTTTATATAAAAACGACCGTTTTTCTTTTGAAAAGAATGGAGAATATTTTGAAAGAGTTTTTAGGGGTGATGCAATGCCCAGGGGGAATAAGATTGAAGTGGATTTTATTTATATGAAAAAAGGAGATCAAAAGGATGGTTATTTAGCTCCTGGTACATTAAGTAATGTCATTAAGTATAATGTTGATGTTTTAGGGAATACTTATAAAATAGAAAAAGAAAATTTCAAAGACTATTTACAATTATAGTAAAATGGGTATATAATAATAGTGTGAGGAAGACGTTCTTCACCTATACCGAAAATTGGGAGATCCTACCGAAATAAGGGTCTATCCCGAACTCAAGCCCCATTTTATGGGGCTTTTCTGTTTTGTTAAGTGAGTCCATTAATTGTTGAATAGTTAAATCTATTAATAAGGAGTGGACTATTTTGAGTTGGAGAATCATTTATATTTCGGATGCAGAAGAAATAAAGTTGTATTTGGATAACCTGAAAGTTGTTAAGGATGAGGAAGAAATACTAATTCCTCTTTCTGATATACATACAATTGTGGTAGATAATAGTAGAACAGTAGTAACTGGACGTTTGATGAACAAATTGTCTGAATATCATATTCTAATGATTTTCTGTGACGATACTCATCACCCTAATACATTTTCACTAGGTTTATATAGTCATTATCGTGTATACGGTGTTTTATATAATCAAATGCAATGGTCAAATGAAATTAGAGACGAGATGTGGAAACAGTTAATAAAAATAAAAATTAATAACCAGAAATCAGTGATAGAATATTTAAAAGGAAGCAATAGTGTTATTTCAAGTCTAAATACTTTGGCAAATAATGTGGTTAACGGTGACGAAACAAATCGTGAGGGAATTGCAGCTAAATTATATTTTAAAGAATTGTTTGGAGATAATTTTCGAAGACAAAGAGGGGCAATAGATTCATATAATGCAGCACTAAATTATGGATATATTGTATTAAGAGCATGCTTTGCTAGAACAATTGTAGCCTACGGTTTGCACCCTGCATTCGGGATTGGACATAGAAATCAATTTAATGCATTTAATTTAGTTGATGATTGCATGGAGATTTTTAGGCCAATCATTGATTTATGGGTAAGAATTTCAACTGATAATTCAGAATATTTAGACACTAAAACAAAACAACAGCTTATAGGTCGCTTACACGCAAAGATTTACATAGGAGATCAAAAACAAACTGTATTAAATGCAATTGATTTGTTTATTCAGTCTTTTATAAAGTCTATGAATAACAATGATCTGAAATTGCTGGTATATCCACAAGATGGAATCGCCTTATAGATTTATGAGACTATTACTATTTTTTGATCTCCCTATGAATACAAAAGAAGAGAGGCGTGTATATACAAAGTTTAGAAAATATCTAATTACTAATGGGTTTACAATGTTGCAATATTCAGTTTATGCGAAAATATTTCCAAATCGAACTAGCTTATTTCAATATACAGAAGGTTTGAAAAGAAATTTGCCAAATAAAGGATCTGTAAGAATTATGGCTGTTACAGAAAAGCAATATGAAAAAATGTTCATATTAGTAGGCGGTAAATCTATTCAAGAAGAGTTAATTACTGAAGAACCACTGGTGATATTATGAAAATATGGAATATAACAGAAGATCGTAATGAAAACGAGATTCAGGTGGGCAAAGTTACAATTTTAAAAGGATCAAATAGTTGTTGGTATAAATTAGCACGGGATATTGATGATTATTTTAATAATAAAAAATCTAAAATCTCTATTTTTGAAGATACACAATTACTCTATCAAAAAGATTGGGAGTGTCTCTTTATTCCATTTGATGCACATGTTCAATTAGACAAAATAACTTCTAAATCCCCTTTGAAGATATTAGTAGATGATATTGTAAGTGAAATAGCGATGTCTCCAATTTATCATGAGTTTATAGATGCTTGGCAAAGTTTAAGTGAAGAAATAGATTTTTTTCAGTCGAACTTAACAAAGTATGAATTAGGAATAAGATTAGTTGACTTTGAATTGGATCATTTCAAATCATTTATTTCATTACAGTCATTAAATAATTTGTTGAAGCCCATCCAGTTTAAAAAGCTATTGTTATCATTACTTGCGAACAAAATGATTGAGAAAAAAACATTAGTTATATTAGAATATCCAGAATTATATGCCGATCAAGAAGAGATTTCTGAGTTAAGGATATCTATTGAACAGCTCGTAAAAAAAGGTGTGAATTTTATTATTATCACTAATAGCTCTTTAACAGATAATTGTAATTATGTATTTGGTGGTAAGATTCTAAATGCAGCCAGCATTTTAAAAATAAAAAGAAAGGTTATGCAAGAATTACCTTTCTACTGTGATGATGAATTATATAATCAGGCATTAAATATTTTATTACAGTATGTGGATAACCTTTCAATGAAAGATGAGAATCTAAAGTTTTCCACAGACATAAATCAGCAATTAAAGACTATACTTTTTGTCTTAACAAAGCATCTGGAAATTAATCTAAACCTTGATTTGACGGGTTTGCCTGATAATATAAAAGCATATATTAAATCATATTTTTAAACAATAGAGGGTTTATGATATAATAATGATGAGGTTTCGGTACTCTCACAATTTTCGGTATAGAGAAACTTTCCAGCCTTCTAAGCGATAAACTGGAAGGTTTCGGTACTCTCACAATTTTCGGTATAGAGAAACTTTTACACATAGACAACCCAGATAGTACAGGTTTCGGTACTCTCACAATTTTCGGTATAGAGAAACGCAAATAAAGATATGGAAAAGTCCTCAAATGTTTCGGTACTCTCACAATTTTCGGTATAGAGAAACCTGTAACCTATCTAACAATGATATTAGATTGTTTCGGTACTCTCACAATTTTCGGTATAGAGAAACCGGTTAATCCGTAAGCGTCTTTAGTATTTGTTTCGGTACTCTCACAATTTTCGGTATAGAGAAACTATTCATCTCAACTCTACAAACGTACGATTGTTTCGGTACTCTCACAATTTTCGGTATAGAGAAACAGAAAAAGAAAAGAATATGAAGAATATAAGGTTTCGGTACTCTCACAATTTTCGGTATAGAGAAACAAGAGATAAAATGAATGAAGCTAAAGAGTAGTTTCGGTACTCTCACAATTTTCGGTATAGAGAAACCTTTTACCATTATTCAACCTCCAGACTATAGTTTCGGTACTCTCACAATTTTCGGTATAGAGAAACGCTAAAATATCAGAACGTAGACGATTAGAGGTTTCGGTACTCTCACAATTTTCGGTATAGAGAAACTTATGATTTCATGTTTACTAACGGATTACAGTTTCGGTACTCTCACAATTTTCGGTATAGAGAAACAATGTTTAATTAAAATCAAGTTAATTAAAGGTTTCGGTACTCTCACAATTTTCGGTATAGAGAAACTGGAAATGCGAGAATCAAAGGGATTGTAGAGTTTCGGTACTCTCACAATTTTCGGTATAGAGAAACTCTTTATATATTATCTTTACTACTTCTTTAGTTTCGGTACTCTCACAATTTTCGGTATAGAGAAACACTTCAAGACGTATCCTGTCATTAGCTGAAGTTTCGGTACTCTCACAATTTTCGGTATAGAGAAACATTCTACTTTTAAGCCTGGCACTATGGTATGTTTCGGTACTCTCACAATTTTCGGTATAGAGAAACTGATTGTATCAACGGTTTCTGATTCCACAAGTTTCGGTACTCTCACAATTTTCGGTATAGAGAAACCATGACCCTCCAGTGAGGTCTCAAGGACATGTTTCGGTACTCTCACAATTTTCGGTATAGAGAAACAACTTACCCTTAACAGGAAAGTGAATGGTGGTTTCGGTACTCTCACAATTTTCGGTATAGAGAAACCAAAAAGATAAAAGCACGATAGCTCGATGGGTTTCGGTACTCTCACAATTTTCGGTATAGAGAAACTATAAGGGGTAAAGGGTTTGCTCCTATGTCGGTTTCGGTACTCTCACAATTTTCGGTATAGAGAAACCCTAGAAAATGGCGAAATCTACTTCTTATTGTTTCGGTACTCTCACAATTTTCGGTATAGAGAAACCAATTCCATCTCCACCACCAACAACATTTGTTTCGGTACTCTCACAATTTTCGGTATAGAGAAACAAATCATTCAGCAATTAGATATCGAAGAACGTTTCGGTACTCTCACAATTTTCGGTATAGAGAAACTATTTCAATGTATCTATTATTCATATCCATGTTTCGGTACTCTCACAATTTTCGGTATAGAGAAACTGGTATCATAGGTATATAGAAACGAACACAGTTTCGGTACTCTCACAATTTTCGGTATAGAGAAACACAAACATCTAATTTGTTGTTATTTTATACGTTTCGGTACTCTCACAATTTTCGGTATAGAGAAACATCTTTTAACAATTTTATATGTTCATCAGTGTTTCGGTACTCTCACAATTTTCGGTATAGAGAAACTAATCATATCCAACAATTCATCTTTTTCAGGTTTCGGTACTCTCACAATTTTCGGTATAGAGAAACATCCAGAAGTAAAATACAGAGATAGCGACAGTTTCGGTACTCTCACAATTTTCGGTATAGAGAAACGATTAGAGTGTTGCAGAGCCATAAGAGCCAGTTTCGGTACTCTCACAATTTTCGGTATAGAGAAACAATCTGTAATGAGTAGCACGTGGGAGACTTGTTTCGGTACTCTCACAATTTTCGGTATAGAGAAACTACTAGAGTGTTGTGTTTTTATGATATTAGTTTCGGTACTCTCACAATTTTCGGTATAGAGAAACATAAAGAATACAGACCTTAAGGCTCCGCCTGTTTCGGTACTCTCACAATTTTCGGTATAGAGAAACCTTGAACAATATCGGAGCGTAATGTGACCTGTTTCGGTACTCTCACAATTTTCGGTATAGAGAAACAAAGACGAGATAAATGCCTTGCTGCTGTTAGTTTCGGTACTCTCACAATTTTCGGTATAGAGAAACAAGCAGCTCAAAATGATTAAGGTGTCATTAGTTTCGGTACTCTCACAATTTTCGGTATAGAGAAACATAATGGATCCACGCAACAAACGCCGATTTGTTTCGGTACTCTCACAATTTTCGGTATAGAGAAACCATTGAAAGTCGGTTCATTCACATGGACATGTTTCGGTACTCTCACAATTTTCGGTATAGAGAAACTACTATTGTTGAATACCAATCATACAAGAAGTTTCGGTACTCTCACAATTTTCGGTATAGAGAAACAATTTCATGCGTTAACTCCCTTGTTAACCGTTTCGGTACTCTCACAATTTTCGGTATAGAGAAACAATCAATGATAAGTCGTTCTTGTTAAATCGGTTTCGGTACTCTCACAATTTTCGGTATAGAGAAACCATCGTAAACCAAGAATCCGTCTGCATGTGGTTTCGGTACTCTCACAATTTTCGGTATAGAGAAACAATCAATTTCTGTGTCTTTTAGTTGAATAGGTTTCGGTACTCTCACAATTTTCGGTATAGAGAAACCACCAACTGTAGTTTCTTTAATTGGTAATCGTTTCGGTACTCTCACAATTTTCGGTATAGAGAAACGATAAAAGCCACTAGACATGAAGAACAGAGTTTCGGTACTCTCACAATTTTCGGTATAGAGAAACAGTTGATGGAGTAGCCCATGTGATGCAAGAGTTTCGGTACTCTCACAATTTTCGGTATAGAGAAACACTTCACATCATTTAATTTCACTTTTGTCGGTTTCGGTACTCTCACAATTTTCGGTATAGAGAAACTCGTGTAAGTAAGGATGTTCATGAGTGGTTGTTTCGGTACTCTCACAATTTTCGGTATAGAGAAACGTTCGGTCTAAAATTAGCTTTACTAGAATGTTTCGGTACTCTCACAATTTTCGGTATAGAGAAACCCAAGAGTTAAAATGTCTTGTCCAAACATAGTTTCGGTACTCTCACAATTTTCGGTATAGAGAAACTCATTACACGAAAAGAGTACATCAACCCAGGTTTCGGTACTCTCACAATTTTCGGTATAGAGAAACCAAGCTCGTATTGTTCAACTAACAGTAAATGTTTCGGTACTCTCACAATTTTCGGTATAGAGAAACATTGCTCTACATGAGATATCGGAAATGGATGTTTCGGTACTCTCACAATTTTCGGTATAGAGAAACAGTTGCATGGTCAAGCTTTTTCATTCTGTTGTTTCGGTACTCTCACAATTTTCGGTATAGAGAAACTGTGGTCATTACGTCTGCGCCACGGTTTGGTTTCGGTACTCTCACAATTTTCGGTATAGAGAAACAAGATTCTATTTTGTTCTAAAACCGCTTGGTTTCGGTACTCTCACAATTTTCGGTATAGAGAAACTAATGTTTACAATGCTGGTACTGTCCCTCGTTTCGGTACTCTCACAATTTTCGGTATAGAGAAACCATACTTCTCAATTGAACCCATAGAGATATGTTTCGGTACTCTCACAATTTTCGGTATAGAGAAACATTGTCATGCTTTCACATCCTTAATCGTACGTTTCGGTACTCTCACAATTTTCGGTATAGAGAAACATCCTATGAAAACAGAATTCTATCCAATTAGTTTCGGTACTCTCACAATTTTCGGTATAGAGAAACCACAAGGGGCATTGTGAGTTTTTTTTATGTGTTTCGGTACTCTCACAATTTTCGGTATAGAGAAACTGTTGCAATTAGATCTTGTAGATCGCTTTGGTTTCGGTACTCTCACAATTTTCGGTATAGAGAAACTTTCACAGATAAAAATTAAAACGAATGCAGGTTTCGGTACTCTCACAATTTTCGGTATAGAGAAACATACTCCTTTCTGTAGGTGAATTTTTGTATGTTTCGGTACTCTCACAATTTTCGGTATAGAGAAACACGTTTGATGAATAACCCTCCACCCGGTGTGTTTCGGTACTCTCACAATTTTCGGTATAGAGAAACTTCTCGCTTTTATAAAGTCCTCACCAGAATGTTTCGGTACTCTCACAATTTTCGGTATAGAGAAACTAAAATATCTGAAGAAATTATGGAGATATTGTTTCGGTACTCTCACAATTTTCGGTATAGAGAAACTTCCTGGTACTCAGAAACAAAAAAGTCGTTGTTTCGGTACTCTCACAATTTTCGGTATAGAGAAACCATTACCAGTTAGGTTATTCGTGCCAGTTGTTTCGGTACTCTCACAGTTTTCGGTATAGAGAAACTTTGACCTCCATGATCTCCGAAGTCCAATCGTTTCGGTACTCTCACAATTTTCGGTATAGAGAAACTACGATTCTTACGCTTTAGTAAATAGTATTGTTTCGGTACTCTCACAATTTTCGGTATAGAGAAACAAATATTTAATCTGAGTATGACCGTGGACCGTTTCGGTACTCTCACAATTTTCGGTATAGAGAAACAAACCGTTCTTAATTGATAGAGTATTAGTGTTTCGGTACTCTCACAATTTTCGGTATAGAGAAACAATTGATGAAATTAGGTCAGCCAGCCAGTGTTTCGGTACTCTCACAATTTTCGGTATAGAGAAACCAGAATTGCTGGAGGTTGCCTTATGTTAGGTTTCGGTACTCTCACAATTTTCGGTATAGAGAAACTCTCCCGAGCGGAACGTATTTCACTTCTGGGTTTCGGTACTCTCGTAATTCAAGTATGGAAATGTCAAAAATTACAATTGTGAAGGTATCTAATCAAATCATTCTGATGCCAGATATCAACCCTATTATAGTTAATAGTACACATGATTGCGTCGCTGCTTATCTATATACCATTGACAAGAAAGTCACAATATTCTTAGTTGGTTCAATCGGTGAGATAAGTCCAGATGAATTATATAATTTAATCGAAGAAGAAGTGTATGTAGTTGATTCTTATAAAAACCAAGTAAGATTAATTACATACAATACGAAAAAATAAACTTATATCTAACAGAGTCAACCATTGGTTATATTCTGTGTGTCATTTTGAATTAACGATTAACGATTTCATGGACAGTAGATCAAACTAAGATGTCGATATTGTTTTTGTCCCTTTTGAGAGGACCACAAAATAATTAAAATTCAATAAAAAATGGCTGTGTGTCTTCATTCAAGCAGGATTCAATTCTTTCTCTAAAATTCTTCCAAGTAACCATCTCCAATGCTTGTTCAAGAGGATAAAACCCTACTTCCAAACTTTCAGGTGAAGTCATTAATTTGCCACCAACTGGCTTAGCTAAGAACAGCGTATTACATATCGATGACTCCACATTTTGGAATATCCCACAAAATTTTACAACCTCAATATCAATCCCTGATTCCTCTTTTGTTTCTCTTATTGCAGCATCTTTTATAGACTCGCCTTCTTCCACTTGTCCCCCAGGCATTTCCCAACCTCGCCTAGGTCCCTTGATTAAAAGAATTTCGTTTTGTTCATTAATAACAATAGTTGCTGCTGAGACTATATGTTTTGGTGGAGAGTAACTATTTTGTGTTCCTTGTCCCAATTGACTAACCCCATTTCTTACTGTAATATCTTTAGCGTAATTTATTGATTTTTCAAAAAATAAAATACAAGTTTATCATAGGTCATATTCGTTTGATACAGGCAGTTTTCAACAATCATTTTGCTCATATCAGTGTCGATATTTTAGGATTAATTATTGTTTAGAATTAATGCTACTTAAAATGAACTATACTTTGATGAATCAAATAAAGTAGATAATCAAATGGTGGTTACTCCTACAAAAATAAATAGAAGTTACATATATTCACGAAAAAGAGGAGGTATTAAAAGTGAACGCATTAATGTGGTTAACGATTGGTTTCCTCATCATTGGATTTGCTGTTCTTGTTTCTATGAAAAAAAATATGGAAAGTAAGCTTGCTTTTATAAAAGGAAGTATGGAAAGCGAGGAAAGTTCAACAAAAGCTAACTCCATAATTTGGTGGATTGTTAGTGTCGTAGCTTGGGGAATCGTGAGTATCATGCTTATTGTATGGTCGTTTCATACTCACTTTGGATAACGATTGGTTATAATTAATATGATCGGGCTCTTTTTGAACTAGATATTAATAAAAAATGCTCAGTTTTTTTATGTAAATTATAATATGTTTACTAAATCTGCTTTTTGCGATATGAAAAGGATTGTGAGTTCAGTTATAGGACTGATCACGCAATCCTTTTAACTTTTTATAAAGTATAATTCCAAACCGTTAACAATTTTTAATTAAAACGATGCCCCTTTTTCCTCTCCCACCCCTATAACTAAAATGAAATCCAATTATAAGGAAACGAAAGGATCGTGTTAGTTATGGCAAAATACAGAATGGTTCGCACTGATTTCTGGAAGAATCCGATTGTGTCGGAGGAAATGACCCCTGAGGATAAGTACTTCTTTCTCTATCTCCTTACAAATCCCCATACTACTCAAATAGGAATCTATAAAATCACAAAAAAACAAATGGCCTTCGATACTGGTTATTCAATTGAAACGATTCATGCGTTGATGGACCGAATGATTCGTCATCATCAAATGATTCGCTACAACCCTGAAACAAGAGAAATTGCGATCAAGAACTGGGGAAATTATAACCTGCATAAAGGTGGCAAACCAGTCATGGATTGTATATTTTCTGAATTGAAGGAGGTCGAGGATACATCACTCATCGAATATGTCACAGCTCACATTGTGAAGGGAGATATTCAAGCCTTATTCACTTCTTTCTTTAAAATTGAACCAGAGGATTTCGAGGATGTTTATTCTAGACGATTCCCCACCATACATAGATGAAGCCAATAACGATACGTTAACGACTCGTGACACGATAAGTGGGCAAAAAGAAAAAGAAAAACAAAAAGAAAATAAAAAACAACAACAAAAAGAAACGGTCAGTGAAATCATCGAGTTCTGGGATCAAAATGGATTTGGCTACTCAAACGTCAATGGCAAAGAACAATTGTTGTCGTGGTTAGATGACACTAAATTCCTAAATCCAAAAGATGTAATTATGAAGGCGCTGCAAATTGCTTGTACGAATAACAAACGAAAATTGAACTATGTTGTAGGTATCCTTAAGAACTGGGAAAATGAATCCTTGTTGACCGTTGAAGAAATTGACCTCTCTAACAATAAAAAAGAATCCGGTGACGAGCAATATCAATCTATCAAGGGGCGAGATGTACCTACAGAATTCGAATTGAAGCTAACGGCAGGTGAGGACTGGTGAGTATTGCCGAAAAGTCGTTGTTAGGAAGCTTGATGAAAGCTGGGTATTTGATTCAAGATACCGTTATCAATCCAGAACAATTAGAGAGTACTAGTCACAAAGAATTGATGCGTAGAATGGTGGGGCTCAATCATGCGGGGAAGAACATTGATTTAATTACTCTCTCAACCTTACCAGAACTGGAAGCCTTCTGTGGGGTATCGTACTTGTCTGAGCTGTTGTCGTACGCCGATATTGAGAAGTTTGAAGAAATTGAAGAGGCGATTATTGACTTGTGGAAGGAGCGGGAAAAGGGAAATATCCTCAAAAAAGCAGCCATCCATCATTGGGAGATTGCCAAAGTCATCGCTGAATTAGATAAAATCAACCAAATCAAGATCAACGACCACACCTCAATTCAGCTTGCCTTAGCAGACATGTATGAGGCACCATGGGAGGACCAAGTAACTGTCAAAACCGCCCCATCCGGCATCACAAAACTGGATGAAATGACCGGTGGATTTCAGGATGGAGAAGTAACCATCCTTGCTGCCAGACCTTCCATGGGAAAAACAGATGTGATGCTCCATCTCGCTAAAACAGCGGGATGGGCAGATTATGTCCCAATTGTCTTCTCCTTAGAAATGCCTGTCAAACTCCTCACCACTCGACTCATTGCTTCCACAGGCGGCTTCAATCGTGCAAAAATGCGGGACCCCAAGAAGCTGCTCAGCCCAAGCCAAAAGGATCAATGGCCACATGTCATTGCACAACTCGATGAAACCAATGTCCAGTTATTCGATAGTGCTGCCCAAAAGGTCGGAGAAATGAGAGCCAAAACCAGGAAAGTAATTAACCAATTCCCAACCAAGAAGCCAATCATATTTATCGACTATCTCTCACTCATCCAATCTAGCCAATTTTACGGTGGAAATGCTCATTTACAAGTAACCGAAATCTCAAGAAACCTCAAAACATTTGCAAAAGACTTCAACTCCCCATCATTTGTTTAGCCCAGCTTAATCGATCAGTCGAATCAAGATCAAACAAACGCCCAATGATGTCTGACATTCGCGAATCAGGAAGTGTTGAGCAGGATGCCGATGTGATCCTGTTCTTATACCGTGAAAAGTACTATGACAAGGAAGTAGACGATCCATCACTTGAAATCATTGTCTCGAAAAATCGTAATGGCCCTGTAGGCACCATCACGGTGAAATACAATGAATATACAGGAAGAATCGAGGAATAAGTGAGTAATTCATACTTAGATCCACATATATATACTGTATCGGAAACGAACAGGACCTGCGAAATAATCTTCGGTTAGCAACAATACATTCAGAGGTGATCCCATGTTGGTAAAAGAGCTCTACCATGATTGTTTACTTTATGAAGAATCCACATTAGCCCATTACATCAACCACTTATTATCAGAACGAAAAATCTCACTAGAGGACAATATCTCACAACTAGATTTGAACCAAGCCGATCATATCAAAGTGGCTGAAATGATTGAAAAGAACATATTGGGTATTCACCCGATTAGAATCTATTCATTAAAAAAGAACAAGCATGAATTCGTTTTTATTTTTGCACATAGTGCTGAAGAGGCTAAGCAATTTTTTAGTAGAACATTTTATCAGCTGCCTATAAACTGTCATGAATATCCACTTGAAGTAGAGATGGCTAGAGGGAAAAGTGGTATTTCATTTCGGGAGATGAAGAAGGAGTTTTCTCAGTTTCCGGCGGTTGTTGGGGTGGTTAGGAGGTAGGGGTTACTGATAGGTCTCTCATACATGAATAGAAAGTAATGATGGATTTTTCTGTTTGGAAACGAACCTAAGTTGATAGCATTTATAGCAATATGATATCGTAAATTTTGAGAATAGGTTTTTAGGGGACAGGCGAACAGTGTTTTGATTATTGTATTCTTCCGGTAGTATTAGTTCGATTTTGGCCACCGGTATCTTTAGGTAAGAGCGAGTTAAATTAAGAAACGATAGAACACTTACAAATGTTGATACATCAATGTTTGTGGGTGTTTTTTGTTTTTGAGGGAAAAGGGTTAAAAAGGTAGGATTTGAAATCTTTTTACACATTTTTTACATAAGAGAATACCTTAGATGGTTTTCGGTGAACCATTAAATAATGTAATAAGCAGTTAATAATGCACAGTAGATTTATACTGTGCAACAAGAGATCTAACTTTTAAATGACATTGTGAAGAGATAATTAGTTATTTCTTTGACAATAATAAATCAGGCGGAAGATTGGTCTTATTTGAATGGGAGCCGGTTGAAACGGGGATAGGTCCTCCCTTATCTGAAAAAATTTCGTCTGACCAGGTGAGCAATTTATTAGAAGAAAATGGATTTGCTACAAAGACTGTACATGTAAATCAAGCTATATATGCTATCATCGCTACCAACAAAAATTAAAATTTAGGAGGAACAAGGATGTTTGATTACACAGTAGAAACTAATAAAAATATTAATGAAGCTATCACGAGCCTGGAAATAAATCTAAAAGAGGAGAAGTTCGGGGTATTATGGATGTTTGACATAAAGGAAAAGCTTCAAGAGAAAGGTCTTGAATTTGACACTGATTATAGAGTATTAGAAGTGTGTAATCCACATGAAGCGCAAAGAGTGTTAAATGAAAATCTTTTAGTGGGGTATTTCTTACCATGTAAAATTGTTGTTTACAGTGACAATGGTCAAACAAAAATTGGGATGCCTAGACCAACAGCACTGATTAATTTAGTAAACAATGAAGAAGTGAAGAAGCTTGCACAAGATATTGAAAATCGTTTAATTGGTTGTATAAATAAAAGTATATAGAAAGATAATTATAATATCCTTTCACCTCCTTGTTTCAAAAACTTAATGTCTTCAAATTAATTCGTTTTAAACAACATCAAATTTTTCTAACATTTATTTCATTTTCACATATCATCTATTGGTTCCAGAAAAAAGTTGAAGAATATGTAGGTAAGTCAAAGGTTGAAGAGTTAAAAACCCCGTAGCAATACAGGGTTTTTACTCTATCTTATTTATATACCGAAGAATACGTTTTCCAACCACCATCTAAATTTATGGCTTTATATCCTAAATTCGTTAAAATTCTAGTGGCTAAATAACCGCGTAGTCCGACTTGACAAGAAACATATATGGGCTTACTTTTTGGAAGTTCAGCCAAGCGGTTTCGGATATCGCCAAGAGGAATATTTATTGATCCTTTTATATAGCCATTCTCTCTTTCTTGTGGTTCTCGGACATCGACTAACAGCTCACCATTGGCTATGATTTCATCAATTTCATTCCACTGAACAGTTTTAATTCCATCTTCAATAATATTAGAAGCCACATAACCTGCCATATTTACCGGATCTTTTGCAGATGAAAAAGGAGGAGCATAAGATAATTCTAGCTCAGTAAGGTCAAATACCGTAAGTTCTCCTTTAATCGCAGTTGCAATCACATCCATACGTTTATCAACGCCTTTTTTTCCTACCGCTTGAGCTCCTAATATTTTCCCATTTGATTTATCAAATAGTAATTTTAGAGCAATTGGGTGCGCACCAGGATAATATCCAGCATGGGAACTTGGATGAATATGAACCACCTGATAATCAATACCTAAACGTTTTAGGTTCTTTTCATTGTTGCCTGTCGTAGCAACGGATAAATCAAATACCTTTGCAATTCCTGTTCCTAATGTTCCTTTGTAGGATTCTTTTTTTCCATAAATGTTATTTGCAACTATTCTTCCTTGACGATTCGCAGGTCCAGCTAAAGGAATCATGGTCGGTTCACCATTTATATAATCAATAACCTCTATGGCATCTCCAAGAGCGTAGATGTCCGGGTCATTTGTTTGAAGGTATTGGTTTACAATAATCCCACCACGTTCACCAACTTCTAAATCAGCTTCAAGTGCCAATTGACTTTCCGGCTTAACCCCAATTGAGAGAATAGTCAGGTCAGTTTGGATTTCTTTACCACTGCTTAGTATAAGTCTTTTTCCTTTCTCCTCAAAAGATTTAACTCCGTCTTCTAATATAAGATGTACACCTTTATCCAACAAGTGTTGGTGAACAATTGATGCCATTTCATAATCTAGAGGTGCCATTACCTGATTTGCCATTTCAATTAGAGTGACAGATAATCCACGATCAACCAAATTCTCTGCCATTTCAAGACCGATAAATCCGCCGCCAATTACAACTGCCTGTAGTGGATTATGTTCATCTACAAATGATTTAATGTTGTCTGTGTCAGGAATATTTCTAAGAGTAAAAATAGTTGATGCTTCATTTATTCCTGGGATTGGTGGTATTACAGGTTTTGCACCTGGAGATAAAACCAAAGTATCAAAAGTTTCTTTATAAATCTCATTTGTTAGTACATTTTTTACTGTTACCGTTTTCTCTTTTCGATTTATTTTTATCACTTCACTAAGATTTCGAATATCTAAATTAAACTTTTTACTCATACTATCAACCGTTTGGACTAACAACTTGCTTCGATCCTTAATCGTTTCCCCAATATAGTAAGGCAAACCACAATTGGCAAATGAAATGTGTTCCCCTTTTTCAAATAGAACAATCGTTGATGTTTCATCTAACCTTCTCAATCTTGCGGCAGTTGTTGCGCCTCCAGCAACTCCACCTACTATTATTATTTTTTTATTCATGTTGGTCACTCCATTAATTTTTATACCCTATTGGGTATTTGTATATTATCATGTAAGAAATTTGAATGATGTGACAAAAGTCACTACCAGGAACTTGTTTTGGTTTTATATGGAGGGCTGTTAATAAACATATTTATCCGACAAAAGAGAATTCTAAATTTGACTTGTATTACTTCAACATAAGGAGTCACGAAATGAATACTAAGTCAAAAGTTGCTGAGATTTTACCAAAAGAAGTATCTGAAAAAGTTAGGCAAGGAAAAGCGCAAAGTATTATCGATGTTCGTGAAGATGAAGAAGTTGCACAAGGGAAAATACCAGGTGCTTACCATATTCCTTTAGGAGAGCTTGAAAATCGATTACATGAAATTGACAAAGACAAGGAGCATTTTTTGGTATGACGATCGGGAAGTCGAAGTGGAATGGCTGCTGAGTTTTTGCAAGATAAGGGGTATCAAGTGAAAAATGTGGTTGGTGGAATGCTTAATTGGGAAGATGAAGCGGAAAAACCGTAACCCAAGAAGGAGGAATCTCAATGGAAGTTACAGTTAATAGGGTGTTAGATGCAAAGGGACTGGCTTGCCCGATGCCAATTGTAAAAACAAAAAAAGAAATGAACACCCTTGAACCAGGTGAAGTGATGGAAATTCAAGCAACCGATAAAGGCTCAACAGCTGATTTAAAGGCTTGGGCTTCAAGTACCGGTCATCAGTATTTAGGAACTGTGGAAGAGGGTGAGACATTAAAACATTATCTTCGAAAAGCTCGTTCCGAGGAAGAAAAGCCTGAAGCAAAGCATACGGATGTGGTTAATTTAGATGAATTATTAAAAAAATTAGATGGTAATGAAAAAGTAACTGTTTTAGATGTGAGAGAACCGGCTGAATATGCGTTTGGTCATGTTCCAGGCTCCGTCAATATCCCTCTGGGTGAATTAGAAGAGCGATTTGAAGAACTTAAAAATGTAGACAATCTACATGTTATTTGTAGAACGGGGAGTAGAAGTGATTTTGCCGCACAAAAATTAACGGAAAAAGGGTTTAAAAACGTTAAAAATGTAGTTCCTGGAATGAAAGATTGGACAGGACCTACTGATAAAAACCAATAATAGGAGACACATGGGAACAACAACAGCTCTGAAAACAATATCTGTTAAAGATTTAGCCCAGAAGGTAATTAATCATGAAGACCTTTTCATCCTTGATACCCGTAATACCAGCGATTTTGACGATTGGAAAATAGAAGGACGCAACATAGAGGTAATCAATTCTCCCTACGTTGAATTATTAGAAGGAGTAGATTCAATTTTAGATAAACTACCAAAGAGCAAAGAAATTTATGTTATTTGCGCCAAAGGTGGTGCTTCAGAATTTGTTGCCGAACAAATAATGGAACAGGGGTTTAGAGATGTTTACTCAGTAGAAGGTGGAATGAAGGCTTGGAGTGAACACCTTGAGCCAATTAAGGTTGGTGAGTTGAAAAATGGTGGAAGCATCTTTCAATTTGTACGGATAGGAAAAGGCTGCCTTTCCTATCTAATTGAGTCTGACGGAAAAGGGGCAATCATTGATACTAACAGAATGTTGTCTCCATACGAAGAGATCATAAAGGAACATAATATTACGTTAACGCACGTTTTAGATACTCATTTGCATGCAGACCATATTTCTGGTGGTAGAGAACTTGCTGAAAAACATGGTGCAACGTATTATCTGCCACCAAAGGACGCTGGTGAAGTCACGTTTAACTATTCACAGATTAATGACGGCGATGAAAACAAGGTTGGAAAGACAACTATAAAAGCTATTTACTCTCCTGGGCATACCATTGGTAGTACATCTTTTGTCGTTGATGATCAATATTTGTTAACAGGTGACATTTTATTTATTGATTCCATTGGTCGCCCTGATCTCGCTGGGAAAGCTGAAGACTGGGTAGGAGATTTAAGAAACACACTCTATCGACGTTACAAAGAGCTTGCTGATAATCTTCTAGTGTTGCCTGCACATTACATGGGAATTAATGAAATGAATGATGATGGAAGTATATCTGAAAAACTTGGTGTGCTTTATCAACAAAATCATGGATTAAATATTAATGATGAAGCTGAATTCAGAAAAACGGTGACAGAAAACCTTCCACCACAGCCAAATTCATACGAAGAAATTCGTGAAACAAATATGGGCAAAATCAAACCAGAGGAAGAACAACAAAGAGAAATGGAAATCGGTCCTAACCGATGTGCCGTTAGATAAGGAGGGAATACCATGGAAGCTAATAAAGTATTAGATGCAAAAGGGCTAGCTTGTCCAATGCCAATTGTAAAAACAAAAAAGGAAATGGATGCATTAAGTTCAGGGGAGGTTCTTGAAATTCATGCAACCGATAAAGGGGCAAAAAATGACTTGACCGCATGGGCTCAATCGGGTGGACATGAATTACTAAAAGACGAAGAAGAAAATGGCGTTTATAAATTCTGGTTAAGAAAAGGATAGAGTTTAGGGGAGGTAGCTTAAACGGTAAACCTCCCCCCTTGATTGGAGGAAAAGAAAAGTGGATATCACTTTTATCGTGGTTATATTCCTTATCGGTTTTATTGGATCCTTCATGTCCGGAATGGTAGGTATTGGGGGATCGATTATACCGAAAGTGGAATTAACTTTGTGTATGGAGTTCTAGCTTTCATCGCTGTTGTGATGATGTTCTTACCTAAAAAAGAAATCGACGAGATCCCTCTTGATCAAGTGAAGTTTAATAAATGGCTCGCAGCTGTTCTTGCATTAATAGTCGGGATTGGTGCGGGGATTGTTGGTGCTGCTGGTGCGTTCATTTTAGTTCCTATTATGCTCGTAGTGCTAAAAATTCCAACTAGAATGACGATAGCGACTTCTTTAGCTATTACGTTTATTTCGTCTATTGGTGCAACTGTTGGGAAAATTACAACGGGTCAAGTTGAATATTATCCAGCGTTAATCATGGTTGTAGCAAGCCTAATAGCTTCACCACTTGGTGCTAATTTTGGGAAGAAAATAAATACCAAAATCCTACAATGGATTTTGGCATTACTCATATTAGCTACTTCAATTAAAATTTGGTCTGATATTTTATTTTAAGACACTTTATTACTTTCAACGTATGTTTCAAGTGCAGGATGATATTCCTTTTGAAAATGATTATCTGGACATGATTTAATTACAATTGAGAGTAATGAGTTCGTTTTATCGCTGACTAAATTTTTATTACAAGTAGGACATTTCTCATTGAAAAGAGAGTTTAAAAAACGTTTCATATAAGGTTCCTCCTATATCCTTTAATTCCTATAATTATACTAGGTATTATAGAAGATTTATTTAAAAAACTCAATGGGTTTATATACCAATCAACGAGAGGATGGGAATACATGAGAGAGCTATTTCCACCAACTACAACTAAAGTAAAGTTAGATACCGATGATAGAATCAATATTGAAATAGAACGAAAAACTTCACATAATATCAAGAAATCTACGGAAAAACTGAAGAAGAAATAGATACACATATTAAAGAATTAAATTATGAATGGGATACCGAAAGAGTGTTAGAACTTAACTTTGCATCAATTGTATTGATATCATCTTTACTTGGATTATTAGGCAATAAAAAATGGATGGCATTGTCAGGAATAACAAGTGTGTTTATGATCCACATTCCTTGCAGGGATGGTGCCCTCCTTTACCGATTATTAGAAGAATGGGAATAAGGACAGCTGAGGAAATTACGAAGGAAAAGGATGCTTTAAGAAAGCTTAAATCTTTAAAATGAAAAAAATTCACCCCTAAATAAATGCTTATAAAAGCTCAGTGAGATATTATTCATTGGCTCATTTTAAAATCTATTTTTAGAGTGTTGACAATATACCCCGCGTGGTATATCATAAGTCTTGTCAGCCACTGAAAGTTTAGGAGGACAGTCACATGTTTATTGTAATTTTTGTCATATTAATAGTTTTCGGGTACCTGATTGATAAAAGAAATTTTCCAATTCTCGGATTAAATTATATAAATAAGAAAGAACTAGATTTAACAACATTGATTAAAGTAGATGTTAGTGACTATAATGAGTCTTATAAAAATCCCGTAAAGGGAGCAATCAATGTTCCAGTCGCATACTTGAAAAGGTATTAAAGGAAAATCAGTTAAATAAAGAAAGTTATTGTTAAAGGGGGGAAAACAGATGGAATACAATGACCAAATGAAGAATAGAGTAAAGCGCATTGAAGGTCAACTTAGAGGAATCTTAAGAATGATGGAAGAAAATAAAGACTGTAAGGATGTTATTACTCAGTTGTCTGCAGCAAGAACAGCAATTGATCGGACAATTGGAGTAGTCGTCAGTTCTAATTTAGTGGAATGTGTTAGAAACGCTGAAGAAATAGGTGAGAAAAATACAGAAGAACTATTAAAAGAAGCTGTCAATCTGCTTGTAAGAAGTAGATAGAAATAAAGGGGTTGACACTCTCTTTTATTTTTAATAGTATTATACCCATAGGGGTAAAGGTAAAAGAAAAGGAGAGAAGATCAATGAATATAGATAAAGTATTAGATGCAAAAGGATTAACATGTCCAATGCCAATTGTAAAAACAAAAAGAAATTAATGAATTAGAGTCAGGTCAGGTGTTAGAAATTCATACAACTGATAAAGGCGCAAAGAATGACCTTACTGCTTGGGCTAAACCAGGTGGACACGAACTATTAAAACATGAAGAAGATAATGACGTGCTCAAGTTTTGGATTATAAAAGGATAAATTTTTTTATAGAGTATAATACCCTGATGGGTAAACAACAAGAGGAGGAACAAACATGACAGAAACAAAAAAAACAACAATCGTATTATTTAGTGGTGATTATGATAAAGCAATGGCTGCTTATATTATTGCAAACGGGGCAGCTGCCTATGATCATGAAGTAACTATTTTCCACACATTTTGGGGATTAAATGCTCTACGTAAGGATGAAGATATTGAAGTGAAAAAAGGTTTCATGGAAAAGATGTTTGGAAAAATGATGCCAAGAGGGGCTGAAAAAATGGGTCTGTCAAAAATGCACTTTGCAGGTTTCGGTCCTAAAATGATTAAAGATGTAATGAAAAAGCATAATGCAATGCCACTTTCAGACTTAATTGAAATGGCAAAAGAACAAGATGTTAAGCTCGTTGCTTGTACGATGACAATGGATTTATTAGGACTTCACAAAGAAGAACTTTTAGATAATATCGAGTATGCAGGTGTAGCTGCATATTTAGCTGATGCAGAAGATGGAAATGTAAACCTATTTATCTAAACACGTTAGGGGGATTCTCCCCTACATAAAAGGAGGGAGTAAGTTTGGAATATCTCAATTATATAATCATTGGACTCTTTCTGTTATTTATTATTAAACGAATCATCCCGGTTAAAGGGGTTAGACAAATTTCAACAATAGATTTAAAAAATGAATTAAAAGATAAGAATAAACAATTTGTTGACGTTCGTACTCCTGGGGAGTTTAAGGGAAATAACATCAAAGGGTTTAAAAATCTTCCGCTCCAGCAACTTGCGCAAAAAGCGGAGAAGGAACTATCAAAAGACAAAGAAGTAGTTGTCCTATGCCAAAGTGGAATGAGAAGTCAAAATGCTACTAAAATATTAAAGAAATTAGGATTTACGAACGTGACAAATGTAAAAGGTGGTATGAGCGCCTGGAGATAAATAGGAGGAGAAAAAATGAAGCAGTTATCCGCTAAAGAAGTAGAAACATTGTTAGTAGAAGGTCAACCATTAAACTTAATTGATGTTCGTGAAGTGGATGAAGTTGAAACTGGGAAAATTCCAGGAGCGATTCACATTTCACTAGGGTTATTAGAATTCCGTATGCATGAATTAGATAAGTCTCAAGACTATATCATGGTTTGTCGTTCTGGTGCACGTAGTGGTCGCGCCTGTCAATTTCTTGAAAGCCATGGGTTTAAGGTAACCAACATGACAGGTGGAATGCTTGCATGGGAAGGCGAAACAAAATAAGGTGATTTTTTTTAGAAGTTAATATACCCAGAAGGGTAATAAACAGGAGGTTTTATAAATGGATTCATTAAAAACAGATCTTTTATTAGATGCAAAGGGTTTAGCTTGCCCAATGCCTATCGTAAAAACAAAAAAGGCAATGAATGAGTTGCAAGCTGGTCAAGTTTTAGAGGTTCAAGCAACAGATAAAGGGTCAAAAGCTGATCTTGAAGCATGGGCAAAAAGCGCTGGTCATCAGTATCTAGGTACAATTGAACAAGGAGATGTGTTAAAGCATTACCTTAGAAAATCTTCGAATGATGGAACAATTGAAAGAAAACATCCTAACATTACAAGCAATGAAGAGTTGGAGAAAAAACTAGATGTTAACGAGAATATTGTTGTTCTCGACGTGAGAGAAGCAGCGGAGTACGCATTCAACCATATTCCAAACGCTATCTCTATTCCGTTAGGAGAGTTGGAGAATCGTCTTTCTGAGCTTAATACATCGGATGAGATTTATGTGGTGTGTCGAACTGGAAACCGTAGTGATCTCGCAGCTCAAAAATTAGCAGAAAAAGGTTTTGCAAATGTGATTAATGTATTGCCAGGAATGAGTGCTTGGTCAGGCAAAACCAGTAGTGTAAATAAATAAGGAGGGAAAATTGATATGAGCACCGTAAAGGTATACACAACCACACGTTGTCCGTATTGTGTTATGCTAAAGAACTTTTTGGCAGATCAAAATATACCTTTTAAAGAGGTGAACGTTGAAGAAAACCCAGAGATTATGAATCAACTAGTCGCGAAAACCGGACAAATGGGTGTGCCTCAAACAGAGGTAAATGGTAAGTGGATAGTTGGTTATGATCCAAATAATATTATGCTAGCATTAAGAAACTAGGAGGAATTAGAGAATGAGTAAAGTAGCAATCATTGCAAGTAATGGTGGATTATTTGATGCATATAAAGTTTTTAATATCGCAACAGCTGCAGCAGCATCTGATCAGGAAGTTGCCATATTCTTTACATTTGAAGGATTAAACTTAATTCATAAAGAGGCATACACACAACTACCAATGCCAGAGGGGAAAGAGCATTTTGTTGAAGGGTTTGCAAAAGCAAACGTACCAGCTATACCTGAGTTAGTGGCAATGGCACAAGAAATGGGTGTCAAATTCATTGGTTGCCAAATGACAATGGATGTGATGGGATTAGAAAAGGAAGCATTTGTGGATGGAATTGAAGTGGGTGGAGCTGTAACCTTTTTAGAATTTGCAAAAGATGCAGAGGTAACACTTACGTTTTAATATGAATTGATATATTTTTTAATTTTAAATATACCATAGGGGGTAAAATGATATGACTGTAAAAGCTATGACTTCAAAAGAAGTAACAAAAAAAGTATTTAATAAAGAACCATTATTTATTCTAGACGTTCGTAATGAAAGTGATTTTCAAGATTGGAAAATTGAAGGAGAAAACTTCGACTATTATAATATTCCGTATTTCGAGTTACTGGATGGAGTGGAAGGAATCTTAGATAAGATCCCGGCTAATCAAGAAGTATTAGTCGTTTGTGCAAAAGAAGGATCTTCATTAATGGTGGCAGAGATGTTATCAGAACAAGGCTTAACGGCTTCTTACCTGCAAGGTGGGATGAAAGCGTGGAGTGAGCACTTAGAGCCTGTGAAGGTTGGAGATTTAAACGATGGAGGCGAAGTGTATCAGTTCGTTCGTATCGGCAAGGGCTGCCTTTCTTACATGGTCGTCTCAAATGGCGAAGCTGCAATTATCGATGCAACTCGTATGACTGACATTTATCTTGATTTTGCAAATGAAATTGGCGCAAAGATTACACATGTATTTGATACACACCTTCATGCTGACCATATTTCAGGAGGAAGAGTGATTGCTGAGAGAACAGGTGCAACGTACTGGTTACCTCCAAAAGATGCGACAGAAGTAACATTTGAGTACGAGGCTCTAGCAGGTGGAAATGTAGTGACAATCGGAAATACGGCGATTGATATTCATGCGCTATATTCACCAGGACACACAATCGGTTCTACATCGTTTGTTGTGGATTCTAAGTTCTTATTATCAGGTGATATCTTATTCATCGACTCAATTGGAAGACCAGATTTAGCTGGAATGGCAGAAGATTGGGTTGCAGAATTAAGAGAAAGTCTGTATTCACGTTACAGAGAGCTATCAGAAGATTTAGTTGTTCTTCCAGCGCACTTTATGATCATTGATGAATTGAATGAAGATGGTAGTGTATCAGAAAAATTAGGAACACTATTTACAAAAAATCACGGTCTAAACATCGAGGACGAAAATGAATTCAGAAAACTAGTAACAGAAAACCTACCACCACAACCTAATGCATATCAAGAAATTCGAGAAACAAACATGGGAAAAATTAACCCAGATGATGAAAAACAACGTGAAATGGAAATCGGACCAAACCGTTGTGCGGTACGATAAAAATTAATTCTTAGGAGGAATAATAAAATGGAAGCAACTAAAGTATTAGACGCAAAAGGATTAGCATGTCCAATGCCAATTGTAAAAACAAAGAAAGCGATCAATGAATTAGAATCGGGTCAAATCTTAGAGATTCATGCAACAGATAAAGGTGCTAAAAACGACCTAACAGCTTGGGCAAAATCTGGTGGTCATGAGTTTATTAAACACGAAGAAGAAAATGATGTATTTAAATTTTGGATTAAAAAAGGGTAAAAAATAAGGGGAGCCTATATAGGGTTCCCTTTTTTCAAAAGGAGGTAACAGAATGGATTTTGGATTTATCATTACGATTTTCTTAATAGGATTTATTGGATCATATGTTTCAGGAATGTTAGGAATCGGCGGGTCTATTATTAAATATCCAATGTTATTATATATTCCACCGTTATTTGGATTAGCAGCATTTACTGCACATGAAGTTTCGGGCATAAGTGCAATTCAAGTATTCTTTGCAACTATTGGTGGAGTTTGGGCTTACCGAAAAGGTGGATATTTAAATAAAACGCTAATTATGTATATGGGTGCTAGTATTTTAGTGGGTAGTTTTGTTGGAGGATTTGGATCAAAGTTAATGTCTGAAGGAGGCATTAATTTAATTTATGGGATATTAGCCTTAATTGCAGCAGTGATGATGTTTATTCCGAAAAAGGGAATAGACGATATTCGATTACATCAGGTGAAATTTAATAAATGGCTTGCAGCGATATTAGCCCTTATTGTAGGTGTGGGTGCTGGGATTGTCGGGGCAGCAGGAGCCTTTTTATTAGTGCCAATCATGTTAGTGGTATTAAAAATTCCAACAAGAATGACAATTGCTTCTTCACTGGCGATTACGTTTATTTCTTCAATCGGAGCGACAGTAGGTAAAATTACGACCGGACAAATTGACTACTTCCCAGCTTTTATTATGATCGTTGCAAGTTTAATTGCTTCCCCATTGGGTGCAATGGCTGGAAAAAAAGTAAATACAAAAGTGTTACAAGTCATTTTAGCGTTATTAATTGGAGCTACTGCCGTTAAGATTTGGTTAGATATTTTGTAAAAATAGGGGAAAATAAAGTGGATTCATAGTAGGTTTGAAAGAAGGGGTTATAATGACGAACAAGAAATTTGTTTATTTTGTATCGTTAAGCTCAAATGTTCCCTATGTGTTGAAGAAATCAATCGAAATGGTTGAACAAAAAAATGAAGTTGCCATATTTTTTGATCTTGATGGAGCGCGTGTTTTAGATAAACGTTATTTAAAAAGAATGACGAGAACACATGGAGTAGATCTATCCTTACTTTTTAACTTGGCTTTAAATGCGGGAATTAAATTGTATGGTTGTCAAATGAATGTGTTAATTGCTGATGGTTTGGAATTAATAGAAGGGGCAGAACTCGCTGGCGTTGTTAGCTTTTTAGAAACAGCCTACCAAGCTGATGCTGTTTTAAACTATAAGTACATCTGAAAGCAGGAGTTTCTTTGAAGATTAAAACAATAGCATTATATCTACCCCTTGTCATTATAGTATTATATTTTGGCTATAGCCAGTTTGAAAATAAAAGTATTAAAACAATTTCAATTAATGAGTTGGAGCAAAAATTACAGGATCCAAAATTAAGTAACATAATCTTTGTTGATGTGCGTGAACCCCATGAATATAAGCAGGTCATATTAAAGGGATGAAAAACATTCCACTAAGCACATTAAAATCCGATTATAAAGGTCTTTCTAAAGATGCGGAAATCGTTCTATTGTGCAGAAGTGGGAAACGAAGTCTTCAAGCTGCAAACATTTTAAAAGATTATGGTTATGGTAATGTTGTAAGTGTAAGTGGCGGTATTCAAGAATCGCAGGCAGAAATTATAAAATAAGTAATGGAGTAGACTGATAATATGAATAAAGATCATAACAACTGTGGCAAAGGTAGTTGAGGAATTTCTAACAAAAAATCACGGTCATTTTTCCCACCCATATGACCAGGGATTTTAGTTTGGCTCCTGGTAGGAGTCATCGTCTTGATTCAAAGAATGTTTTAAGAAGAGGGGCTAAACAGCCCCTTTTTGTGTAAACATCAAGCAATTTTTTAGGAGGTACCCATGGATATCATTCAAATCGGTTCATTTACGATTCTCCTTAAATGGTTTCTTCTTGGAGTGGCAATTCTATTTGGAATAGTTCTTATAAAAGTATTGTTCCTACGCTTACCGAATAGGGAAGAAAATAAGGCGGTATTTGACTTATTAACTAATAGCGTGTTTTTAGGCTTTTTTATTTGGAAAGGTAGTTTACTTCTTACGGATCCATCATTAGTAATAAAAAGTCCGTTGTCGTTGTTGTATTTCACAGGAGGAAGAAGTGGCTTAATTTTAGCTATTATTTTTTCAATCTACTACTTTATTTATAAAGCAAGGAAATTAGATATTTCAATGCTAGTTACTTTGAAATACGGATTACTATTTAGTTTTTCAGTGCTGTCTGTCTATCACTTTTTATCCGCAACCTTCGTAGAGGATAATTTCATTTATCATGTTCTTATCGGCATTTATTCGTTGACTAATTTGATACTCATCCTAGTTAAAAAAATTCTATCTTCATATAAGTCATTTTTTTCTGTCATCGTCTTATTTTCATTCTTCAAAATAATACTCTCATTGAGTCTAATCAATGAAAGTACGGTCTTTATTTTCTCGATGGAGCAGTGGTTTTTTGTAGGATTAATCATCTTGTCTCTTTACTTTTGGGATAGAAAACTACAGTAGAAAGAAAGGTGGGTAAGAATTGGAGAATATCACAATATTTTTTGCATTAACTGCAGGATTACTTTCATTTTTTTCACCTTGTGTGTTTCCATTAATTCCTGCATATGTTGCTCATTTAACCGATGGGTCAGTAAAAGATGGAAAAGTAAATACCCAGAAGAGTGTCCTGTTTTCTCGTTCAATAAGTTTTATCTTTGGATTTAGTATTGTATTTGTATTATTAGGAGCTTCGGCAAGTGTTGTAGGACAAATATTTTTAGATAATAAGAAATTAATTCAAATGATAGGGGGATTCCTCATCATTATTTTTGGGTTACAGATGCTTGGTGTGTTTAAAATAAAGTTTTTAATGACTGAAAAACGGTTTGATTATAATAGGAAGTCCAAAGCTAGTTCTCTAAAATCATTTATCCTTGGTTTAGCATTTGGATCAGGATGGACACCTTGTGTAGGACTTGCTTTATCGTCCATTTTATTACTGGCTAGTTCAACTGAAACGATTTATTCTGGCATGTTTTTATTATGGATATACGCCTTAGGTCTAGGCATTCCTTTTCTTCTGTTATCTTTTCTTGTGACATACTCTTTAAATGTGGTTAAAAGAATCAATAAGGTTTTACCAAAGCTTTCGTTAGTTAATGGAGTAATTCTTATCATAATGGGATTGTTATTATTCACTGGTCAAATGGAAAAGATCAGTGCTTATCTCTCTACATTCACGATTTTTAAAGGAGTGGGATTATGAACAAACAAATACTTGCCTTAGTAGGTTTGATTGGTCTTTTAGGTTGGGGAGTATATGACTATGCATTTTCAGAAAAAGAAAATATGAATGAAACCTCCCTTAACAATCGAATAGAAAATAATGATTTAATTAGTGGAATAAAAGAAGGGAATTTGGCACCTGAATTTCAACTCCAGACATTAGAAGGAAGAGAAGTAAAACTGTCTGACTTTAAAGGAAAGAAAGTCATTTTAAATTTTTGGGCTACTTGGTGTCCGCCTTGTAAAGCTGAAATGCCTCATATGCAAGAATTTTATCTAGAACAACAAAATGATAATGTAGAAATTTTAGCAGTTAATTTAACTACTGCAGAAAAGAACACAAATGATATTGGGGAATTTGTAAGAGATTATGGATTAACTTTTCCAATACTGCTTGATACTAAAGGCGATATAGAAGAAACATATCAAGCTTTTACGATCCCAACAAGTTATATAATTGATTCGCAGGGGATTGTTCGAAAGAAAATTGTCGGACCGATGGATAAGGAAATGATGGAGCAGTTAATAAAAAGTATCCACTAAAAAATTAAATCAAAGGAGAACAAGCTATGAATTCTTGGAATGATCGATTTAAAAATGAGAATTATGTTTATGGAACTAATCAAAACTTATTTCTTGCAGATATCCATAAAAAATAAAACCTATCAGGAGAAGCATTGGCTATTGCTGAAGGAGAAGGTAGAAATGCGGTCTACTTGGCGCAACAAGGAATGAATGTAACTGCATGGGATTATGCGCAAGCCGGACTGGCTAAAACAGAAAAGCTTGCCAAGGATAGAAATGTAACAGTTCAAACAAAGCTTGTAGACTTAAATGAAGCTAACTGGGATAAAGATTATTGGGATGAATTGATTTGTATTTTTGGACACTTTCCAGAGGCATTACGTACAAAAACACTTGAAGGTGTTAAAGAAACAATTAAACCAGGTGGTTATTTTATTTCAGAAGGTTATTCGGTTTATCAGATACCATACAAAAGTGGCGGACCACAAAACGTAGAACTACTTTATAAACCAGAAGAGTTTTTAAACGTTTTTTCTGATTGGCGGATTGTTCACTTTTTTATGGGCGAGGTTGTAAGGAATGAAGGAGAATTTCATAATGGTTTGGCACATGTTATTCAGTTTGTGGGGCAAAAAAAGAGTTAAATAAACATCCGAGTTGCATACGGCAACTCTTTTTAAGCTACCTATCAAAATATAAATAGTAAGGAACTTGATTAGTTAAGATGCCTACTATTTTTAAATTTTAATTTTTGGTAGTGAATTAGTCTAGGAATTAATTTAGTGTTTTATGTTGTGGGTGGATTATTTATGAACATTTTTTAGACTGTTATTTAGCACTTATTACTTTAAATAAAGAGTGAGCCTTAGGAAGAAAACAAGCATTTTTTTTTTAATAGTACAAGGATACTGTTCAATAAAAAAATTTTTTCAACAAAAGGTGCTTTTATTGAATAGTGATAAGAAAGTTTAGAGTTATTCTCTGAGCCCACATATTCTCAAAAGTTTCAATCGTAAGTTTCTCATCTTCCTCCCGCAGTTCCTTAATCACATGAGAATAGTGCTTATAAGTCGTTTCGATATTGCTATGTCCCAAACGCTCACTTACGTAATTGATGTCAACTTTCCTATATAATAGAACACTTGCATGAGTGTGTCTTAAGCCATGCATTGTAATAGGATCGATACCAAGTTCTTGTAAAGTTTTTTGTAAGTGCTTGTTGGCTTTGGTGCAGGCAACTGCTTTGAGAACTGAAATCGAAACGAATTCTGGTTCCCAATCTGAAATCGCGCCTGTATCTGTTCCAGCCGTTCCTGAAATCACTAACGTCAGGATTAATGAGGAAGTCCGTTCTGCATTTGGTACGGAACATATTCCGGCACCTGGTAAGATTATTGTTCATGAAGGCACGTTCACGATCGATTGGGCAAATAGTGATGTGTTGACTGAAAGCTATGAAATCCAGTTCAACACAAATAAAGGCGAGTGGGTCACCTTAGCAGAAATCGCTCACAATACACGAGTGAAAAGTTTTATCACTCAGGATATTGATCAATTCGCCAATCTGAATGGTATTCTCGCTCAAGCTAAAAATGGTGATATGTATCAATTCAGAATCCGCGCGTTGAATGCTAAGGGTGCCAGTGAGTGGTCTGAAGTCTTTGTCGTGGATACTGTAGAAACAGCCACAGCATCTGCAGTTGTTAACAAGCTGAAAGCAAATCAAAATGAATTAGTCATCACGATTGATGAAATCTATGCAGATGGAAGCGGAAGCGGGACGTTGACTGAGACCATCCTCATCAACAACAATGCCAAGGGGACTTACAGAGTGGGACGTTACGATGTATTCGTCAACACGAAAGGCAATACGAAAGTCCTTGAAGTTTATATTGTAGAATAGAAAAAAAACGGTGCAGCCTTTTGGTTGGGCCGTTTTTGTTGGGATGGGGAGTACTTTGAAATTTCCTTAAAGGAAGTTACTGCATTGAGGATTCGCTAGGGGAAGCAATCGTCCAATTTGGAATATTAGCAGGTAGAATTCAGTGGGGAGATCCTCCGGTTGAGCGGATGGTATAGATGGTCTGAAAATAGCAGGAAGAATTTCGCTTATTTAGAAAATGTGGTGAAAAATTGCTTGAATAGCGGAAGAATTTTCGCTTATCTGCTCAAAAACCGGGAAAATAGGGGCTTTTGCTTCGGATAGCGGAAAATTCTTCCCTTATTTAGCCTGAAAAGAGCTCCATTTTGGATATAACGGAAAAACCTTCCCTTATTTTACATTCACCAGTAACGGTATGCAAGATCAAGATGAGTTAATATAACAGCACTGGGGTTAGACATCTTTTTGTAAGGTTGGAGGGGGGGAGAACATCCGGATAGAATTGAAAGAATGACTTTGTCAGAAGATAAAGAAAACGGATTGACAAATATAAGAATTTTATTAAACTAAAAATAGTTCTATCCTCAAATTTTCCTCTATCTTTGCTATTCCGCTTTTTACTTTCTACAATTTAAGCCACATTAAACTTCTTTTTTCACTCGCATTAACATCATCATTAAAAAAACTGCCCGAAGTTCAAATAAGTAAATAGTGGTATCGAAATTTGATAGTAGAGGAATTTAAGGATATGACCATTGGATAGGAGGAGGAATCCTATGGGATTTGAAGAAGAATATCAGAACTTTTTGAATGTTCACTTTCAGGTAAGAACAGGTGAACGGTTGCGGCGCTTACAAGAAGGTCACAATCAGGCTGAAATGTTGTTTTTGAAGCAAGTGTGGTGGCCATTATTTTTCCACTTCAAGTACCTTCATCCAGAATATGAAGTCGATGATTTCAAGGATGGCAAAAGGTATTTAGATTTTGCTTATATTCGTCCCGGCATCCGGATATGCATTGAGGTCGACGGGTATGGCCCACACCTAAAGAACATAAGCAGATGGCAATTTTCAGACAACCTTGAACGTCAAAATCAGTTGGTGATTGACGGATGGACCGTGGTTCGCTTTTCTTATGACCAAGTGAGTGAGAAGCCTCGTCGATGCCAACAGATTGTTCAGCAAGTGATTGGCCAATGGCTGGGTGATGAACTGGATCTGACCTCTTTGTCCATTGTTGAAAAGGAAGTAATTAGACTAGTGGTTCGAAAAGGAGAAGCTATATTCCCTAAGGAAGTGGAGAAGTATTTGAAGCTAAGTGACAAGACGGTAAGAAATGTACTGACTCAACTAGTCGATAAAAAGATGCTGATTCCCGCATCTGGGATTAAGAGAGTCCGCTCTTATCGGTTGGGAGATCAGGTTAAGCGTCCAATCTGATAAATAGCAGAAGGAATTCCGCTTATTTAGAAAATATGATCCAAATTAGCTTAAATAGAGGAAGAATTTCCGCCTATCGGCTCAAAAAACGTGAAAATAGGCGATTTTGCATTGTATAGCCGGAAAACCTTCCCTTATTTAGCCCGAAAAGAGCTCTATTTTTGATATAACGGAAAACCCTTCGCTTATTTCCCCCGAGCCCAGCTCCATTCCCACTTTAACGGAAAAAATAATTTACAATTAACCCCTCAAAATTTACATTCCCCCCCTTTACAACAAAATACACACAGTGTTATAGTGTTCATATAGATATAAACACCATAACACTATAGGGGGTCATTTAGGATGAATGTATTAGAATATTTGTGGGCTTATGTATTAGTATTTATTTTAGCGGCGGTGCCATTTTTTGAGGGGTATGGGGTTGTTGCGTTAGCGATGATTGCGGGGTTGTCTCCGATTGCTGCAATTCTTATTGCGATTGCTGGTAATGTTGCGACTGTACTATTATTGATTGTTTTCGTGGAGAAAATTAAGGCGTGGAGAAGGAAGCGAAAAGGTGGGGAAGAGAAGGAACCTGGAAAGCGTATGGTTCGTGCACAGAATCTTTGGAATAAGTATGGGTTGCCTGGGTTAGCTCTGATTGGACCGTTAGTGGTTGGAAGTCATATTACGGCATTTGTGAGCTTGACATTAGGTGGAACGAAGCAGAAGGTTGCTGTTTGGATGACGGCAAGTATTGTGATTTGGTGTATCGTCTTTGCTGTGTTAGTTCATTTCGGTGTGGATTTCTTAGGTTATGCAGATCGACCAAATCTTTTTAACTAAGAGGAGGAAGTGACTTGTATCAACAGGTAGCTTGGTTAGTGAAAAAGGAAGTAAAAGCACAATGGAGAGCGTTGGCGATTACGTTCGTCGTGACCATCTTTTTGGGATTGATCACGTCGAATCTTCTTGAGCAAATGGTTCAACATTTATTTGGGGCAGAATCGCCGTTTTATAATTATATGTTGTTGGACGTTATTTTTATCGCAACATCACCAGCGTTTGGAGCGGTCTTCATGTCTATGCCATATTTAAGCTTTCAAACGATCAAGGAGGATCCATTTAGCAAACGAATGGCCTTCCTTCGTACATTACCGATTCCAGTTCCGATTCTTGCGTTAAGTCGGATGGTATTTATGATGATCACGTTGGTCGTCATTTCGTTGGCCTTTTATGTGGCGATGTCGTTTGCCTTATCGGATGGATTCTTTGGGAATGTGACGCTGGCTGAGTATTGGATGTTTGTGTTGTTTTGGTTTGGGTATGCCCTAACTTTAGGTGGCATAAATCCTGTGATTGAATACGGGACAAATGGGAAAGTACTGCATATTGTTCCTTGGTTTTTTATCGTAATCTATTTCTTGACGATCTTTTTGTTCTATCGATTTATGGATCAAGGGGTTGCTGAATGGGTATTACTTCTTATTAAAAGTCATGGTTGGTTAGTAGCTGTCATCCCCCTCTTGGTCGGTGTTGGTAGTTCAGTGGTTTGGAACAAATTGCTGGCCCGGAGATTAGCGAGACGAGATTACTTGTAATGGAGGGAGGGGAAGCGATGAAGCTGCCGATTCGTGTCTCAGAGGAAAGTAGAGAACCGATTTATCATCAAATAGAAATGCAACTAAAAGCGCTAATCGTAGGTGGACATCTTGCACCTGGCACACCGCTCCCATCCATTCGTGTGTTGGCTAGTGAGTTAGAGTGCAGCGTCATTACTTCAAGAAGAGCCTATCAAAATCTAGAGAATAGTGGCTATATCAAGACTGTTCAAGGAAAAGGGACATTTGTTCGAGCGCTTGAGGAGCTACAAAAGGAAGAAACGAAGCAGAAGGTTGTGTATGATGCGTTTGAAAAGGCGATAGAACAAGGACGACAGGTCGGCTGCACGAAGGATGATTTGTCGACAATTTTCACGGATGTGTTAAACCGGAAGTTTGATAGTCAATAATGGGGGGATGATCATGAATACCTCAATGATTGAGATAAAAGGGGTAACAAAGCATTATCAGAAGTTTTCACTAGGTCCCATTGATTTGCAGGTGGAGGAAGGAACCGCCCTTGCTGTGGTGGGGACCAATGGCTCCGGGAAATCTACTTTTTTCAGAATGCTGATGAATCTCCTTCAAGCTGATAGCGGGTCGATTCAGTATTTTGGAGATTCGATGACTGAAAAGGAAACCGATATTAAACGGGAAATTGGTTATGCAGGTGAATTGCTTGAACCATTTGGGAATTACACGATTAAAGAGCTATCATCCTTGATCTCGTATTGGTATCCTTCTTGGGACCATCAGTACTGTAAGCTATTGGTTGAGAGATACAGTATTGATGAGGAAAAAAAGTTCGAGAAGTGCTCAAAAGGGACGAAGAAAAAAGTAGAGTTTATTTTCTCCATCTGCCATGATGCGAAGATCCTGTTATTAGATGAGCCTTCTGCAGGTGTGGACATTATTTCACAGCGGAAAATGAAAGAGGATCTGATGCAGTATATGGAGGCAGGGGATAAAAGCCTCATTCTTGCCACTCATAATAATGATGAAGTGAAGCAATTATGTGATTATATTGCCATCTTGGATCAGGGAAAGATTATTACTACCTTTGAAAAAGATGAAATCTATAATAAGTGGGCAAGGCTCTGGATTTCTGATCTTCCAGAAGCATTGAAGAATCATCCACATGTGATGAAGGTGGAAGAGGCACCTTTCCAAATCGTGACGGATGATGTGTCGGTGATGGAGCGAGAGTTGGAGGATGCGGGAATTTCAATTAGTCATCGGAATCGGTTATCGATTGAGGAAGTGATTGAGTTTATCATTACTCGTGGTAAAATATAGAATCTAGCAGCCAGAATACACGTAGACTCCGTGGGACCAGTGGCCAAAGTGAGACCCCACAGGAGCAACGCGACGAGGAGGCTCACCGGTCACCCACAGGACGCGGAGTGTATTCTGGCTGCGGGGTTAACGTAACAAATTATATGAAATCAGCCTATAGGATTGTTCCAAAATGGCTACTTAATAACCTTTTAAAGCAATAAAAAACTCCTATGCCAATTTGTTCTCAAACAAATCACATAGGAGTTTTTTTATAATGGACCTCAGTGATTCAATGCCTAACCTTATTTAGGTCGTACAAGGATTTTCAGAATTTCCATCAAGATAAGTGCTCCAAGGGAGAGACCAAGTGCTATTAGAAATTCCTCGAAGCCAAATGTTGCTGTAATCGCAAAGATATCACGCGTAAATGGTAATAGGGTAAATCCGTACAGAACAAAGCCTAATGCGACGGCACCGATGACGTATTTGTTACTGAAGAATCCAGCGCCAATAGCGGTTTGTGTCGTAGAGCGTGCGGCAAATGTTTGTAAAGTACGTGAGATGATTAATGTTGAGAATGCCATCGCGACACCTAATTCATTTGAATGCTGTAATCCGATGTAATGAGCGATGATGACCGCAATCCCAATCAGTGTTCCTCTTGTGATAACAGCTCGCAGTGTGCCACCTGCAAAAATTCCTTCATCAATATTACGTGGTTTCTTCTTCATGACACCAGGTTCTGATTTTTCCATTCCCAATGCAATAGCTGGCAAGGAATCATTCACTAAGTTGATAAATAACAACTGAAGTGCAGTAAATGGACTAGCCCAGCCCATGATTACGGCAAATAAAATTGCAATAATCGCACCTAAATTACCAGCGAATAAATAGCCAATTGCCTTTTTAATATTGTCAAATACCGTACGCCCAACACTAACGGCGTTAACAATTGATACAAAATTATCGTCTGTTAAAATCATTGATGATGCGTCTTTGGCAACATCTGTCCCACTTCCCATGGCGATGCCGATATCTGCCTGTTTAAGCGCAGGCGCATCATTTACACCGTCACCAGTCATTGCGGTAATTCTATTCTTCTTCTGCCAAGCACGGACAATGCGAATTTTATTCTCAGGTGACACACGGGCATAGACGGATATCTGTTCTAATTTCTCATCTAATTCTTGTTCAGATAATGCATCTAGCTCTTGGCCTGTCAGGGCAATATCATTCTCACCCATAAGTCCAATTTCTTTCCCGATTGCTTGAGCAGTTGTTTTGTGATCACCTGTAATCATGACTGTACGAATACCTGCCTGCTTCGCTTGCTCAATTGATCCATAGACTGCTTCACGAGGTGGATCCATCATGGCAGTTAAACCTACTAATATTAAGTTATTTTCATCTTCGTGACCAATGGTGTGTTTATCAGCTGGCAATGGTTTGAATCCATAAGCGAGAACTCGAAGCGCTTGATTGGAATAGTCTTCATTCGTCTTTTTAAAAAGCTGTAGTAATTCATCTGTTAGTGGCTCTTCTTTCCCATTGAATAATACATGACTCACACGGTTGAACATCACATCAGGTCCACCCTTAGTTAAAATCATTCTAGTGCCATTCATGGTATACACCGTCGACATTAATTTACGGTCTGAGTCAAAAGGTAATTCTGCTTCTCGTTTGTAGCTATTTCTTATTTCTTCATAGCGATTAACGTAGTTAATGAGCGCTACTTCTGTTGGGTCACCCACTTCTTTTCCTTCATTGTTGATGTAGGAATCATTACAGAGCACCATGATGTTAAAAAGCATTTCCTCTGCGTTGCTCCAATGTTCATGAGATGCTGGAAGTTCAGCTTTTTTTCCATCTCCTGCGATGAAATAATTTGTTACGGTCATTTTATTCTGTGTTAAGGTACCCGTTTTGTCGGTACAAATAACACTGGTAGAGCCTAATGTTTCTACAGCTGGTAGCTTCCGAATAATGGCATGCTGCTTTGCCATTTTGTTCGTTCCAACTGATAAAACAATTGTTACGATCGATGACAATGCTTCTGGAATAGCGGCGACAGCGACAGCTACGGCAAACATTAATGAATGTAAAATGGCCGTTGTCATATCCTCGGTATTGTCACCGAACCAGATCCGACCCACTTCTACTGCAAAAATAAGGATACAGAGAATGAGGATTCCGACACCAAGCTTCTTACTGAATGCATCTAGCTTTCGCTGTAATGGGGTCTGTTTCTCTTCGGCTGTGGCAATCAAGCCGGCGATTTTCCCAATTTCCGTTTGTTCCCCTGTACCTGTAACAACGAAGGAACATCGACCATAGACAACCAATGAGCTGCTAAACACCATGTTACGTCGATCACCTAAGGCTGCTTCTTGATCAATTGCTTCCACATCTTTTTCCACAGCTTCAGATTCACCAGTAAGCATTCCTTCATTGACTTTTAATGATCCACTTTCTAGAACACGACCGTCTGAAGGGACATAATCACCTGCTTCGAGCAGGACAATATCACCGACGACAAGCTCTCTGGCTGCAATTGTTTGTCGTTCGCCGTTTCGTATCACTTTCGCATTTGGAGCAGACATATTCTGTAATGCCTCAAGTGAACCTTCCGCTTTTTTCGTTTGGACCACACTAATGATGGAATTAATGATGAGCACAAGGAAAATAATCAACGCTTCTACAACTTCTCCAAGTACTAACTGAACCCCGGCAGCAATTAATAGCACAATCACCATCGAGTCCTTAAATGTTTCGATAAATAACTTCCACGTTGGTACTTTTTCTTTCCCTTTTATTTCGTTATAGCCATCACGTTCCAAACGCTTATGTACTTCCTGTTGTGAAAGTCCATGTTCATCTGTTTGCAAATGCGAAAGAACGGCTTCCTTGCTTTCACGATAAAATTGCATATCATCTTGCTCCTTTCCACCTACTTATAATTTGTAGTCTATTCCATTTAATACCTATTTTAACTAACGAAATGGCAAAGGGAGAAAGAAAGTTGATTTTTAAAATGTGAAAATTTTGTAAAGTCACGATTGAATCTTAAGATTGGATATTTTTCCCTCAGAAGTTTGATATAATTAATGTACTCTTTTGAACATTCAACCAAGACTTATACATAGATCCGTATTCTTCGAAAACAAGGAATAGTTAGGAGAAACTAATGATAAAACAAACAAATGTAGGGTTAATGCTTCTTATTTTTATAAGTCTATCTTTTTTATTTACTCCAAGAGCTTTTTCAGCAACTGAGATGACAACTCCTTCAGGGATTCAGGTGGAGGATTTAGAGGAGTTTGTTGATGAGTATGTCAAAGAACATATCGGCCATTCGGTTGCTGGTGCGAGTATTGTGATTGTTAAGGATCAAGAAATCATTTTTTCAAAAGGATATGGGTATGGAGATATCGCGAGTGAAGTGGTGGTTGAGCCGGACACGTCAGTGATGGAATGGGGGTCGGTGACAAAGCTCTTCGTTTGGACGTCTGTTATGCAGCTGGTTGAGCAGGGGTTAATCGATTTGAACGAGGATATCAGTGTTTATTTACCAGACGGAATTTTAACGAAATTGAACTATGATGAACCCATTACCATGCTTGAATTAATGCATCATACGGCAGGGTTTGAGGACCGGATCTTTGATTTGCTGATGCCTTCTCCTGAGATGACAACATTGGAGGAAACGTTAAAATTAACAGAGCCGAATCAGGTGTACAGACCTGGAGAAGTTGTTGCGTATTCGAATTACTCGACCTCATTGGCTGCATATATTGTGGAGCAGTTAACAGGGGAGCCGTTTCATGAGTATGTGGAGGAGCATATTTTTTCAAAGATAGATATGAACCAATCAACGACAAATTTACTAATCGAGGATGATCCAGATATCATTGAGAACAAGACGAAAGGTTATACGATGCTAGATTGGTCAACATTTGATGAATCAGTTCCGTTCTATATTCCGATGTATCCGAGTGGTGGGATGAACGGGACAGCGGAAGATTTGGCGCGGTTTGCGATGGCGTTGATGCCAGGAGAGGGGCAGCACACTCCATTATTTGAACAGGATCAAACCTTGCATGAGATGCTGTCGACCAGTTATTCAGTGAATGAGGATGTCCCTGGTATTGCACACGGTTTTTGGGAATATGCTGGGAAGTATCGCGGTCTGACACATTCAGGGAACACTGTTGCCTTTTCGACTAATTTTCATATTGTCCCTGAGGAGAATTTCGGGGTGGTTGTGTTAACAAATCAGGCTGGAGAGGGGAACCTTCTGTTTGGTTTGGTGAGTGAATTAGTGGGTGAAAAAGAATTTACGGTTGAAGAAAATCTCCCTAGTACAAGTGAAGTGGAGGGAACTTATTTATCCTCGCGTCGCATGATGGATGGGTTTATTAATCTCTATTACTATTATTTCATTCCTCTAGACATATCGGCTGTTAACGATCAGGAAATTGAAATCAATGCTTCAGGGTACAAAGCGAATTATCGTCAAACAAGTCCATATGTCTATCAATTAACAGATGGGAACCCTGCATTTATTCCAAATCAGATCATGTATTTTCATGTGAACGATGGAGTGGTTAAACAGATTTCTACCACCTATGCAGATTATCTTCCAATGGATAAGAGTCAGGCATGGTTGACAGCGACGTTAGTGATTTTTATCGTGTGTTTGCTCTATTTTCTAATTGCACCGTTCGTTCTGTTGGTACGTGCGATTGTAAATAGAAAGAAGAAATCTACTAAGCTATCAAAATGGAATGTCCTATTAACTCTCTCTGGAACAGGGATCATCATCAATATTGTGGTGTTAGCGATTCGAATGTTAACCAATTCAAACCGAGCTTACTCTGAGCTGTATCTTCATTTTGGCTTGAATTATGTATTGACGGCAAGTGCAGTGGTTTCATTGGTACTACTCCTTGTGCGAATGAAAAAAGCCCTCTTAACTAAGTGGCAGAAAACAGGCTATATCATGTCAGTAATTACTATGATTCTATTAATAGCTTGGATGATTGTTTGGCAGGTTTATCGATAATTAAAAAGGAAACCTTTGATGTCACTAATACGTAGATATCTATACATATCCTAATGAAGTGGCAGGTGATTGTTATGGGGAGAAAGCAACATGTAGCTAGGAAGATTGAAACAGAAAAGGATCAGAAACGAATGAGAATCGCTTATGTTTTTCTGGGAGCAGCGATCGTTTTTATCTTGATTGGAGCCGCATTTCTTTTCTTGCGGGAGTTGTTTTATCCTGATTTTACATATGTTCTCTGGTTTGAACTACTTGGTGGGGCGGGCCTGTATCTTGGAGCATTATGCTTTTGCGCGTTCTTCCTGTATCTATGTGCAGTCATCACCTTCAAAAATCCACATAAAGTAAAGCGGACGAAAGTCGTGATGATTGCCACATTTGGTGTCTGTCTATTGGTATTTTGCACGTGGCTCGTTCGCTTCAGTAGCCAAGAAGTCATTACGCAAAGTGCGGCCATCAACGATTATCACGAAGGCGATTGGATTGTGAAGGAGCTGTATGTAAAGGATGTCTATGGTCCGAATATGCATACAAACTTAACGGCACTTGAAACAGACGAAGGAGATTTGACGCTCTATTGGGAGCCATTTACGATTCAGCGTGGTAAAACGTATCAGATTACGTATCTTGAGAAAACGAAGATTGTCCTTAAGATTGATGTGGTGGATGGGGCTAGTTAGTGTTAAAAATGAGCTTATTTCTAAGTTTTCTGAAGAACAAAGGCAACTTAATGAATTTTCAAGAGTGTATAAAGGAGTGGGGAGGGTGAAGGTGAGGGAATTAATAATTGGTTCATTCATCATTGTTATGGTAATTGTGGCAACACACTTTTTAGTAGAAAAGCCACCTAATCTTTCACCGATAAGCACCGTAACTAACTTTCAAGTGGCATACAATAAACAAGATGTTCATGAATTATTACATCCCGAATTTATAAATAATCAACTTGCTGATGAACAAAATGACATAACACGTCTATTCCATAAGGAAAAAACAGTAGAATTTGAGAGTGTAAACGTAGTTTCGGAATCGGAAAATGATGCAGTGGTTGCTTTCAGTTACCAAGCAATAGATATCCTAGATAGACCTATAGAGGTTAATGGAGAAATGCTGTTAAAACAAAACAATAGAGAAAGACGATGGTATATTTTAGAAATCACTTCTACCCCGACTATTTTACCCAGCTCAAACCCTTTGACAGCCAAAGAAACCATTGGACTGATCTTTGAATCTCGTGAACAAAATGAACTTGAGTTGTTATATCAATTATATTCATCTGGCTATAAAGAAGATATTAAGAGGATGTTTGGAATGAGTATCAATGAGTTTATTGCCCAAATAAGAGAGGTTTCATTAAAGAAAAAGCCAGAAAAACTTGAGAAGGTGGTAGAAAAGACAGAGGGAATTAGTTCATGTACCTTCCCTGAACAGATGGACACCAAGACATCACGACAAACTAAACAATTTGAGTGCAAAACGATAACTTTGAATTATACTAATCCTGACTACCCAGGATATATACTCTCTAGTAAGTACAAGCTAATAGATGAAGATGGGACTTGGAAAATTAATGATGAAAAATCTGAACCCCCAATACCAAATAATAAGATTGATTAGGTTTAACTTGAGATTTAGTTGTCTAAAAGTATGCGATTTATTTTGATATTAACCTTGGGAGTTCAGTTTTGCTACTTCAAAACTGAACTACTTAGGTTTTTTTCAAGCTCTTTTAATCCTTCAAAAATGATTTTAGATCGAATTCATTTGGTATTCAATTAGCCAACAATCTTGATATTTTCCTTCATGAAGCTCGTGCTTTGGAAGGATTTTGACCTTTTTAAAACCACATTTTTCATAACATTTTAGAGCTCTTGTATTTCTAATCTGAGGGTCCATCACTATTCGATCTGTTTTTTTATCCGTCAGTAAAAAAGTAATCATAGATGTGATAAGCAATGTTCCAATTCCTTTATTCCAATATTCTACTTCACCAATAAACTGATCTATTCCATAAATGATTTCATTACTGAAACCATATTCCTTTTTTGATTGCTCATCTAATGGATAGTATTGAATATAACCTATTGCCTTTTGATCAAACTCGATTATGCATCTAACTTCATTGTCTTCGGAGTGATAAAAAACACGATTTACTTTTTCTAGATCAAAAGGGTTATCTCTTCCTTCATAAAATTCAAGAACAGCAGGGTCAGAGAGCCATTTCACTAAAAGGCTCTTGTCCTGTTCCTCTAATTTTCGTACTTTTAAACGATCATTTTGAAACAACAAGCGTTCTTCACTCCCAGCTTCAGTGGATTATTTTGTAAATTCAGATAAAATAAGTCTATCATATGTCCTATTACTTGAGAACATACTGCTTTCCTATAAGTATGAAGTTGATTCATAGTCTTGAAGGGACTGCCACTTAAACGTCGAATTTATAGATATATATTCAAACTTAGGTAAAAAGGGGAGATTATCGTGGAAGGCTTAGATAAATTACGTCCGTTATTAAGAAGCTTTGTAGAGAAGGGACCAGCTGGTTGTACGTTGTCGGTGACACATCAAGGAAAAACGGTTTTTGAGGATTATGTTGGGGTAGCCGATGTGGAATCGGAAAAGGCGATCGATCAAGATACAATTTATCGCATTTATTCGATGTCGAAGGTGGTCACGTGTACGGCTGCCCTGATGTTATATGAACGGGGATTATTTCTCCTTGATGATCCATTAGAAGAATATTTGCCGGAATTTAAGAATCTCACGTATTTTGATAAAAATGAGAACGGAGAAGTAGTGAAAGCTCCTACCACTCGATCTATTCAGATTCGAGATCTTTTTACCATGACCTCTGGGTTATCCTACGGTGGTGATGGCGATGAGCCAGCACGCGAGGTGAAACGAACTCTAACTGCTTTGAGGGAAGAGCAAGGTGGAAAAATAACAGTTAGGGAGCTTTCAAAAGCATTGGCTGCGATTCCCTTAGCCTTTGATCCGGGATCGAGATGGCGTTATGGGTTAAGTCATGATGTGCTCGGTGCCTTAATCGAAGTGATTTCCGGAAAAAGGTTTGGTGAATATCTGGAAGAAGAAATCTTTACTCCACTAGGAATGGAGGACACGTTCTTCCGTATCCCAGAGGAGAAAAAACATCGCCTTTGCAGCTTGTATAATCGGAGTGAGAACGGCGAGTTAACGAAAAATACAGTGATGGATGAGGATTATCAAGAAGAGGCTACCTTTGAAAGTGGAGGGGCGGGATTGTTATCAACTCTTGGGGACTTTAGCCGCTTCACTCATATGCTAGCAAATGGCGGGGAGTTGGATGGTGCTCGAATTCTAGGTAGAAAAACCGTTGAGTTCATGGCTACTAACCAATTAACACCAGAGCAGCATGCCGATTATACTTGGTCCTACCTAAAGGGCTATGGATACGGGCTTGGTGTGAGAACGATGATGAATCCAGCTTTAAATGGGAGTAACAGCTCGATAGGGGAATTTGGCTGGTGCGGCATGGCTGGAACGTGGATGCTGGTTGATCCAAAGGAAAAGATTTCTGCCGTCTACATGCAGCAGATGCTACCTAATTTCGAAGAGATTCATCAGCCGAGGTTGCGTAATGTGATTTATGGGGCGCTTAATTAAAGGATTTTCTGTGTGAGAAGCTAACTGGACAACTCAATGAGTAATTGCTCTTGTGCTGTCCAGTTGGGTAGCCTAACGGGACAAAACGATGATGAACAGCTTATGTACTGTCCAATTGGAGTGCTTAACAGGACAAAACGATGATGAAAAGTAAATGTGCTGTCCAATTGGCGTGCTTAACAGGACAAAACGATGATGAACAGCTTATGTACTGTCCAATAGGAGTGCTTAACAGGTCAAAACGATGATGAAAAGTAAATGTGCTGTCCAATTGGCGTGCTTAACAGGACAAAACGATGATGAACAGCTTATGTTCTGTCCGATTGGAGTGCCCAATAGGACAGAAAGATGATAAAAAGCTAATGTTTTGTCCAATAGGAGAGCCCAACAGGACAAAACGCTGAAAAAAAGCAAATGTCTTGTCCAGTAGGAGAGCCCAACAGGACAAAACGCTGAAAAAAAGCAAATGTCTTGTCCAATAGGAGAGCCCAACAGGACAGAACGATGATAAAAAGCAAATGTCTTGTCCAGTAGGAGTGCCCAACAGGACAGAACGATGATAAATAGCTTTTGAACTGTCCAGTGGGAGAGCCCAACAGGACAAAACGCTGATAAAAAGCAAATGTCTTGGCAAGTAGGAGTGCCTAACAGTACAAAACAATGATAAAAAGCTAATGTGTTGTCCAATAGGAGTGCCCAACAGGACAAAACACTGATAAAAAGCAAATGTGCTGTCCAATTGGAGAGCCCAAAAGGACAGAAAGATGATAAAAAGCAAATGTGCTGTCCAATAGGAGCGCCTAACAGGACAAAACGCTGATAAAAAACTAATGTGCTGTCCAATAGGAGCGCCCAACAGGACAAAACCCTGATAAAAAGCAAATGTCTTGTCCAATAGGAGCGCCCAACAGGACAGAACGCTGATAAAAAGCAAATGTCTTGTCCAGTAGGAGTGCCCAACAGGACAAAACGATGATAAAAAGCATATGTGCTGTCCTATAGGAATGCCCAACAAGACAAAACGATGATAAAAAGCAAATGTGCTGTCCAGTAGGAGTGACCAACAGGACAAACCGATGATAAAAAGCTTATGTCTTTGTCCAGTTGGAGAGCCCAATAGGACAAAACGATAATTAAAAGTAAATGTGCTGTCCAGTTGGGGGGCCAGACAGGACAAAACGTTTATAAAAAGCTAATGTCTTGTCCAATTGGAGCGCGCAACAGGACAGAACGCTGATAAAAAGCTAATGTCTTGTCCAATAGGAGTGCCCAAACAAATCAGTGGTTAGTATCTCATATACTGTCTTATTGGCTAGTCTAACAGGAAAAATCTATGATTATATGCACATGTTCTATCCAAATTCTATTTCCTCAATCCCCTCCCAGAAACCATTAACTTTCTCAGCCCCAATTTAATATACATATAAGGATTATGATTCTTAAGGGGATGTCGTGGTGCTGCAGGGGAGAGTTAGTTTGGCCGTTGGTTGGATGACGTTGTTTGTCATGGGTGTGGATTTATTTGTTGTGTCTCCTTTATTGCCATTCATCTCAGAAGCGTATGATGTGAGCTCTGCGAAGACGGGGTGGATGGTTTCTGTGTTTGCGATTACCTATGCTTTCGCGGCCCCTTTCTTTGGATGGCTTTCAGATAAAAAAGGGAGAAGGGTCTTAATTACGATTGGCTTATTAATGTTTGCTGTTTCGAATGTGCTAACAGCGATTGCTCCTTCTTTTTTCTGTCTCCTTGTAAGTCGGGTTGTAGCTGGTTTGTCTGTTGCGATGATTACGCCTTTGATTTATGCGATTATTGGAGAAATCGCTCCTTCAAATCGGAGGGGGACATGGATTTCGATTGTGATTTCAGGGCATTTAAATGCACTGTGGGCAGGGGCTCCATTGGGGACTTTGCTAGAATATTATCTTGGGTGGCGGTCTGTTTTTATCGTATTAGCCGGTTGTGGTGCTATTCTTGCGATCGTTAATTATATAGCTTGGAGAAACCTGCCGAAAGCGGAAACAACTAGAAAGCTACTAGGTGGAAATCTGGTTAGAATACTAGGATCAGTAAGTGTGATCACGCTTTGGGCGATTGCGATGTATGCTCTTTATGTATACTTAGGGGCGGCTCTGTATAGCGAGAATGGATTTACAACAGCTGAAATTGCCTACGCTGTTACTTTTTATGGAGTTGGAGCGGTGTTTGGTAGTCTGATAGGTGGCAGATTAAGCGATCGGTTTGGAGAAAGGAAGATTTCGATCGCGTTCCTGCTTTGTCTACCTTTTCCACTTGTTGGGATTGGGTTCTTATTCTCGACGGATTATTTGATTTATTTTCTACTATTTATATGGTCACTCCTTGGCTATATTGGGTATGCCGCATACCAAGCAAGGTTATCTGCTGAATATCCAAGGGAACGTGGAGTGGTGATGGCGTGGAATATTACGGCACTTTATGGGGGAATCTCGCTTGGCTCGTTAGTTGGTGGCACGATTATTACTTACTGGGGATACGCTACCATTCCGTATGTTTGTAGTCTTATTGCGGTTATTTGCTTTTGGATGAGTTGTCAGAAAGGATCTCATTAACGTCTGATTTTGAATTACTCAGCATTCGAAAAATGCTTAGAGCATAATAAACTCCAAGCATTTTTTATGAATTTCTAATTCTTTTTTATCCTCTTTTGATATTTACTATGACCGTCAGTAACACCAATAAGTTCAAAGTCATTGTCCTTGTAAAAGGTATTCAGTTTCCTATTTTCTGATACACAATCTAACCTCAGATATTCGTAATCACTTGCATGGTCTTGTATCCAGTTCAATAGTCTTTTGCCTAATCCTTTCTTCATATAAGGAGGAATGATGGCAAGTCTATGTATATAAAGTGATGTTGAAGAAGTTTCTTTTCCCCAAATATGCTGATCCCATTCACTTTGTGTAGATAATAGTGTGAACGTAGCCACAATATCGTTATCTTTTAAAACAATGTAGGTTTCTTGATTTATGATGGCTTGTTCAATTTCTTCATCATCACCTCCAGCTAATAGAAATCTCCATTGGTTAATATCATGATCTTTCATCCATTGAGCGATCTGTTTTAATATTTTAATAATGGCCATACTATCGTGGATTGTAGCCATTTTGATTTCAAAACCTTCAACGGGATCCAAGGTGATTTTCCTCCTTTTCCAATTTGCGTATATATTAATTCGACAAACACCTTCAATAACCCTACTGATCATCTTTTAATTAAAATGACTTGCAATTTAGATAAAGATTGATTATGATGTTAATCGTAACAATTACGATTTAAAGGTTGATAAAATGAGAAATGGAAGCATTTTTTTACTATATAAATCGTAATGGTTACTATTTATTAAAAGAGGTGAAGGAATTGACTAGAAAAATACCAGTAACAGTGCTGAGTGGATATTTAGGTTCAGGGAAAACAACATTATTAAATTATGTGTTAAACAATCGTGAGGATAAAAAAATTGCCGTGATTGTAAACGATATGAGTGAAGTGAATATTGATGCGACGATGGTTAAGCAAGGTGGTTTTTCTCGGACGGATGAAAAATTAGTTGAGCTTCAGAATGGATGCATCTGCTGCACATTAAGAGAAGACTTGATGATTGAGGTGGAAAAGCTCGTTCAAGCGGGGGATATTGATTATATTTTGATTGAATCATCGGGAATCTCGGAGCCGATTCCTGTAGCTCAAACCTTTACATACGTGGATGAGAGCGTGGGAATTAATTTATCTGAAACTTGCAGACTGGATACGATGGTAACCGTTGTTGATGCAAATCGCTTTTGGCATGATTTCTCATCAGGTGAAAGTCTTCTAGATCGAAAGCAGGGGACAGATGAGACGGACACGCGAGAAGTGGTGGATCTATTAATCGATCAAATAGAATTTGCGAATGTGTTGGTGTTAAACAAAATGGATTTAGTAGATGAAGAGAGTGCTCAGGAGCTAAAAGCGGTTCTTCACAAGCTCAATCCAGATGCAAGAATCATTGAAAGTACTCATGCACAGGTTGCATTAGATGACATCTTAGATACGAACTTATTTGATTTTGAAGAGGCAAGTCAGGGGGCAGGATGGATTAAGGAATTAACAGAAGAACATATTCCAGAAACAGAGGAATATGGCATCTCATCCTTTGTCTATCGCAGGAGAAAACCATTTCACCCAGAACGATGGCTGCAATGGTTAGAGAATTGGCCGGTAGATGTCGTTCGTGCAAAAGGCTTCTTTTGGCTACCAACACGAAATGATCTGACAGGCTTACTCTCTCAAGCGGGTACTTCCATCATGCTACAAGGAGCAGGTGAATGGCTGGCAGCTTATCCTGAACAGCAAAGAAATCAAATTCTAAGTGAAGAACCTGATTTACTAGAAAATTGGGATGAAGAATTTGGTGATCGATTGAATGAGCTCGTTCTTATCGGAATTGATATGAATCGAGAGGAGATTGAAGCTTCGTTAGACAAGTGCTTGTTAACTGATGAAGAAATGGAGATGGACTGGAGCTTATTTAATGATCCGCTACCGGCATTTACAGTGGTGGAATAAATACGAACGTTTCTTACATTTTGTAAGGAGCGTTTTTTTGTTGAAATTCATTTAGCAAAAATTGATTATAATCAAGGTTTCTCGTGTTGAATGAAATTATACTAAACTCATCAAAGCATAAAGGAGAGATGAGTGATGATCAAAGTCCAATTTCAGTTGGAGGACCTTAGTTGTCCGTCGTGTATTAAGAAAATAGAGAACACATTAAATAAGCAAAGCGGAATAGACGAGGCGAGAGTGTTGTTTCATTCTAACAAGGTGAAGGCGACCTGTGATGAAACGATTATAAATGCTGATGGTGTTAGGTCAATCATTGAGAAGCTAGGATATACGGTTGTAAAATGATGCTTTTTTTAGAAGGCTGTTTCGTATGAATGTTGATTTTGAAGCCGCAGCCTGAATACACTCCGCGTCCTGTGGGGCAACACGCATCCCACGGGAGTCTCCGTGTATTCAGGCTGCTATATACTTTTCATCAATTAATCTATGTCTCAAAAACAATATACTTCCAGAAATCAGCCTTTTAGAAAAAAGAAGGGATATTCCAATGGGGAAGATAAAAAAAATACATCTAGTGATTGGTTCAGGAACATTATTGGTTGCTGCATTTCTATTTCATCAGCTTGGTTTGTTGGTTTTGCAGGAGGTCATGCTACTTACTGCTACAGGTATTGCGGGTTGGTCGATTGCTAAAAAGGCAATCCAATCGATTATGATGAAGTCATTTAGTATTGAGCTACTGGTCACAATTGCCGTGGTTGGGGCGATTCTCATTGGGGAGTATGTGGAATCAGCGGTTGTGACATTCTTGTTCTTGTTTGGTGCTTATTTGGAGCTGCGATCATTAGAAAAAACGAGGAATTCATTAAAGTCTCTAGTAGATATGGCTCCTCAGATTGCTACTGTCGTACGAGGGGGCAAGTCGCTTATTTTACCAATAGAAGAGGTGTTGGTGGGGGATCGGATACTGCTTCAATCAGGAACAAAGGTTGCGGTGGATGGGAGGGTGATTTCGGGTCATGGCTTTATGAATGAAGCCACGATTACGGGAGAATCGGTGCCAGTCGTGAAAAAAGTAGATGATCACGTGTTTAGCGGGACGGTGGTGGATAACGGATATATGGAGGTTATCGCTGAAAAGGTTGGAGAAGATACCACTTTTTCAAAAATCATTGAGTTAGTGGAGGAAGCTCAGGAAGCGAAGGCAAGAACCCAAAAGTTTATTGAGAAATTCGCGAATCTGTACACGCCAGGGATCTTAATGATGTCGATCCTTGTGTTTCTTATTACGAGAAATATTGAATTGACCTTAACATTCCTTGTCATTGCTTGCCCTGGCGCCCTCGTCATTTCAGCACCTGTCTCCTTAGTTTCAGGAATAGGGAACGGAGCGAAGAAGGGGATATTGATGAAAGGAGGAGAAGTGATCGAAAGCTTGGCAAAGGTGGATGTTGTTGTCTTTGATAAGACGGGCACGTTAACAGCAGGGAAACCAACTGTCACAAGTATTACTTCGTATAATATGGACAAGATGGCGTTTCTTCAGCTTGCGGCTGAAGCTGAGCAAATATCAGAGCATCATCTTGGGAAAACCATTGTGAAGGAAGCGGAAGCTCGCGGGATATCGCTCGTCAATAAACCAGGCCAATTTACAGTTGAAAAAGGTCATGGAATAGTCACAAAGTTTCATCAGAGATTCGTTATACTTGGCAATAAGAAGTTGATAGAGAAACATAATATTGAACTATCACACTCTCAAAAGCTAGAAATAGAAAAGCAGGAGTTATTAGGTAATACCGTGGTCATTGTTGCAGTGGATGGCCATGTTGAAGGACATATTTCAATCGCCGACCAGGTGCGCCATGAGGCAGTGGAAGCGATTCAGCAATTGAAGGAATTAGGGATAAAGAAAACGCTGATCCTTACAGGGGATAATAAATATACAGCAGAGAAGGTAGCCAAGCAGCTTGGAATTGATCACGTATATGCTGAAATGTTACCTGAAGAAAAGGTAGCGCATATTAAACAACTGCAGGAAGCAGGTTACCGGGTTGCAATGGTTGGGGATGGGATTAATGATACACCAGCTCTAGCGATGGCAGATCTTGGAATTGCGATGGGGGCAGCGGGTACAGATATAGCGATTGAAACAGCCGATGTGGTTCTTATGAGTGATAACCTACAACGAATTGGCTATGGATATGCTCTTGCAAAAGCGGCTATTCGTAACATGAAGCAGAACATGGCATTGGCTGTTGGGACGGTCGTACTACTGCTACTTGGTGTTTTATATGGAAAAATCTTTCTATCAGCCGGGATGCTGATTCATGAAATAAGTGTATTAGTAGTGATTCTAAACGCTATTCGACTATTACAATTTGGAAGAAAGGTGAACGGTACTTATGGACGAGTCAAAACAAGCTTGCAGTCATCATGGTAATAAGGTCTCATGTGTGAACAAAGTACCTATATTTAATACGCTTTCCGTTAGAGAAATGGAGCATATCGAAGGACTAGCCTATCCTAAGAAATTTGGTAAGGATGACGTACTATTTATCGAGGGAGAAGTGCTAGATAAGCTACTCATTATCCATACAGGGAAGGTCAAAATAAACGAAATTCTAGAGTCTGGGGAGGAACATATTCTACGAATCCTATCGCCTGGTGAGTTCATTGGAGAATATTCACTTTTTGAAGCACGAGAATGTACTGGGAATATCGAAGCATTGGAAGCAACAGAGGTCTGTGTGATTGAACAACGTCATGTTCAGGAGCTTGTGGAGCTATATCCAGTAATAGCGTTAAAGCTATTAAAGGAATTAAGTCAGCGGTTGAAAAAAACGGAGGAGCTCGTGTCCATCCTGCAAATGCCAAAAGCAGAACAACGCATTGCCACAGTCCTTCTGCAACAATGGAGGGAAGAACAGGGACGGTTCTCATTAGACATTCGTAAGGCAGATTTGGCAAATATTATCGGCTTAACCCCAGAAAGCCTGAGCCGAAAACTGTCCAAATTTCAGAAGGAAGGCTGGATTGAAATGAAGGGCCAACGCGAGATCATGATTAAAAATAAAGACGCAATCCAAAAGGTGTCTGAGGCTTATTGTAGAAGCTTGGTTTGAACCATAATACTTGTATGTGAGCAAAGGTTACAGTATAGAAATTGGAACAACTTGCTAATATTAATGAAGTAATTCAAGAAAAGGAGTGTTCGGAGATGGAACAAACATTATATGAAAAATTAGGTGGAGAAGAAGCGATTGCCAAAGTAGTTGAGTATTTCTACTCAGAATTAGTTCTGAAAGATGAGACGGTTAGTCACTTTTTTGAGCATACTGATATGAAAAAACAAATTCAACATCAAACAAAATTCATCAGCTTTGCCCTTGGAGGTCCTAAGCAATATTCTGGCCAATCAATGGCAAAAGCGCACGAAGGAATGAACATTCAACCAGAGCATTTTGATGCAATCGTCAAACATCTTCATGATGCCCTCGCTCACTTTGGTGTGGGTGAAGGTGATATTGATCAGGCTTTAACTAAAGTTGGGTCGCTTAGGGATGATATTTTGTATAAATAAACAATGATCAGTGAATTTAATTTTAAAAGGATGTTCCACTAGCAATTGCTAGGGAACATCCTTTTTCATATATACTATAATTTTATATAGTTTTATAAAAAAGCTAATAAGGTTCTTCATCTTATTTTAATGAAACTTATAGTTTTGGATAACGTAGAAATAATTAAACAGAAATCGAAGGGGGATATTAATGTTAAATAAACTATTAAAAGAATACAACAAGGTATATTCGTTTCATAACACTATTGTTGATGGAGTGATAATAAATAAATGGTTTATCATTTTTATTATTTTAATAATTTTTGAAGCAATTTTAATAGGAGTATTTTTAACAAAAAATCTGTTAATTGCGTTTGTTATTTTTATTATATATTTCACTACAGTATTTTTTGCTTCGTTATGGAATCGTACCCTTATAAAAAAGCAGTATGGTAGTGTCGAAACATATAATCTCAGAAATCTCGAAAGGTTTATAAAAAATGTGAAAGATGGGCTGGGGATAGATTTAATCAATGAAAATATTAATCATACAATAGAAGGACTAATAAAAGATGAGCTAAGTCATTCGATAAGCCAAGAAAGTATAAAGAAAAGTTTTTCTCAAGGTGTTATAATCTCACTAATTCCGCTAGCTATTCAATTTTTTATAACAAGTCAAATTATATTTATCCAACTGGCGTTAATTGCTCTAGGAGTTATTGTTATTATTTATTCTATTAAATTGTCTTTAGTAGACTATTCTAAGCAATATAGACTGAAAGAATTTAGTTTTTTGCTCAAAGAAATTAGAATTAAAAAGATTTACCAATAATCGTATAGCAAATTCACACACTCTCTATTTATAGTTCGTATTGTTCAATGTAAAAGTTGAAAAAATCATATTTAATTAGCCAGAGATACATACATAGGAGGGGAATTGAAGTGACTAATATTATACTAGATAAAAAAATTAATAAGATTGTGTTTTCTGCAATTATGATTGCGGTGTTTACGCCAATTCTGATTAATCTCTTAATGTTCGTTCGTATTCTTCCAGTAGCAGGTGATGAAAAAACTTGGATTAGCACATTAGCAACATTGTGGGGCGCAGTTCTAGGTGGATTAATTGCTGGTGCTATCACCTATTACGGCATAAAAAGACAATTGAATCTTCAGAGAATAGCATTCAACAAACACTTGTTGAGCAACGTAGAATAAGAGAGGAAGAATTATTAATCCAAACTTCTAAAGAAAGACTACTGAATTTATATCATCCCGTTGATGCGTTGATTGCTGAATTTACGCATCAATACGGAGCACATAATTTCTCAGATCTAACGAAAGAACAAAAGCATTCATTTTTGACTCTTGTAACCAATAACATTGTCTATGGTGATCATGTTTTCTACCATAAATTTGTCGAGCTCAAGTGGGAGTCAAGAACGGAGGGGAATGAAGCTAAGAGATTAGCAAATGAACGATATAATGAACTATTGGATTTAATGACTGATGAAATAATTAATCTACAGGAAATAATTAAGCTACCAGTACTATATCAGTTTCCGGAAGACATGGAAGAATAATATATATCTACATCACTTATATGGTGGTGTTTAATAGTAGTAAGATTACAGGAATATAATAGAAGTCAAATAACCGAAAACTCAGGAGGACATATGCCTAATAAGAAAATTGTTTTTACTGGTGGAGGCTCCGCTGGTCATGTCACACCAAATATTGCGATAATCTCAGAGCTTAAGAACTGGGATATTCATTATATTGGCTCCCAAAAAGGCATTGAAAAAGAATTAATTGAAAAGATAAACATTCCTTACTATGGGATTAGTAGTGGAAAGCTTAGGAGATACATAGATTTTGAAAATGTTGTGGATATGTTTAGGGTAATTAAGGGCTGTGCAGAGGCTAGAGCGGTTCTAAAAAAATTGAAGCCAAATTTGATTTTTTCAAAAGGAGGATTTGTATCCGTCCCTGTTATCATAGCCGCTAGATCACTAGGAATACCAATATTCATTCATGAAAGTGACATGACCCCAGGGTTGGCTAATAAAATCTCTACTAGATTTGCAACCAAGATCTTCACTTCATTTAGTGAGACGAAGGAATTCTTTCCGGAAGACAAAACAACAGTGATAGGTTCTCCTATAAGAAGAGAGATAGTAACAGGTTCTGCTAAAAAAGGGAGAGAGTTTCTCCGATTTGATGATAAACGTCCGATTCTAACAATCATGGGTGGAAGTCTAGGAGCGAAAAAGATAAATGAGGTTGTCAGAGGTTCAATAGAACAGTTTACAAAACAGTACCAAGTTGTTCATTTGTGTGGAAAAAATAACACAGAGCAACATTTCTCATCTGTACCAGGATACCGTCAATTCGAATATATACATGAAGAGTTAGCTGATATTCTAGCTGCTACTGACTTTGTGATTTCAAGGGGGGGGCAAATTCGATTTTTGAATTTTTAGCACTAAAAATACCGATGTTAATCATTCCATTAGGACTAGAGCAAAGTCGAGGAGATCAAATTTTGAATGCAAAAGCATTCCAAGAAAAAGGATACGCACTTACCTTGGAAGAAGAAAATCTGAATGATCAAAGGTTAAAAGAGTTATTAGATAAGCTCTATGAAAATAAAGATGTCATCCAAAAAAGTATGGAAAATTCACATCAAGGTAACGCATTACAAACACTTGTACATGAAATTAATCACAGTAGTTATGTTACTTGAGTTTTTTTGTTCGGACCTAAGTATTTCGACCCTTGATAAGGGGGAGAACAATGCGAGAGGTTTGTTCAGTTTTCTCAGTCATATTTATTGTAGTAAGTATAAGCTTCAAGGCTGTTTTCTAAAGATTGTTGCTTTTGGGAATAGCCATAGGTAGGGAAAAATTATAAAGGGAGAGGGCATACTTGAACAAAAATAAATTACATATGATTTTAGCAATACTGGGTAGTATTGCTATTCTAACGATAGGCGGTTTAGTATTTAACCTGATTTACAAGAATCATCAAGCAAATGAACTCATTATAGAGAAATGCTTTGATAACTTTGATAAAGACGGGGAAGTAGTGATCAAAAAGGATGGCTTTTGGTCTCCAGTTGCCTGTGAGAAAAAATAGGTTGTTAAGCTAAACCCATAGAAAACAATCAAAATTAAATTGTACATAAACATTCTATTATGTTACAACCTATAAAGAGCTAACTATAGGGGGCTATATAAATGGAAGAAATTAAAGACTTGGTATCTAAGGCATTAAAGTCAAATTAAGAAGTAATGAAAGGCAAAGAATTCAGCATAGAGGCACAATTAAAGGGATCAGATGATTATATTAATCTTTATGCAAATGATGTTGTAGTGGCTGTATATGATGCAGATGACCAAGATTTGAATATACTAAACCATGACTATCGGAAAGCAGTTAAATTTTTTGGTGAATGCCTGGAAGAAGAGGGAATGGAAGTATATATAGATGAGAGCTTAATGGATTGATGTTTTTGGATAATGGGATCTTTAGTTTCATAAAAATCTTCAGCAATCAAAGCCTAAGGATGAATATGAAAGAAGAAAAAACAACAGATCTATTTACTACGCAGTACAAGAATATTTGTAATTAAATAATAATGTAAGGGGATCACTCTTTCTAGGGTGGTCTTTTTCGTATTAGACGTATACTGTGAAACAACGATTACCATAATTGTGGAAATTATAAACAATAATTCGTTATCTTCTGGTATGATTTTAGTATGAAGATTTATGATATTGTGAAGTGTTTCACTTAAACTGACGAGGCAGGATTATTAAATTATATATATCATAAAAATGAGGGAGGGAATTGTATTGGAACCTGACATATTTGAAACGGTTCTTATTTGGTTTACTATTTTATTTTTTACTGTAGTTTTAATAAGAGTAGTGTATCAGCATTTTTTTAAAAATCAGCCGAGATATGATTTAGTTTTATGTTATCTATATCTTCTCAAATTGGGGATTCTACTCTTATTTTTCTATATGAATTATGACTTATTCTTACCCCATAATGGTTCAATGTCGCATATCGTGTTACTGTATATAGTTTGTTTAGGAGCAATTGCTTTCTGTCTGTATTATGTAATTGGTTATTATCATAAATGGAAAACAAAATCTAAATTATGATTTTTTCTTGATAAAGTTTTGTTTATTTTTTATGGGGGGGATTAGGATGAGAAAAGATGCTGAAACGCCTGTAGAAAGACGAGAGAGGTTAGGCAAAGAGAGTTAAACAATCCCTCTAGTAGTGTTCACGGAAATAACCTCTCTGATTTAGTGGGTAGTCTAGGTTGGAAGGGTACTGGAACACTTATACTGGTATTGATATTAGGGTTTATTATTTAAGCTGCCTTCTTTCGCTAACGGGAGCTTTGATCCAGGAAGGAATTAAAGCCCTTTTTGTTGAATTTATTGAACTAAAGCGGCAGTTTAGTTGAAGAAGAAATAAATAATGGGGGCGGGTGAAATAGTGGAGAGACGCAAGTGGTTGAATTATGTTTCGAAATTACTTTGGGTTATCGGATTAACCATATTAGCAATAGTTAGTTTTAATATTGAAGAGCAGCTAAGATTATCGGCTCAAGAAACCTTTAATCACGTCCTTGTTTTATGGTCCAAACCATTAGTATCAACAATCTTCGGAATCTATATCTCTCTTCTTTTTATAAAAAAGTGGTCATACAATATCAATTCATCATTGTTTTGGTGTGTAGCTTTACCCTGTATGCTACTTTCATTTATCTACCCTATACTTGTAACAGCCTTCTACAGTAATCCAGATTTTTTCATTGATTCCTTAATTAACTTGTGGATTTATAAAATTTCCTCTTATAACGTCTTTGGAATAGTAACTGGCTTTACTTTGATGTTAAGTTTATTTGCACAACCAAAAAAGACTGTTCAGGATGTGAATTGAGCAGAGAAGAATCGAGAAACTTATTGAACTAAAGGAGCAGGTTAGTTGTGCGAAATGTTCCTAGCTTAAATGGAGGATGGTTACATCACTCTGGTAAAGGTTAGGCAGTTCCTTATGGAACTGAAGGGTTATATCGAAGAATCAAATGATAG
>NZ_JACYHA010000009.1 GCF_014837155.1 Litchfieldia stipae | reverse complement strand
TGATTTTGGCGAAGAGGTCACACCCGTTCCCATACCGAACACGGAAGTTAAGCTCTTCAGCGCCGATGGTAGTTGGGGGACTCCCCCTGTGAGAGTAGGACGTCGCTAGGCTTACAATATTCCACAGTAGCTCAGTGGTAGAGCTATCGGCTGTTAACCGATCGGTCGCAGGTTCGAGTCCTGCCTGTGGAGCCATTTTCTCTTTGCTTCCATAGCTCAGTAGGTAGAGCACTTCCATGGTAAGGAAGAGGTCATCGGTTCGATCCCGGTTGGAAGCTTATTGGGATTACAAATAATAAATGGCCCGTTGGTCAAGCGGTTAAGACACCGCCCTTTCACGGCGGTAACACGGGTTCGAATCCCGTACGGGTCACCAAACTTTATCTAATACAATTGAAACAACTAACCATATATGGAGGATTAGCTCAGCTGGGAGAGCACCTGCCTTACAAGCAGGGGGTCGGCGGTTCGATCCCGTCATCCTCCACCATTTACTTTCAAATTAATATTTTTAACACTATGCCGGTGTAGCTCAGTTGGTAGAGCAACTGACTTGTAATCAGTAGGTCGTGGGTTCGACTCCTATCGCCGGCACCACTATAGTGGAGGGGTAGCGAAGTGGCTAAACGCGGCGGACTGTAAATCCGCTCCTTCGGGTTCGGCAGTTCGAATCTGCCCCCCTCCACCATTTTACTTAACTGTTATATTCTATTGTTTGCTAAATAGAATTGGGCAGATTTTTTTATGTGAAGACAGTTGAAATACTTATTGAATTTGAAGGAGGGTCCATATTATTTTTAAGGGATTCCTAATTATCAAATAGTATTTAGAAATGTCAACGACATTCCGTAAATTTCCTCATGCGATGCTAAACCATGTAGCATATTCATGGAAGAGAAGCATGAAGCAACTTCAGTGGGCTATAGCCAAGCGGTAAGGCAACGGACTTTGACTCCGTCATGCGTTGGTTCGAATCCAGCTAGCCCAGCCATTTTATTTTTAACGAGAACGATTCGTTAACATATACAATTAAGAAATGATTCTTATTGTGAGCCATTAGCTCAGTCGGTAGAGCAACAAGCAGTGCTTCAATGTAATAACTTCGAGTTGTACACATCGAGCTGCTACTTGAATTACTTCCTGAGATGTGGACACCACTAGATGCTCTTTCTAAGACATCATTTATCACTTAATTTTTACACAATATTTATTCTTATTGTGAGCCATTAGCTCAGTCGGTAGAGCATCTGACTTTTAATCAGAGGGTCGAAGGTTCGAGTCCTTCATGGCTCATTTTTTTATGCGGAAGTAGTTCAGTGGTAGAACACCACCTTGCCAAGGTGGGGGTCGCGAGTTCGAACCTCGTCTTCCGCTCCAATTACATCTTGGGGCCTTAGCTCAGCTGGGAGAGCGCCTGCCTTGCACGCAGGAGGTCAGCGGTTCGATCCCGCTAGGCTCCACCAACTATACATATAATATTCAGAGGTTGCCTTTTAGAGGCAGCCTCTTTTTAATGGTCAATACTTAGGTGAAGGGCTATCATTATAATATAGGAACAATCCTCTAAATCCCTCCGTCTTCCTTTTTATTTTCAGAATTGCATATATATTCATGATTTTGTCGAGTTGAGTCATTTGCCTATTTGAAGATAAAATAGAACAAAGGGAACGAGGAGGAGACATATGAATAAGAATATATCAATCATAGGTGTCCCGATGGATTTAGGTCAATTACGTCGTGGCGTTGATATGGGACCAAGTGCTATTCGTTATGCTGGAATCGTTGAAAGACTAGAAGATCTTAATTATGAAATTGAAGATTTAGGAGATATTGAGATTGGTCAGGTTGACCGCAGACTAATCCAACAGAATCATCGTTTAAGAAACTTAAAAGAAGTAGCTGGTGCAAGTGAGAAGCTAGCAAAGGCAGTTGATGATGCTATAATAAGAAAACAATTTCCACTTGTGTTCGGTGGAGATCATAGTATCGCCATTGGTACATTAGCAGGAGTTGCAAAGCATTATAATCATTTAGGCGTGATTTGGTATGATGCACACGGTGATTTGAACACTTCTGACACCTCACCTTCAGGTAATATACATGGAATGCCACTTGCGGTAAGCTTAGGGTTAGGTGACCCTACATTAACTGGACTATATGGCTACAAGCAGAAAGTAAGACCAGAGAACATCGTCATTATTGGTGCTCGTTCACTTGATGATGGGGAAAAGAAATTAATTAAAGAATTAGGAATCAAAGTATATACAATGCATGAAATTGACCGCCTAGGTATGACAAGGGTAATGGAAGAATCGATTGCTTATTTAAAAGAAAAAACAGATGGAGTCCATTTGTCACTAGATTTAGACGGATTAGATCCACATGATGCACCTGGAGTTGGTACTCCAGTCCTAGGTGGCATTAGTTATCGTGAAAGTCACCTAGCAATGGAAATGTTAGAAGAAGCAAAGATTATTACCTCTGCAGAATTTGTTGAAGTTAATCCAATATTAGATGATAGAAATAAAACGGCGTCTGTTGCAGTGGCATTAATGGGTTCATTGTTTGGTGAAAAACTTTTATAATGAAATTAAGATGACGTAGTGTCGACACGCGGCGTCATTTTTTTTATATTCAACTTTCGAAAAATCACGAAAAATGGCAGAATGCTTCGTCAAATTCCCCCATTTAAGTTCTTTCTATCTTTTTTACTATTTTCAAACATCAATTACCAAATATTTGTTAAAATATGAAGAGATAAAAAATGAAACCTTTTTTTAAGACGTTCGTACAATACATATAGCCGCAGATGAGCGGAGGTTAAATTATGGAAACAATAGTTAAAAACAGAATAAAACAAGTGAGAAAAGGCGATCAAAACGCCTTTGCAGAAATTGTAGAGCTCTACAAGGATAAGGTCTATCAAATCTCTTACCGAATGGTAGGGAACCGGCATGAAGCAGAAGATATCGCACAGGAAGCATTTCTAAGGGCATATATTAATATCAATAGCTATGATATTAATAAGAAATTTTCAACATGGCTTTATCGAATAGCAACGAATCTCTCCATTGATCGATTACGCAAAAAGAAGCCTGACTTTTACTTAGACGCAGAGGTTGCAGGTGCAGAAGGGTTAACCATGTACTCTCAAGTTGCAGCAGAGGGGATGCTCCCTGAAGACAAGGTTGAAAGTTTAGAATTACAGGAAACCATTCAGGAAGCCATTCTTAAGTTACCAGCAAAATACCGTTCAGTCATTGTTTTGAAGTACATCGAAGAACTTTCATTAAAGGAAATTAGTGAAATATTAGACTTACCTGTCGGAACGGTAAAGACAAGAATTCATAGGGGACGAGAAGCACTTAGACTTCAGCTACGACATGTATAAATAGGAGTGATAGGTATGAATTGTCCTACTGACACAATTCAATTAATGCATAAATATCTCGATGAAGAGATTACACATGAGGAAGAGAATACGTTAAGAAAACATTTAGACAATTGCGCTGATTGTATGAAACACTTTCATGAGTTGAAAAAATCAATTGCCCTCGTTCAAAGTACATCCCATATTGAGGCACCGAGTGACTTTACGATGAAAATCATGGAAAATCTGCCGAAGGAAAAGAAAACGGTAAGCTTTAATCGTTGGTTTAAGAATCATCCAATGTTAACGGCAGCATCCTTGTTTATCCTTTTAATGACGGGTAGTGTCTTTTCTCTTTGGGACAATAATCAAGAGTTTTCTGTAACAAAACAACCCAATTTAGTGATTGAGAACAATACAGTGATTGTTCCAGAAGGTGAAATTGTCGAAGGGAATGTTACTGTGAAGAACGGGTCAATCGTTATTGAAGGAGAAATCCAGGGAGATGTAACGATTATTAATGGAGAGAAGTATATGGCTTCTGCTGGAAACGTAACAGGAGAAATAAAAGAAGTAAATGAAATGTTTGATTGGCTTTGGTTTAATATGAAGAACACAGTTAAAGAGGTTGTCAATGTTCTTGATGATGGAAAGGCATCTGAATAAGTAAAAATAATAAAAGAGTCATTTCACAATGAAGTGACTCTTTTTTACAATCAATCCAAAGCCATACGGTCGAGGTTTGAAATCGTACATAGAAAGATTTATGATATAATAAGTGAGTTATACTAAAAATAAGGATGGAATTTAATAAAGAGGAAGTGTGAGAATGCCTTTTGGAGATTTCCCCATTTTAAATTATCTCTCGAATATAATTGATATTCTCCTTGTTTGGTATGTAATATACAAGCTTATTATTGTGATTAGAGGTACAAAAGCAGTGCAATTGATCAACGGGATCATCGTTATTGTTCTCGTTCGAATGTTAAGTGCTTTGTTAGAATTACATACTTTACAGTGGTTAATGGACCAAGCCCTAACATGGGGATTCTTGGCGATTATTATCATTTTTCAGCCTGAGTTAAGGCGTGCGCTAGAGCAATTAGGACGTGGTAAAATCTTTTCTAGATCAGGATCTGATGAAGATGAACAACAGTCTAAGTTAATTGAAGCAATCCTTAAATCGACCGATTATATGGCGAAACGACGAATAGGGGCGTTGATTTCGATTGAACGAGAAACGGGAATGACAGATTACATAGAAACTGGTATTCAGCTTAATGCAAATGTCTCCTCGGAATTACTGATTAATATCTTTATTCCAAATACACCACTGCATGATGGTGCCGTTATTATTCAAAAGGACCAGGTTGCCGCTGCAGCGTGTTATTTACCATTATCTGAGAGCCCATTTATTTCTAAGGAATTAGGAACAAGGCATAGAGCTGCGTTAGGGGTAAGTGAGGTAACAGATAGTTTAACAATTATTGTTTCAGAAGAAACGGGTAATGTCTCATTAACGAAGAATGGTGAGCTACACCGAGATTTGAAACAAGATCACTTACGTGAGTTATTAGAGAAAGAAATGAACGTTAAGCATGGTACAGCTTCCTCAACACGATGGAATTGGAGGGGGAAGAAAAATGGATAAGTTTATGAATAATTACTGGTTCATGAGAATTGTTGCCCTTTTACTGGCCCTCTTGTTATTCATGTCAGTGAGTTTTGAAACACAACCGAAGTCATTTAGTCCACTTGGTTTGGCAACATCTAATGATCATGTAGAAATCATGACAGACATTCCTGTGGCGGTTAACTATAACGATGATACTCATGTTGTTCAAGGTGTCCCACAAACAGTAACAGTTAATATTGAAGGCCCTGCTAGTGTGACGAAAACCGCTGCACTTCAAAGGGATATTGAGGTCTTCGTAGATTTAACAAACTATGAGATAGGCACACATAAGGTAGAGCTTAAATATAAAAATATATCAGATAAAATAAATGTGAAAATAGAACCAGCTGAAGTAACTGTATTAATTAAGGAAAAAGTGACAGTTGAGCTTCCTGTTGAAGTCGAGTTTCTCAATCAAAACAAAGTAACTGATGGGTATATTGCAGAACAACCGATTGTTAAGCCAAATGTAGTGAAAATTACTGGAGCAAGAGATGAGATTGAGCAAATTGCCCTAGTGAAGGCACTCATTGATTTAAGTGATGTGGATGAAACAGTTATAGAAGAATCGAGAGTCGCTGTTTATGATAAAAATCAAAATACATTACCAGTCACTGTTGAGCCTTCAGTGGTAGAAGTAACCGTACCAATTACTAGTCCAAGTAAGAAAGTACCATTCAAAATCAAACGTGAAGGTGAATTAAAGAGTGGATTAAGCATTGTTAGCTTAGAATCTACACCAAGTGAAGTAACAATATATGGACCAAAAGAAGTAATCGATGGCATTGAGTTTATCGATGGCGTAGTCGTTGAACTAGATAAAATAACAGAAGATACAACACTCGAAATTGCCATCCCAGTACCAAAAGGAGTTGAAAAGGTATCTCCTGAAACGATAAGCATCAAAGTAGATGTTGAAGAAGAAGAATCAAGGAAGCTAACCAATTTACCAATCCAAAGCTTTGGCTTAGGAAATGGGTTAGAGATTGAATACCTAGATCCAGAAACAGCTACACTTGATGTCGATATTTTAGGAGCTGCAGGCATTCTAGAAGCAATTAGACCTGTAGATATTGAGTTATATATTAATGTGACGAATTTAGGGGCAGGGGAACACGATGTACCTATTGAAGTAAATGGGCCTCAAAATGTTTCATGGAACTTACCTCAAGAAAAAGTAAAGATACTAATTTCCGAGAGCTGATATTATAGTAGATAGGTTACAAAGGAGCGATTTATAAATGGGTAAATATTTTGGAACGGATGGAGTAAGAGGGATAGCAAATAGTGAGCTTACTCCAGAGTTAGCATTTAAAGTTGGACGCTATGGCGGTTATATATTAACGAAGGATAAGAATAGACCTAAGGTATTGATTGGGAGAGATACACGAATTTCAGGTCATATGCTAGAGGGTGCTTTAGTAGCAGGCCTTCTATCAATTGGAGCTGAGGTTATGCGTCTAGGTGTCATCTCAACACCAGGTGTTGCTTATTTAACAAAGGCGTTAGGAGCAGAAGCGGGTGTAATGATTTCTGCTTCTCATAACCCAGTAGCAGACAATGGGATTAAATTCTTTGGTTCAGATGGATTTAAACTTTCTGATGATCAAGAAAAAGAAATCGAAGAATTACTTGATCAAGAAGAGGATCAACTTCCAAGACCAGTTGGAGCTGACTTAGGTCAAGTGAATGACTATTTTGAAGGTGGACAAAAGTATCTTCAATTCCTTAAGCAAACAGTGGATGAAGATTTCTCAGGTATCCATGTGGCTCTAGATTGCGCACATGGTGCAACGTCATCATTAGCGACTCACTTATTTGCTGATTTAGATGCAGATGTTTCAACAATTGGTAGCTCACCAAATGGGTTAAATATCAATGATGGAGTGGGCTCTACTCATCCAGAAACCTTAGCTGCATTTGTGAAAGAAAAGGAAGCTGATGTAGGCTTAGCTTTCGATGGAGATGGAGATCGTTTAATCGCAATCGATGAAAATGGTGAGATTGTTGATGGTGATCAAATCATGTTTATTTGTGCAAAGTACATGAAGGAATATGGTCGCCTAAAGCATCAAACAGTTGTATCGACAGTCATGAGTAATCTTGGTTTCTATAAGGCAGTTGAAGCTGCAGAGATTCAAACTGCGCAAACAGCTGTTGGTGACCGATACGTTGTAGAAGAAATGAGAGCAAATGGCTATAATCTTGGAGGAGAGCAATCAGGCCATATTATCTTCCTTGATTACAATACGACAGGTGACGGACTTTTATCAGGCTTACAATTAATTAACATTATGAAATTAACGAAGAAGCCACTATCACAGCTAGCGGGTGAAATGAAGAAGTTCCCACAAAAATTAGTGAATGTAAAGGTAACTGATAAACATCATGTGATGGACAATGAAAAAATAAAAGCCATCATTGAAGAAGTCGAAGCTGAAATGAATGGAGACGGACGTATCCTAGTAAGAGCATCAGGTACAGAGCCACTTGTTCGTGTCATGGCAGAAGCTCCTACAACAGAGCAATGTGAAGACTATGTTTCACGTATTGTTGAAGTAGTAAAAGCAGAGATGGGCTTAAATGAATAATCATTAAAACAATATGCATAGGGGTGCACATTCTTGCTCCCTATGCATATATTAATATAGATTGATTAGTGAATTAATCATGACGATCGACATATCATTATTGACGATTTGAAAAAAAGTGTTAATATAGGTGATGTGTCTTTATTTTGGAATAGAAAGAGAGGGTAGAGGGAAATTAATTATAAATTAAAGCGCCTGAACTAGACTGGCCAATTGATTGGCAGCTAGTTGACGAGGAGGAGGGTTATCGAATGTTCGGCGGATACCTCCCGGTTGAAAACAATCACGACCGTAATTTCTTCTTTAAAAGCATGGAGGCAACTCTTTGTACAAAGAGAAGGATATGATTGATATAACTGAAAAATACTAAGGGGGCAAGAGGTCCCCTGACTTTCTTGCCTCTATTTACTAGGAGGGCATATTAAATGTGCGGAATTGTTGGTTATATTGGTCAAAATGATACAAAGGAAATTTTACTAAAGGGACTTGAGAAGCTTGAATACCGTGGGTACGACTCAGCTGGAATCGCGGTAATGAACGAAAACGGTGTACACGTATTTAAAGAAAAAGGCCGTATTGCTGTTCTTCGTGAATCAGTGGATTCAAGTGTAGAAGCATCTGTTGGAATCGGACATACAAGATGGGCAACACATGGTGTTCCAAGTCAAGTAAACGCACATCCACACCAAAGTAACACTAAGCGATTCACCCTTGTGCATAATGGAGTAATTGAGAATTACTCATTGCTTAAGCGCGAGTATTTGAACGGTGTTGAGTTAAAAAGTGAAACAGATACGGAAGTCGTTGTTCAATTAATTGAGAAATTCGTGAACGAAGGCAAAGAAATTGAAGAAGCATTCCGTTACACGTTAGGCCTACTAAAGGGCTCATATGCAATCGCCCTATTAGATAAAGAAAATACAGAAACAATCTATGTAGCTAAGAATAAGAGTCCATTACTAGTTGGTCTTGGAGATAACTTCAATGTCGTAGCAAGTGATGCAATGGCAATGCTACAAGTTACAAATCAATATGTTGAATTAATGGATAAAGAGATTGTTATTGTGAAGATGGAATCTGTAACAATCAAGAACCTAAAAGGTGAAGTAATTGTGCGTGCACCTTATACTGCAGAACTTGATGCTAGTGATATTGAAAAGGGTACGTACCCTCACTACATGCTAAAAGAAATCGATGAGCAGCCACTAGTTATGCGCAAAATTATTCAACAGTATCAGGATGATAAAGGTGAATTAACAATTAGTGACGATGTGGTTCAAGCAGTAAATGAAGCAGATCGCATCTATATCATTGCAGCGGGTACTAGTTACCATGCAGGATTAGTCGGAAAGCAATTCATTGAAAAAATGGCCCATATTCCTGTAGAAGTTCATGTAGCTAGTGAATTCTCATACAATATGCCACTTCTTTCTGAGAAACCTTTGTTTATCTTTATCTCACAAAGCGGTGAAACAGCAGATAGTCGTTCAGTATTAGTTCAAGTAAAAGAGCGCGGATATAAGGCATTAACGATTACAAATGTTCCAGGTTCAACGCTTTCTCGTGAGGCAGATCATACGTTATTACTTCACGCAGGACCTGAAATTGCAGTTGCATCTACAAAAGCCTATACTGCTCAAATGGCCGTGTTATCGATCTTAGCAGCTGTAGCAGGCAAAGCACGTGGAATTAACCTAGAATTTGATCTTAGCCAAGAGCTAGGGATCATTGCTAATGGAATGGAAGTACTATGTGATGCGAAAGAAGAAATGGAGGAAATTGCTCGCAAATTCCTTTCAACAACACGTAACTGTTTCTTCATCGGTCGCGCAGTTGACTTCTATGTTGGATTAGAAGGTTCATTGAAGCTAAAAGAGATTTCTTATATTCAAGCAGAAGGCTTCGCCGGCGGAGAGCTTAAGCATGGTACAATTGCCCTTATCGAAGAGGGAACTCCAATCATCGCCCTTGCTACTCAAGAGCATGTTAACTTAAGCATCCGTGGAAATGTGAAGGAAGTTGTCGCTCGTGGAGCAAACCCTTGTATCATTTCAATGAAAGGCCTTGAAGAAGAAGACGATCAGTACGTATTACCAGTGGTACATGAACTATTAACACCACTAGTATCCGTCATTCCATTACAACTAATCGCTTACTACGCAGCATTACACCGTGATTGTGACGTTGATAAGCCACGTAACCTTGCAAAATCTGTTACTGTTGAGTAATTAGTGGCTTGGATTGACTATAGTTATGCCCCTGTAACTTTCTCGGTTCGCAAGTAACTTTGTTCTTCCCTGCTGTAACTAAGTTGGTTTCTGAGCGGGAAAAGAACGATGAGAAGAACAGGAGATACAATATGTACTCGGATGGTTTTCAATCATTATTCAATCGGTTTTTTCAATCAAAAATCAATACAAATTCAGGCTGAATCCGATACCAGGGTTCAGTCTTTTTTTATTTCCAATATCCACTCAATCCCTTGTCCAATAAGGATAACAGAAGGAAGAGGGGGAGGAATAAAGAGGAAAAATTCGAGAGGTATTTCGTATAAATCCGTAGGATTTTTCATGCCTTTTCAATATCATTTCATTAGTTTTTCCATTCTTTTATCCTGATTCTTCTCTCCATTACGGGTACCAACTTAGTTACAATGTCCGAATATTCTATACAACCCGAAACGGAAAAAAGAGGGGAAAAACGGGGAGTTTAGGGAAGAACTTAGTTCCATTACATAACGAAGTGAAGAGGGCGTAGAGTCAAGAGGGAGTAGGGTTGAGGGGGATTTGGTGAGGGAAGAGGAAAGTTACAGGGGTATATAGTAGAAGAAAGAAAAATTATGAATCAAGAAAAAGTAGCACCTTTGATTGTTAGTAATAAAACGATGTGTCTTAGTTAAAATAAAGGGGTTGAGCCTTAATTAAACAGGTGAAATTCTGTATAATGGTTATAAATGAAATTAATAATGGAAGATTCCCTTTTTTGTAGTAGTTCTAAAGGGACCTTTTGAAAAAAGAAGATAGAAAATTAAAGGGGTTGGTTCCTTTGCTACTTTACGATGCAATTCATAAAACATTTGATGATTTTGATGAGGTATTTCGTTACCGTATGAATGGAGAGACTGGTACATTAATTGAAACAGATAAAGAACTGAAACAGGGGCAAGTTATTATCTTAAAAGACATAAAAGAGTATGCAATTATTGTGGATAAGATTTGGGGAGAAAATGGACAATGGTATTTTACTCATTTCTCTGCTGAGGATCTTGTTGTTCGAGCAAGAGTTCCTGGAGCAATTAGATCTTTATAGAATAGTAAACAAGTATCTCCCTGTAACTTTCATCCTATCCACCCTACGTAACTTTGTTCTTCTCTGATGGAACTTAGTTAGTTTCCGAGTAAGAAGAGGACGGAAAGAAGAACGGGAGAGAACGCTATGCACCCGGATGGTATTTCAATCACAATCAGGTTTTGCCAAGTCAAAATCAATACAATTCGAGCCGGATCGAATAGCTGGTCAAATCCTTTTATTTGTGTCCTATAATCACTCAAACCCTTACCAATCGTGGATTATGGAGGTGTCCAATCTCATTCTAATTACCTTCCTAATACTATAAATCTAATGGATTTTCAATTCCTATTCAGTGTGTTTCCCACCTGTAAAAATCAAATTTCCTTTTTTTCTCGTGACTCTTGTCTCCATCAAAAATTGAGGGTTCTTAAATAAAAATAACGTTCCCAAACCGAGGGTTTTTCGGTGCTTTTCCCGGCAGACCTTTAGTTTTTTTATTTCCAAAATCGGAAAAATTACCATCGTAATTCAATATCAGTCCAATCCCATTTTTTAATCAAAATCAGTACAAATCCAATCGTTTTTTTATTCCCTATCCTCCAATCCTTTCATTGTAAGGGTTCGGGCTGTCTCAGGTATTGTTTCTGTTGGTTTCCTCACAGTATAAAATAGGAATCCTTTCAAGTGTTTTTCCCAACTCTTTTTGGGACGGAAAACTATTGGGGGTTCATTCGATTTCATCCCAAAAGGAAAGTAAACATTCTAAAATAAGAAAACAGGAATGGTGGTCAAATAAGCCACTGAAACACCGTCTCAGGGTATGAATGTATGTCTTAAACTAGATAAAATAACTAAATAAAAGAAAAATCTCAAAATGTCTTGGGTACCCTAGATTTATTTTGTTCACTTTTGGGTCATACAAAAAAAGCAAGAGCCTTTGCTCCTGCCATCTGGCTTGTTTAGTTGTTGATTTCTAATCACTGCCTGCTGATTATTTTATAAATAATCTTTTCCAACAGATGACCAAAAATCGCTCCAATTACCCCAATAACAAGACCAGTGTAAACTGGGCTAATAAAAATAAATTGAAAAAATAGCCCCATAACCATTCCTGCAACTGATCCGAAAAGCATTCCTGTGAATTTAGCCTTTTTGAGAGGTTCCTTTATCCCATTTTCTCTTAGAGTATCGTTTATGCAAATTGCTTGATTGTATGCTTGCCACATGCCGTAACCCCAAAGGGAAGGATAAAATAATCCCCAATTGTAATGAACAACCTTATGTGCCTGATGCAGCTCCCCTCTGAAAGTATGGTAAATTGCTATATTTAGATTAGAACTGTAATTAATCAAAACCTCCAAAACCATTAAGACAAAACCTATAAAGAGTTGGCCATTGTAAAATTGACCAAATCCAGGTAAAACAAATGACCATAACAAAGCCGACCAAGGGGATTTATATCTATTTTTCATCGTAAATTTCACCCCATATGTCCTTCTACATCAGACTGTATCTTGTTTAACCAATGATTGCTTTTAAAAAAAGGAAGGTGCATGACCTCCCTTTTGAAATCAGCTATTAAGATTAGCTTTGGCTAACTCATCTCTGTCTGATGCAATAGGAGGCTGTTCTAACCATTTATTTTTTATCATGATATTGGAGCCATCCTCAGAATATAATTGGATTTCTACCATTAGTCTGTTATACATTACTCCTATATCCAGTCTGGGACTTTGAGCGATTCCTGTTCCATAATACCCAATACTCAATCCGATTAATGCCGTTGTAAAGAACATCATTAGTTTATCCGAAAAAGTATAAACAGTGCTGTTCGTAATTTCTGTTGCCCATGTTGTGGGAACTGGAAGATAACTTTCTTCAAATTTGGTCCCAAATAATTTAATATGCTTTTTGGCAATTTCAATTCCTCTGACACAGAATTGTTTTACTTGTTTATCCTGAGCAACCTGGCAAAACCCCGCCAAAGTAGCTGCTCCTAAAGCATTTCTTTGAATGTTTGCAAATAGGTTGGATATTTCAGAAGCTACTAATGGTCTTTTTTCACCAAAAATATCCCATACAAAACGCTGTTTTTTCACAAAATCTGCTTTTTCTAAATTTGGCAGATATGGAGATCTTACATAAAGTCCTTTTGACAAAAGCAAGTCTTTCGCCATTTTAAATAATTGCATGGTTTCAGATATACAATTCCTATAGAAATCTGTAATGTCAGCTCTCGTAGACCCTGATAAACTAGCCGAGTAGGTTGTAAGCCCAATCGTAGACATTTGATGAATAAAGTTTAATACATAATTATCGGAATATAATCTAGGTGCAGTTAAATCGACATCTTCCTCTATTTTAAAACCATGTGGGATTGCGTATTTTTCCTCAGTAAAAATAGAAACCAACTTTTCTATATGTTTTTTTGAGAGTTCTAAAGCATATTCGATGACAGGCTTAATCTCTTCATCTTCAGCCTTTTCTAAAAAATATGTAAGAATACATATACTTCCGCTATCGTTCAAATATTGTGACCAAAGTTGTGCAATTTCCACTGATGTTATCCTTATCTGCTTACCATTCTCCATCAATATAATCCTCCGATAATAAGACTTGTTTTCTTTACTTTTCCCGATGTTCCCCCAAGTATGTATAAAGCTAATACTCTTCTCTTCCCAATGCTAAAAAGTTGGTACCCACTGCTTTATAGTTAGTATCCAACGGCAAAGGAAGCGGGGAGAGCAGGGGGCAGATCTTTATGTACTCAATCGTATTTCAATCGGTTTTTTCAATCAAAACTAAATATCAAATCGGGGCTGGGTCCAATAGGACTTCGTCCTTTTTCTTTTTGTTCAATATCCTCACAATCCTTTGTCCCATAAGGGTTTCAATCACCTTTTCACCTTCTTTTCTTTCTATAAAACCTATGTTTTTTGGTATTTGTGTTCGGAGAATCTTCATTTTTTTGAAACATCCAAAATGTGACCTGCTAGGCAACCTTTTAATCCTCTTCCCCAGGTAAAATAAAATCATAAAGTTAAATAAAAGGTAAAAAAACACAAAAAGAATGGAGATGCAAATATGAACTTAATTAACGGATTAAGTCGAAAATATGTTGAAGGTACGGATGCGGAGTATATATACTACAGCAAAAATATGTTAGAGCATAATCTTATTATTGCGGTAGATACATTTGCTTATGAAGATAGTCCTGATGGAAAAGAGTGGAGTGTTGAAACTTGGATAAACGTTCAACACTTTAATGATATTGATGCGTTTACTTTTACAATGTACAGTGGAGATTATTTGCAGGAAATTCAAGTTTATAGAATTGTAAAAGATATTTATGACTTATATTTGGACAATGAATTATCAGACTTTCTCAAGATAATTCATGAATTAAGTGTAGGTTTCCAATCACAATCTTTGCAAAGTAAAAAGGAAAATGCTATAGATGTCAGAAATGGCATTTTATCAGATTTCGAAAAACTTAATTGGTAATAGACTAATGGGGGTTAATCGCCTTCAATCATAAACCAATCGGTTTTTTCAATCAAAGATCAATCAAAATTTGAGGCTGGGTCCATTAGTGATCCAGTCTTTTTCTTTGGCCCATTCTTCCAACCCCTTGTCCAATAAGGATTCATAGCGTGTTCAGTTGTTTTTCATATCGTTTTTCTATACAGATCGAAAGAACAGGGGATAGAAGAAAGATGCTGAGATAAGTGTAAATGGAAAATCAAAATTCAGTTCAATTAGTTTTGTTCATTCGCTCCCCATTCAATCCTTGCCTGGTAAGGGTTCCTATAAACAGTGTAAAAGGAAGAAATATTAGAATGAAAGATAAAAAAATAGTTTTATGTGACTTGCCAGGCAACCTTTTAAACCCCTTCTGCAGATAAAATGAAAACATAGAGTTAAACAAAATGAAAAGAAATGAGGAGATTTAATATGAGTACAAAAAGAGGTATACAAAAAGACAACAATATCAAGGTTGAAGTTAGAACATTAGATGATTTTGGTGACTATATACAGGAGATGATAGACAGAACTCAATTTAATGGAGTAATTCTCAATGACCGAGAGGGTAATCCTATTATTTTTGCAGTAGTAAAGGGTATCAATGAGGATTTAAACAATCACATTTTACAGACTAGAAGGTACTTTTCGTATGAAGAATCATGTAAAATAGCTATCTTAACCAATATGGTCGATATGTTCTTCTATTCGGATTTTGAAATCCCAGGTGTAATGGATGAAACACCGTTTTACAAGATTCATTTTCCATCTTTCACTCAACAAGACGTTGATTTTTTGGAACAGTTTCAACGAGACTATTTTCTGGATCATTTTCAAGATCTTTATGCTAAATGGAAGGAACAATACGTCCTTTAAATGGATCTGTAATTCCTGTTTGTTGCAATAGGACAGAATTAAATTAAGAGATAAAGGTCGACCTCCCCCTTTTACCGGTTTGAGGTCGATTTTTTTCTTAATAGGCCTTAATTATCAATCTTTATTCTTCTGAAAATAAAATTAGGGTTGATTGTATTACTCTAGCTAAATAACAATTTCAGCACCTGAATATAAGCCCTTCTTAATTATATCCCCGTGACTTTCTCGGTTCGCATGTAACGTTGTTCTTCCCTGATGTAACTAAGGTTGGTATGTGAGTCTGGAAAAGAGCGGAGAGAGGAACGGGGAAACAATTTGTATTGGGATGGTTTTTTACTCATTATTTAATCGGTTTTTGCTGAACAAAGATCAATATAAATTCAGGCTGAATCCAATACCAGGGTTTTATGGAAAAAGATAATTGGTTGTAGAGGGGCATATCTATAAAAGGTATGTCTTTTTTTGGGGGAAAACTTTAGATTAGATTAACATTCTAGTAAAATTAGATTATTGATATGTAAAAATTTCTTTTTCGGTTCCGTAAGTCTATTTAAACAGGGGGATTTATTCGATGACGGTAGAAAAAATATTGAACGACTTTTTAGGTTGCATAAATAAGTTTGATAGAGTGGTTATTAAACCAAGTAGTAAAAATCCTAATCGAAGAAATGTGTACGTGGGTACAGCAAAAAAGAGGTGGATACAGATTGATATAAGTGAAACGAACATAAATATTTGCATGGACCATGACCATGGGGATTTAACTGTAAATGATATTTTACTAACAGGAGTTCCTAACGAAAGGTCAAAAGGTAAAAGTGGCTTTGATTTCAAGGTAGATAGTAAAAATTTTGATGCCGTACACTTTACATTTTATGAAAGTGATCCATTTGATTTCGATAGAAAAGAGTTTTTGGACTTCTTGGAAAAGCATTATAGGTCGTATTTAAAACTTGTAAAATTCAGATAGAGGGATTGATTAGCTCTTTTAACGAGGTGAGGTATTATGGGCAAGATAGCTATTATAAAAGATGACTATGATCTGTTAAGGATAGTTCCATTTAACAAATCAGAGGATAAATACGATTTTAAGATTTCAATGTTAAAAAATAAATATGCACTAAGAATTTATCAAACAGGTAAACCAGGGTTTCTTTATTTGACAGAAGACATAGCTGATTGGGAATTCAGTTATCATGGACAGCTCGATGATAAACCTGCAAAGATACATGCTAAGCATATGTCAGAACCTAAACTTTACAAAGATTTCCCTTTAGCAAATTTGATTGATATGAAAATAAATAGTGAATTTCCTCTCCCATTGATGAAAATGGGTGTATGTACTGATGAATCATTTAAGAGGTTTAAAAAGAAGGATAAATATTCGATGCTCGATATGAAGGAGGGCAATGTTGCGGAGTTTTATATACTTAATAATGACTTTGATATGGATAACTTTATGATTAAGTGGGATATATTTCACTTTCTTTTTCTTGTTTTACCGATGGAATATTATAGTAATGGAAAAATGGATTTGAACATATATAAAATGAACTACTTTGCAGATTCAAAAAAGGATACATATTTTACTCAGGGACAGTTTAAAGTTAGTGACGAAATTAGTGTCATGATAAACAGCTATTATGATCCACATGTCGATAGTAAAAAACAGCAATCATATTTATCATTCTTTGAAAATGGCAGTTATCTTAAATATCTATCCAATGTACCAGTTGTATATGAATTTCCAAATGGAAAGAAAACGGTGATAAAACCTGCATATAAGGTACAGTTAGAAAGAAACCATCAAATGTTGGCTGATGAAGAGTTTGATTATTGGAAAACGATTTTCGAAAGGTGGGAGTCGGAATTAAAAAGGGATGGAGTTAGATTGCAAGGTGTAATATTAGAGGCTCACACTGAATAATTTCAATCGAAATTGGAGGCTTTAACATATAAACTAATAGAGTACACTCGGGAAAGGGAATCTTAAAAGGTGTCAATATGATAAAACAATTTTCAAAAGAAGTTATTACCAAATTGAAATATTACGTTTATATTTATTCTGATCCAGAGACGGGTGAGATATTCTATGTGGGAAAAGGAATTGGAAACAGAGTGTTTTCTCATTTAACTGATACCGCAGATACAGCAAAAAGTCGAATGATTAGGCGAATCCTTGATAAAGGACAAGAACCTAAAATAGAAATCCTAATCCATGGTTTAGATGATGAACACACTGCATTAAAGGTTGAAGCAGCAATCATTGATTTACTCGGTAAGGAGAAATTAACTAATAAAGTCCGTGGATGGCAAAGTGGTGTATTTGGAAGGGTTGAAGTTAATCAATTGGTATCTCATTATGAAAGGGAACGAGTCCAGATAGAAGAACCAGTGATTTTAATCCGCTTAAATAGCACGTTCCGTTATGATATGACAGACATTGAGCTTTATGATGCAACGAGGGGTGTCTGGAGAATAGGCGATGATCGGGAAAGAGCTGAATATGCTTTTGCAGTATTTGATGGTATTGTTCATGAGGTTTACAAGATCATTACTTGGTTCCAAGCGGGAAGCACATTCAATACAAGAGGATTATTAGATAAAGAGAACAGATGGGAATTTGTCGGTCAAAAAGCCAATGAAGTGATAAGATCTAAATATATTGGAAAATCAGTTGAGCATTATCTTTCAAGAGGTGCACAAAACCCAATAAAGTACGTAAATATAAAAAATAATGAGAATGAAATATAGATAACTACGTTGAATATATACCTAACTGTACTAACATTTCGAGGTTAAAAAAACCATATTGGTTTAATATTGGTTTATAATTAATTTAAAACCAATATATGGAGGTAAATGTCAATGGATACCATTCAAGAAACCATAAAATTAGCAGGTTTAGGTAGAAAAAAGGCTATGCAAAAACAAATAGAGTTATTTCGAAGTGGTTTGATGGAAGGAGAAAACCTATTAGGAGTAGGAGCATCCAATCCTAAACCAACTGAACAAATCTATGTAACTGACAAAAGGATTATTGTCCATAAAATAGAAGGTATTTTCAAGAATGAAAAGGTAGAAATCCCCTTGTCATCAGTTAGTTCTATTAACACAACTGTCAAGGGACTAGGTGCGAGTATTGCAATTGTGGCTTCCAACAATAAGGCATCTGTAGAAAAATTACATATCCATATCGCACAGGAACTGAAAAGTTTAATTGACTCGTTATTACATTCAAGTTCTAATCAAACAGCTTCCATCAATACTTCTGTCGATGTAGCAGATCAAATAAAGAAATTAGCAGATTTACGTGACGGTGGAATATTAACAGAAGAAGAATTCAACGCTAAAAAGAAACAATTACTTGGTATATAAAAACCAACCTTTAAAGATGCTAAGTTGAAAACTAAACGGAAGAATTAGCGGAGTGTTATGTAATTGCAGTATTGCTACCGATACAGTCCGATTTACTTTCGAGTGTAGTTCAACACAAAACCAATACAATTTGGGGCGGATCCAATCGGAATTCACCCCTTTATCTTTCTACTCAATATTCCTCCCAATCCCTTGTCAAATATGGGTTCAATCGTTTCTTCCTCAAGCCTACTTTTTGTATTATGTTTGCTTTCTCCACCACATCAGGCTTTTCCCAACTTACTTCGCCTTGTTCTTCTGTTCCACCCATCCCAAAATCACCAAACTTCCGATCTTTTCTCTTATCTCTTTCGTTTGCTATTGTTTTTATAAAAAAATATCTATTAAAATAGAATAACGATCATGATCCATCCCATTTTTTTATCATAATTAAATCCAAATCCAGTCGGTTAAGTCCATATGGTATATATCAAGATACTCCAGTGAGGGTTCTGATGGAATAAATTTCAATCCAGTTGGATTCCTTACTGTATAGAATCGGTTCATTTTCTGTGTCTTTCCATTTTTTAGGTTTAATAGAGACGGATTAACCATTCGTTTTTCATTCGGTATTTATCAAGAAGGACGTAATATGACAGAACAAGGGAAAATTGAGATGACTCTTTTAACTTCATAAACACTGATATGTTAAAATGCTAAACGATAGAACTATTACATGGAGGCGAAGCAAATGACATCAATTCAGGACGATTCCAATTCAACATCTAAAAGTGACGAAGCGATTCAAAAGGTAACGGTTGGTGAAAGTAAACCTCACAATGCTCCTATCACACTTCAAGAGTATAATCCACACTGGCCTAAGCTATTCAACAAAGAGGCCAACAGGATTCGCTCCGTACTCGGCAACAAGATATTGCAATTGGAGCATGTTGGATCTACCTCAGTGCCGGGGCTTTGTGCCAAGCCGATCATTGACATTCTATTGGTTGTAAAGGACTCTGCCGATGAATCAACCTATGTCTCTGACTTGGAGGAAGCTGGCTACACTTTGCGTATACGAGAACCCGAGTGGTTTGAGCATCGTCTATTCAAAGGTCCCGATACTGATATTAATCTGCATGTATTTAGCAAAGGAGCGTCTGAGGTGGACCGAATGTTACGCTTCCGCAATTGGCTACGGACCAATAATACTGATCGAGATAAATATGCAGCCGTCAAGCGAAACCTAGCAGGCCGTGAATGGCGACATGTCCAACACTATGCAGATGCCAAAGATTCGATAGTTCAAGAAATTATGGAGAGAGCAAAAGCAATTGAGTAGAACGTGAGATAAGAATATTGGAGCGGTAAAAACAATTATAAAATAATAATGTAACAATTATTTGAAGGAACTTTGTTAGTAAATTATATAAAGTGGAGATGTATGATAATGAAGCAAAACAAATATGATGATGCTGTATTTTTTTCTGAATATAAAAAAATGCCAAGATCAGTCAAAGGGCTTAAAGGTGCAGGAGAATGGCCCGTTTTAAAAGCATTATTGCCAGAGTTTAAAAATAAAAGTGTACTTGACTTGGGATGTGGGTTCGGCTGGCATTGCCGCTATGCTCGAGAACAACATGCAAGTTCTGTTATTGGAGTTGATATATCTGAAAAAATGCTTCAAAAAGCTCATGAAATGACGAGTGATCCTTCAATTTCGTACATTAACATGCCAATTGAAGACATCAATTTTCCAGACTCACAATTTGACGTTATCTTTAGTTCATTGGCTTTTCACTATATTAAATCGTTTGATACAATTTGCAAAAAAGTTTTTGATTGCTTAAAGCCTGGGGGTTTATTTGTTTTTTCGGTGGAACATCCAATTTTTACTTCTCGAAACGAACAAGATTGGTATTATGATGAAAAAGGAAAACGTCTTCACTGGCCAGTGGATAATTATCAAACAGAAGGATTGCGTGAAACAACCTTCCTAACTGAAAATGTAATTAAATATCACCGTACAGTTTCAACTTACATAAATGATTTAATTCATGCTGGTTTTAAAATAAACGCAGTCAAGGAATCTATGGCTACTGAAGAAATGGTAAAGAATGATCCAGGGATGAAAGATGAAAACAGAAGACCCATGTTTTTAATCATTTCAGTAGAAAAGCAATAGTAATAGTTTACTAAATAAAAAGTACACCAATATAAATCTCAGAACAGTAATTTTCTGAGATTTCTTCGTATACGTCACATAAACAACTATTCAACAAATTGGAGGATTAATACAATGAGAAGTGAACAAGAAATGATGAATTTGCTCATTAGTTTTGCTAAGAACGATAATCGAATTCGCTTGGTAACTTTGGAGGGTTCACGTGCAAACAAAAACATTCCCAGAGATACATTCCAAGATTATGATATTTCTTATTTTGTAACAGATATGGAATCCTTCAAGAAGGATGATGAATGGCTGAATGTTTTTGGGGAGCGTTTGATCATGCAAAAGCCAGAAGACATGGAGCTTTTTCCGCCAGAGTTAGGTGGGTGGTTTTCTTATCTAATGCTATTTGAAGATAGAAATCGGATAGATTTGAAACTTATTCCGATTAATGAAGTAGAGAATTATTTTATCAATAGTGACGGTTTAGTTGAAGTTTTGCTTGATAAGGATGAACTTGTCAAAGGTGGAGTAATCCCAAATGACCAAAAGTATTGGATTAAAAGGCCAACTGCAAGAGAGTTTGATGATTGTTGTAATGAATTTTGGTGGGTTTCAACTTATGTAGTAAAGGGATTAGCGAGAAGGGAAATCCTTTTTGCAGTGGATCATTTACATGAGATTGTTAGGTCGAATTTATTAAGAATGATGTCTTGGCAAATAGGATTAGAAAAAGGCTTTAACTTCAGTGTTGGGAAGAATTATAAATATATTAATCACTATCTTCCCAAAGAAGATTGGGATTCATTGCTTACTACTTATGCAGAAAGCGGCTACCCAAACATGTGGCGGTCTTTATTCACTTGTTATGAGTTATTTAGAAAATACTCTAAATCTGCGGCAGAAAGTCTTGGATATAAGTATCCAAATTATGACGAGGCAATCACGAAGTATACGAAAAATATTTATCAGTCATTTGAATGAGTAAAAAAAGGTCAAATATAGGTGAGATAATCAGAAACTAGGTAAAGATGGGGTTTTAGTATAACTAAGAAAAGGAGTCACCAAAGCAACTCCTTAACTAAATTTATTAAGCTACATCATCAATACTTATGGGAGCCAATCAAGGCAGTTATTAGAAAGTTGCTGTAGTTCCTCTATAAAAATACTAGCATGAAATCCATCACAAACCGCATGATGTACCTGTAAAGAAATAGGCAATAATATTTTATCTTCCTGATTAAAGAATTTACCGCTAGTAATTATTGGTAATAAGTAGTCATGATTATTATTTACGTTTAGGTTGAAACCAGTAAAACTCACCCATGGAATACTAGATATAGGAAAGGAATTCTCTGGTACATTTTCTTTTGTGAAAAATCCTTTAACCTCTGCATATTGTTTCATATCGTCTTGGTAGTTTTTATAGAAGATACGAAATTCATCAGAGAATTCGGTCCATATGCTTGAGAATGATTTGTTATCATTATGGAAGATAGTGTAGCTTGGTATCATCTGTTCCCAATAACCCAGAGTACCATCATCGTTAAAACAAGTTCTAAATTCTTTATGAGAATTTACTATTCTAGTGACCATGTAAATAAAGGTTGGATAGAACCCTATCCCTTTGTTACGGAGCTGTTCCAATAACGTTTTTATATCTATATTTGCTGTAATACTAAATGTGCACTTCTGATTTAAGTAATGCTCGAAATACTGCAATCTATCCCATTTTTCTTTTTCAATTAGATTAAATTTCATTTGATTAGCCTCCTAAAAATGTGTTTTTGATTTTTAGGAGGCTAACTTGTCTGCTTTCACCATGAACCTCACCTCATAAATAGTGCTTTAAATAAGATACTAAATCATTTGAAATTCATATTCAACCATTCTAATACACATAAGTATAGCATTTCCCAATATTTAAAGAGCAACCTCAAATTGTGTTAAACTATTTCCGAGTTGATAGTTTTTACTGGAGGGGATAGGATGAATCAGATAAAAAGTATATTAAAAGACTTTTATGACATAGAGATTACTGATGTGTTGCCCCAGCAGGGTGGTTGGGCTTCACTTGCTTATAAAGTATTTAACAAAAATCAAAGTTATTTTTTGAAGGTATATGAAAAAGGGAGAGCTTCCACTCCAAAGTTGACTGCTCTTATTGATCAATATAGTCCTATCTTGGTTTGGCTTATGAACAATAGCAACTTAAATGGGAAAATCACCGTTCCTTTGATAACAAGTAGTGGGGAATATAAATATGAGGATGAGAATTCCATCTATTTGCTTTATGACTATATTGAGGGGGAAACGATTGGTGAGCGAAATTTAACAGACGATCAGGTTCGACAGCTTTCGAAAATGATAACGGAGCTACATTCATTTGGGAATGAGATTCCAGTTGAAACTGCTGCTATAATAGAAGAATTTGAGGTTCCATTTTTACATATGTTGAGACAACTATTGCAAAAAGGGAGAAATGATTTTCCATCTGATTTATGGGAATTGATCCATTCCTACATTCCGCAATTTAATAATCTGATTCACACAGTTGAGGAGCGTTCACAAAACTTGAAAAACTCAAAATTAAGAATGGCCTTATGTCATACAGATTTACACAATTGGAATTTAATGCAGTCGGGACAAGAGCTAATATTAATTGATTGGGAAGGATTGAAACTAGCCCCGCCTGAAGCTGACATGATGTTCTTAGTTGATAAACCCTACTTTAATGAATTTTTAAGTATCTATCAGAAAACCCATAAGGAATTTGAAATTAACCCTCATGCTTTACAGTTTTATCAAGGTAGAAGAAGATTGGAGGATATATGTGAGTTTATTGAACAACTTTTATTTGATGAACAAGATAAGCAAGAGAGGATTATAACAATGAACTATTTACGAGAAGAACTGAATGGAATAAGTAAATAGCTACAAGATATATTAAGTATTTCTTTAGGAGATGAGGATCACTATATGTTAAAAGTGGATAAACCTGCAAAAGTAATTATTTTAAATGGTACTCCAAGATCCGGGAAATCTAGCATTGCCTCTGTAATTCAGAAAACATTTGATGGTGTGTGGATGAACGTTGGGGTAGACCAGTTCATGCAGATGACTCCCGAAAAATATCAACCAGGAATGGGTTTGCGGCCTGGAGGTGAGCGTCCTGACCTTGAACCACTTATCAAAATTATGTATCAATCTATGTTTGAGGCGACCGCACAATTTAGTCGCTTAGGACTAAATGTTGTAATGGATGTAGGTCTTCATGACGGATATTCAGTGCCACTAAGAATTCTTCCAGATTGTATTCATATATTGGATGGACTCCCAGTTTGGTTTGTTGGGGTTCGTTGTCCGCTTGAGATTGTTATGGAACGACGAATAAACACATGGAATGTTGGTTACAACATTGATGGAAAGGTACCAGAACCAGTTGCTTTGTGGCAGCAATTAGTCCATGTTCCTGGTATCTATGACATTGAAGTGGATACCTCGATTCTTAGCCCGGAAGAGTGTTCAAGATTAATTCAACAAAGGCTCGAGGAGCCCCCGACAGCTTTTCAGATCATAAGAAACTCGGAAACTTAATAATCCCTGATAATTTGGTAGTTGCATTTGGGAAATTTTTATACATAGGACTAAATGAGGAGTTGGAAGTTTGATGGTCGTGCAAAGCATTATAAATGAAATAAGCAAAGAACTAAAAGATTTCTCAGGCATCGTTGGAATAGTATTAGGAGGTTCCAGAGCAAGAGGTACAGATCACCCAACTGCTGATATTGACATTGGAATCTATTACGATGAATCGGCAGGTTTTGAAGTAAAAGAGGTTAGTAAAATAGCAACAAAATTGGATGATAATCATAGAGAAGACTTAGTTGCATCATTAGGAGAGTGGGGTGCCTGGATCAATGGAGGCGGATGGCTTGTTGTACAAGGGTACCATGTTGATTTGATATTTCGTGATATTAAAAGGGTATCACAAGTAGTTGATGAATGCTTATCAGGTAAAGTTTCCACCCATTATCATACTGGACATCCACATGCCTATCTAAATGTTATGTATATGGGGGAAATCTCCATTTGCAAAATATTGTTTGAACGTAACAATCAAATTTCAGATTTAAAAGCTAAGACTAGCCCTTATCCAAAACCATTAAAGGATGCCTTAATTGGCTATTTCATGTTTGAAGCATCTTTTTCTTTGATGTTTGCGAAGGACAATGTGGATAAGGATGATGTATCGTATGTAATGGGACACTGCTTCCGAACTATTTCATGTTTAAATCAAGTCTTATTTGCTTTGAATGAAGAATTCTGTATCAATGAGAAAAAAGCTGTCCGAATGATTGAGGGGTACAACAAGAAACCAAAAGATTACAAGTTGAGAATTGATCAGATTTCAACATTCATTTCCTCCAATCCAGATAAAACAAGAGAGGGAGTAACAATGTTACATGACCTTATATCGGAAACGGAAATGATACTATAACAAATTTCGAGTTAAGGGTAAATAACCGCCTCAGATTGTAAAAGCACTATTTACCTTTGACTTTTTGTAAAAGAGAACCTATAATAATTACTATACTTTTAAACGTTAAGGAGGATTATTAAAAAATGACACATTCGATGAGACTACGTTTCCCAACTTTGAACCAGTAATTGAATACGTTCAAAGGCTCTGTTTGTGTATACAGAGTAAACGGGATAAGTCTGTCCTTTTTTAATAATCATCATTCCATATAAGAAAAAGTCATTTGCCTCATACGAGCAGTTTGTCCACCTTTTTGAAGTGGGTACTTACTGTTAGGTTTATGCAGATGAAAATATGTAATGTTGAGGAAGGCTGATTGTTCTGCCTTTCTTTATTTATGTCTAATTTTCTTCCAAATGTAAATAATTTGGTAGGTTTATTTGCTAACGGCTCCTGATAGCCCCTATTAATAAGGATGGGTCTCTTTCCCTTTACTTTCAATCACAGGCAGATGCTTGTGATTTTTTTATTAATTGGAGGTAAGGAAAATGGGAAATGAAAATTGGAAACGAAAATTTATTGCAATATATACAGGGCAGTTCTTTTCATTACTAAGTAGTGCGGCTGTTCAATTTAGTATTATTTGGTGGCTAACAGATACAACGGGTGGCTCGCCACTGGTACTGACACTAGCAGGTCTAGCTGGTTTTTTACCACAAGCATTAGTTGGACCATTTGCAGGCACAATTACGGATCGTTACTCTCGGAAATTGATGATGATTCTAGCAGACATGACTGTCGCACTTGGGAGTTTACTCTTATTTACAACAATGTACTTTAATGAGCCGAGCATTCTATTGGTAATATTTGTCCTAGTCATTCGTTCTCTTGCAACTGCATTTCATATGCCAGCAATGCAAGCATCTGTACCTCTGCTTGCACCTGAAGAGCATCTTACAAAGGTAGCAGGCTGGGGGCAGACAGTAAGTTCTATTTCAAATATTGCAGGACCAGCAGTCGGGATGTCTTTACTTGCAGTTAGCTCACTCGAATGGGTGTTATTGTTAGATGTTTTTGGTGCTGTTATTGCAAGTAGTATTTTACTATTTATTCACATTCCAAGAGTACCGAGAACAGAAGAAAAGGTTTCAAGCAGTTTTATTACCGAAATGAAGGAAGGGTATCATGCGATTGTGAAGCGTCCCGTCGTGTTGAGGTTAACCATTACAGTGACCATTGTAGCTCTTCTTTTTATTCCACTAGGCACTTACTTTCCACTTATGACACGCAATCATTTTGAAAAAGGTGTTGTAGAAGCAGGAATAGTGGAGATTGTTTTTGCTATTGGTTTAATAGTTGGAGGCTCTCTATTAGGTGTTTTAGGAGATCGTTTTAATAAAGTAAAAATGATGGCAACAGGAATGATGTTGATGGGAGCAACTTTATTCATTTCTGGTTTACTCTCACCATCATTTTTCTATGCCTTTATTGTGTTGGCTGGTTTAGTCGGGCTGTCGGGACCATTCTTTTCAGCACCATTTTATGCTCTGATCCAGACAGAAATTGAACCGCAACTACTTGGGAGAGTATTTGGTTTTGTGACCAGTCTCTCGTTACTAGCAACACCGATTGGCTATCTAGTAGCTGGAGTCTTAATTGAATTAACAAGCGTGGCCACGCTGTTTTCATTGACAGGTATATTAATCGTAATTAATGCAGTAATAACAGTGAAGGCAAAATAGGAGGGGAATAGCATGCAATTTTTACTGTTTTTTTGATGCGAGCTTGAACTTTAAATAGAAGCTCGTATCGGTCCTGGCTATCGGTACGAAATCATTAATTTTCGGGAGGTAGCAAAGATGGAAAAAGTATGTTTTGAATTAGAAAGTATTGAATTGACTTATTTAGATAAAAAGGTATTAGAAATAGAACGTTTAGCTGTACATCAGTTTGACCGTATCGGTATCGTTGGAAAAAATGGAGCTGGAAAGAGCACTTTATTAAAGCTGCTTGCGGGTAAAGTTCAGCCGTCAAGCGGAATAGTAAAAAGTCACGTCGACTTTGCTTATTTTGATCAATTAACGGCACCAGAGAAAAAAGAGGTGGATTACGATCTAACAGGAAAGCTGTCTATCCCTGAAACAGAATTCAAAAATTTCAGCGGTGGGGAACAAACAAGGCTGAAACTAGCCCAAATTTTTTCAAACTATCATGAAGGTTTAATAATTGACGAGCCGACAACGCATCTTGACGCAGATGGCACACAGTTTTTTATAGAGCAATTGACTTACTATTATGGTGCACTCGTACTTGTGAGTCATGATCGGTATGTATTAGATAAACTTGTGACGAAAATTTGGGAAGTAGAAGATGGGAAAGTAAGGGAATATACAGGTAACTATTCAGATTATGTAACACAAAAAGAGCTTCAGAAAAGACAGCAACAGGAACTGCATGATAAGTATGTCAAAGAGAAATCACGTCTTATGAAAGCCGCAGAAGAAAAAATGAAGAAGGCTGAAAAAATTACACAGGCAAATGGACGTATGTCCAAAAAAGAAACAAAGGCAAAGGCGAATAAGATGTTTATGACGAAATCTAAGGATACAGGTCAAAAAGCAGTACAACGAGCAGCAAAAGCGATTGAACAGAGAGTGGAACAACTAGAAGCGGTGGAAGCTCCAAAAGAGGAGCAAATCATTCGTTTTCACCAGTCAAATGCTCTTCAGTTACACAATAAGTTTCCAATTATGTCAGACCGCTTAACAATTAAAGCAGGGAATAAGGTACTTCTCGAAGAAGCGAGCTTCCAGTTTCCATTGGGTAAGACAATCGCAATAACTGGTAATAATGGTTCAGGTAAAACAACGTTGCTTCGCCATATCTTACAGCGTGGTAAAGGGATAACGATTTCTCCAAAAGCGGTTATCGGAGCTTATGAACAGATGGATTATCAGTTTACCAAAGATGAAACCGTACTAGACTTTATGAAAGATAGTAGTGATTTCGATGAGAGCAAGATTCGTTCTGTTCTTCACTCAATGAGTTTTACAGGAAATGATTTAAAAAAGGATGTTCGTAATCTAAGTGGTGGAGAGGCAATTCGTTTAGTATTGTGTCAGCTATTTTTAGGAAGATATAATGTATTGGTTTTAGATGAGCCAACAAACTTTTTAGATGTTTTCTGTATTGAAGCATTGGAACGGTTTATTAAAGGATATGAAGGGACTATCCTACTTGTATCACATGATCATACTTTTATCGAACGAGTAACTGATTATGTATATGTTATAGAGGATCAAAAGTTAGAGTTAAGAAGCTAATGAAATGAGGAGCAGGGTTATCTCTGCTTCTTTTCTATTTTTTTATGTTTCCCTGTTTTATCGTCGGTATCTACTGAAAAAAGTTGATCCCCAACAGCAAGGAATCGGGAAAGAGCAGCGGGCAAACCATTATGTATTCAATCTCTATTCAACCAGTTTTTACCAATCAGTAATCAATACAAACTCAGGCTGAATCCGATACCGGGTTTCAGTCTGTTTCTTTGTTCAATGTTCTTTCAAACCCTTGTCCAGTAAGGTATGGAGCGGTTTCGGTTGTTGCTCAAATTCTTCTTATAGTTCGGAAAGACACGAAATAAAGGAAAGAGGCTATGTTGAATATGGATAATTCTGTTTCTTTTCTCCTAATTTTCTTTTCTTTATGTTCCCCCTTGGAAGATACCCGTTGAATAATACATGCACCCAAAGGGGGGTGTAAAGGAGGAAAGGACTATAAATAGATTTCTTTAATTTTTAATCATAAAATCTCATTTTTGTATTTTAGGCAACAGAAAACATGGGTGGTTGGTCAAATTCCACTAAAAATTCATCAATTTTAATGGAATCATAAATTTCATTTTCTATAAAATATCCAATCATATTATCAAAAATGGAGTTTTCCTCTGCTAAAGTAAATCCTGCCTTTTGTAATAAATCACGAGTTTCTCTTATATCTAAACGGAATGCTATTGCAAAGCAAAGAAGTTTTTGTTTTGATGGTTTTATTTTATTTTTTATAACTTTATTCTTATAGAACCGGTCAATACCAAATTTATCAAGGTCAATAGGGTAATTCTTTTTCTTTTCTTTAAAAAGCGATTCTACGTATTCACCTAATGTTTGGGTACTTTTTACCTTTTGGACTCTCTGTTCTAAAACTCTAAATATACCTTTCTTAGGGGGCATTTTCATAGGGGGTGCTTGGTTGTAAAGTATTGTTGAATCATTTGAAAAAAAACGTTGTTCTAGGCAATTTATAGCCTTACTAAGCCCGTTATTCTCTATATATAGTTTCAGCTCTTCTTTAATATGCGAGTCTAATTGTCCCTTCATAAATATCCCTCCAAAGAAGTCTCAATGTGACTTGCCACGTCACCTTTAAATCCCATTGCCTATATACAATAGAACCATAGAACAAAGTAAATATGAATTCAAGAAGTAAATGGTGGCAAAGAATTGCATGAAAATAAGATGCTGCAGTTAGTCTTCTTGGTTTCGTATAAAAAATATACATCAATGGAGGAATAAAAAATGAACTCACAAATGGTTGTAAAAAAAATAGGTAAAGGTTATGAAAGTGTAATTGGGGCAGTGGATCCAAAGAAAATACTTGTCTGTAGATTGGTTGATTGGAATCTAATCTTAATCAAATTGAATAAGGATGGGCCAAAGTGTACGATAGTTCACTTTAATCCTCTGGAAAGGTTTTACCTTAAACAGAAATTAGATAAAAGGGCCTTCCAGGCTATCTATGAAAAGTTATACAAACCCGCAGTTAGTGATTGCTTTGAAGTCATAGATGGCGGTGATGTTGAAAACTTTAGTGATTGTATAAGAATAATGGCAGCATTACCTGTACCAGAGAAAAAGGCTGATCACGAAATGGTAAGAAAGTTTACTGATGCCAAAATGCTAGAATTTCTGTCATCCAACGAAAGTATTAAACCATTTTCAAATTACAAAAATTCAATAAAAAAGGGGCAGTAAACATGAATAAGAGTCTAACAGAAGTAGTCATTGAGTCATTGGGTGACTTTGTAAAGCGGTATGAAGAACACGAAAATACTAAAGTTACAATGGAAGTTTGGGATGTAAACGCCAAAGTAAATGGCATGGATCTGATGGATTACATTCTGAATACCCTTGAAAATAACGGATTCAATACGGCAAATGTCAGATTTTTCTTTAGAGATGGACATTGGATGTCCGTGTATTTAGAAGAATAATCACAGCCTAAAATAAAGGAGCGAATTAAATTAGATTTCGCTCCTTTATCCAATTATTTCACTATTTTAGCGAAAGTATTAAAGAGGAAGTAAAATAATGAGGTTTCCCTTTATTATATGGGCTGAATTTAAGGATTCAGTCCTTTTTTCTTAATATCCCTTAACTTATTGTCCTAAAAGGCTTCTGTCATCACTTTTCTCCAATCTTTTTGTTGTTTTCCTCACAGGATAGAAACAAAAGATCCATTATACTGTTTCTTTAGAACTCGCTAATAGTATTTAGTTTTGTTTCACATTAGCTACCTGCCATAATGCAGTATCCGTTTGTCTGTCAATAATATATAAAAATATAGTAAAATTTAATGGAAGGCTAGGGATTGAGGAAATTTTGTAGATATGGGCAGGGGAGGGTTTTTTGATTGGTATCAAAAACTTTAAGTGAGCAACATTTAAAAGCAATTTGTGATGTACTTGCTGATACAAATAAAGGTCTTACCAGGACGGAAATTACTAATTTATTAAACCAGTGTAAAGTCGAATTAGTAGAAGATGGACGTTCAAACAAAGGATACATACATACTTTCGGTTTAAGTAAAAGTAAATGGCTTTATAATTGTTTTGTTATGGAAATTAATAATAAACAATCATTTGAAAACATCTACTTGTTTATAGAAAAAGCTATGGATCCGGTATCCTATACAAGTGAGAAAAAACGTGATAAGTTTGATTTTCTATTTGAAGAGTTAAATAAAGTGTTATTGTTATCCGGTCTATTAATAACAAATGAAGGCAAGTTGATTCCAGCGGAAAGGGCAAAGACACTAGATGAGGTAGACCGCCGTGTCAATAGCCTCAAGAAACACCTTTACAATAGGGCGATTCATCAAGAAGTTACAAAATATTGTATTAAAGATTATTTAAGAAAAGATTATTATGATGCTGTTTTTGAATCAGCAAAAGGACTTGCAGAACGTGTTAGAATCATTTCAGGGTTGACAACTGATGGAGGAGCTTTATTTCAGAAGGCATTTTCTAAAAATGACCCCTATATCTTTTTCAATGGTTTATCTACAGCTAATGAAATAAGTGAGTTTGTTGGTCTCAAAGAGTTACTCGAAGCAATATTTCATTTAGTAAGGAATCCTGCTGCTCATACTCCGAAAGTGAATTGGAAGGTAGATGAAACAAAAGCATTAGACATATTAACGGTAATATCGTTTGCACACAAATACTTAGATGAGTGCCACCGGATACCGACAAAATAGTGGTTTAATAGAATTTCAGGGAGAGGATATGGGGCATGACTAAAAAGGTTAAATTAAACATGATTGATAACGGCTTAGACTTTCTTTTAAAATCACTTGATACAATCGAAGATAACGATGGGAATTTAAAATACTCAATAATTAATCTACATGCAGGAATACAATTGCTATTAAAGGAATTACTTTTTCAAGAACATTGGTCACTTATCTTTCAAAAAATAGAACATGCAAAGAAGGCAAAATTGATTTCGGGTGACTTTGTTAGTGTAAATTATGAAACCCTGATTCAAAGGCTAAAAAATATAGCAGAAATAAATCTTGATAACCGATTAAATGAGGAATTGGAATTACTTCGAAAAGAGAGAAATAAAATTGAGCACTATCACTTTGTAGTTACACCCGATGTATTGAAATCAAGGATTGTTAGTATCTTAACTCATTTTATTCCTTTTTTAAAAGCTGAAATGGTTGAAGAGGGATTAGTAGATTCTAATGATGAAAGGTATACCCAAATAATTGAACGTCTTAATGAATTTGAAGAGTACATAAATGGAAGAATGTTGTTATTGCAAGAAAGATTGGGTCAAATAGACATCGTATTGAAATGTCCGGTATGTTACCAAGAAGCGGTTGAATTTAACGATGAAACCGATGCGTTTTGTCATTTTTGTAATGAGAATATTTCTTCATTTACGGAAGGGTATATCGAAGACTTTGTTGATACATATAGTTATGAAAAAGATGGTGGGGAGAATCCTTTACATGAGTGCCCTGATTGTGGAATGGAGACGTTTATTTGTTTAGATGGGTATCAATTCATCTGTTTAACCTGCGGGATCAAACCAACCCAAGATGAAATAACAACATGTGATGGACCAAGATGCAATGGAATGATTGTTTATAGACAAGAAGATGGAGCATCTTTTTGTGAGTATTGTTTGGATCACTTTAAAAATGCTTAAACAATATAGAAAAAGTGTTTGGTAATACGTCAATGGTACTGTCCGGGTCTCAATTAATATTGAAAAAGAAATAATTAGACTGGGTCAAAATTGATCTAGTCTTTTTCGATGTTCCACAGATAGTTCTATAAATCCTCTCCAGCCACTATATTCTATTCTGTTGTTTTCCTCACTTTATAAACCCAATGAATTATTGTTTCATTATCATGTAATTTTTCCGGGGTCATTTAGTCATATTTCTGCTTGGTTTCAATCATAACAGGGAAATAGTTTATTAAAAGTATTTATAAAGTCTGAATAAAGTCTGTTCCAGGTACACTACGCTAAAAATTAGAGTAAATTACAGATGATTTTAGTTTGATAAAACCTATAAAGTCCATATTAAGTCCGTTTCAAGTACACTATGAAATAACCTTATAGCAATTGTAAAGCAATAACTTTAATTTCGATGATAGAGGGAAGTGATGTTTGAGAGATTTCTTCCCTCTCCGCAAAACCTTTCTTCTGTTTTTCAAGCAACTGAGAAGATTGTAGGTTGACCGTATTCCTCTAAGCAAATATCAATATCTGCACCGAAATAATAACCCTTCTCTATGAAATAACCAATAATGGAATCGAAAACATTATTTTCTTCTGTAAGAGTGTATCCTGCCTTGTTCAATAGTTTTTCTGTTCCATCCAGGTCTAATTCAAAAGCAATAGCAAAGCATAATAATTTTGATTTCGTTGGATGGATTCGGTTATTAACAACTTTATATTTATATGCTCTATCAATTCCAGCCTTTCTCAGTACATTAGGATCATCTTTTCGCTTTTTCTGATAAAGTTCTTCGATATATTCACCTAATGTTTGGGTGCTTTTCACCTTGTTTATCCTTGCGTCTAAATCTGCTGTAAAATCAAAATTTCCGAAGGCGTGTCCAAAAGAGGTTGTTGGTTCATGCGAAACTCCTGCTTTTTTTATTATATTAAGGGATTTTACTCTTGAAGCTATTACATTATTTTCTATAAACAAGTCCAATTCCTCTTTCAATTCTGGATCAAGATTATTGCTCATTTCTATCTTCCTCCCAAAAAAGTTCTATATGTGACTTGCTGGGCAACCTTTATATTCCATTGCCTATATACAATAGAATCATAAAGCAACGCAATAGTGAATTCAAGAAAGGTGAGAAAAGCAATGAATTGAAGGGGAAGAAAACATTGGGATTAGGGGAACGTACTGTGGATATACCAAGGTGATACCACTAATGATGAACAACAGCTAAGAGACTAAAAACACTATCCGTAGGAGGAAATGAAAATGAATAACAAAATGAATGCACCGATAATCAATATGGAAGAGGTAGAGGACTTTATCTTGAAAAGAATTCACCAAGAATTTCCTGATTTTGCAGTATCTAAATTGCTCGTTGAAATGGTACTGGAATTTGAAAATGAATTTTTGGAGAAAGAAGGAATAGCGTTACGTACTGAATATGTTTACCTGTATGATAACGGGGACTTATTTGGTGAAGAAAATGAAATGATTGGGTATGATTATGAACTAGCTTCTATTCATGATCTAATAGAGCAAAAATGGTGTGATGAAAGGGATTCAGGAAAAGTTTTTGTTGTTGCTGAAGGGCAATACTTGTATGAAGGTGGGAGATTCAAGGAGTTATAACATACTAGAGATAAGACAGGAGCGGATTCTGAAAGGATTTCGTTCCTTTTCTTTTTTTCTATTCAATTTTTAATCTCTTTTTGTTTGACGATTTTTATCAGAGAAAGTAAGTGAATTAGAAGGATTTCTCTTGTGACACCATGTTGATTCTCTTCTGAGATGGTGATTGTTATTGTGTTAACACTCGACAGATAAAATACAATGAAATTTGCATGAAATGTTAACACTTCTTCAATGTTCAACCCTTGGTAAATCAAAGTTTTTAAATTGAAGTGTCAACACTTTTTCCAGTAATGAAAAGTGTTGAGTATTCCTTAGAATAGACTGGTAGTTTTCTTTTTACCCATCGAGTCATCCTCAAGGATGTGTGGTCAAGAAAATTTCCTACAATGTTCTTTTTCAATTTCTTATTGGCTAAACTACAAAAATGTGTTATTTTGAATTTGTGTAAATTAATAATATACCATTACCTTTGACTAAAGTCAATGTATTTTCAAAAGAAATGTAAAGATTTTTCTTTTGTTTTTTGCATGACCAAGTATGTTTGATTTGAAAACATTTATGCAATCGTGTTAGGAGAGGAAGTCAATGAATGAAAAATCATTTGAAGATACTTTAAGTGATTTATTTAAAAATACGGTAACTATTGAGCCTAGGGAACTTTTGCCTTTTAAAGGAGGTCTAGGTCTCTTTCGAAAATGTATAGAAAGATATATACAAAATAACACAAAACAGCTTTCAGAAAAGGGAAAATCCTTTGAAGCAAAATGTAGTTATGTAAGCAAAAAAGAAGAAAGATTATTTAATGATGTCTTGTTTGATTTGTTATTAGATCCAGAGTATGTATATGAAACAGAACTATATGTAATTTTGGAGGAGTTTTCAAAGTTAGTGAAAATGACTTATGAAGAGATTCGCCATATTTTATATGGCCTTTCTATGATTCAAATTAAAATAAGAGGCGAAGGTGGAAGCCCTCTGATAATTTCTTCTCTTTTTCCTGGCTGTGAAACAGGAAATTGTTTAAATACAGATACGGGAAATTATGATAGTAAAGATCAATTCTTTGCATTAAGAATAAATGCTGAATTCCTGAATGCTTGTTCAGAAATTAAGGCGGAACTAGGAAAGTAGGAAAAAACATGAATCTAAAATTTGTTATTCAAAATAATTTCATAACACTAAAAAAGCTCGCATTCTTTTAATAGGGAAGTGCGGGCTTTTTTAATTACCATTGCCAATAGTCACTGGAAAAGGGAGGTAGAGGATTTTGAAGACTTGTAGCATATGTGGTAAAGAACTACCTATAACAGATTTTCCTAAAAAGGATAAACAAAGACGGAGGTCATATTGTAAAAATTGTAAGCTGTTAAGAAATGAAATGGTGAAAGCAAGACAAATCGAAATCCTAGAACTTGAAAAAGGGGAACAAATTGAGGTGAGGGGGAAGATGTCAAAAGGTCATAGGTATAGTTCCTTTGTTTCTTATGAAAAGGCAGCTCAAATGGTAGACGAGAAGGTTGCATATATTGTGAATCCTAAGTTGATCCGTAAATATTTTGATAAAGAAACGTTTCGAAAACTGGTATTTAGAAGATACGGGAATAGTTGCTTTTACTGCGGGGATGAAGCTACTACAATTGATCATATTATTCCTAAAAGCCAAGGTGGAATTTCATCCTTCTCGAATTGTGTACCTGCCTGCTCCCCGTGCAATGAAGCCAAAGGAAGTATGAATGTAGATGAATTTTTGTATTATTACGATCTGTCAACCACAATACCAGGTATGTCCAGAGTTGATTCTGTAAGGTACGGTGTAATGGAAATGATAGAGAAACTTAATTATATCAATATTTATTTAAACATGTGTTTGAAAAAGATAGAAATGGAAGAAAACGCATTGAACGATCTCGTAGAAATAGAGCGGTTAAAGGAAAAAGTGAATGAAGTAAATGAGACTATTAACAGATATAAGAAAGCGGGAAGCCAAAAAGTTCTAGTTTAGAAAGCATTTATTAGAATTTTGGTTGTGGAAGGATGGAACAATAGTCTTCCCAATGGAAATTGATATGAAATTAAAGGTTGGGATAAAAATGAACAATATGACGGATGTAATCAAAAAACAATCACCAGATATTTGGAAGTGGGCCGGTACACAAATTTCTGCACTCTCTTGTAGCGAAACACTTATAGACGAAATGATAGAAATTAAGAAAAGGCAAATTGAAGGAAGTGGAAGAGAGCTGTTGGATGTACATGTTTTTAGGCCGGAGAAAAGGGTTTTTCCTTGTGTAGGGATAGAGTTTTTAACAAGGCCTAAACAAAAATGTGTCGAAGGGGAAGGTGCAAATAAATAGAAAAGGAAAAGGAGATGAGAGTCATAGATTTCTTGAAATTGCTAAAGGAAAATGACGTTTCTGGCATAGGACAATATCTGCAAAATCACAAGGCTAATAAAGAGGTTAATGGACAAAGTTTGTTGTACTGGGCAGTTTTCCATAATAGGGTGAGCATTGTAAGAAAGCTCATTGAACAAGATGCTGAAATTAACTATAAAGATAACCTTGGAAGAACACCTTTATCTACAGCCTGTTTTTTCGATTTTGTAGAAATCTCAAGTCTTTTATTAGAGAAGGGTGCAAAAGTAGATGCAACTTGTGTCGAACGTGCTTATCACGGTTGGGATGGCCATATCCAGATTGAAACTCTAAATTTGCTTCAGGAGAACGGGGTTGGCAATCTTTATTTGGATGATCTAAGGGATATTCCCAAGGGTTTTATAGGGGCTAGAACAGTAGAAGAAGCAATCTCAGTAATAATGAATACCTATATTCATATTTTTTCATTAGATCATGACTTAGGAATGGACAATAGTGGAAACCTTCGGAAAACTGGCTATGACTTGGTCAAATACATTTGTGAAAAAGGAATAAGACCTGCAAATAGAGTCTACATCCACACGGATAATGTTGTTGGTCGAGAAAATATGTACCAAACATTGAAGGCTGCACAAAGAAGAGGATTTATTGATGGGGATATTGAGATATATCATTATCCGTTTATAGCAAATAGTTATTCGGGTGAAGAGGATTGAAGCGTAATAAAGGCAAATAGAAGGAGTTTAGGAAAATGAAAGATAACTTAATTTCCGTTACAATTGATGCGGACTTTAGAGAATACATGGTAAATGGTAAAAAAATCCTAATAGGTATAGTATCAGGCAGGGCTTTGATGGAATTGAAGAAGGATATTCCAAATAAACCGAACCCAAGAGAATACATGGGAAAGAAAAATAAATATGTTCCCAAGATGATAAAGACACTTCGATATAAGCCGGAGCTATTTATATATATCAATAACGGCATCCATATTACTGCCGAGTCATATATCAAGAATGATGATGGCACTACTACAATTTTCTTTAAGAATGGGGAAGGAGTTTATAATGGCAATCACACCAAAAATGTATTGGAAAAGTACGGTGGTAAGAATAGCTACGTAATAATAGCAGTTTATTTTGAAGTTCCAGAAGATGAAATAGTTGATATTATAATTGGAAAGAATTCAAGTACACCAACGAAGGAAATTAGCCGGGGTGAAAAATTGGACCGTTATGAATGGGTGAAAAAAATCCTTCCTGATTACAAAATAAAGTATAAGGAGAGCGATGAGTATGATTTGGACATCGCTACAGTTTTGCATATAGCAGGTATATTCCAAGTAGACTCTATAAGCCAGAGCTTTATAAATAAAGACCATAGAAAGTTTCAAAGTTACCTTCGCAGTAAAGGTGACCTAGTAAAAAAACATAACGATGGCAAAGTTGATCTTGATAAAACCCGTTTTATATTGAAGGATTTATTTGATTTTTACCAATTTGTACGCTCGGATGAAGAGTGTGTAACATTGGTGAAAAGAAATTTGGAAAACAGAGGATGGCTACGGAAAGGAGTCATTACTGATTCCTTGATGTTCAATATTTTAAACGCACTAAATTTTGCTTTATATATTCCTGAAAAGACACTATATCCCTGTTTAAAAAAAGGTTATGATCTTGATCGCTTAAAGATCTTAACCACAAAAGTATTTCCCCAAATTGTTAATAATCTAAAGAAATATGAAGATGAGGGGTTGAAGGTGTCTGAAATTTGTAGAGAAAAGAACATTTATCAAGAAATACAAAACATTATGTTGGTTGCAGACTTAGAAGAGAAAAACAAAGATTTAGTCACAGTTAAGTAGTAATGAAATGCCTGTTTGCCACGACTTTAAGGGGGAAAAGTAACATGCCAATAGACTATGAAAATTTAGATATATCCAGGTTAGTAAAAACGGAAAGGGAACAACGCTCGTTGGACTTAGAGGAAGTGGGATCAGGCGTTGGTACCTCTGCGAATTATATATTTCGAATCGAAAAAGGACGTGTAAAGCCACCAATCCACGTTATTGAGAAAATAATCAAATATTTCGACTTAGATGATAAAAAATTAGAGTTATATAGATCTTTGACTAAACAAAGTAAAGATGAAGTTGACGGTAAAGAAGAGCGAGAAGAGGCGACCAAACCGACAGATGCAATAAATGTTGTAGACATTGAAGTTCTCAGGAAGAAAAAGTCGGACAAAAAGAGTATGGACTGAAGGAAGGGATAATTGACCCTTTTATGTCAATTGAAACCCCTGATGATTAATTCTCAGGGGTCTTTTCAGGTTGGTAAGTTTTGATGAAATCAAGCAGACATTTACTGAAAATATCTCGAAGTCGTAAATGTGAAAATTGGTTGGAATGCAATTCAGAGAATTGCTGGTAAATATCACCGTTAACTTGTATGGTCTTTGTGATAGTCTTGCTGTTTGGATCATAAATCCCTGGTTCCAAGATCAATTGATTCGTATATCCATGTAGTAGTTGCTTCAGCTCTTCAAGATGTTCACCAAGAAACTGCAATGTTTCTTCCATTTTGTCCTCGTCAGAACCCGATTGGAGATATTTCTTATACTCCTCAATTGGCATAATTCGGTCGTACTGTTTGCTAGTTTTATTGTACTGATAAGATGCGTTATCCCTCATGATTTTTGAGAAAGTAGACTCAGACAATCCTAATTTAGAAGCCACGTTTTTCAGGTGGTCGTTTGTCTCTTCACTTAACATCTTATTAGCTAATTCTACTCTCTCAATTGCGGATAAACTCATGAATTTTTGTGTATCCATAATCATTCCCCCTTTAATTCTTCTTACCTCTTATACTAGATTTCTCCTAAAAAAATATTCCTTTCTAATAGAAAATAATTTGCTCTATTAAGTAGTAATTGATGGTGCTGGTGCTTAGTATATAAGGTCTTATGACAAATCAGGAACTGAACATAGTGTCAGTGAATTAATAGGAGGAAATGATAATGGAGCAACAGGGAAATAAAGACATTATTGAGATGATTGAAAATAACTTCGGTGAATTCGTTGAGGAATTAAAGGGTCAAAGAGGGTATAGCTTAAAGGATATTTCTGATAAGACAAACCTCTCACCTAGTTTCATTTTCAGACTTATCAAGGGCTACAGAGGCTGTGAACTGACAACTAAGCTAAACATACTTATCAATGGTTTTGGATTGGAAGGTTGGGCAGAGGAATACATTAAACAGGTTTTACAAAACAAAGATCAACTAAAAAAAATTACTGATTAGAGTAATTGAAAGAGGAGCTACTTATTTATTTTTCGGTAGCCCCTTTTTTTTAAGAGTGAATTAACCGATAATTCAATAAAATACGATTGCCGAAACATAAACCATTAGTATTGTTTTCAAAATCTAGTTTTCAGTCTTCTTATGAAAAACGCACCCTTGACTGTGAACGGCTATAGGGGTGTAATAGGCGGTCTGAGTGAGGCACCCGTTTGCATTATCTCAAGGAATTGAGAATGCTTCAAATGTATAACTTATTATCGGTTTATTGGATGAATTTTCAGATAAGTAGGATTCTCGAATCATAAACCATTAATATTGTTTTCAAAATGTAGTTTTCAGTCTTCCTATGAAAAACGCCCCCTTGACTGTGAACGGCTATAAGGGTGTATTAAGTAAGTCTCAGTAAGGCACCCGTTTGGAGGGGATGACTTGTATTAATCCTAAAGTTAATGTCATACCAGCATATTAAAGTTCGTAAGATTTCAGAATTGAGAGATAACCAACCACAATAGGTTATGAAGCACAAGGTATCGAGAATGGTTTGGAGGAAAAAGTAAGCGAGGTTCATGGTTCGAGCTAAATACTGTTGCAAGATACCAAAAATAGGAATGAAATTGCTAATCAGCGTCTATTTTGCGATAATTAAGAGGATAAGTAGTAAATAAATACTATTATTTTACAGATAAATTAGAGAGGTTGCATTTTTAGATTAATAGAGGTTTGTGAATGAACATCACAAGAGAGTTGCGGGAAAATAGGAGGAAAGCAAATGCAAGAGAAAGTAACACAGGACCATATTAATAGAATACTATGGCAAGCAGCTGATTCATTTCGGGGCAAAATAGACTCCAGTACATACAAGGATTATATCCTTACAATGCTGTTTATTAAGTATCTCAGTGATTCGTATAAGGAGAAGGTAGAGCAGTATACAGAGCGTTATAACGGCGATGAGCAGCGTGTTCAACGAGCTATGTCGAGGGAACGATTTGTTTTAGATGAACTGTCAACATTTGGTTATTTATATAGTAAAAGAAATGATCCTGAAATTGGCGAAATCATTAATAAAGCGTTGGAACGAATTGAAAATGAGAATACAGGAAAACTTCGAGGTGTATTCCGCAATATCGACTTCAATAGCGAATCTATTCTTGGGAAGGCAAAAGAAAGAAATGCTATTCTACGTTCTTTGTTAGAGGATTTCAATCAGCTATCTTTAAGGCCATCACAAATTGGAGATGAAGATGTTGTAGGGAATGCTTATCAGTATATGATTGGACAATTCGCCTCGGATGCTGGAAAAAAGGGTGGGGAGTTCTATACACCTGCGGAAGTATCCGAACTTTTGGCACGTTTGGTAAGACCTAAAGAAAATGATCGTGTGTACGATCCGACATGTGGATCAGGCTCCCTACTGATTAAAGTTGCAAATCAGGTTCCAAATAAAAAAATAGCAATCTATGGACAAGAACGAAATGGAGCGACGCATTCATTGGCTCTCATGAATATGTATTTACATGGTATTGATGATGCAACAATTGAATGGGGCGATACGTTAGCTAATCCATTACATTTAGAAGACGGCAAATTAATGAAGCACTCGGTAATAGTTGCAAATCCACCCTTCAGCCTTGACAAATGGGCCATGGGATTTGCGGGTGAAGGGAACATAGATAAGAAATTTAAAATGGAGGGAAGTCTTGATCCATTCCGCAGATTTGAATAGGGTGTTCCACCAAGTTCCAAAGGCGATTATGCCTTCGTGCAACATATGCTCTATTCATTGGCAGAAGATGGACGTATGGCTACCATTCTTCCACATGGGGTTTTATTCCGTGGAGCAAGTGAAGGACAAATTCGTAAGCAGATTTTAGAGATGAACCTGTTGGATGCTGTAATTGGCTTACCAGAAGGACTATTTTATGGTACCCCAATCCCGGCATGTATTATGGTTTTTAAAAAAGACCGAAAGAGAAAAGATATTCTATTCATTGATGCGTCAGGAGAAGACCATTATGAGAAAGAGAAAAATCAGAACAAGCTACGAGAGAAAGATATAGAGGAAATTGTTTCTACGTATGAGAAATGGGAAACCAAAGAAAAATTTTCGAGTGTAGCAACATTTGATGAGATTAAAGAAAACGACTTTAACCTAAATATCCCTCGGTATGTTGATACTTTTGAAGAAGAAGAACCTGTTGACATGGTTGAAGTGAAAAGTAATATAGCAAATATTAAGGATGAACTTCAAGAAGTTGAAGCACAGATGGAAAAGTATTTGAAAGAGCTAGGATTATAAAGGATGGAAAACGATGACGACTGTTGTTAACAATATTGGATGGAAAAAAATTAAATTGGGTGAGGTTATTGAATTATTTTCTGGTCAGCATATAGATTCTAGTAATTATAATACTGAGGGAATTGGTATTCCATATATATCAGGTCCTGCTGATTTTCATAACGGTCAAATTATTATAACAAAATACACAAATAAACCTAAAATTGTCTGTAAAGAGGGTGACATCTTAATAACAGTAAAAGGTTCTGGGGTTGGAAAAGTAATAATATCTGATGGGGAATATGGTATAGGCAGACAGTTAATGGCTATTAGAACACCTGAAAAATTAAGGGACTTTATTTATTACAATCTTCAGATGAGAGAAAAACATTATAATTCGGATTCCACTGGTCTGATTCCTGGTATTTCAAGAAGTGACATATTAAATGATCTTATATACCTACCATTAGAAAATAAGGTGTGTGAGGGAATCGGAAATATTTTAAAAGTTTGGGATAAATCCATTGAATTAAAAGAAAAGCTGATAGAACAGAAAGGCAAGCAACAAAAAGGGCTTATGCAGAGGTTGCTGTGGGGACATATTCGTATTAGTGATATAGATGGAGGAAGCTCTAACCAAGAATTAGATAAAAGAAAAATATTGATTAATAAAGGACTCCCGCCTAATGGGTATCAGAAAGTTAAGAGATTTATAATTCCAAGGGATTGGAAGTTTGTAAAAATTAGCGAAATAGCTAACCAAGTGACTACAGTAAATAAAAATAATAACAAATATGTAGTTCTTTCCTGTACAAAATATGATGGATTAGTGGATTCGTTAAAATACTTCGGAAAACAAGTCTTTAGTGCAGGTTTATCTAAATATAAAGTGGTTTCAAAAAATGAATTTGCATATGCAACTAATCATATTGAAGAGGGATCAATAGGCCTGCAAAGAGATTATGATTATGGTCTGGTGAGTCCTATGTACACAGTATTTAGAGCCAAAAGCAATATTAATAATGAGTTTTTGTTTGCTTTATTAAAGACCGAAAATTATAGAAGGATATTTGAAACAATGATGTCAGCATCGGTAGATAGAAGAGGTAGTTTAAGGTGGAACGATTTTTCTAAAATAAGAATACCTTTCCCATCAATAGAAGAACAGAATAGAATTATGTTTGTTTTACAAACAGGTAAAAAGGAATTAGATCTTTTAGAGAAGGAACTTGAAGCTATAAAACTTCAAAAGAAGGGCCTTATGCAACAACTTCTAATAGGTAAGGTTCGGGTATAGGTGTAGTACCAAAAACCTTTTCATCTTTATCTTAGAAACGGAGGTGTGAATATGGAAACTGAAGAGATTTACGGTGAACGAATAAGTAGCCAAATCCCTGCAGTCGAATTACTTCAGGAAATAGGTTATCAAAAACTTCAGTCAGAGGAAGCTAATCATATACGAGGAAATTTGCATAATGTTCTCCTAAATGATGTGTTAGTTGAAAAACTACATTCAATGAACTCCTATGAGTATAAAGGAAAAACATATAAATTCAGTAATATTAATATTCAACAAGCAATTCGTGATTTGGATGAACCTTTGTCAAATGGACTTGTAAAAACAAATGAATCAATTTTTGAAACTCTAATGAATGGTAGAACATATACCGAATTTCTACCTGATGGTTCTAAAAAATCCTTTACTATTCAGTTTATTGATTGGACTAATATTGAAAAAAACATATTTCATGTTGTAGAAGAATTTGAGGTAGAGCGGATGGATGGTCGTGGAACAGTCCGTCCAGATATTGTGCTGTTTGTGAATGGTATCCCTTTTGCAGTAATTGAATGTAAAAAAGCATCTATATCCATGGAACAAGGAATCAGTCAAATGATTCGGAATCAAGGTAAAGATTATATTCCGCAATTGTTTAAGTATGCCCAAATAGTGATGTCTACGAATAAAAATGAAACAAAATATGCGACCTGTAATACCCCTAAAAAGTTTTGGTCGGTTTGGAAGGAAGAAAAAGAAGAGTGGTTGAATGCCTGGTTAAGTAAAGCCTTAGAGAAAAGATTACCGACCACTCAAGATAAAAATATCATTTCATTATATCATCCAGAACGTTTATTAGAAATCACCCAATTTTTCATTGTATTTGATAAAGATGTTAAAAAGGTTGCCCGTTATCAGCAATACTTTGCAATCAAAGAAATCATTAAAACGATTGAAGAGAAAGATGAAAATGGGAACCGCCAAAGTGGTGTCATTTGGCATACACAAGGTTCAGGTAAATCACTAACAATGGTAATGCTTGCAAAATATATTCTTTCTGAATTGTGGGAGCATAATCCCAAGGTAGTAGTGGTTACGGATCGTGTTGAATTGGATAAACAGATTCATAAAACCTTTCGTCATACAAGATTAAAGGCCAACAGGGCTACATCAGGCAATCATTTAATAGATTTAATTAACAATAATAATGCAGATATTATTACGACATTGGTTCATAAGTTTGATACAGCATCGTCAAAGCAAAACCCTATAGAATCAAGGGACATCTTTGTCCTTGTTGACGAGTCGCACCGAACTCAGTACGGGGAGCTTCACATCAAAATGAAAAAGGTTTTCCCTAATGCTTGTTATTTGGGCTTTACAGGAACGCCTTTAATGAAAAAAGAAAAGAACACAATGATCAAGTTTGGTAAGCTCATTCATACTTATACGATTGCTGATGGTGTAAGGGACAAAGCGATTGTGCCTCTACTTTACGAGGGCAAAATGGTAGATCAGTCTGTTAATCAGAAAGCGATTGATAATAGACTTGAGATGATTACTAGACACCTTAACGACAAACAGAAGGAAGCAGTCATGAATAAATGGAGTCAGTTTGAGAGAATTGCTTCTTCTAATCAACGTTTAAGCATGATTGCATTTGATATAAATGAGCATTTCCTAACTAATTATAAGACTCAAGGTAGTCGATTTAAAGCAATGCTGGCCACAAATAGTAAAATTGAGGGAATACGGTATTTAGAGGCATTTGAAGAACTAGGTGATTTGAATTGTGCTGTTGTTATTTCTCCACCAGATCAACGAGAAGGGCATGAAGTAGTTGATGTGGAGTCAAAAGATAAAGTACAACGATTTTGGAAGCGGATGATGAATCGGTATGAAACACCTGAAGGATATGAAGATGCCATCAAAGATGAATTTGTAAATGGAAACGATATTGACTTGCTAATTGTTGTAGACAAGTTGCTAACTGGTTTTGATGCACCTAGGGCAACTGTGCTTTATATTGATAAACCAATGAGAGAACATACACTCCTACAAGCAATTGCAAGGGTTAATCGCCTTTATGAAGGAAAAGAATATGGGTTTATTATTGACTATCGGGGCCTTTTGGAAAAGCTAGACCAGGCGATGCAAATGTATTCAGGCTCTGGTTTAGAAAATTTCGATCCGAAAGATTTGGATGGAGCTATCTACGATGTTATCAGTATTATTGGTTCACTGAGGCAGTACCATTCAGATCTTTTACAAATTTTTGCACCAGTAAGGAACAAACAGGATTTGGAAGAATTCGAGGTCTGGTTAGAGGATGAAGAGCGAAGGGAAACATTTTATGGTGTTCTAAGTAACTTCGGAAGAAACTTGGGAATTGCATTGGAATCTGAGAAAATCTATAATGCACTTCCATCAGAAGAATTGAATAAGTACAAACAGGATCTAAAGTTTTTTCAGGAGCTTAGGAAAAATGTTAAATATCGTTATTCAGATACAATTGATCATAAAGAATATGAAGCTAAAATGCAGATGTTAATGGATCACTATATTTCAGCAGAAGAAGTAATCCGAGTTACAAACCCTGTAGATATATTAAATGAAAAGGCATTCGAAGAAGAATTAGAAAGGCTGGAATCTAAACGGGCAAAGGCTGATGCCATCCGAACTCGTTTAACAAAAAGTGTCAGAGCTAAGTGGGATGAAAATCCTGCATACTATAAGAGGTTCTCTGAAAGGATTCAAGAAGCAATTCGAGAATATAAAGATAAACGCATATCGGAAGCAGAATACCTTAACAAAATGAAAGACATCATGAAAGATTACCGAAAGGGAGAATCAACCGAAGATTATCCAGAAGCAATTAAAGAAAACCGAAATGCTCAAGCCTTTTATGGAGTAACGAAAGATTTGATGGCACAAATAAAAGAAAGTCATTCATCTTATGGTTCAGATCCTATCGGTGATTTAGCTTTAAAGATGGATGCAGTAGTTAAAGAACACCAGAAGGTTGATTGGCATAATAACCTTGAAATCCATAACAGAATTGCACAAGACCTAGACGATCTACTCTTTGACTTTTCTAATAAATATCAAATTGACCTAGATTTTGATACAATTGATAAGATTATTGAGCAGATAAAAACCATTGCTCTTAGACGCTATTAAGGGTGGTGAACAACATGGAAAGACATCAAATACAATACGCCAATAAGACAATAGATTTTGCAATACAACGAAAAAATGTGAAGAATGTTAACCTCAATATTAAGCCTGATATGACAATAGAGGTTTCAGCAAACGAAAAGGTCCCCCTTACTTATATATATGATTTTGTAAAGGGTAAAGGATCGTGGATACTAAAACATGTGAAGCATTTCGAAGACGTTCAGCCAATTTACCAAAGTAAAAGAGAATACGTAAGTGGCGAATCTTTTAAATATCTAGGTAAACAATATCGGCTGCGTGTTCAGCAGGTAGAAGATGATGAAGTAGTAAAGTATTTTCGGGGTTTTATTTATTTGTTGGTAAAGGAAACAAACAACTACAGCCGAAAAGAACAATTAATGGATAATTGGTACCGGGAAAAGGCTATTAAAGTGTTTAATGAATCCATGAATAAACTCTCACCATTGGTAGAGAAATATGGTATTGAAAAACCAACTCTTACCCTTCGTATGATGAAAGCTCGCTGGGGATCAGCGTTAACAGATAAAAACATCATTCAACTAAATACTGAACTAATAAAGGCCCCGAAGCATTGTATTGATTACGTAATCTTACATGAATTAATCCATTTTAAATACAATGATCACAGTGAAAAGTTCTATAACATGCTTTATACTCTTATGCCTGATTGGGAGAAGCGAAAGAAGATTTTGGATGAAGAGATAGTAAAAGAAATGTAAAGGGACAGTTTCCGTATCAGGGGCTGTCTTTTTATTTATTTATTAATGAGTTAGGAGAATCGGTTGCTGCTGGTTCCTTTTTATTTGCCACCCTTAAAAGGTGAGTGGTGGGGTCTTATTTACGAAAGTATGCAGAGTTCAAGCAAATCTACCAAACAGTGACGAAAAATGGTGTCTGTATTTAATACAAAACCTCAAAACTTGTCACTATTAGGTTTATACTCAGCCAAATTTGATAAAAACCCAAACAAGATTTTAGGGGTTGGTAGCTCAAACCATGCTCGAACACGGAATTCAAAAAATGGCGTTATATCTTTTCAAAACCTATCTATCATAAAGTATCAAATGAAAGGGAAGTGATAGATATGAAAAAAGCAAATAAGTCATACCGTGAAGAGTTTTACACAAAGAAGGCTGTTGAGTTAAACGTAAAGTCACCAAAAGAAGCAAAACAAATTTATGAGGGTTTGAAGCATTACGCTAGATTAACAGAAAAATATGGGCTAAACCAGGTTCAACATTGGCTCAGCGTTTTACAAGGAATAAGTAATTCCTCAATTGGGGGTGATAAATAATGAGTCAAGCACCCCAAACTAAATCCTCACAAACTCCTCAATTTCCTCAAACCGATCTACTGATCACTCCATACACTCACGGATACAAAACAAAACCATCAAAAATTGATGCAGCAAAAATGCAAAACTACTTCAAATCCGTAAATATCGGAAACAAAACAGAGTTTAGGCATATGGATGAATACGAATTTGCACATAATATCCTAGAAACTGGTACACCACATCTTGTGGTAAACTATTTTGATTCACCAAATAAAAGGGATGAAGTAAAAGGCCTTATGTCAAATATTATTGAATACGATATAGATGACATAAAGCATTTATCCTATGAAAGAAAAAAGGAGCTAGAAAAGAAGTTGTTTAAAAACTTCTATATGGTTCAAAGATCATTCTCAAGTAGTGATGATTTCAGCGATCCCCGATACCACGTATATGAACGGGTCATTCCATTAGAAAACTGTTCGTATGAGCATTGGGCTTATGCGTACAAGAGAAGAATGGAGTATTGGGAACAAGAACTAGGTATTTCCTTTGACCAAAGCCAACATTTGCTAAAGCTAATTTATGCCTCTGGTAAAAAGGTCCACATTAACAAGAAACAAAAACCGACAAACCTCCAGCCTTATGTTGACGAATTCCATGAAGAAAAGAAAAAAATGAAGACCAATAAAAGAAAAGTTGGTGATAAACAAGTCGCAAGAAAATTAGCCGACAAACGCTTCAATAATCAATTCCAAACAATTGGGGTTAACTATGATGCTATTGTTAAGGCTCTTGAAGAAATGCCATTTATTGATGATTACAAAGAATGGTCTAATCTCTTACAGACTTTTTATAGCATGATGCTTGAAAGATTAATTAACAGGGATCAAGCATATCAGCTATGTGAAATCATTGATGATGGAAATGGAGCCTATCGTGAAGAATTCAATAAGTTCGAAAGGTATGGATACTGTGAAAGGACGATGGGGAGTTTCATTTATGATTTGCACACGTTTGGTATTGACACAAAAGGAATTTTTCAACTAAGTGAGAAACATGAAATGAGAATTGATAAGGAATGGGAGATTGAAGGCTATCTTTCAAACAATGTTCAGGTTTGTGGGGAAATTAAGGATTTGGTACTGAATAATCCTGGAAAACGTATTTTGTTTATTGGGGATACCGGAATTGGAAAGTCAAAATTCACTTTGGATGTACTTGATGAATTTAATGATAGATTACAGTCTCTCAAAAAGACCTACAGAAGTATCGGTAGTTTATCTTACTCAATCATGTCAATTCCAAGGAGAAACCTAATTAACAATCTAAAGGAAAACTTTACAACGGAAAAGTCAGCCGTCTTAACGGGTTCCGATGAAATGATTAAGGGGCAACGAGAAAGCGTGATTGCTGCTAATGATAAGTTCCTTACAACACCTGATCATGCACATGTAATTCTTGACATGAAGCTGGTAGAGGGGGAAAGAGTGAGCCGAAGTGGTTATGCTGCAGCAACGTTAGAAGTTTTGAAACACCATCGTATCATGATTCTCGATGAATGCCATATGTTAGCTAATGACTCAACGTTTAAGTCCGATACCATCGAAAGGTATTTGGCGGAAGAAGAAGAGCATATGAAAAATGGTGGTGTAGTTTTACACATGACAGCCACCCCCGAGAGTCTAACCATTGAAGGTGTTTATGATTTGGTTATCAAGGTTACACAAAAGAATCGAAAAAAACCTTTTCGTCAGGCTGGATATAAAGTCCTGTCCGGCAAAGATACCAATGAAGTCGACTCAATGATGCTAAAGCTAATTAGAGAAGCAATCAAAAAGAATCCAACGAGAAAACTTCTGGTATTCATTGAAAATAAAAAGTTGATCGAGGACTATAAAAAGGACCTGGAAAAGAAGGGAATTAAAGGGGTTGGTGTTTATTCCAAAAAAGAGAAAGCTAGGAGTGAAGAAGAGCTGTCCATTATCGAATCAGGGATTATTCCGGAGGATGTTCAAGTTATCCTTGGAACAACAGCGATGAGTGCTGGAATTAGCATTGTATCAGGATTCAATGAACAGGCTGAAACATGGGTGTACTGTAGTAGTTCCAGTATGAATCATGAATTTACACGTTTGGTGCAGATGTCTAATCGTTATAGAGTAAGTAAGGAAGTAGAGTCATATGAGGCTTTCAAGATTTTCTTCCAAGAAAGTTCATCAGATAAACAAGGTAATGTTTTCCGATACCATGCCTATGTGGAAGAGCAGAAAAGGAAGGCTGAAAACTCCAAGAAATACATTGAAATGTTACGGGGTGAGGATGTTCCTGTTATCGGTGATTTGGATGAAATAGAACGCAACTGCGGGGTATATTCGGATAATGATGGTAGTATACGTATCAACTACCCAGCAATTGAATCTGAGGGAATTATGATAAAAACTTACAACAATTACAATAATTATCGTTCCCTCATTAAAGAATTGGAGGCTAAATTCAGGTGCCAGTTTACGGATTCGAATGAATCCGTAACGGTGAACAAAAATGAATTACTGAAAAACAATAAAATCAAAGGTGATTCTAAAAGCATCATTAAGCAATTAGCCTCCAATGAAAGCTATTTCAATCAATTAAAGGAAGAATATATGGCAGGGAGAAAAGATGGAGAACTTGAACTTGTTCGTAATATCTTAAAGGGTGGAAGTAAAAAGGACTTGAATTACTTTCTTGAAACAGAACATGATTATGAAGTGGTTAGCAAAGTGTTTAAAGCCCATCAAAAGCCATCACAGTCCAAAACATATTGCTATGTTGATGACCTAAAAGCCATTGAGGAGATTAAGGACATTAGAGGAAGAAAAAAAGTAACCTTACAAGTTCAGTTGGTGGATGTGTTAGATGAAGTATTCAAGAATAGTAAAAAAAGACTTACGTTTGAGCTCAGTGATGAAGTGAGTGATTTCTTGAAAAAATGTCTTGGTAGAAAACTCAAGGAAAAAGGACTTGAACTGGATGCCAGCCGATTCAAGCCCCAAACTTTTAAAAAACTACTCAACATCGAAGTAAAACCATCAAATGGTAAGAAGTTCTATACATTACATGGTTTCAAGGATGAACAGTATATAACCCTCACTTATGGTCTGCAAACCATAGAAGAAGATATGAAGGAAGTTGCATAGCAACTTCCTTTTCTTGTGGGTCTAGTATTCTATTCCGGAAAGACACTTATTATTATACAAATTTTAACCTATTACAAATTAGTTGCGTTTATCATTTATAAAAAATTACTCAAAAAAGTCTAATTGTGACTTGGCAGGCAACTTTTTAACCCCGGTGACTATATACAATAGAATTATAGAAGGAAACCAAAAAGAAAAAAGGAGACATAAACAAATGAAAAATAACGTAGTAAAATTTGATAATTATCAAACTGCTGAGGAAAAAGATAATTCTCTAACAATGGAGGAAACAATCGAAAGACTACTGATAAATGGACAAAACAACCTAGAGTTTGAACCAGTTCCCAAAAATGCAACGGGAGACGATTGGAATTATGATGAGGAGGAATTTTACATTGGAAACGATGGTGATGTTCTAATGGGCTATCTTCTGTATAATTCAGAAGAATTTCAGCAAGAAGGTATAGACGGCAATATTGAAATGGAAAAGGAAATCTTCCTAACAGAAGAGGGTAGACTCCTAGTTGTTTTTGCAGTAACTGAATACGATTATTGCCCTAGTTGTGAAAAAGTCCATTGTAGGTTACACCGAATTATTGCACAAGATCAGTCTTTAAGTAACGAAGAAGCAGTCGCTGTGCTGAATGAACTATGTATTGAATTAGATGAAGAACCGATGTTCTTTGAATAGGTTTAGGATCCAAAAGTTGAGCACATACAATTTGATTCTTAAAATTAAGTAGGGATCAAACTTGGTAGAACCTCAAAGGTGATTATTTCAAGGAGAAAGGTACTAAAATGAGGTAACAATAATGGAAAAGATAAAACACTTTTTCTTCCTCATGAAAACAAATAGAATAGGTCCACTAATTAGTGAAATTCAAAAGGAGATAAGAAGCTATGTTCAAGATTTTTATCTCCTTTTTACCACGATAGATTAAGGAGATGATTTAAGTTGAATCAAGTCATTACACAAATTCAACAAAAATATCGAGAGAACCGAGAATTAAAAAATTACAGTATCTTTGATATTGACATTAGCTTAAAGGAACTTGCAGACAGAGGGTTAATCTGGGTTCTAAAAGATTTGAAAGATATGTCTGATGGTGAGAAAATACTGATTGATCATTATTTGAATGAGTATAGAGCCAATCAAATTTACGATAACCTTGATGGCATCCCCTATCTACAGCCCTCGAATGAATCTGCTACAACACCACTCAACCAATATTCATTAAATCCAGTACCTGTAAAAAAAGAAAAACAAACCAAAAAACAACAACACCTCGATGTAAGAGATGTAAAGCAATTCATCGGTTATAAGAAGGCCAAAGAACTCGAAGAAAAGATTATTGAACTATGTAAAAGTTTTCCCTCATATGAAAAGAAACATGTTATCGACCAAATTCATAGGAGTGCTAAATCAATAAAAGAAAGAATCGCTATAGGAGAACAGATATATATTGGTGAAAAGTTTTCCCAATATAGTATGAGCATTGGGTCGGCAAAAGAAACTTCAGCATGGTTACAAATTTCATTGGGGCAAAAATATATAACACAAGAGCAATATGATGATTTGGATTGTTTGGTAAACCAAGTGGTATCCATCTTAACCAAAACCCTATGTCACTTAAAGGATAATGAGGGAAAGGGGATAGATTTGCCTAACCCTTATACTCCAAATGTGAATAATTTTGGTGCATACAAGAATGCTCTATTGCTGGTGGAAAGGATCTATGAGATTACAAGGCAACGAGAATATTGGCGGGAAAAAGATCTTTTATATGGCATGCGACAATGTTCCACTTCATGTGTTGCCAATATCGCAGAAGCTCATCAATTGTATATACCCAAAAAGTTTCGTTTCTTCAATGATTCATTAAAGGCGTTACAAGGGCTCGACAGCTTATTGGAAACATCCTTGAACAAAGGTATTATTTCGAAGGAGACCTTAAAAGAGATTGATGGGTTGAGGTTTTCTATACGGAATGTACTTACAACGAAAATGTCAAACATCAGCGATGAAAAAGCGAGTTAATCTTTTGAAAGGGTAAGGAGATATTATGCTCTTTATCCTTTCTGTTATTTAATTTCAGGTATATTAATACTGTTATCAATTGGTTCATAAGTTCTTAGAGTTGTTGTAATATCTAATTAAAGAGGTGATAAATGGTGGATTTCGTTAAGGACCTGTCAGAAATAATGTTGCAGGCTTATAAGGAAAAAGGTATAAACCCTCCTAATGGAGATGCCCATACTTTATTATCCCGGTTTTTCAATTTAAAGGATAAAATAATTGAGCCTAAAATAAGAAACGTTAAAGTATCAAAGGAGCTAAGTGGGGGCGTATTAGATGATTATTACAAACAATGTTTACATCATATTAAAAATAGGTTTAAGAATGGGAAAGATGTAAGTATTTTTCTAAGTAAAAAAAGTATTAAGCCTTCACAAAAAGATTTACTTCTATATGATTGGGGGATTCATCATTTGCATTTAAGTATGCCGAAAAAAGGAAAGAAATTTGTAGAAAGATCAGACTACCTATTATTTTTCATGATTGACAATAATAATGTCTATTTTATAGATGTAACCAAACATAAATTACCTGATGGAACAGAATTTTCGCAGCAAGAATTGTTGCGAATAGTTAAGAGAAATTGGCCTTACTTGCTTGAACCATATAAATATAAAGGTGCCTTTTCGTTAGAAAGAAAAATGACAGATAAAGATTTTTCAGAAATGAGGAAAGCGGGCAGCCTTTCATTAGTGGAAATTGATGGAGATGTTTATGGGTTAATTGGAGGTGGTATAACAACTGCTCGAACCAATATAAATCACACAACGAAAACAGATCATATCTTTCGAACGTTGAGAGATATGGAAGGATCCTTAAAAGAAAATCATAAGAATATGTCCGATTTCCTGTTTCAAAATGGATTCAAGCAAATTAACCCTTCATTCAGGTTAATTGTTGAGGACGAAACTTTTTATGTTATTAATGAGAATACTAAGGTAATAGTTTTGGAATCTAAAAGTCTTTTTGAAACTATTTTTCGCTAGAATCCTAGTGAGGATTCTTTACTTTACAAAACCCTGCGGAGTAAACAAAGGAACACTATTAAATCAGCATTTTTATTTTTGTATTTTGCCTCTAGGCTGTTGAATCTTACACAAGTAGAAATATACAATGAATATGTAAGATTCATACAGGAGGTGAACAAAAGTGAAGGTTGTTCAACCGATTCGGGATTTAAAACAACTTGAAGCAGTCAAAGGATACCTTCGTGGAAAAAATAAAAGAGATTATTTGCTTTTTATGGTTGGTATTTCATCAGCTCTAAGAATTTCCGACATCCTGAAGTTGAAAGTGAGCCAAGTATGGGATGATAGAAAGCCAACAGAGTTTATTGAAGTGAACGAAAAGAAGACTGGCAAATATAAACGTTTTCCAATTACGCCAAACTTAGCGAAAAGTATTAAAGAGTTTATGAAAGAGTTTCCTGATAAAAAACAGGATGACTTCCTTTTCACCAGTAGAAAAGGAACAAATCAGCCTATTACAAGACAATATGCTGCGTCGATGTTAAATGAAGCATGTGATATGGTAGGAATAAAAGAAAGATTTGGAACACACGGCATGAGGAAAACTTGGGGCTTCTTTGCTTTTAAGAAAGGAATATCCCTTGATTACATATGTATAGCCCTAAATCATAGATCCGTTGCGGAAACTAAAAGGTATCTTGGTATATTGCAAGAGGATCTTGATGAATTGTACTTACAGGTTAATTTATAAAAAAAATAGGCATTTGTTGCTGACTTTGTTATTCGGAGAAAAAAAACAATCCGTTTTGACAAAAGTCAATGCAACAAATGCCTTTTTCTATTTAAGGAGGGAAATTTTACGATGGATAAAATTAATGCTGTCATTCAATACATTGATGAGCATTATCACGATGAAATTTGCAATAAGCATGTGGAGAAATTAACGGGATATTCTTTTGCGAATTTTTCGGTTGAATTCCAAAGAGTTACAGGTATGCAGTTCTTGCGTTATTTAATTCGTAGGCAATTAACTTTAATAAAAGATGAGTTATGTTACACCAACAATCCACAGGATAAAAATTATTCTCCATTTAATAGTTGGTATGAGTTCTCTAACCTTTTTAAATGTGAATTCAAAATAACTGTTGATTCAGCAATTGAAAATGTGCACATTGTTCTTCAAGAAAGAGGGAATGGGGGAATATCAAATGATTAGAGAATGGAACGAAACAACGATCAATAGATTTCTAAAGGAAAAACGTGGTCAAGGAATAGGAAAAGACTATAAACCCTGGCTACTGGTTCAGGATATTAGTAGTAAAAGTAGAAGCTCAAGAATATTTGGGAGTGTTACTACTCAAAGAGTTCATCATTTGTTAAGTGATTTGCAGCTATATTACTTCTACCTTTTGGAATTTGACGATCAAGTAATTGACATACGTGAGCAGTACCCTCTATTGGATTTTCACGACCAGAATCTATCAGTGGATGAGGATCTTGTAAAAAAGTTGTTTGATTTGAAGACTCAAGTTCCACATATCTTTACAGTTTCCTTTTTGGTTACAAGGAAAGGAAATAAGGGTGAGCCATTTTATCAAGCAAGAATAATTAAACAATCACAAGAGCTTGAAAAAAAGTCAACAATTCAGAGGATGGAGTTGCAAAGAAGGTATTTCGAAAAAAATGGTATTGATTTTGGAATTGTCACAGAAAAGGAAATTAATAGGCAATTAGCGAGAAATATTGGTTGGGCATTAAATGCCTATGATATTCGAGATTACCCAGACTTAATTTCTAATTTAGCTTTTCTAAAAACAGATATGTTTGAGTATTTGTCGAATCCCTCCGAAACCTTTCAAAGAATGTTTACCAGAATAGAGAAAACATATCAATTAGATGAAGGTTTGGGGCTGATTCTGTTTAAACATCTGATAGCGATTAAAGAAGTAAAAATGGATTTAACCAAGAAAATCTATTTAACAAATCAAATTGGAGATTACCATGTCGAAGTTTCAAATGAACAGGGTGGTGAAGTAAAGCATGCAGTTGGCAATTAATGATCTGTTGCAAAACAAACAAAATGAAAATCAGATACAGAGAATAGTTTGGATTGATAATGAGCATGACCTTTGTTATCTAGTTAACATTGATCCACCATCTTTTCCATATAGTGAGGAAATACACAATATAGAGTTATCCATTGAAAGTGATGAGATTGTAAAGGTTGATCATGACCCCTGGGCTATTCATGTAGATGAAGGAAATCTATCAGAAACAGAAATAGAAAAACGTGAAAGAGCATGGAAGGTGATTAATCAAATCTATTTAATACCTAATATCTTTATTCCGAAACGTAGGGCAGGATTAATTAAAACTGCAAGTAAGGAGTTTGGAATTACCTCAAAAACAGTTCGTCATTATCTAAAAAGGTTTTGGTCAAGAGGTATGGTTAAAAACGCTCTATTACCTGACTACTATAGTTGTGGCATCCAGCAAACTGGTGAGCGGGTTTACTCAAAGAAAACTGGAAGGCCATCAGTATATTCTTCTTCTATTAAAAGGGAATCAATAAATGATGAATGGAAGAAAATCATTAGAATAAGCCTAGAAAAGTATTACTTTATCCGTTCGAAGCCTTCATTAAAATATGCCTATCAACAAATGTTGAAAGAATATTTCTCCGTAAAGGATGAAAAGTCCAATTATAAGGTGTTAGACGTTAAAAAGCCCATCATTTCATATGATCAATTCTATTATTGGTATCGGAAACTGTACAAGCCAGAGGATGCCATTCATAAAAGGGAAGGAAGGAGAGAATTTCTACAAAACTATCGTGGCATTACCGGGTCAGCAACGGAAGATTCGATGGGGATTGGTACATATGCCATTGACGGAACAGTAGGTGATATATACTTGGTTTCAAGTTTGGATAGGAATAATGTAATTGGCCGTCCCTTAATCTATTTAACAGTGGATATTTTCTCCAGATGTATCGTGTCAGTATATGCTGGCATCGAAAATATGTCAGGTAATACTTTGAGGATCGCCCTTGCTAACACTTTTGCAAATAAAAAGGACTTTTGCAAACGAACACTAGATATGGATATTGATGAAAATGAGTGGCCTATTCATTACCTTCCACATACCATTTTAGCAGATCGTGGAAGTGAATTGATTTCTAATGAATTGACGCAAGTGGTAGAGGATCTGAACATTAAAATACAGAATACTGGAAGTTATCGCCCAGAGCTAAAAGGAACTTGTGAGGTTTTCTTTAGTATTCTGCAAAACCATCTGTCTCCTTTTCTTCCAGGGGCTGTACAAAAGGATTATATGAAACGTGGTGGACAAGATTATAGAAAAAAAGCGGTGCTAAACCTAAAAGAATACACTCAGGTTTTAGTCCGCACCGTTCTATATTATAACAATCATAATTATCTATCAGACTATCCTTTAACTCAAAGTATGATAGAAGAAAAGGTTCCTCCTATACCGATAGAAATTTTTAATTGGGGACTACGTAAAGGGACAGGTTTGCTAAGGACTATGCCTTTAGATGCAATTAGAAGCAATATCTATCCAAAATCTCAAGCAACCGTGAACCCAAGAGGAATACACTTTTGTGGTCTTTATTATACATGCCCTAAAGCAGTAAAAGAACGATGGTTTTCTAAAGCTCGTATTCAAGGAAACTGGAAAATAGATGTACATTATGATCCTCAAAGTATGGCAAATATTTATATTCGGATAGATAGGCTGAAATATGAAGTCTGTTCTTTAATTGAACAATATGAAATGTATCACAATGCAAAATTGGAAGAGATAGTTAGCTTCAAGGAAAATAGGCGGCAACAAGAAACCGATTTTGAGGAAGGTGGTATGAATGGAGCGATTCAGCTTGCTCAGGATATAGAAGAAATTGTTAAACAGGCGAAGGAAGAAGCCAAAAGCCAAACTCTAAATAGTAAGGTACCTAAAGATATAAAGAATATAAGAGAAAATCGTCAAATAGAGCGGGAGACAATGAAAGGAAAGCCAGGAGCTAATAATGTTTTAGTAATTAATCAGGAAGTGACAAAGTCAGTTAGCTCTCCTATTGAACCAAAAAATGGTTTAGATATATTTCGTAAAAAGCAGAAGGAAGTGCTTAATGATGGAGATAGTTGAATTAAATAATGGGACAAAGGCTCAAGTTGCTGAATATAGGGAACAGGAAATTTTAGAATATCAAGGCAATCCTCTTATTGAGGCTTTGCCCCCGATTTATTCTCAGGAAGAGATAATAGATCATTTATGTATGTATCCACATTACAACAAGGAAGAAAGAAATTTGGAAAACCATAAACGGGTACATTTGATTTCTAGGTTACTGCATTACTTTCAAGCCATCCCCATCCATCTAAAAATAGAGTCATCAATTTCACGGTTAATTAGATCTGGCTATATTTATCGAAATCCTGTAAGTGGAACTTATGCACAGGGATTTGTGGATAACTGGAACAACATACAGAATAAATCTTTTGATAACTCAATCATCCAAACAGGCCAGACTCTTAGTATAGTAGGTGTTTCAGGTGTAGGTAAAACCCGAACTTTACAGAGGATATTGCAAACCATTCCACAAGTGATTTCTCATGTTTCGTACAATGGTAAACCATTAAACCATTTTCAAGTTACATATTTAAAAATCGAGACCCCCTTTGATGGTTCAGTAAAAACTATCATTTATGATTTTATGTATCAAGTTGATCTATTGCTAGGCTCGAATTACTTTAATAGATATGCGAATAGTAGATTGTCGACCAGTCAGTTAATGCCCATCATGGCTCAAATTGCTAAGAATATTAACCTAGGTATGCTGTTTTTAGATGAGTTACAGCATCTAAAGGGCGTGAAAAGCTCCAGATCCACACAAGTATTAAATTTCTTTACTGCCTTGATTAATACGATAAATATCCCACTTATTATGGTCGGAACTCCAAAGGCTATGGATGTTTTGCAATCTCAGTTTAGACAAGCACGAAGGAGCACTAATATGGGGAATGTTATGTGGGATCGCTTTGAAGAGGATGCTGTTTGGGATTTATTTATTGAGGGGATGTGGAAATATCAATGGACAAATGAAGAAGTTTCTCTTACTGAAGAGCTTTCTTCAACATTATATTCTGAGTCTCAGGGAGTTGCCGACATCGCCATTAAGCTCTACATGATGGTCCAACTACGTGCCATTAGCAGTGGTAAGGAAAAAGTAACGGTTCCTTTAATCAAACAAGTTGCTCAAGAGGAATTAAAAATGGTCCAACCGATGCTGCAAACACTAAAGAGTAAAGACTTTAGTAAATTAGCAAAATACGATGATTTGATACTACCGAACATTGAGGATTTCATGGAACAAGAACAAATTATAGTTAATCAAAAACAAGTGATGGATTCCCTAAAAGAAGGAGTAAAACGAAAAAATGAACAATCAAAATTACTGGATGATGCTGTTTTCCATTTAAGTATGCTTGGAATTGATAACGAAGTTGCTAGTGATACTGTACAAAGAGTTGTTTCAGAAAGCAATAGCAATCAATCTCAGGATCTCCTTCTAATCGTAAAGGATGCTTTCCTGTTATTAAATAATACTGAGAAAAGTAATGATGTAGTAAATGAAAATGACCTAAGAACTATTATAAAACAAGGTAAAGAACAACAATTAACTGCGTATCATGCTTTACAAAATGCTGGTGTAATAAAGCAAGATTATCCAGAGCGTGATGTATCATGATTATACAATTTCCAACACCGTATCCAGATGAGCTTTTATATAGTATCATTGCCCGTTATCACATCAGATCTGGTAATGTCTTTTGGAAACATACCTTGGAAGACTTGTTTGGTAAGAGGACGATAAGTGCTACAGCATTTTTGCCATCAGGGATTAAATCTCTTGTTCAGCATTTACCACAAAACACGACCTTAACTGCACAGGCACTTATAGAGGCACATACGATGTACCCGTTTTATACAGTGTTCTTACCAACAGAAAAGGCTCAATCCATTTATGAATCTATGATAAGTGATGACGGAAAGAGAATTTACATGCAATCGGGGATTATGGCAAGTGCTATTCCTCAAAATCAATATCTAAAATATTGTTCTGAATGTGCTAAAGAAGATCTTTCTATGTATGGTGAGTTGTACTGGCACCGTATACACCAATTACCTGGGCAGCTCATTTGTTCAAAACATGGGTTATGGTTAGAGGATAGTAAGGTACCAATTATCCATTCTAATAAACATGCTTTCATATTGCCGACTACAAGTAGCTGTGATTTGAGCAAAGTGAAGATAATAAATGGAGATGCTCTACAACAGTTAAGGGATGTCATCATTCAGGCTGAATATTTACTAAATAGACAATATCAATCTCAGTCCTTTTCCCACTTTACTGGATTTTACCGTCATCATTTAATCAAAAATGGATTTGCTAACTTTAATGGTCGGGTGAACCAGAAGAAGTTGCAAGATGCCTTTCGAAAATATTACTCTGAGCAATTATTGAAAAGTCTCTATGTGGATGATGGACAATGGTTATCCAGTATTTCTCGTAAACATCGAAAGTCTTTTCACCCTTATCATCACATATTGTTGCTAAACTTCCTTGGTTTGGATGTGAATGCAGTATTTGAAACTACTACTCATGAAAATGATCCATTTGGTCAACCGAATTGGCCATGTTTAAATGTTATATGTCCAGAACATAGGAGGAGCATCATTGAAGCGGTAACGATCAGAAGGTGTGAGAAAACAAAGAAACCAATTGGGAGATTTACTTGTCCCAATTGTGGATTTTCTTATACTAGGAAGGGGAAGGACAAAGAGAAAAAGGATCGTTACAAATATACACGAATAATGGAGTTTGGTTTCCTTTGGAAAAAAGAGCTTGAATCATTGATAGAGGAAGGCATGAGTTATCGTGAAATTGCTAGGCGGCTAGGTGTTGACCCAAATACGGTGATTAAGTATGAAAAGATAATGAATACCAAAATTGCCCCAAATGGGGAAGCCTTTAAAAAGAATGATTTAGTAAAAGAACGTCGTTTTGAATGGCTGCAACTTCAAAAGAATTTCCCTAATCTTTCAAAGACGGAACTCAGAAGGTTAAGCCCAGCGGTATACGCCTCCTTGTACCGACATGATAGAGAGTGGCTAAACAGAAATTCCCCGAATCCTCAAAATGAAAAATCTATATATAACCGAGTGAATTGGGTGGAAAGGGATCAAGAAATATTAAATAAGTTAAAAATGGTCGAAATTGAGCTTAGAAACATTGGTAATAAGCCAATAAGAATCACGGTTAAGACACTTGGAGACGGTATTGGTGAAAGAGCCTTATTAGAAAAACATTTGGATAGGCTACCAGAAACAAAGGCATTTATTGAACAAGTTTGTGAATCAGAAAAGGACTTTCGTGTACGAAGAGTAGAGCATGTTATAAATAAGATGAAAGAGGAGGGAGAGGTTATTAAGGCATGGAAGGTGTTAAGAAAAGCTGCTATTAAAGCAGAGTTTTATGAAGAAGTTAATGATGTTATTCAATCGTATTTATAAAAGCCATGTTTTTTATAAGATAAATTAGCACTTAAAACGCTTGGGAGTAAAATCCCAGCGTTTTGTTATTTACACAAGATAAATTGATTAAATTGTTCTACTGTTTCAAAGTAATATTTTGATCTCGATTTCATTTGTTCCTTGATTTCAGGAATACTGTGAGACCATCCAGCAGCAGCAAAATCTACATTACAACTTTTCGCCATCTCCAATCCGGGTTTTAGGTCATCCAACATCAGTGCTTCAGTTACTTTAAGATTAAATCGTTTTAATATTTCCTTAATTGGATATGGATGTGGTTTTCTCTGATGTTCTGGAAGTTCCCATCCAAAGATTGCGTCTGGCTCAAATCCACAATGAATAGAATAGTCTCTTTTAATTCGGTTCCTCTCAGAATGAGAAACCACCGTCACAATTCCACCTTGTTTTTTAAATTCTTGAATAGTCTCTACAAACAGTTCATAGAAGTCTGGTACAGTTGATTCGGTATATTTTTTCCATACCACTTGCTGATGATTTTGTTCTTCCTCTGTGAATTTAATAATGTCTTTACATAAAGAAGAAAAACCTGGATTGAAACAGTATCTAACGAAATCTTCAAGGGTAATAGGTTTATCATTTGGTCGCAAGTCTTTAAGAGCCTCTACAAATGATGGATAGTGTATATCTGGTGTGCTTTTTACTCCTGTATCATCGTGGTCCAAGATTAAACATTTATATTTTAAAGCCATAATAGCCTCCTACAAAACTGTAATATTCTAATCATTAAAATATAGTTTTTGAAATATTCTTTTGTCCTTTAAATGACTGTGAGTTTTTCTTTCGTTTCTTTGTTATTTCTGAGTTATTGAACATACATAGGATTGATGTTTGCATAAATAACAACTTTCACATATAAAAAATTTAGTGATTTTACAAATGAGTAGTTATTCGGTCGTGATGATGCCATAGATTTCATAATGATCGTTGTCTAATTTGCTGGTCCATCTTAACCCCGAAATCTCTGGAAGCAAGTCCCGATAATCCCCCCAATTCAATATATGAATATCCTGTAACTCAGCATCTGGGATAGAAGTGAGGCTTTTTGAGTTGTATGCTGGTTTATGTACATTGATCAAAAGTTTTTCAGCTAGGTCAATTTCCTTCGACCAAATCTCTTCATGAGGAGTGTCTTTTCCTGCCAATCGTCCAGCATATATTTTAAGGTGATTCGAATCGTTTGTATTCCACCAATTTTCTTGTGACACTCGCTTCCCAATTGTTTGCTGGTCAGCCTTTCCTATATATAATAAAACATCTTTCCCATAGACTAAGTGTTTACCGTAGATTTGATAGATCCCATAGTCATGAGAATCATCGGTTAAGAGATTCAACTCATTCAATATGAATGGACCCTCCCAATCAATTTGGATTAGTTTCACAGTTCTTTTTTGCATTATGCTCTCCTCCATTTAGGAAATATGAAGATCTATTGTTACAAAAATTATACCAATATTCATAATTCAATTGTTGGATTTGGTACAATATTCCTAGAAGGGGTTGATTTAATGTTTCCTGCGGATATAACAATACGGAAGAAAACATATGAAATTATTGATAATCATTTAACCAAAAATGAATTGAAGGCATTATTTAAAAATAATCCATATGGAGTGTATGCCATTGTAAATGAGAGCATGGAAAAAGAAGAGCCTATGCTAACCACTTTCCTTGTTTTACATTCTGCTGATTTTGAAGATAATGTGATTCTTTATGACATATCGAGGCAGCTTCATACAACAATTACAACTGAGTTAGGTTTTCTGGCAATGGGATATGTTGAATTTATAGATGTAGGAATGGTTGATCGTTATCCAATTAAATTCTATAAAAGGGAAGAAATATATGAAAATATATAAAAACGGTAGAAAGAAGTTAATATTTGATCCATGCCGTCAAATTTTGCTGCAGTATACACCAGAGGAAGAGGTACGGCAAAAGATAATTGAAGTATTAATTGAAGATATGAAAATACCTAGAGATACGATTAGTACAGAATTTGCTCTTAGCAAAGTTGATTCAACATCAAAGAAAAGAGCTGATATAGTAGTTTGGCATAAAGATAGGGATGGTAATGAGCATGCCCTTATAGTTTTAGAAATAAAAGCCACCCATATTGAATTGACCAATCATACGTTAGAGCAAGTCAAATCATACAATGAAATTCTTAAAGCAAAATATATAGGGATTTCCAATGGTCAACACATGCAATTATACGAATTGAAGAATGGAAATACTGTCCCTTTAACGAATGAACTTTATACATATTCGGAGTTACTAAAGGGAAAGGTTGAATATACGAAGTTTCGTGAGTTACGACGATTACCATATGAATTAGCTACATATGACCGTTATGTAAAGTTTTTACTCAATGAAGGATATATTGGTGAGGGTACTCCTACTGATATGCACCCTTTTATTTCAGAACTGCAAAATTTCATCTTATGTGGTGAAGTAAATATTAGTAGCAATTATAGGACAGAAATTATTGAAGATCTATCAAATGGGATATTTTCATTTGGAAACGCCAGTGGGGGAGGTTTTCCAGGTTACTATCGAAGTTTTATTGTAAAAGATTTAGGTGGAAAACATTCAATCTATCGAATTGGAATTTTTGGTACAGCAGTAATGGTGAATGACCCTGTATATGGAAATCGAAATGGAAATACTTATCTAATAGTTGCTGTTGATAATTCAGGACTTTCTACAAACATTCTACAATTAAATATTGATCAGTTTATTTCAATCTCTGAGGAGCAAAAATCATATGAAATTTTCCATAATGGGCGGCGTAATGGATTTACAAATCGTCAAGTTATTGAAAATATAAAGCAATCTTCACCTGAACTAATTGTGGATGAGAAAATATTTCTGGGCTCATTACCAGCACAAGGTTCGATTTCAATAAAGGATGGTTCGGAATTTATTGAGAGATTAGTAGAATATGCCAGTGTACGTGTGAAATTAGCAGAAAAGAAAAGAAAAGAAAATAAAGAGTTCTAAACTCTAAAGGAAAGCAACGAAGGGAGATGTAATAATAACGAGTAAGTAGAGCAAATTTATCCCTTATGGAAAGAGGCAGGAGGAGTGAGATGGGAAGAAAGGTAATATTAAGCAGAAAGGGATTTGATGAAACAACGGGTGGAAAGCCAAGTCCCATTATTGATAACAAGTTTATTTCATTACCAATTCCGAGAGCGGATTCAGATGTATTTTATAAGGATCTTCGATTAAATCAAGATGAAAATTATTTGACAGTAATGAAAGATATGGGAATTAAGTTTTATTCAGAAGCTCATTTAGATCCAGATTTAAAAAGTGATGTGAAAGAAAGTAGAGACAAAAACTGGCGAGGATTATTCGGACAAAGTGGAAAATCGCAAAAAAGACTAATGGATGAAGGGGTTGGAGAGGGTGATATTTTTCTCTACTTTGGTTGGTTTCGAGAAGCAAAAAAGACGAAGGAGCGTTGGAGGTATGTCCCCCAAGCCCCTAACATTCACGCCATTTTTGGTTTCTTAGAAGTGGGTAAAGTAATAGACATATCAGCAGATGACACATTACCTTCTTGGGCGAAATACCATCCTCATTTTAAGGATCAACATGAATATGGCGACAAGTTCAATTCCATTTACATAGCAACTCCAAAATTCACAAAATGTGAGAGTAAGCCAGGATGGGGTTGTTTTAATTATGACAAGCAACTAATCCTTACAAAAGAAGGAGCAAAAAATAAGTCGCTTTGGGAACTTCCTTCATGCTTTCAGGAAGAAAGGGATCAATTCTATCCTAAAATGGATGTCTGGAAAATACTTTCTAACGGTACTGTAGAGCTACAGCCAGTTGGAAGAGGAGATCAAGAAATGTACATAAGTTCTAATCCTGATGTGGTAAGATGGGCTGAAGATTTGATAAAATCTTGCCCCATTTATACTTGAGTAAAGTATCGGTTTTTTTTTATCGCATAATACAACTGTCAGTACCAAATTGATCCATCTGTTATAATAGACAAAAATTATGGTAAATAAAGGGTGATATAAAGTGAAAGCATCTGAAACAAATTTACTAAAATTTCTTCAAGGAACAAAACAATTTATTATCCCGATATACCAACGGAAATATAGTTGGACTATAGAGCAATGTAAACAACTTTGGAATGACATCTTACGTGCAGCAAGTGATGAAGATATAAAAGGTCATTTTGTTGGGTCAATTGTTTATATCGAAAAAGGGATATATCAAATTTCTGCTGTGCCACAATTACTTGTGATTGACGGTCAACAACGTATGACTACGTTAACCCTGTTGATGATTGCACTAAGAAATGCAATAAAAGAAAGTGATCAGAAGTTTGATATAACGAGTAAGAAAATAACAAATTACTACTTGGTGAATAATGAAGAGGAAGATGAATTGTATTATAAACTACTTCTGACTCAAACGGATAAAGAGACTTTGCTAAGTTTGATAGACAATAATGAGCTTCCAGATGAATATTCGCAAAGGGTAGTTGAGAATTTTAATTTCTTTTTGGATCAAATAATAAACAGCGGTGTTGATCTCAATCTTCTTTATCGAGGTATATCAAAGTTAATTGTTGTTGATATATCGCTGGATCGTGATCATGACAATCCCCAACTGATTTTTGAAAGTTTGAATTCAACAGGTCTCGACTTGTCCCAAGCGGATTTAATCCGCAATTATGTGTTAATGAAACTTGAACCAAAAGAACAAGAGGCACTTTATAAAAATTATTGGTATCCGATGGAAAAGAGCTTTGGTAATTTAAGCGAATCTTCATTATTTGACAGGTTCATGCGGGATTATCTAACAGTAAAGACAGGGAGAATTCCAAAGATAAGAGATGTATACTCAGATTTTAAGGAGTATTTTGAGCGGCAAAATGCCGGAGTTGATGATGTTTTAAAAGAGGTTTACCAATACTCCAAATACTTTGTGAATTTGGCTTTCCAAACGGAAAAGGATCAAGAAATTAATAACACCTTAAAAGACATCAATGTATTAAAGGTCGATGTTTCTTATCCTTTTCTTCTTGAAGTTTATGATGATTACCATAAACAAAGGGTGTCCAAAAATGAATTTATTTCAATTCTAAAATTAGTTGAATCCTATGTTTTTCGTAGAGCAATCTGTGGCGTACCAACAAACTCCCTAAACAAAACCTTTGCCACGTTAAACAAAGAAATCGAAAAAGATAACTATTTGGAGAGTGTGCAAGCTGCTTTTGCTTTAAAGGACTCCTATAAGAGATTTCCTAATGATGAGGAATTCATGAAGGAACTCACAATAAAAGATGTATATAACTTTAGGAATCGTAATTATTTGTTAAGAAAATTAGAAAACTACAAGAGAAAGGAAATTGTAGACATCGAAAGCTATACAATTGAACATATCATGCCTCAGAATAAAAACTTGTCTGCAGAGTGGAGAAAAGATCTGGGTGATAATTGGGAAGAAGTACAAAAGACATATCTTCATACATTAGGAAATTTGACTTTGACTCGGTACAACTCAGAACTAAGCGATAAGCCATTTAGGGAAAAAAGGGATATGGATGGTGGATTCGCTGACAGCCCATTACGCCTAAATAAAAGTTTGAGAAAACTCGATACATGGAATTCCAATGAAATTGAAAATAGAGCAGAGGAGCTTGCTGAACGGGCGGTATTGGTTTGGGAATTTCCAAAATTACCAGAGGACACCCTTATAAAGTACAAGACAAAGCCTGATGGCAATGATAATGTCACTTATACAATTGATGATTTTCCGGAATTAACAGGAGCCATGTTGGATTTGTTTGAACAACTTAGAAAAAGAATATGCAACCTTGACAGTTCAGTGAGGGAAGAGTTCAAGAAATTGTATATTGCCTATAAAACGACAACGAACTTTGTGGACATCGTTCCGCAAAAAAGCAGGCTGCGTTTAAGTCTAAACATGTCATTCAATGAAATTCATGACCCGAAAGGTGTTTGTAAAGATGTAACGAACTTAGGCAGATGGGGAAATGGTGATGTTGAGATTGGTGTTGCTGGTATTTCTGACATTGAGGATGCGATGTACCTAATAAAACAATCTTTTGAAAAGCATAGAGAGGAAGAATAAATCGCTTTTTGGTTATCTCATCTGTTATATTTCTCTGTTTCCACTTCTATATTTCCAAACAGCAAGGTATCTATGAGAAGTGGACGAGCTAATATGTATTCAATCATTATTTATCGTGATTTTTTAATCACGAAATTCATCTTATATCAGGCTGGATCCAATTGTGATCCAGTCTTTTTTATGTGACATATATACGCCAGTTCCTTGTTCAATAGGGGTTTCAATCTTTTCTTTCCAATCTAATAGTTTTTCAATGATCTTTCTTTTATTTTAAGGAAAAAACTATTATATAGGCAGATCATAGACAATAGCATTCATTTATTATTAATTTTGTTACTACATTTATGTTGAGACAAGTACCATAAAATGCTAATATATTATTTGTAATAATGCGAATGATTCGAGAGTGATTGTGTTGTTAAAATCATACAGTGTAAAAGAAGTAGCCTCTGTGTTGTCAATGAACGAAGAAACTGTTAGGCGATGGATAAGGGATGAAAAGTTAAAAGCTGAAAACATTGGAGGCAGAGTGGGGTATCGTATTTCCGAAGATGATTTAAAAAGGTTTATTTTGGAGGAAAAAGGTACTAAGACTTTCACAGAAGAAATGGCTGCCAATATGGACTCTATGGATAGTTTATACAACGGCATATTTGGTGGAAGTAATTTTTTTAATTCAATAGCGAACAAAAATTTCCAAACCAATATGTTAAATGCCACTACAGAAATATCAAGTGGCAAAAAAAAATCTGAGGAAATAAAAAAAGAGCTTGAGTTACTGGAAAAATCAATGTGTCTAAAAAAAGAAATAGCAAGGCTTAAAGGTGAATTGGAACTGGTAGAAAATGAAATAAGGGATTTACGTAGGAATAAAGATTAAAAATCGGAAGAAGGAGCTAGATGTCATGGGTGAGGGAAATGGTAATAAAGGGGACTTGGGAGTAACTAAAGAGTTTGATAGGTCCAAGTATGATGATATTACTAAAAGAAGAAAGTATAAGGAGGAATTTTTCGATGGTAAAAAGACTGAGACTGATTATTACACAGGAAAAATTCTACACAGTAACACATCAGCGGCATTAAACAAGTATGGAAGAAAAGAATATACAAATCACACTTCCGATGTTGATCATATAGTACCAGTAAAAACTATACATAATAGACTAAAAAAAGATCCTTTTTTGAGTGATAAGGATATTAAGGAAGTAACAAATATAAAGCAAAATTATCGCATCACGGGGAGTAGATTCAATCGAAGTAAATCCGACGACAGTAATATTTCGGTTGCATTTGATAAAGGAAATGGTCATGGCTTAAATGAAAAGTCGAAAATTGTCGGAGACCATATAAAAGCAAGTGCTTCCATTGAAACAGTGATAAATTTAAGAAGGGCTCAGAATATTGGTAGTGAATTTATAGAAGGAGCAAAAGGCTCCTTGGAAGCCTCGGCAATACCCCTAGCTTTAATAGGAGTACAAAACCTTGTTAAGGTTGCTAATGGTGAAAAAGAAATGAAAGAAGCAATAAAGGAAACGGGAGAAGCCTTCGCAGTTACTGCAGTTTCAGGTGGGGCAATAAGATTGACGACTACCGCCCTTACCAATACGTTTAGTAATAGCTCAACAAAAGCATTACAGGCTATTGGAAATTCCAATATAATAACACAAACCATTACCATTTCCCTTCTTGTAAAAAATTCGTTGGTAAGTTATCTAAATGGCGAAATCAATTCAGGGCAATTTATGGAACAAATCGGCGAAAAGGGAGTAGGAATGATTAGTGGAATTCAAGGAGCATTAATTGGTCAGGCTCTAATCCCGGTTCCTGTAGTAGGGGCTTTTGTTGGTTCGTTGTTAGCTTCTACGGTTTGTGTTGAAGTGTATAAATTAGCAAATAAATTTAAGCAGACCTACAAATCATTAAATGAATTTGCTGATTTGGAGTCAAGAATAGATGTAATTGCAAATTCAGCACTAAAGGAAATGGAAAAGCAAAGGAATCAATTGAAAGAATACATCGGACAAGAAATTGAAAGATGGGACATGGTATTTAGTGCAGCATTCGACCAAATGGTTATTTCAGCATTAAATGATGATGTAAATGGTGTAGCAACTGCATTTGACAAAATTCTATCAGTTTTCGGGGAAGATGTTAGTTTTACAACCTATGAAGAGTTCAATGACTTCTTTATGGACGAAACCCCTATTTTAAAGTTGTAGGTGATATAGAGTGATAAGATTTATAAAAAATATGGTTGAAGCTGATAAGCATAACGCACTTGCTGAAAAAAGGAATATACAGGCGTTTGAAAAACATGTAAACGCAGAAATTAAAGTGAATAAACAAGAAAAAAGAACAACAAATGCAATAGAAAAATTGAGGAATAGAAAAAGGGGGATTATGAAAACCTCCATATCTACTTTTATTGAAGTTCATAAAAAAATTATGCAGATAGAGTTTAATCAAGGTGATGGAATAAGAGAATTGGTAATGAATATGTCTACACCAATTGATTCCTCCTACATAAATTCATGGTTCGATTTGGATAGAAAAGAATTAAATACTGAGCAAATGTTATCTGCATATTTCATAAAGGGTGGGATTTCAGGGGTAATTGCTAAAGAGGCCGAAATGAATGCTAGACTTGCATCAATAAGAAACAGACAAGCTGATGTTGCTTTAGCACAAGCTGAAACAATCTGTGTGGCATTAGAAAGTATTGAAGTAAGGGTCAATAAAATATCTGACCTACTAGCAAAGCTAAATGTGATTTTAATAAAAACAATTGATACAACCTCAGCTATAATTAGTGAAAAAGGGATAGACAAACAGAAATATACAAAACAGGATAAAGAAAAATTAATGACCTGTATAAATGCTGCTACTACCGTGAAAAAGATTATAGATACTCCAATACTTGATATGGAAGGAAATATTACTCAGGAGTTAATAAAGGCTATTCAACATGGTAACAGTTTTTTGGAAGAAATAAATAACAAAATGAAAATTTGAGGGGATCTATTAAATAATGAAAAGAATTACTGTATCTGATAATTGCGTAGCATGTGGCTATTGCTTTGTTGAAAGCAATTTATTTGAAGAATTGCCAAATGGGAAGGCTATACCAGCGGGCACGGGTATGATTACAGATAGTCAATATACTTCATTGATAAATGTGATTAAAAAATGCCCTGTTAAATCAATATCAGTCGTGAGTGATGACATTACAAAAGATGGAGGAATCACAAGTGTTTTGGCTTTGAAAAAATTGATAGGTGAGGAATTGAAAGGTTACAAGGTTAATAGCCCTAACACCAATGATTTCAATTTTGAAGAGAACGAACATATTCCTCCATTAACTGTTGGTAACTGCTCTTCAAATTACGAATATTCTACATATGATAAGGCACACAATGAAGGATTCAAAGAGTTTGAAAGATCAATGTATTCCCAAAGAAAAACTTTAACTCAAGCCGTACTAATTAGTTATAAGGGAAAGCAGCTATCAAGATTTTCCCATTATAAAGAAGAAGAAGGGAACTATTATTATGATGTCTGCAAAGAAATTTCTAAGATTTTAACGGAAATTGAAGTAAGGGCAAAAGATATAACTAACGGTCAGGTTTCTTTACCAGGAGACTTTACACTTTTTGAAGTAGGTCCCGATAATGGATATGATGGGGATGCTTACTGTTACAAGTTAAGAAATATTGAGAAATTAGATGTCTGGGATAAAGATGTGAAACCTGCAACTTATTTTGATAGTTATATAAATTGTGATGAGTTAGGAGATAGGTATAGGTTCGACCTGCATGAAGTTCAACAAAAATTTAGGGAATATATTCCTTTTGAGGTTTCGCTTAAACTAGGGAGCCCTATATATGAATGGGTGGATGAAGCGGTTAAACCATTTAAAGAATTGGTTAGAAAGAAGATTAGTGAAAAAGTTGTCATTATTTCCTCAGCTTTAAAAGACTGCCCACAATTTAGTGAAGATTGTGCTGATCCTTATAACGCTGTTAAGAACGAATTAATCGAACTAATAGAAGAAGTAAAACGGAAAACTCTTAAACAAGAGACTGTTTTTAAAAGTGTTGATACTGATTATAGTTCGGATTATAGATTTACCTCTGAAAGTAAAAGTAGGGAAGCTGCAGAAAATAGGTTATGGAGATTCTATAATAATTGCCAAAACTATCTATCGACAGGGCATAATCCAAGGATTAGTAATGATCTAAGTGAGAAGTACCAGCATCAGATTGAATCAATTATTAATGATTTCAAATCAAATGTTCAAGCAATTTTTGATAAGTATGAGTTAGAGTATCCAAAGGTTTCAATAAGTGCTACTGCTCAAAAACAGCTAATTTCTGTTGACCTTTCTTCTTTTGAAGATTGCTCTTCAAATGTTAATTGGGAAATTCGAGATATGATAGATAATAAGATCATTGGTTCTGGTGGTAAAGTAAAACATTATGATTACTTCGAGTATGACACAAGTGAAATTGACATTATAGATACATCTGAGTGGAGAAAAGGTCTTTTTGGTAGAGAAATTGAATATAAAAAATATGGATATATATTATGGTTTAATGCTTTAAGTGGTTTTAATGAAGCATGTGAAGCATGTTTTAAATATACTTATGAGGATGGTTTTTTACAGGAATATTTCAATAACCTTATAGGCAGCCTACTTTCTGAATTTAATAAAGAGGTGATTGCAAAACTCCCGACGGATAAAAGAATTTTGGAAAAGAGTGGGTTATAAGTATTATTGTTTAAAAGGATTTTCATTTACAAAGTCTATTACAATTTCTTTTTTGCTCTTTAATTCTTATTTCTATTATATGCCCCTGTAACTTTCTCGGTTCGCAAGTAACTTTGTTCTTCCCTGCTGTAACTAAGTTGGTTTCTGAGCGGGAAAAGAACGATGAGAAGAACAGGAGATACAATATGTACTCGGATGGTTTTCAATCATTATTCAATCGGTTTTTTCAATCAAAAATCAATACAAATTCAGGCTGAATCCGATACCAGGGTTCAGTCTTTTTTTATTTCCAATATCCACTCAATCCCTTGTCCAATAAGGATAACAGAAGGAAGAGGGGGAGGAATAAAGAGGAAAAATTCGAGAGGTATTTCGTATAAATCCGTAGGATTTTTCATGCCTTTTCAATATCATTTCATTAGTTTTTCCATTCTTTTATCCTGATTCTTCTCTCCATTACGGGTACCAACTTAGTTACAATGTCCGAATATTCTATACAACCCGAAACGGAAAAAAGAGGGGAAAAACGGGGAGTTTAGGGAAGAACTTAGTTCCATTACATAACGAAGTGAAGAGGGCGTAGAGTCAAGAGGGAGTAGGGTTGAGGGGGATTTGGTGAGGGAAGAGGAAAGTTACAGGGGTATACCTATTCAGTTGGTTTCCACATGTAATAGAGTCGAGTGGTTCCAGGCGTTTTTTCGTTAATTTTTCAAGCGGAAGATAGATTAGACACTCATTCGGTATCCCCTCTGCTCTGTCTATTCTGGAACGTAATTATTTTATGGAGGAATTCAGAGTGGAATGGTAAAGATGGCGGGAGCCCTTGTAGGAGAAGGGATTGAGGGGGATGGAGCGGAGGAAGGGCGTTGGAACGTAATTTTATTGTTGGGACAAGTTTATGTAGCTGTTACTTTCCACTTCCCTAAGCTAAAAAGTCGGTACCTACTGCTAAATAGTTGGTATCCAACCGGCAAAAGAAGTGTGAAGTGCAGCAGTAGTTCCGATATCAATCGGTTTTTCAATCGTAAAATCAAGATCTAAAAATCTTATTGACAGTTCATAAGTTATAACTTATTATAATCTTAATCAATTAAATATGTTTCTCCTAAAGGGGAGTAGCTTTTACAGCAGAGTCGTCATTTCGGAGTGTATAACTCTCGGCTTTGTTGGCAACCATGACGTTGTTAGCAAGACCTTTACCAATCGGTAGAGGTCTTTTTGTATCTTTAAAACCTTTGCCAATTATGTGGTAAAGGTTTTTTTATTATATTTTAGACTTCGACAAGGAGACTAACAGTATGAATAATGCAAGATATTACTAGATGCTATATCGAAGGAAACAGTAAGATTGGCTACAAATGTTAAAGAAAATGGCTTCACACATACAAAGCAGAAGCTAGATACACTGATTTTGGAAATATCAATTTGATCGAGGGGAGTACTTAAAATGAAGAAAAGCCATCAATCATTATCAATGTTAATTCTAAGAAACAAAGAAGAATTATTAAGAGATAAAAAACGAATTGAACAAATTGAAAAGCGAATTGAAGATCGAATTTTAACAAACAAAACAAAATAAATATGGAGGGCATATAAATTGATACTAAGGAAATACATGTCTCTTTTAGGAATAGGTTCAGCAAAAATTGATCTTGTCTTATCTAAAGAATCCTACACTTCTGGTGAACATATTAAGGGTTATTTCTATTTAAAAGGAGGAATTATTGAACAACAGCTTAAACGAATAGAATGTGATTTTGTAAGGATTCGAGAAACGGTAGAAGAAGAAGCAATCTTAGATTCTACAACCATCTTGACTTCTACTTTTATTCAATCAGAAGAGTCTAATGAAATCCCGTTTTCTTTCAAACTTCCATCAGAGCTGTTACCGTCTGATTCTGAAATAACTTATCGTTTCAAAACAAGGTTACATTTTAAGGAAGGCGTTAAAAGTATAGACCAAGATCTAATTCAAATCGTTTAATATACGAGGTAGGTATTTTTAATTGATAAGGTATACTTTGGATTAAATTGTTAAAAAGGATGAAGTTCATTTTGAAATTTTGGAAACTCATCCTTTTTTTAATACTTATTACTATCAAAAGAAGTAAGGCACTTGGAGCACTTATCATTCTAACTTATGCATTTTTCCTCTTTGATTTGATTCCTGACTTCTTCACCTATTTGGGAATCAACGATGAAGTTGTCATTGCAACATTCGTAATAGAAAGAATGGTGAAAATCGCACCACAATCATTAAAAGAAAAATATAAGTTAGATAATTAGGGGGTAGTTATAATTGGAATTTTCAATATTATTGGAGTATGGTTGGGTATTAATTGTTTTAATTCTATTAGAAGGTTTATTAGCGGCTGATAATGCTTTAGTATTAGCAATCATGGTAAAGCACCTGCCTGAAGAAGAAAGGAAAAAGGCATTATTTTATGGATTAGCCGGAGCATTTGTCTTTAGATTGGCTTCATTGTTCATGATCTCCTTTCTTGTTGATGTTTGGCAAGTACAGGCAATAGGAGCTTTATATTTATTGTTAATTGCGGCTAATCATATCTTAAGAAAAACGTTAATTAAGAAAAAAGAGACAGATGAAAGTGCAAAGGATAAAAAGAAATCAGGATTCTGGGGAACAGTAATCAAGGTAGAGCTAGCAGATATCGCGTTTGCTATTGACTCAATTTTAGCTGCTGTTGCATTAGCTGTAACATTACCTCACCTTCCAATTGGAGATATTGGTGGAATGAACGCAGGACATTTCATCGTTATATTCCTTGGTGGTTTCATAGGATTAATTATTATGCGATTTGCTGCTAATATTTTCGTGGATTTGTTGAGAAAGAGACCTTCTCTCGAAATAGCAGCTTTCCTAATTGTTGGAATGGTTGGGGTTAAGCTAGCGGTTCTAACATTATCACACCCTGACATTGCGATGATTCCAGATGGCTTTGCTCATTCGTACACTTGGAAAATTATATTCTATGCAGTCTTAATTTCAATTGCTGTTGGAGGTTGGTTCTTGTCTAAGGAGAAAGTAGAAGCATCTGCTGATGAAGAGGTTAAATTAAACAGCTAGGTATGTTGAAGGAGACCTTTAGTGATCCACTAAAAGGACTCCTTTTCTCCGCTTGAATAATAACTGAGTATTTAAAGGAAAATAAAGAAAAAATAAGGATTTATTACAACTTGGAGGGTTTATCGTTGGGTATAGAAATAGTGGTACTTGGGGTGCTGATTGTCTTAAATGCATTTTTTGCAGCATCTGAAATCGCCTTAATTTCATTAAATGATAATAAAGTAAAAATGATGGCGGATAAGGGAGATAAGAAAGCAAAAATGCTATACAATCTTCTATCTGAGCCAAGTCGATTTTTAGCTACAATTCAAATTGGGATTACACTAGCTGGATTCTTAGCCAGTGCATTTGCAGCAGGAAGCTTTGCAGGAAGATTAGCTAATACCCTATATTCATTGGGCATTCCGTTATCAGAAGCGCTTCTCGAAACCATTTCTGTTATCGTCATTACACTGATTTTATCATACTTTACATTAGTTCTAGGAGAACTCGTTCCAAAACGACTTGCTTTGCAAAAAGCGGAGGAAATCTCCATGATCGCAGTCGTACCTTTAACGATTTTATCAAGGGTATCTGCCCCATTTGTAAAATTGTTAACTTGGTCAACAAATATCATTGTGCGCCTTTTTGGGGTTGACCCAAATGCAGAGGATGAGAATGTAACAGAAGAAGAAATAAGAATGATGATTGATGTAGGTAAAGAGAAAGGTACGATTCAGGAAACAGAGAAGGTGATGATCAATAATATCTTCGAATTTGATAATAAGACTGTTTCAGATATAATGACACACCGAACAAATATTGTTGCGATTCCTATTTCATACCAGTTAAAAGAGACTCTTCAGATTATTAATGCTGAAAAATATACGAGGTTTCCTGTGTATGAAGACCATATTGATAATATCGTTGGGATCTTGCATGTAAAGGATTTAATCCAGTTTATCGAAAATTGTGAGGTAGACCGTTTTGTACTAAAGGATTTATTGCGTGACCCATATTTTGTACTGGAATCAAAGAAAATTGACCATTTATTTAAAGACATGCAAAAGAACAATGTACATTTAGCCATTGCTATTGATGAGTATGGAGGAACTGACGGTATTGTAACAATAGAAGATTTAATTGAAGAAATTGTTGGTAATATCTTTGATGAATATGATGAACCTGAGATGGATGATGAACACATTCAATGGTTAGAAAACAATATTTATATCATGCCTGGTACGACCAACTTATACGAAGTAGAGAATCTTCTAAATATTGAACTTCCTATAGAAGAATATGATACATTAAGCGGATTCTTAATTGGCAAGCTTGGTTATATCCCAACTTTGAACCAAAAACCAACAATAGAATACCAGAATTTTGTCTTCCATGTGGAGGAGATGGATGAGAAACGGATCGTTAAGGCAAAAGTGTTTAGAAAAGCGGAGCTTGTACAAAGGAAACAATAGCTATAGATAGTGATCCCTCCATAATAATTAATCTTTAGCACCGCTAAGTTCTTCTTACCCCTTGTTTCCTATCAAATAGTCTCATTGACTATGTCCTCACTTATCCGAGTGGGTAATTGAGTTAAACGTGGACTTCAATCGTAGCATAGTCATGTGACTTTTTTGTGGACAAGAGGATTATTTCATATACCAGGACATTAATCACATATAAAAAAGTGATGAATATGTGGTTTTAGAATATCAAATTTTCCGCAAATATTGACAATTAATTGGGTCGTTGATACAGTTATGGTATTAATTTGAAATTCGAGAGAGGGATTATAGGTTTTTAGATTAATAGTCTATTTTTGATCCTTCACAGATTTTACTAGAGGAATTATTAATCTACATAGGTTGTTTTCTAAAAGACTGTTGTTTTTGGTTATTTGCTTTAAACATTAGGAGGCGATGACATGTATGGGGAAACCCTTCCTGCTTGGTTTTGGGTTATATATTATTTATTGTTAGTAACAACAATAGGAACTGCCATATTTAGTTTTGCAAAAGTGAAAAGTAAGATATTGTCCGTCCTAGCTATTGTAATTGCTTTAACAATTCCGATAGTTTCCATCGTAAATGGCATTAGTAGAGCAGAAGAAATGAATGAATTTGAACACTTAGTAAGTCAATTACAACAGGGAGCTAGTTGGTCTGTTTTTACAATTATAGGTTATTTATTTTTATTAGTATGGTGGGTACTATTCTTCTACAAAAGTAGGAATAAAACTCAAATGACAACTTCGAATTAAAATATATTAAAAACCCAAATTGATATATGATTATCTGTGCTCATTTAAGTTTTTTTCGGGGTGGAACAGATGGTATTTATTTAATTAGTAAGTGGAGGTTCAGTTCAATGAGTATTATTACACCATTAGATCTTATAGCAGGTGCTCTAGAACTATTGATATTATTTGGGAGTATTCCATTTTGCATTTATATTATCTATTTGTTAAGAAAAATATTAAAAAAATTGGACAATTTATAATAGGGGATTGGCAAGTGGATAAGTAATAGTACCAAGATGATCTATCAACTATAATAAGTTCTAAAGGGGTTTGTATAAGTGAAAATGATTAAGATGGTATCCTTGTTACTTCCAATTCCGTTTTTGTTTCATTTTTATGAATATAATAGTTATCTTGAAAGAGAGGAGGCTACTCTCTTATTTCCATTGTTTCTATTTTTCACTATAATGACCGGAGTACAGTTGCGAAGGTTTAGACTGATTCCCGCTCTCGGAATTAACATACTAATGGTAATCCTCTCTTTGATATTAGGATACCTCTTTATAGAGGATGATGGGAGTTGGTTTAAACCTTTTGGAAGAGATGGAGCCATTCTATTTATAGCTATCATTTATATACTAGGGCAATTAATTATTAGATGGATTAGTCAAGCCTTTAATAAAATTTAAGGCCGAGTTTGATGCCCTAGCCTTGAAATTGTTAGGGAACACAGGATAGATCTGATATTAATCCAAATCCGAAGGTGTTCCCTTTTTCAGGAACACCTTCGGATTTTTTATTTTCAATCTCATTTGTATGGAAATTCAAGCCAATATGCAATTAGTTTTTCTTGTGGTAATGGCTTGCTGAAATAATATCCTTGTATTTCATCACAGCCCCACTCACGCAGAACGTTCAATTGTTCTGCGGTTTCTACTCCTTCAGCCGTTACAATTATATTCAGATGTTTAGTTACGGATAGTAAAGATTGTACAATGGCTACATCATTATGATTGTTTGGTAAACCATTGATAAAGGAACGATCAATCTTTATCCGATCTAAATTAAATTTAGATAAAGAGGTTAAGGAGGTATAGCCAGTGCCGAAATCATCTATGGACACTTGAATTCCATTTTTCTTTAGAAGATTGATTTTTGTGCTAGTCAATTCTGTATTATCGATGGCAACATTTTCAGTTATTTCTAGGTCTATCATATTTGCTGGTATTTGATACTTATGCAAATGCTGTAATAATGTATCTATAAAATCTTCGTCTAGGAAATGCTCTGGAGATATATTAATGGATAAATGAAAGTTAACATTATAAATCTTGAGCCATTTAGAAAATATCTTACATGCCTCTTGGATAATCCAATTACTGATTGGAATGATAAGACCATTTTTTTCTGCAAGAGGAATAAACTCATCGGGCGGAATAAATCCCTTTGTGGGATGATACCATCTTACTAATGTTTCTACACCGACTATTTTGTGGTCAATAGAGCTATGCTTAGGTTGAAAATTTAGTGAAAAATGCTCATTTTGAAGAGCAAACTTCATTTCCTGAAGCATGTTGATTTGCTTTAGTTTTTCTTCCTCCAATTCAGGTGAATAGAGAATGAATTGACTTCTACCAAATTGTTTTGCTCGATACATGGCCATGTCTGCATGCCTAAATAAGGTGAAGAAGTCAACTCCATCCTTCGGATAAAAAGCGACACCGATACAAAATGAAATTTCTTTTATAGATTCTTGAACCGTAAATGGATCCTTCATTTTTCGTTGAATATTTTCAATATATTCTATAACTTTGTGCTGAGGATAATTGCCTGTAAGATATATTGCGAATACATCTCCTCCTATTCGACCAATGATTTCATCTGAACCCATAGAGTTTGATAATCGATTGGCAATCAGCTTTAAGAACTCGTCTCCTACACTGTGCCCGAGGTGATTATTGATGTCCTTAAAACCATCGATATCTAATATTAGAGCTACAGATAGGGTATTCGATTTAATATGACTCTCTACTTTCTGGTAAAATCCTGATCTATTTAATAATCCTGTAATATCATCATGATACGCCAACAATTGAATTCGTTTCTGCATTTCAAGTTGTTTTGTGATATTCTGCCCAATGAAATAGGCTCCAGTAATTTTGTTATTAATTTTAATAGGTAGAGCAGTAACTTTTAGTTGAATAAATTGGTTATTTTTGGTTCTCATTACAGTCTCGAAATTAGCATTTTTTCCTTTGTATACGTCATTTAGAATCAGCTGTATTTCTTCTTTTTTCTCATCGATAATGAAATCAGTTAACTTAGAATGTGCAAGTTCTTTGAATGTAAATCCTGTTTTAGGAAAAACAGCTGGATTAACTGCCGTAAAATTCCCTGCTAAGTCTAGAGTGAACACCGCATTTGGCGTATTATCAAAAATAGAACGATACTGTTGCTCACTGATGTCTAATATATTGTTTTTATACTCTAACTGTTCTTGCTGATATAAGAGCTGCTTTTCTACATAATAAATGGTTAATATAAACAATGCTACGGTACTAGTTAATACTACAGTCCCCATGATAAAACTGGTTTTGAACAATAAACTAATGATAAAAATATAGATACTAGAATTAAATGAAATACTGAACAATAGAAATAAAAAAAACACGATAATTTTGGATGCGTTTCTTTTTAATACCAATTTATCAATGTAAAGATGTTGATAAACTCTTATTAACGTATAAATAGCAGCAACTAATAGGATAAGTGAACTAATTACCAGTTCTTTTATGAAGACTATTGGAACACCTAATGAACTGATGAATAAAGTGCTGAATGTTAAGTTAAATAAGGCTTGGGCTATGCTTAATGCCAAATAGGTAGATGCATCCTGTTTTTTTTTATTTCTTTTTTTGAATTGTTTAATCGGAATTTTTGACATAATATTTAGTAGAAAAAAACAAGGGAAGTAAAAAAGCATGCTGAGTAAACTCGCCCTTAATAAATGCAGTAGATTATCAAAAGTTACTTCGATTTTACTTGCAGATATATACATAAAGTAGGTGGTTAGTGAAAGTAAACTGCCACATATAACTGCTGAAAAAAATGCGATTGTTGACTCTTTGTAGTTACGTTTAATACTTGTATTGGTAATATATACATTTAGAGATAAGAGCGAAAAACAAATAATAACACTTAATAAAAAATATATGACAGAACTCATATGTAACCTCCAAAATGAGAATATGTATAAAATGATTTGAATTTATACTATTATTCCACACAATTGTATAGGATATAAACTATATTTTTCTGAAACAATTATACAATCTAGGCTGGATATCAATAGTGATCCAGTCTCTCTTTATTGTTATACTGGGGCAGTTAATCATTAGATGGATTAGTAGGGCTTTATTGTGATGCTAGAATATCGTACTTATAAATAATAGTAACGATGAGTCTGATGCTACAAAACAGTGCATCAAATGTCGGACGGTAGATGTCAACTCTTGCTATTCTATAGATGAAAGGAGGTTGGGAAATGGATACGCTTAAGAGCATGAATGATGCAATGAGGTATATAGAAGATAACCTTACAAACGAAATTGATTTCAACATGGTGGCAAAGGTTGCACAGTGTTCTGAATATCATTTTAAAAGGATGTTTTCTTTTCTCGCAGGGATTACATTATCTGAATACATCCGCAGAAGACGTCTCAGTATGGCCGCATTTGAGCTCACCAACAGTAATATAAAAGTCATTGATGTGGCAATTAAATATGGATATAGTTCTCCGGACTCTTTTACTAGAGCCTTTCACAATTTACATGGAGTAACACCTTCTGAATCAAGAATCAATGGAATGCACTTAAAAGCCTATCCACTAATGACCTTTCAACTATCAATTAGAGGTGGGGATGAGATGAATTACCGAATCGAACAAAAAGAGGCATTTAACATAGTAGGTATCATGAAAAGGGTTCGAATTAAGTTTGAAGGAGAAAATCCAGAAATCACAAAAATGTGGCAATCCTTGACTATGGAAAGAATAGAACAATTAAAGAAACTCTCGAATATTGAACCTGAAGGGATGATACAAGCATCAACAAATTTCTCAGAAGGACGAATGGAAGAAAAGGGAGAGCTTGATCAGTATATAGGGGTGGCAACAACAGAAGAATGCCCCGAAAACTTTTCAAATCTAGTAGTTCCTGCCTCCACATGGGCGGTATTTGAATCCACTGGTCCTTTCCCTAGCACCTTACAGGAAACTTGGGGGAGAATTTATTCTGAGTGGCTGCCAACTTCTAATTATGAAGTAACAAAAGGACCTGAAATTTTGTCGATTAAAAGTAGAGATTTAAATTCAACTTCAGTAAAAACAGAGATTTGGATTCCAGTCGTAAAAAAATAAATTATTTAAAATTTCTGAGCTGTTTCGGCAGCTCTTTTTTTATTTTTGCAAAGGCAGGATTATAGACTGTGACTACGAATATGAAATTCCCTATACTATTCTAACGTTTATTTTCCTAATATACATATAGCCCATAACAGATGGCGCCTATTGATAATAAAACAACTGCTGAACCGCAAACAACTCTGGTATTATCAAGTGCACCATCTTCATTAAAAAAGAATCCTTTAATATTTCTAGTTAAATCAATAAATACCGTTAAAACATCCATTGATAATCCCTCCTAGAAAAATAAATAAGTGTATTAGATATATAATAACAGAATATATGGAATATTGCGGATGAAAAACAATGAATTGTAAAAAATGTATTTCAGACAATATCAAAAGATAGATTAATTGGAAAAATTCTCAAATTAGTGTTAGTCTGAAATAGACTAAATAAAGGGAAAAGGGATAATAGTGTGGACAATTTAGAGAGTGTATATCAGGAGTTACAAAGAGTAAGCCATATCAATCAATTAATCCTAGATTCCGTTGCGGAAGGCATTTATGGTATTGATCTTGATGCCAATGTGATTTTTTGGAACAAATCTGCGGAGAATCTTACGGGTTTTACGATTGAAGAATTCAAAACGAACAACCTTCATGAATTGATTCATCATACTAATAGACAAGGAGAATTTGTCCCAATTACTAGCTGTCCTGTTTATCATGCTCTTAATAGTGGAAGCAAACTCTTTATTGATGATGATATTTTCTGGACGAAAGAAGGGACTAGCTTTTCTGTAGAATACACCGTAAATCCCATGTTCGAGCATGGCAAGCATGTTGGAACAGTATTGACCTTCCGCGATATGACAGAAAAAAGAAAGACGGATGAATTACTTCTTCAATGGGAGAAATTATCCTTAGTTGGAAAAATGGCAGCAGGAATAGCTCACGAGATAAGGAATCCATTGACTTCACTTAAAGGCTTCTTACAATTAATTGCTTCAAATCCGGCGGTGAACGAAGAATATATTTCTATCATGAATTCGGAGTTCAATCGCATTGAATCTATCATTAAAGACTTACTTATCTTTTCAAAACCCCAAAAAGAACAATACTCAGATTGTAATTTAATTGAGCTTATTGAACAAGTTATCTTTTTAATGGAGCCCCAGGCTGCCTTAAATAATGTTGAAATTAAGACAGAGTTTCAGGATCATCCCATTACATTGTATTGCATACCACACCAAATTAAGCAAGTTGTGATGAACTTAATTAAAAATGGCATTGAAGCCATAGATCATGGTGGGAAAGTTCTCATCGAAGTACATAATGAAGAACATCAGATTATCCTAAAGATTAAAGACAGTGGGAAAGGGATGTCAGAAGAAGAATTACAAAAATTAGGGACTCCCTTCCATTCTACAAAAGAAAATGGGACAGGTCTGGGTATGATGATGACTGAGAATATTATTGAAAATAATCATAATGGAAAAATCTCAGTTGAGAGTGTCGAAAATAAAGGAACAACGATCACAATCAAATTACCTAAATTACACAATTAAAGAGTTAGAATGACTTGTTCCGTTAAATAAATAATTGTAATATAAAAGTGAACTGGAAATTTGTAGCTAGGGTTCCGCTACCAAAGGTAGGGCAGTGACCGAGGGCTATTTCTTTTACAAAAGTAAAAGGCACCTATTGACATAAAAGGTCCGAGGGGAAAGGTTCAGCGTATTTGTTATGCGTTGACATCTTTCTCTTTGGACCTTTTTTATTTATAAGGAGGTTTATATGAAAAAAATTGATGCTTTAAAAGCGGGTGTAGCAATTATTATTTTGAATAAGGAGAAGGATCAAGTATTGTTGCAAAAAAGGTCAGATGTAGGTCTTTGGGGAATTCCATCTGGGCATATAGAAATTGGGGAAACTGTTTCCGAAGCTGCGATTAGGGAGGTAAAAGAAGAGACAAATCTAGATATCAGGATAAAGAAGCTGATTGGTGTATATTCGGATCCTCTATCACAGGTATTTGAATATCCAAATGGTGAAATCGTGCACTTTATCACAACTTGTTTTCTTGCTGAGATTATTGGGGGAGAACTTCAATGTCACCCAGATGAGTCGTTAGAAATAAAGTTTTTTGATCTAGGCCACCTACCGCAAGACTTATTAACGATGCATCCGAGGTGGTTAAAGGATGCTTTATCGAATCAGATGTCGGCTTTTATTCGTTAATAAATAGCAGGAGATTTAAGAAAGTAGATGAATATTATTAGAGAATTGCTTTTCAAGTTAGGAGGATTCATATTTGGATATCCAATCTCTTAATATCACGTATATCATTGTATTAATTGTCACTGCTCTTGTTTGTGGGGTGGTAGGAGTGATTGTGACAAAAAAATTCAACAATCACAAATTGGGATTTTTGATTTTGCTTTCTGTAAGTTTGCTTGCTTTTCTTCTTATTACAAATTGGTATGCTGGAGCCTTTGTGAAAATTCTACTAGTAACCATTCCGCTAATATTTAATATCTTTGGGGCAGCAATAGGCTATATGGTTTATTTAATCATTGCATTTTTTGTTCTAAGGAAAGTCAGTAAATCGTTTGCTATTAACTTAAATTGAAGGTCGTAAATGAGCCAAACCCAGTTTGGCTCATTTCTTCTTATTATAGGGTCTTTCATTAAATAATCTGTAATCCGCACTTACATGACAGAATGCGCATTTACATGTGGTTGATTTCTCTTGAGTGTTATTTAATTTAGCTATATGCGGAACATCAAGAGTATTAAGTCCGTCTTTTACATGTCTTGGACAAACCGCTACCATTCATTTCCCTCCTCTTTAAGCCGCAGCAGCTTCAGTTGAGCTTCGTTTTTTATAAACGATTTTGCTTAGAGAAATACTTACTTCATACAGAATAAATAAAGGAATAATGACTAACACATCCGAGATAAAGTCAGGTGGTGTGATGAGTACAGAGATGGCTACAAGGAGAAAATAGGCAAATTTCCTTCCTTTGATTAGCTTTGCTGGATTAATAATGCCTAGTCTGGTAAGGAACATAACAACAGCTGGCATTTCAAATAAAAATCCAAATGGTAAGGTCAAATGAAGCATGAATTGAAAATACTTTTCCGCGGTGAAGAATGTTTCAAATTGATCTCCAGCTATTTCTAATAAAAAGGAGAGAACTAATGGAAAAAGAACAAAATAACCAAAGGATATCCCTAAAATAAATAGAAAAAACAAAGCTGGAATAAACAGTAAGGTTGGTCGTTGTTCCTCAATTGATAGAGCGGGTTTGATAAACTTCCATACCTGATAGGCAGCAACAGGAATCGTAATAGCAACAGCAATAACAGTTGCAATGACCATATAAACCCATAGGATATCCCCAGGTCCAAGTAAAGCTAATTTTCCATCTAAGTCTTTTACTAAATAATCATAGAGATCTCTGACAAAAATTAAAGACCCAATCAGAGCTAACATAAATATAAGTAACGTTATCATAATTCGTTTGCGTAATTCTGCTAAATGGTCAGTGAGTTGCATTACTTCTTTTTCCATTTAGGTACCTCCTTCCATTAGAAAAGATAGATGTAGATAGGTAAGTGAGCTACCTACATCTATCTGTCTGTTAGCTTCCTGTTTTTTTGTTTGTTTGATCAATTGTATGTAGTGTTGATTTTTCTTCTGTTTTTGATTGGCTATCGTCACCATTCACTAATTCACGAGTTGCTTTCTTAAATTCCTTTAAGGTTGTTCCGAATGCTCGGCCAATTTCAGGTAGTTTTGATGGACCGAAAATAATAAGTGCAAGGACTAATAAGAGAATTAATCCAGGGATTCCAATGTTTTGAAGCATAGTTGAACCTCCTTTTGATGTGAAAAATTATAAGTTTATTCCGTGACGCTCAAATGCTGCCGCTTCTAGAACAGACATCCCTTGTTCCTTTGCCGCCTTAGCTACCTTTTCTGAAATCTCTGGTGCAAGATTTGCAGGTGCAGCAAAGGACATTTCTCTCGCGCGAGAAGAGTTTCTGCGTTGGAATGGTCCCCAAATAGCAAAGGTAATGCCTGGTGTTTGAATATTGACAAATAGTGTATTTCCGTCTGGTGAGAAGGTAGGACCGGCGAATTCACTATCATTTAAACGGTTGGCACCAAACGGATAGATTTTGCCTTCTGGGGTCACTCCCATAATGCGGTCTTGTCCAGCGCCATCTTCTACAAACCAAAGGTCACCCCAAGGAGTACAGCAAATATTATCCGGATACTCCATGTCTCGAGCATCATTTCCTTCATAGAAAAGCTCTAATGTATTCGTGTGAGGAACATAACGATAAATGCGTCCAAGCTTCTTTTCACCAGCAGAGGTATCATCAAACCAGAACACTCCCTCTTGGAAGAAGGCTCCCTCAAGTCTTGAGAATTTAATGCAGTTTTGTGCATCAGCCTCTTCACGGCACCAATGAGGATCTACTTGCTTCCAAACGATTTTAAATGTTTGACCTGTTTTGAAATTGCTTGCAGCTGGATCTGTTACAGCTTCAATTGCTGCTGCATAAAGCGTACCGCCTTTTTGGAGTGAACCAGGCTTTTGGCTTAAGTCATTAGGTATAAAACGGTAAAGGTAACTTGGGCTAGCATCCTCAGTCAAATATACATAGCCTGTTGAAGGGTCAATCGCACAAGCTTCATGAGAGAAGCGACCCATCTCCTTAATAGGCGTTCTCGATAACTCATTTTCTGGCTGCTGAGGATCTACCTCGAATACATATCCATGTCCTTCAGAACGGTCTTCTTCACAAGTTAGCCATGTGCCCCAAGGGGTTGCTCCACCAGCACAATTTCGAATGGTTCCTGAAGAGGTCACATATTCTTTCTGAACTTTGCGGTTCGCTCCTACAACAAGAGCGGTTGTTCCACCTTGAGCATTTGCATCATATGGATTGCGTCCAAATGCTTGTCCTCTTGATAATTCATGATTGCGCACAAGAACAGTCGTATTATTCGGACCTTCGAATGCAGCCATTCCATCAAATGCGCCAGGGATTTTGCTACCGTCTGTCATTAACTCGCCTTCTCGGGACAGGATTCTGTAATGAAAGCCTGTTGGAAGATCAAGGATTCCGTTCGGATCAGGAACTAGTGGACCATAACCTCCAAAGCCACTAGTTGGATTATTTCCTTTGCCAGCAGCTGAAGCCTTAGATTGTTCACCTACTGACAAAAGTCCAGTTGTACCTAAAGTCAACGCAAGTGTACTCATGCCACCTACCTTTAAAAAATCTCTTCTGTTTAACCCGTTCTTTTCCATTTGATTGCCTCCGTAAATGTAATAGTTTAATAGGATGTCAAAGCATGAAGCCTTGAATCTATTAACTAAGTTATAAGATGAAGGTAAATTTATAATGAAAACACTATTAAAGTAGTGTTAACGTCAAAAAATAGATAAAAGGATTGGTTTTTATGGAAAAAATAGGATGTGGTTTGTGCGTTTGAGGGAGTACAAAGTACGGATAAATGAAACGAAGAAATAGAAATAGGGTAATTTCCCCATAACTTAGGATATATATGGCTTAAATAAAGGCAGGTAAATTCTTGTTTTTTGTAAAGCTCTAATTAATTTTTTGTAAAAGTGCGGTAGATATAGAAAAGACCACCAAAAGTTTGATGGCCATTAATGGAGTAGTTGCCTTAATTTTTCAACATGTCCTCTGTTTGTGTTAATAACATCTTCAACAATCTGTTTGCTCGTTGTATCTAAATCCCCTTTTACAAGTTCCTCTGAATAATGTATGCCATAGTTATCGATTCCTTTTATCGCATCCTCGATGATTTTGGTCTTATCATGAGGTAACATGACTTTATGCATGAAACTATGCATTGAACCAGAAACTCCTTCATCATCAGCAGGGATTCCTCCTAGGTTCTGAATACGTTCAGCAATTTTGGAGGCATTTTGCTTTAATTCCTGCTGCATATCTTGGAAGTTTGCCCTTAAATCATCATGATCTAGCTCTTGTATGTAATGCTCAAAAGAACGTACACCCATGTAAGTTCCTCTTAGAAGAGTATTTAATTCTTCTACAATTACATCATTAGTCATAGTAACACATCCTTTTTCTTAGTTTGCTTCTCCCGGCTAGGATTATTCTACGTGTTTTCAAAGCTATGACTGGAAGTAAAATGACAGTATAAGAAAATAATGCTAACATTATTATGCGAGTATTGTGTGAAAAGGGGGGGTATTATGAAAAAAGTGGCTGGGATTGCCATCATTATTTTTAGTTTATTAATAGCTTTAGGCTGTGCATTGAGCTTTCGAAACGATTTAGTTTTTGCTAACTTTCTGTTATGGCTGATTAGTTTTCCTCTCTATATTCTGGGTCAGATAATGAGAACTTCAAAGGCTGAATTTAAGTACCGCGGAAAAAGATGGGTATTGATCTATATCTTTTTCTTTTTTATTCTCCCTCTCATTCTTAATTTACAACAAGGTTATACTGATTTGAAGAAAAGTACATTTATAGATGAACAGTTTATTCTATTTGAATTTTCATCAGGTTCACTAGGAGAGTGGTCAGTCCTTCTATTTATGATTTTGATTATCCTCTTTGCGCTTCGATTTCTTAGTCCAGAAATCAAACGAAAAGGGTTATTAAATACGATCATAGCGGGGATGGTTCTATTCGTTGTTGGATTCAATTATGTCATGTTCAATGATTATAGGGGAGTACACGAAGAACAGGGCTTAGTGTCGAGCAACTGGAATGGTGAGAAGGAAATGATATCGTTTGGTGAGATTGAGAGTATTCATATTAAACCATATACACATTTTGCGAATCTCAATTTGCCTTCCGATGAAACAAGATTTGCTTGGGAATTAATCTTTCAACCTACTCATCTAGAGAATGAAATATACCATTTTTCATTCATGACAGAGGAAAATTTAGAAGAAATGATAGATATAGCAGCAATAGCTAGGGAATATGAGATTCCATTTAATGTCGGAGAAATGGATCAAACAACATTGAATTGGTTTGAATTTGATTTGGATTTAGAAGGATTAGATGATGAACGTTATTATGAGCTTTTTCAAGTGAATAAATAGGGGGGTGGAGAGTGTGAATATTAGAAGAATAGGTAAGGATGAAACCCCACCGATGAATCTGTTGTTGCTAGCAGATCCTTCTCGTCAACTCGTTGAGGAATATTTAACAGCTGGAGAATGTTTTGTTGCAGAAAGTGATGCTCAGATTCTTGGCGCGTATATAGTTCTTCCAACTAGTCCAGGCACGATGGAATTGGTGAATATTGCTGTTTCAGACGAGCATCAAGGGAAAGGAATTGGAAGAAGCTTAGTCATGCATGCGATTGAAACTACTAAAAGGAATGGATATAAAACCATAGATGTTGGTACAGGAAATTCAAGTATAGGACAGTTGGCTTTCTATCAAAAATGTGGTTTTAGAATGACGAGTATTGATCAAGACTTCTTTATTAGAAACTATCCAGAAGAAATCTTCGAGAATGGGATACAGTGTAGGGATATGGTTCGTTTATCTAGAAATCTATAAATCATAATTTCAACTACACAAAATACTTAATGGAAGAAAGTTGGTAATGATGAAATTAGTAAAACCATCTTTAATTTATAAAGAACAAATCATGGCATATCGGAAAGCTTTTTTTTATTCAGGAGAGCATCTATATGGGGGTTCCTCGCTACAAAACTTTGAGGAGTTTGAAGAGTGGCTTGAGAAAGTGAAAGATCAGGAAATAGGTGAAAACTTACCACCTAATCGAGTTCCCGCAACACAGTTTCTTAGTATTGATAATGGAGAGTTAATCGGTTTAGTGAATATACGTCACCAATTAACACCGAAACTGATGATGGAAAGCGGACATATCGGTTATAGCGTACACCCCGATTTACGAAGGATGGGATATGCTACTAAGCAACTACACTTTTCTTTAATAGAAGCCAAAAAGTTTGGGATGGAGAAAGTATTGATTACATGTGATAAAACCAATATTGCTTCTGCAAAAACAATTCAAAAAGTAGGGGGCATATTGGAAAATGAAGTGCTATCCTCGGACACAAATGAAGTTGTCCAGCGATATTGGATAAGTTTGACTTAGATATGAAAGTTTAATATCCATTGTTAAAAAAATGTGTAAAGGGGATTTAGGATGTATGAAACACGGTGGATCACAAAGGATGAAATAACTATTGTGGCAGATTATTGGTATAGAATGGCAGCTGAAATGGGTGAGGTAGATGGTATACCAAAGCCTGATGTAACTAGAAAAGAAGAAGTTGAAAAGCTCTTTCAAAGAGAATTTGATTCCGGTCTTCTTAGATTCAGAGTCGCAGTAGCTGAAGATAATCATATTGTTGCTTGTGCAGGAGGATTACTTAGGGAGGAATATGCCTTTCCACTTGCAGAGGAGCAAAGTTTGTTTGGTTGGGTAATAGCAGTATATACTGTAGAAAATCACCGAAAAAATGGGTTAGCGCATCAACTGGTAGATGATATTTGTTTGTGGCTTAAACAAAAGGGAGCAACACGAGCAAGATTGTGGTCAAGCATAAAAGGAAGAAAGGTTTATGAAGATCTTGGATTTGAAGATATGTTGGATATGTCTAAGTCACTAGAATCATAAGAAGGAGGAGAAGCCATGACATTACAGCAGCTTAAATATGTAATTGAAGTAGCGAGAAGTCGTTCCATTAATAAAGCGGCACAGAGGTTATTTATTAGTCAGCCAAGTCTTTCGAATGCATTAAAGGAGCTGGAGGAGGAAATAGGGATATCAATCTTTTCCCGAACGAATAAGGGGATTGTGATCACACCTGAAGGCTCTGAGTTTCTAGGTTATGCAAGACAGGTGGTGGAACAGGCAGAGTTGCTTGAAAATCGGTATACGAATGCAAGGTCACCACAGCAGAATTTCTCAGTATCTGCACAACACTATGCCTTTGCAGTAAGTGCTTTTGTCCGATTATTACAGGACTATGACCGTGAGGAATATGAATTCACCCTTCGAGAAACAAAGACCTATGAAATCATTGATGATGTGAAGAATCTGCGAAGTGAAATTGGTATCTTATATGTGAATGATTTCAATAAGAATGTGATTCAAAAGTTTCTGCGAGAAGGAAATTTGAAATTCCATGAGCTGTTTGAAGCAAAGCCACATGTATTTATTAGCTCATCAAATCCTTTGGCGAAGCAGGATTATGTGACATTAGACGATTTGGATCCTTACCCGTATCTATCCTTTGAACAGGGAGATTACAATTCCTTCTACTTCTCTGAGGAAATCCTCAGTACCCTGTCACGTCCAAAGAATATAAGGGTGAGCGATCGGGCCACGTTATTCAACCTACTGATTGGATTAAATGGATATACTATTTCAACAGGAGTCATCAGTCAGAAGTTAAATGGAAAAGACATTATTGCTGTACCACTGAAGGTCGATGAACGGATTAATGTTGGCTATATTACACATAAGAATGTGACGAATAGTATGCTTGCGGATATTTATATTCAATATTTAAAGGAAAGCGTTGAAGTAGAGCTAAGTTAGTTATAGTTTTAAGCTATAACAAGAGATAGTTTTTACGTGTTACATTATAATGCGCTTGTCATGCTACACTTACTTTAGATTAAATCACATGATAATAAAAAAGCTGTTTTCGAATATATTGTTGCTTTTAATACCGCAGCCTGAATACACTCCGCGTCCTGTGGGGTGACCGGTGAGCCTCCTCGTCGCTAGTGCTCCTGCGGGGTCTCACTTTGCCCACGTATCCCACGGGAGTCTCCGTGTATTCAGGCTGCTAGAAATATCATTCTCAATTAATTCATCTCAAAACAACAACAAACTTGAGAAAACAGCAAAAAATGAAAGTAGGGATTATGTATGACAAAAACGTTAGTTAAAGCTCCTTTCAGAGCGGACCATGTTGGAAGCTTATTAAGACCAGAATCAATTCATAAGGCAAGAAAGGATTTCCAACAAGGAACAATTACGGCTCAAGAGCTGCATGCAATTGAAACAGAAGAAATCAAAAAAATCGTTGATAAGCAGATTGAGGTTGGATTGCAAGCAGTAACAGATGGAGAATTCCGCCGTAGATTCTGGCACACTGATTTCCTTGAACATTTAAATGGTGTAGAGGGCTATGTTCCTAGCACTGGGTTTGCCTTCAAAGGTGAGGAAACAGAAAGATATGATGTTCGTGTTATTGGGAAAATCTCATTTAACCAAGATCATCCACATATCAAAGACTTTATCGAATTCAAAGAGATTGTTGGAGATCGTGCTGTTGCAAAACAAACGATTCCAAGTCCTAATCAATTATTTAATGCAGGAATTCGTAATCTAGAAATCTATCCAGATCTTGAAGAGTTTGCAAATGATGTAATTCAAACATACCGTGATGCGATTAAAGCATTCTATGATGCTGGCTGCCGTTACTTACAATTAGATGATGTGTATATTGCGGGTCTTAACGCACCGGAAATTCCATTTAATGATAGTGGTTATTCACGTGAAGAATTAATTAACCTAGCTTTACGAGTGGCAAATGGTGTATTAGAGGATAAGCCAGAGGATCTTACTGTAACTACTCACCTTTGCCGTGGGAATTATCGTTCAAAGTGGGCATTTGAAGGTAGCTATGCAAAAATCGCTCCGACTCTATTTGCGAAAGAAAAAGTAAATGGATTTTTCCTAGAATATGATGATGACCGTTCTGGTGATTTCGGACCATTGGAATTCATTCCAAATGACGGGCCACGTGTGGTACTAGGTGTTTTCACATCCAAGCATGGTCAACTTGAAGATAAGGAAAATATCAAAGCTCGTGTTGAAGAAGCAACGAAATACGTGCCATTAGAACAAATATGCATCAGCCCACAATGTGGATTTGCTTCTACTCATCATGGAAACATTCTGACTGAAGATGAGCAATGGGCAAAGCTGAAATACATCGTTGATATTTCAAAAGAGATTTGGGGATAAGGATGAAGAGAGCGAACACCAGTAGATGGTTGTTTGCTTTTTTTTTGGAAGTTTACAATACACAAGTTTATATTACAGTTATAATTGAAATACTATCATTAAATTGGTATATTAATTTATACATAAGTAATCTATGAAGTGATCAAGTAAATAAGAATTGTGAAACAGAAAATATAACCTTGGCTGAGAGTTATATCACCGCTTCTTATTGAAACCTACCACGGAGATGTTAGATCAAAACTAACCGAGTCGTTTCGTTATAAACGTTAGAGGACATAATGTGATTATGTCGAACTAAGGTGGTACCACGTCTAGAAGCATAAGGACGTCCTTTATTGGACTCTTTATGCTTTTTTATTTAGGCTGTTTTTCATAAAGAGTTGTTTTCAAATCCGCAGCCTGAATACACTCCGCGTCCTGTGGGGTGACTGGTGAGCCTCCTCGTCGCAAGCTCCTGCGGGGTCTCACTTTGGCCACTAGTCCCACGGGAGTCTACGTGTATTCAGGCTGCTAGTACTTCTTTTTCAAATTTTATATGAAAGCAACAAATCATAAGAAATAACCTTTTTTATGACTACATTTATTTTACATTTTGCAGGAGGAAAAAAGATGTCACAGAACACAAATGATTTTACAAAATGGTATATTGACACAATTCAAAAAGCGGATTTAATGGATTACACTCCAGTTCGTGGTTGTATTGCCTTCAAGCCTGATGGCTATGAATTATGGGAGCATATTCAAACAGAGATGGATAAGCGCTTTAAAGAAACGGGCCACCGTAACGCTTATTTCCCAATGTTAATTCCAGAATCCTTCTTCCAAAAGGAAAAGGACCATATTGAAGGATTCTCACCAGAGCTTCCATGGGTAACTGAAGCGGCTGGAGAGAAATTAGAAGAGCGTCTAGCATTACGTCCTACATCAGAAACAATGATTGGACACTTGTATTCAAATTGGATTAAGAGCTATAGAGATCTTCCGGTTCTAATCAACCAATGGGCGAATGTATTCCGTTGGGAGAAGAAGACTCTACCATTCATCCGTACGTCTGAATTCTTATGGCAGGAAGGTCATACGGCTCACGTTGATGAAGAGGATGCGCGTAAGGAAACAATGCAAATGTTGAACATCTACAAAGAAGTGGTAGAAGGTTTACTTGCGATTCCAGTATATGATGGTCAGAAGACTCCATTAGAACGCTTTGCTGGTGCGGTTGATACGTATTCAATTGAAGCGATGATGAAAGACGGAAAAGCTGTTCAAGCGGGTACTTCACATTACTTAGGTACTAAGTTTGCAGAAGCATTTGATATCAAATATTTAACAAAAGAAAATAAGCATCAACACGTGCATACAACATCTTGGGGTACATCAACACGTTTAATTGGTTCAGTAATCATGGTTCACGGGGATGATCAAGGTCTTGTATTACCACCAAGAATCGCACCAACTCAAGTAGTGTTAATTCCAGTGGGACCATGGAAAAAGAATCCTGCAATCATTGAGAAATTAGATGAGGTCTTTGCTGCATTAAAGGCTAAAGGAATTCGCGTCCGTCTGGATGATTCTGATCAATCACCAGGTTATAAGTTCAATGAGTGGGAATTAAAAGGTGTTCCTGTTCGTGTTGAGCTTGGTCCTAGAGATTTAGACAATAATCAAGCGTTAATGAAAGCTCGTGATGAAGCTGACAAAATTTCTGTACCTTTAGAATCAATTGTTGAGCGCATTGTAGAAGAACTTGAAACAATGCAAACTCGTCTATTTGAAAAAGCAAAAGCTTTCCGTGAGAAGAATTCACATACTCATATTGACTCTTTAGAGCAACTAAAAAATCATATTGAAGAATCAGAACAAAATGAAACTATTCCAGGTTGGGTATTAGCAGGTTGGTGTGGAGACAATGCTTGTGAAGAAAATGTAAAAGATGAACTGAAATTCACTACACGTAACATACCATTTAACCCACCTACAACAAAGCACACATGCTTAAATTGTGGCAAAGAATCTAAACATACTGTTTGGTTTGCACGTGCTTACTAATTTATATATAAGGTAAGTTTCGCAAGAGAAAGGCACTAACAAAGTTAGTGTCTTTCGATATATATAATACTTTTAAATAAAGTCTAAGGAGACAGAGTTTATGCAAATGAAAGAAATGAGGGAGAGTCTAGCAGAATTATCTGCAGAGGAAGCGAAATCGCTACTTTTTCAAATGTATTTACGAATGAATCTTTTAAAGGAAACAGGTTACTCAGAGAGGGAATTTATAAACGATGTGGGAAAGATTTTCGAAACGGTGTCTAAATTAACAAATGAAAGAGAAGACGTGAAGAAGCATGTACAAGCCGAGAAGGTTCATATTCTCTTTGGTCTTTCTAGTGCTGGCTCGTTAAGAATGGCTTTAAAGAAAATGAAGGTCCATGAAGCGGAGCAGATTATTTCCTTTCGGGATATCTTTTCGATTGGTCCGATTGAGCAACTACATGAAAGAAGTGGGCAGGAAAGAAGAATTCACTGGATGAACAAAGTGATGAATGCAGATGATGATTTTCCAGACTATCTTACTGGATTTTATAACACAATCAATCTAATAACATCAATTCCGGAACATGTGCCAATTATGATTTGGACTTCTGATAGCGCGCATGAACAGATGGGGTTAAGATATGCTCTCTATCTATTAAAGGACAAAACAAATGACATTAAAGTGATCAATACTACTAAAGCACATGCTGAACATTTTAGTCGCCCGGATATTCAATATACCATTCTATCTTCAGGAGAACTTTTCCACGAACAACTACAGATGATATATGAACAAAGTCATCCAAAGACTTTATCAGAAGATGAAAGAAAAGAATTAGAACAAGAGTGGCTAGCCCTTGCTGAAACGAATGAAACCTTACGAATTTGGAGAAATGGACAGATTAAAAGTGTTGAAGAGGATTATTTTGACAAATACATCATAAATTTGGCGAAAAAGCTTCAGTTAAAACGAGGTAGAGATGAAGAGACAGAGTTATTCATGAAGTCCGCAAGGTTAATAGGAGAAGTGATAGGGCATTTGGATCAATATATTGGTGATCAATTCTTCGAATATCGACTAAGAATGCTGGTAGACAAGGGTGTTTTTGAGATGAAAGGCGATATGAAGGCGATGCGGTTTTACAGCGTGCGACTAGCCGATCACATATGAGATTCAAATTAATTGATTGTGAGGAAGAAATGAGAGGGACAAACCTATTCAATTCTTTCTTCACAATGACATTTATTGTCTTGGAGCAAATAACATTACTGAAACACCCAATAAGCATATTCCAGCACCTACCCAATCATATAAATCAGGAGTTTTGCGATCAATTCCCCATCCCCATAATACAGAAAGAACGATAAAAACTCCTCCATAAGCAGCATAGACTCTACCGAATGAAGGGAATATTTGGAATGTGGCAATCACACCATATAAAGCTAAGGAGATTCCTCCGAACACGCCCCAATAATAGGGCTTTCCTTCTCTTAACCATAGCCAAATAAGATACCCACCACCAATTTCAGCAATTCCTGCTAACAAAAATAATACAATGGCATAAATCAACCAATGTCCACCATCCTTTAATGAAAAACAATTGAAACAGCACTATATACTAACAACAAAGCCATAATTATGTTAAATGGTTTCCTATGTTGTAAAAGTACTTTTTGAAAAATAGAACCAAATAGGCTCCAACAAGCTGAGCTGATTAACCCTACAAACCCTAGAAAAAGCGAGATAATCACATAATTTATGTAGGAAGAGTAATATGGGAGAATAAAAGTTGAAACGACTGTAATGCCATAAAGAATCCCTTTAGGATTTATGAATTGAACGAAAGACCCAATCAGAAAAAGGCTTTTAGTAGAATTCTCATTATCCTCATTTGGACTGTCCTTGCTTGTAAGTGTCTTATAAGCTAAATATAACATATAGCTTACTCCTAAAATAGTTAAAGGAATATTGATGATTGGCAATATAGTAATAAGTAAATGGTTGAAAAAACTACATAATAAGGTAAGAATAAAAAAACCTACTGCTACGCCAAGACAAAACTCCATTGATTTCTTAAATCCAAATTTATTAGCAAAAGTCATCGCCATAAAGTTATTGGGACCTGGAGTAAAGCTACTGATGAATACAAATAACAAGAATGATAATAAAGGCATTATGGAAGCACTCCTTTATATGATTTTTGTTATATTGTACGTTATATTCATCCCTTGGAGTGAAAAATAAATTAAATATTTAAAAAATGTAAATAAAGAGTAGGCAGGTTTTAATCTAGGATTTATGCTTCTTTCACATTCATTAATTCTATTTCAGTACAATAAAAGTGTAAGGTTTCTCCTTCATAGTCAATCACTTCATATTTCTTATCTTCCCAACCTCTGTCACTAATATCATAAATTCCAATTGAGAGTTGCTGAAAGAGTCCGCCACTTTCAAAGTGGATGCTATTTGGATGGTAGAAACGGAAGCTAGCAATGTATTGCTTTTCTTTTTTCCAAATTAAGAAATCAATATCAAGTAGACAATGGTTTTCAAAAGGTTTGCTTCTTTCGAAATTTAGATGGAAACCAACAATTGACTCTATATTTTGTAATGAAAAATCATTCAGTTGACCTGTTATATGGTTACTATTTGTGATCATTTCTAAACCCTCCAATATCTATTTTCCTTAACGCTGTGGAATGTTTTGTTTAACGAGCTTCAATGTCGCTACAATTAGAAAACTGACAATGACTAATAAGACCCAGGAACTCACTTTTCCAAGATGAACGAGACTCCATGTCTGAATTTGGTTTGGATATTTCCATGCACTGAGGTATGTTGCAATATTCTCCGCAATCCAAATAAAAAATCCAATCAGTACAAAGGAAAGTGGAAGCGGCATTCGGTAACGAGTTCCACCTACCTCATATGCAACCCAAGATTTCCAAAAGATGATGATGACAAGTGCAGACAACCACCAACGAATGTCTATCCAATAATGATGAGTGAAAAAGTTTAAATAAATGGCTGATGCAAGTGGAACAACGATCAAAAATGGTGGCCATTGAATGAGTTCAACTTTCATTCTCCGCCAAGCCTGACAAAGATAACTCGCCACACTGGCATACATGAATCCACTATACAAGGGTACCCCGTAAACCTTGAAATACCCTTCCTCTGGGTATGACCAGGACCCCATATGAGTCTTGAAGATTTCAAGTGCAAGCCCAATAAGATGGAACAAGGTAATCACTTTTAATTCATCCCGTGTCTCTAGTCCGGAATGCACCATCCACCACTGCATCAAAAGGAAGATGACTAGTAGCCAATCATAACGTGGGAGGAATGGCAATGGAATGAATTTTGTAAAAGCCAAGGAACCAAAAATAACGACAGGAAACAGACATGATTGTGCCTGTATCCATCCAAAACGGATGAGTTGATGGAAAGATACCATCATCTGAGTTTTAAATAATTTTTTCTGAGACATAGGTTGAGCAGGTGAATTCATAACTAACTCCTATCAAATCTCTTTGTTAAGATAAATATTAAAATAAAATTTATCGTTTTGCAATAAATAATTATTAATTTTTATGTTATTTTTATTGTTAAAAAGATAATTTATAGGTGTGAGGTATATGGGGGTGATTTTCAAATTTAATTTGAAAGCGCTAAATTCTTGTGTTATAGTTGAGACAATAAATTGAGAAGGGATGATGGGTGATCGATGTATAACTAATCCTATTGTTTAAAAAAACGTATATAACGTAAAAAAACAAACAGGATTAGTCTGCCCATTTATCTACAATGAACGGTTTCACCTACAGTAAGTAGGTGTATTTTGCGACGAATCCTACCATGCATGATCGGTAGGATTTTTTCATTTTCTGGAAGGCTAATCCTCGTGTAGAGGTGAATCTTATGGAATTATGTCAATTTCATCATGTATCAATGGCTTTTGAAGAACAAATCTTATTTCAAGAAGTAAATATCTCACTTCAAGTAACAGACATTGTCGGTATCATCGGAGCAAACGGTACTGGTAAATCAACGCTTTTACAAATGTTAACTGAAAGGATACAACCTACATCTGGAACAATTAAGTGGGTTGATTCAAAGGAAGTGACATTTGTTGAGCAGGAGGTCGAGAGTGTAGAAAAGATGACTTACACTCCTATGCATCAAAAATGGAATGTACCAAATAAGCCATATAATGAACTAAGTGGTGGTCAACAATTAAAGTATCGTTTAGTGAATGGCTTACAGAGACGTTCCCCAGTATTACTACTTGATGAGCCAACAAACCACTTAGATGAGAAATCAGTAGCTCGTTTAATTAAGGAAATTCGGATGTATAAAGGAACTGTCGTCATTGTAAGTCATGATCGATATTTTTTGGACCAAGTGACAACGAAAATCTGGTCTATCGAGGACATGAGTATATTCGAGCAGAAGGGGAATTATTCTCATTATATGCAAGTTCGTACGGAGCGTCGTAAAGCACAACAACATGCTTATGAGAAGCAGCAGAAAAAAGTCGCTATGATTGAATCGCAATTAAATCAACTGAAGGGCTGGTCACATGTGGCTCATCGTGATTCAACAAGAAATGAAAATGCAGGGGTTATGGGTGCAAAAGAGTACGAACGTTTGGCGGCAAAGCGAATGGATAAACAAATCAAATCGAAACGAAAATTACTAGGGAAGCAATTGGAAAAAGAAAAAGTTGAGGCTGTTTCTGAAGAGCATCAAGTGGTATTTGAATTTAACCCCGTTGAAAAAAGAGGGAATCGGATGATTCTATGTGAACAGGTATCCGTTTCATATGGTGATCAAACCGTAATAAAAGAAGCAACATTTCAGCTGATGCATGGAGAGAAAATGGCGATCATTGGACCAAATGGAGCAGGAAAAACAACGTTGCTAAAAGTATTACTTGGACGTATTACGCCTAACTCAGGTACGGTCTGGATAACACCTTCAGCAAAGATTGGCTATTTATCACAAACAGTCTATGATTTACCGCTTAAAGAAACACCTGCAAGACTGTTCGAGCGTGAAACATTTGATGAACGTGGAAAGGTTCAGACCCTGATGAAGAATTTAGGCTTCTCAGCTCATCAATGGCAGCAACCAATCCAGAAAATGAGTATGGGTGAGCGTGTAAAAATAAAATTAATGCAGTACATCTTACAAGCAACGGATTTATTGATTTTAGATGAACCAACGAATCATTTAGATTTACCGTCCCGGGAACAATTAGAGGAAACACTTAAGGCTTACCCATGTACGTGCATCATTGTCAGTCATGATCGCTATTTCCGTGAAAAAGTAGTAGATGACTCGCTTGAAATCAAAGGGAAGGTATTAACTCGAACCCAAGTGGTAGAAACAATTAATAATAGCCAAATGGAAAGAATGCGACTAGAAACTGAGGTTCAATTTGTCCTAGGCAAATTAAGCTTACTAACCCCAAACCATGCAGACTATTCGAAGTATGATGAACAATTCAAAAATCTCACAAAGCAATTAAACAGTATTGGGAAAGATAGCAAGGATTGAGATGAAAAAAGGGAATCCGAATGAAGGATTCCCTGTTGCAGAGTCTGTATTGTTTTAATCAATGATTGTATGTCACTTAAAGAAGGCATGCCTCAATCTAAATGATACAAAAAATTAAATTATAAGTCTATTTCTTTTTATTGAAATATGAAAAAATAAAGTTGTGCACAGATAGCGTAACGTTACGACTTTCTTAGAAATGAGGCGTAATATCATGAGACAACTGACAACCGATGAAGCCATTAAACGATGGGATTTGAATGCAGAGGCATTTACAGCAAGTTATAACGAACATGGAGATATTTATAGAAAAGTATTGCTCAATCCATCAATCTTCTCATTAATAGAGACAATTGATGGAACAACTATTCTTGATGCAGGCTGTGGAGAAGGATATTTAAGTAGACTGCTTGCTGAAAGAGGAGCAAATGTTACAGCTGTTGATTATTCTACAAAAATGCTTGAACTCGCCAAAACGAAAACAACCGCTGAGAGTGGGATATCCTATCATTATGGAAATTGTGAAAATCTAGTTTTTTTAAGTACTAAAACCTTCGATATGATTATATCAAATATGGTGATTCAAGATTTGGCTGATTATGATGCAGCACTAAGTGAAATGTATCGTCTGTTGAAAGACAATGGATATTTCATCTTTTCGATTCTTCATCCATGTTTTATCACACCGGAAAGTGGATGGATAAGAAATTCGGAAGGGAAAAAACAGTATTGGAAAGCTGATCATTATTTTCACGAAGGCATGTACGAGCAGAATATGCTGTCAGAGGCAGAAGAAAAAATAGTATATTATCACCGAACGTTAACAAGTTATATGAAAGCAATCACTAAAGCTGGTTTTACGCTAGAAGCGTTAGTAGAACCAAAACCGTCCAAAGAGATGCTCGATAAATATCCGCAGTTCGAAGAAGACTTAAAGATAGCTAATTTCATTGTATTTAAAGTTAGGAAATAGCTGTCATAAGATAGCACCGCAAAACGTAGAAGTGTCATGTGTTTGCGGTGCTAATAAAGGAGGAAATGACGTTGAAATTCTATGTTGCATCTAGCTTTAAGAATATAGAAAATGTGCGATATGTTAGTGATCAATTAAAAAAGAATGGTTATAAGCATACATATGACTGGACTCAACATGAAAGAGCTTCAACAATGGAAGAGTTAAAGTCAATTGGTCAGGCTGAAAAAAATGCAGTACTAGCAGCAGATGTCATCATCGTTCTGCTGCCTGCAGGGAAGGGAAGCCATATTGAACTCGGAATAGCACTTGGGCAAGGTAAAAAAATCTTTCTGTATTCTCCAAATGAAGAACTAAATAATTTTGCTACAACCAGTACTTTTTATCATTTGTCAGAGGTGAAAAAGTGCTTTGGAACACTGGATGAATTGGTGCATGAAGTGATAAAGCAAACGAAGGATTATTGATTTCTAAAGTCGAATTTATCAGTTGGAACATGAAGTGAATGTCCGTTAATAATGACTGTATCGTTATCGACCCATTCAATACTGACTGTATCTTCACCATTGTTCCAATAGATGTTTTTTGTTTTACCTGGTTGATTGTTAAATAATAATTCTCCTCGTATAGCATAGGATGTTGTGGCGCCCCCATTTGTAACGAACGCTTTTAATGTATATGTGCCGTCTGGAGATGATTCTTCAGTAAGATATTCTCCAGTTGGTAACCTACTCATATCAAAGAACGCCCAATATACTCCATAGCCAATGAAACCAATAAATAATAGGCTAACAATCAGAGCTGTTTTAAGGATCCGTTTTTTATTTTTATTTAGGTTAGCATACATGTCTTGACCTCCACCATTTAATGAAATTCTTATAAATCTAGTATCAATATTTCTTTCTAATGACCAAATGTTCAATAATATTACTGTTAGCTGAAATCATATGTAAGATGCCTTCTGGATAGGTTGGTCTTGTACTAAGTTCTTCAAGGGTTTTCCAAGTTAAGATAATGTTTTGATTATGCTCTTCTTTGTGTGTTATGACAGTCATATGTTCTACACTCGGTGCCGCACACCAATGGATTAAGGTGCAATGATGCACTTCCATCCCGTCGTATTCAAGCAAACTTTCATTCACACAAGCCAACTCACCAACATATATATCTAAGTCAAATTCTTCAATAAGTTCTCTTTTTATTGCTTCAGTAGCAGTCTCACCGAATTCAATGCTCCCGCCTGGAAGACGATAAAAATTTTCATCGATATCACATTGTATTAGTACCTGGCTTTTATCTTCGTTAAAAATGATAGCTTCCGCTCTTAGTAGAGGTCTATTCAATTTCTCACTTCCCATCTAGTTCCTTCAATCACCTTACATTTGATATGATTAAGATAATATTCGTTACGAATGGTCATTTTCCTCTAATTGGACATTGGAAATAAACCTATAACTATCGGAATCTACAAAACCAATATCTTTTTTTCCTTTTGTTGAATCGAAAAGGCTGCTAGACAAGTCTAATAGGTAGGGGGGCGATTAAGATAGATGATCAAGAATCTTTAATCCTACGTGTATGTGAAGGAGATGAAGAGGCATTCTATGAACTTATTCAACCGATTCAAGCTGAACTGTATCGAATGGCCTTTGTCTACACACATAATGAAAATGATGCAATAGACATCCTGCAGCAGACATTAATTCGTGCGTATGAAGGGATGAGAAATTTAAAAGAACCCAAGTATTTAAAAACATGGTTAACACGAATTGTGATTAATTGCAGTAAAACATACATAGAGAAAAGGAAACACTTTGATCTTGTTGATCCAAGTGAATTACAGGAAATACAAATGGACGGTTCCAATTTAGTTGAAGAAGAAATGGACTTGTGGCAAGCCTTGAGTACATTAGAGGAAAAATATAAAACAGTATTATTGCTTCGGTTTTATCAAGATTATACCGTTCCAGAAATTGCACGGATTCTTGAGTGTCCAGAAGGTACAGTCAAAACACATATTCGAAGAGGGTTAAAACAATTAAAGCTATGTTTAAAGGGGGTCTATGAAGATGAGTGGATTCAATCCGTTGAAGGACATGATTAATAAAATCCCTGTACCTCCACTAAACGAAGTCCTTAGGCTAGAGGGGATGTCTAAAGTATTTCAACAACAAAATCATAAAGTACATGCGTTAAAAAATGTCCACTGCTCCATTTATAAAGGAGAGATGGTTGCAATCATGGGAACAAGTGGGTCTGGAAAGAGCACCTTGCTAAATATGATAAGTGCGATTGACGAACCAACGGCCGGAACGATATTTCTTTTCGGTGAGGAAGCAAATCACATATACAAGGAACCACGCTCTTCACAATTTCGCAAAGAGCAAATAGGCTTTGTCTTTCAATCGTTCCATCTCTTAAAGGACTTAAATGTGGAAGATAATATTGCGATGCCACTTATTTTGAGTGATGTATCAAATAAGGAAATAAAAGTCCGAGTAACTGAGGTTATGCAACAGCTTGGAATCTATGAATGGAGAAAGCATCGACCTCAAGAATTATCAGGAGGACAAAAGCAGCGAGTGGCTATTGCTAGAGCAATCATTAACCACCCCCCCATTTTACTGGCTGATGAACCAACTGGATCTCTTGATGTGAACACAACAGAGGATATTTTAAGGCTACTACAATCATTACAACAGCAAGGACAAACCATTATCTTGGTAACACATGATCCTCATGTAGCAACTTATGCCAATCGCGTATTGTTCTTTCATGACGGTGAAATGATTGATAGCTACTCTAACGAGAACAGTGAAGCAGACCTTGAAGCTATTTTGCAAAAAATTAAAGTGATTTCAAGAGGTGGTGCATAGTGTTTAGTTTGAAATCAATCGGGATGAAGCTATTTCGAGCAGCGAAAGTGCATGTCCTTACAAGCATCAGTATTATCGCGATTTCTGTATGTTTAATTGTTTCAATGGGTGTCTATAGTTGGAATGCAGAAGAGAATATGAAAGAGGAAATATATTCGATGTTTGGGGACATGGACATTCTTGCAGGCTATAACCCAGAACAAAATAGATGGGTCTCTGACCAGCTTTTTCAGCAAATCAAAGAGATTGAAGGGGTAGAGGCCACCTCTCCAGTATCAATTACAAGCTCAAATGTGGAGCATATTGAACGAGTTTACACATTAGGAGTTGAAAATGATCCTCTTGTACAGAGTCGTTATCATTTTGAAAAAGAATTGACTGCTACTACCGTAAGTATTTCAGAGGGCTTAGCGAATGTGTTAAAAGCTAGTGTGGGAGATACACTGCAAGTTGATGGACAAGCATTTACACTTATTGAAATTATCCCGACACCTCTAGGTGCAGAGGAAAGCAATGTTGTCTATTTAAACAATAATTTGGTAAAAGTTGGAGATGAAGCGGGACTATTTGTTTTGATTAAAACAGAAAATGTTCAAGAGGTGGCAAAGCAACTGAAAGCTTTCGACTCATTATTACGAATTGATATCGTCAATGAGTATGAGTTTGTACAGCTAAATCTTCAGACATTGCGTATCTTCATGATTGTCTTATCTGTATTTATTTTACTCATTACAGGTTTGCTACTATTATCAACATTCCAATTATTGTTCATGAAGCTCAAGGAGCAATTGATGATTCTGAGGTCAATTGGGGCTACAGCTAGCCAAATTGGTCAAATTGTTAAGGTTCAATTGCAATGCATTGTTTATATGGGCTTAACTGGAGGGGTAATCGCAAGCTTTGCAATCATTAAGTTTGCATTACCACAAATAATTGAATTGTTAAAATTACCAGAAGCGAAAGCACAATTTCCTATTATTCTAGTAGTAAGTATTGTAGCTATTATGAGTATCTTATTATTTAGCTATACAAAATGGCAAATCAAAAAAGCAATGCAGTTGCTGCCAATGCAAATAGAAGGAGACAAGCAGTCAAAGGAACTCCGCCTTTCAAAAGTAAAAGGTATTTTTATGCTTGTTCTCTTAATGATCAGTGTATTTTGCATGAATTCAGGCCTACAGGGCTCAACGGATAAAGACGCATTAATGATATTAATTGGTTCTTTGCTTTTTACACTATTTGCACTACTTGTGATACCTTTTATTTTCCAGTTGTTATTAAAAATAATGATTCAACCAATACGTAGAGTGTTTGGGAAAGAAGCCTTTTTGGCGTGTCAACAATTGATTCCACAAATTCAGCATAATATGAAGGTCGTATTAAGTCTAATAGGATTAATGGTGATTCTAATATTTGGTAGTTCTGTGTTGAAAACCGTGCAAATCAATGAACAGTCCTATATACAGGCTAAATATGAGACGGATATCATTATATCTAATCAAACAATGGATAAGGCTGTAACACATGACCTATTAGAGGAAATGACAGCATTACCAAGCGTGCAGAAGGTATATGCAGAAAGTAACTTCAATCTTATGGAAATAGATGAGAGATACATAGATTATCAAACATTGGATTTTGAGCAAATGGGGATTCTACAGGATAAGGATAAGAAAATGATCATGACAGAACGCTTAGCAAAACAGAATCACCTTAATGTTGGAGATCACGTGGAACCAGGATTCTATGTAAGCGGGAGTGAAGAATTAGTAGAGTATGGAATGTTTGAACTTGCTGCGATTGTTGAAGGTGAAAATGGATATGAAGGAGCCTATATTGATTGGTCCTCTCAATTGGCACAAGAAACATTAATGATATACGATATCATGGTTCAACCAGTTGATTTAGAAGAAGCAAAAGCGGAACTATCGGAGTTGCTGGCATATTGGCCAACGCTAGTCCTCAATGACAAAGAAACGGCAATTGATCAGGCAAATGAATTATTTTATCAACGATGGAGCTTATTCATTGGTATCTTCATAGTATTAATAATTGCAACGGCTGTTGGTATTACTCAAACTTTACTTCATATGGTGTATATCAATCGTGAGCAATATACAATCCAACGATTGTTAGGATTATCTCCAAATGGATTAATTAAATTAATACTCACTCAAGTACTGTCGTTTGTACTATACGGTCTCTCAATAGGTACGATGCTTGGTTTGTTATTTACTAAATTACTATTCTTAGTTGATGCAAATAGCCAGACCTTATTTGATTTCAAACATCTTCTAATAGTGAGTCTAACATTGCTACTATTCATGTTAAGTGTCTTTGGGATACAAGGCTTTTGGATCAGTAGGAGAAGATTATCAGAAGAAGTGACACAGCAGGTTTAAGAAAGTATTTGTTGGAACATAAAGAAACTAAACATTGAAAATTAAGGGAAAAATTATTTATTTTTCCAAAAGTTTGTCCTCTTTATATGGGATTTTATGTTAATATTAAATTAGTAATCTGTCAGAAAAAACAAATGATATATGGTCCCATATAGAAAGAGTGGTTTTTTTGAATAAATTAAAATGGTGGATCACCGGTGTTTTAACCGTTTTCCTTTTTATTGCGTTGACTTATATCCCAGAGAAGATTTTGGAAATAGATGCATCCTCTGTGTCCAAAATAACAGTATTTGATGGGAATACTGGTAATGAGATTGAAGTCACAGATGAAAGTGATATAAAACATATTATTAATAATCTGAACAAAGTAACCTTCCAAAAGGGGAAGCCTTCAATAGGGTATATGGGATATAGTTTTAGAACAACTATATTTGATACTGATGGAAAAGTGAAGAAAGAGATGATTATTAACTCGGATTCACTGATTAGATATAAGGGGTTTTTCTATACATCTGTCGATTATTTAATTGATTATGAGTATATAGAAAAGTTAGTTCGTAACTGAATGTAATCATTTTTATAAATTGATTTCTTATGAAAAGTGTGTATAATGGAAACCAATTGTATATTTAAAGGTTTTCTAGGGTTCCGCAACTTTTTGTTGGACTGGTCCGAGAGAAAACTCACAGTGCGATGCTGTGTCACGGAAGGATAAAAGCCTGGGAGGAACTGTTTTAACAGTTGTTTCTCGGGCTTTTTTTGTTTTATTGGGAATTATAAGATTGGAGGTAATTGTTACATGAATACAGACTGGATGAAAGTATTTATTGCAGCGTTTTTTGAAGTGTTTTGGGTCATTGGGTTGAAACACGCAGATGGTTTTTGGACTTGGACTGGAACAATCATATCGATCCTGATTAGTTTCTATGTGTTAATTATGGCAGGGAGAAAGCTTCCGGTGGGAACAGTCTACGCCGTATTTGTAGGATTAGGGACAGCAGGTACAGTGATGTCAGAAATCCTATTCTTTGGTGAACCATTCAAATTAAGTAAAATCCTGTTGATTTTAATCCTGCTAGTAGGAGTTATTGGCTTGAAGTTAGTGACGAAGGAACATGCACAGGAAAGGAATGATTCTTAATGGCGTGGGTTGCCTTAGTGTTAGCTGGTATATTTGAAATGTTTGGTGTTGTGATGATTAATAAGCTGCATCATGATCGTAATTGGAAGGCTGCTCTTTTACTAATCCTTGGATTTGGTGCTAGCTTCTTATTTCTTTCTTATGCGATGGAAACACTTCCGATGGGCACCGCTTATGCCGTATGGACAGGAATTGGAGCGTCTGGTGGAGCAATCTTGGGAATGCTCCTATACGGTGAACCAAGAGATTGGAAAAGGCTAGTATGCATAGCCTTAGTTTTAAGTGCAGCGATTGGACTGAAGCTTGTGTCATAAGATGCAAGGGACATATAGTCATGTCCCTTGCACAAATATTTGTAGTTCACACAATCACTACTGCAATTTCCCTCTGCAATCAATTGGGAGTTCATCTACAACTTCACCATTAGAAATCAAGTAAGCTTTTTCGTACAAATTACAGACTGGGCAAATATGATTTGGGATGATTTGTACTTTTTCTCCAATCTGAACTTGATTGCGAAATTCCTCATGATAGATGATGGCGTGCTCGTCAAACACTCCATTGATATAGACATCATTGTATTCCTTAATGCGACCAAAGCCTGTTGTAGCTGTAAGGCCTTTATTTCTTGATTGGGCAGTAATTCCCTTTGCACCAACATCCGTAATAACTCGCTCATGAGTAGGCTTACTAATGACGGTTGTCAAGACTGTTGCGGCACAACGATTATATGTATCAATCATATTAGCTTGAGAGGCATCCATGAAAATATATGTCCCTGGTCTGATCTCAGTTATCCCTTTTGGAATATCGAACTTTAACATAAAGGGAGGGGTAGAACCAATACTAACGACTTTAGGCTTCATCCCCATGTCTTCTGCTAGTTTTGCAAAGTGCAAGGTTCGTTGTACACTCTCAAGGTATAATTCCTTGCATTCATCCCAATTTTCAGCCTTATAGGAATGTCCATCATGAGAAAAAATCCCTAGTAGCTCGATATTGTTACAAGACTTTACACATTCTAATAAGGTGTGAAAATCACTTTCCTCAATAATCCCTGAGCGCTGTTCGCCTACTTCAATTTCGACAAGGACCTGTGCCTTTTTTTTCGCTCCATCAAACACATCTTCAATTTCTCGCACCTGATAGGTGTTATCGATGCCAAATGAAATATCAATCGTCTCGGCTAACTGTCTAATTCGATTTAGTTTTGTTTTTCCGACAATCTCATTGGCGATAAAAATGTTGTTTAACCCGTTTTGTGCCATAACCTCGGCTTCTCCCACCTTAGCTACCGTAATCCCTTTTGCACCGAGCTCCTCTTGAAGACTAGCAAGCTTGGGCATTTTGTGAGTCTTTGTGTGTGGACGTAAATGCACATTGTACTTATTAGCATAATCTTGCATAGAAAGAAGGTTCCCCATCATCGTATCTCGATCAATTAATAGAGCAGGTGTATCAATTTCATCATACTTCATGTTATCCATCTCCTTTTTTTCAACCTGAACTTGTTAAAAATAAGAGTACCTAGTTAAATTATATATAAAATTCAATGAATTATAAATTTTTATATAATAAAATAGATATTAATTAAAGGATTTATAGTAGTTCAAGATTTAAACGATAAAACTAGAAAAGGGAGTAGTTCCATGCAAAGTATTTTTGAAGTAGGAAACTTAAAGTCAAATGGTCATTATGCTCTAGCGACGGTTCATAATGATACAGTCTATGTATCAGGTCAATTTTCCATAGATCCAGTTACGCGTGAAAAGAAATTCGGCACCATTGAAGAAGAAACCCTTCAGGCACTAAAAAATGTCGAAATGATTTTGGGAGCAGCGGGTAGCAAGAAGGACCAAATTTTGAGGATGACACTTTATATTCCAGATGTACAACTATGGGATAAGGTGGATGCTGTGTATAAAGAGTTCTTCGGTGAGCACAAACCAGCTCGCACCGTGGTACCAACTAATGAATTACATTTTGGATTCAAAATAGAGATTGAGGCGATTGCTTATATTTAATTGTTTATTCAAAAGAGGGGGAGCGATAAGTGGTGGAACAATACAGCTGTAGCAGTTGTGGGAAAACGCATCAATTAACTGCGACCATTTGGAAATGTGATTGCGGAGGCGTATTAGACCTAGTAAAAGATACGCCAAAAATAGACGTTTCAACATGGAATAACGATCCTAATTCATTATGGAGATATATTAATACGATGCCATTTGCCAAAGATTCAAAGACATGGGAGTCAGTTACTCTGGGAGAAGGTCAATCTCCGACGATTGTTCTTGACCCCAGTGAACCAAATACATATGTAAAAGTTGATTATATGATGCCTACCCTGTCATTTAAGGACCGAGGAGCCGCTGTTCTGATGACAAAGGCAAAAGAATTAGGGGTATCAAAAGTGATTGCAGACAGTAGTGGGAATGCTGGAACTGCGATTGCCGCATATGCAGCACGGTGTAATATAGCATGTGATATTTATTTAAGTGATGAAACATCACCGAAGAAAATCGCTCAAGTAAAAGCACATGGAGCAACCATTAAAGAAATCCATGGCACACGAGAGGACATTGCATTAGCCGCACAAACAGCAGTAAATGAGGAGAAGGTCTTTTATGCGAGTCATGTCTATAATCCTTATTTCTATGAAGGCACAAAAACCTATGCATATGAAATATATGAGCAATTAAAGCAAGAAGCCCCAGATACATTAATCGTCCCAGTTGGAAATGGTACTCTCTTACTTGGTGCCTATTATGGTTTCAAGGAGCTTTTTGAGAACAGATTGATTGAAAAAATACCGAAAATCATTGCCATTCAAGCAGCGAACTGTGCACCACTTGTTCAAGCATTCGAAAAAGGGGAGGCCATAGCTGTACCAGTGACCAATAAAGGTACCTTGGCTGAAGGAATTGCCATTGCTGCGCCAGCCCGTTCAAAACAGATATTAGCAGCTGTACGTGAGACAAAGGGTCATTTTATTGAGATTAAAGAGGATGAAATCCTACAAGCACGAGAACAGCTTGCTGATAAAGGATTTTACGTTGAAATAACGTCAGCGGCCAATTATGCAGGCTACTTAAAATATCAAAAAGGAACAAATGAAAAAATAATTATCCCACTTTGTGGTGCGGGTATTAAATCGAGTTAAATGGAAGGATGAGGGGAGGAGTAAAGTGGATAGTCTCAAACAAGTAGCTTGTGAGAAACGGTCCTATTCAAGAGAGTTTACAACGCATCAACATGAATTTGGTCAATTTCTTTTCCCGTTACAAGGATCCTTAGACATTCAAACAAATTGGCAGGAGTTAAATCTGACTCCAGATTATTGTTTTTATCTTCCTCCAACGTACGAGCATAATTATCGATCCAAAGATAGAAATGAATTTTTAATAGTAGACATTCCTTTGAAATATCTACCGGCAAATACAAGCTGTATGTATATGCGATTAGACAAGAAATGGGCAGCCATTCGTTATTTACTATTAGAAGAGACGATGAATCAAGAGGATCCTACCGCCTTAGTAGATTTAACTAAGTATGTAACAAATAAGCTAAAACGATCGGAACCTCCTTCGATCGAATATGTACATAAACATTATAAGGAGATCATTCTCTTAGAAGACCTAGCGAAAATAGAGCATTATCATCCAGTATATTACTCAGCATGGTTTAAGAAAAAAACGGGAAAAAGTCTAAAAGCTTATATATCTGAACTTCGTTTGAAGGAGGTTAAGAATCTCTTAATTTCAACATCATGGACAATATCAAAGATTAGTGAGGAAGTGGGCTTTGAGAATTCTTCATCATTTACAAGATGGTTTGTAAAGTGTGAAGGTGTATCGCCACAAAAATATAGAATCCTTAATAATGGATAAAAGAGAAATTAAACTTGGTAAAGAATTTTTTTAAGGCATTTTCTATGATAAGTTTAATTCTTTTTTACCCGAGGTGAGCAGCATGGAAAGAAAATTCGCCCCATTCTTTATTTTATTTGCAGCAATACTGTGGGGGTCAACAGGCACAACTCAGATATTTGCACCGGAAACAGCGCATCCGATTGCAATTGGTGCGACGCGATTAGCGGTAGGCGGTCTGTTCTTATTATGTCTACTTCTCATATCAGGGGAGTTTAATAGTAGAAACTGGGCCATCAAACCAACGATTCTGGCAGCTTTAAGCATGGCACTATACCAGCCGTTATTCTTTTCGGCCGTTTCTATAACGGGGGTAGCTATTGGGACAGTTGTCGCTATCGGGAGTGCTCCTATGTTATCAGGCTTTATTGAATGGATTGTTTTGAAGAAGCGACCGACTATCATTTGGTGGTACTCGACAATTCTAGCTATCACAGGCTGTCTGATGTTATTTCTGAATAAAGAATCAGTATCTGTAGACCCTATAGGAATCATTATGGCTTTAGGGGCTGGGTTATCATTTGCAAGCTATACTCTTGTAAGTAGAGAGTTGGTTGAAAAGCATTCTTCATTATCGGTCGTGGCGGTAGTCTTTACGATTAGTGCAATCTGCTTATCTCCTTTTCTATTTGTTTATGATATGTCTTGGGTAACGAGCCTACGTGGTGTGAGTGTGAGTCTACAGCTTGGAATTGTGACTACTGGAATTGCCTATTTCTTATTTAATAAAGCTCTAGTCCATGTACCTTCTTCAACTGCTGTTACCCTTTCATTGGCAGAGCCATTAACAGCAGCGTTATTAGGGGTCTTTATTGTAGGAGAATACTTGAGCTTGACGTCATGGGTAGGGATGTTTCTTTTATTGGTAGGAATCGGTATTTTAATCAGGTCATCTCATTCGAAACTAATAGCAGAAAAGACCTAGGTTTATGATGATGTTAAAAAAGATGAAATATGAATATATGGTAAAATATGATAAAAAAGAGGTGGACTAACATGATCATCAGACCAATTGAAGTAGGAGATGCAGAAGATTTCTTAGCTTTAAGTAAGAAAATAGATGAATCTGGTTTTATGTTGTTTGAACCGGGGGAACGTGAGACGACTGTTGAACAACAAAGAAAATCAATTGAACGAATCTCGGGTGAAAAGAGATCGGTCATCTTTGTTGCTGAGGTAGAGAATAAACTCGCAGGTTTTATCGCTGCATTAGGTGGTAACCTCAAACGAAATCAACACTCTGCCTATCTAGTATTAGGTGTTCAAGAGGATTATCAAGGTCAAGGAATCGCGACAAAACTCTTTGAGCAAATGTTCGAATGGGCAAATCAACTTGGGATATCAAGATTAGAGCTAACCGTAATCAAAGATAACACAAAAGCCTTCAACCTATATAGAAAAATGGGCTTCATTCTAGAGGGAGAAAAAATTCACTCCTTAATCATCGATGGCAAACCAGTGAATGAATATTATCTTTATAAACTGCTATAAGTCCAATGGAGTCTATTAGTAAAAAAGGAGTATAAATATGATAGAAGTAAAGAAGCTACAGCTTGATAAAAACAAACGAATCATTGTGATTTCAGATATCCACGGGAATATAAAGCTATTTAAAAAGCTACTAGATCAATTAAATTATACAGAAGAAGACTACTTATTTATTAATGGAGACCTTTGTGAGAAAGGGCCAAGCAGCTTGAATGTAGTTCAATACGTTCGACAGCTGACACAGAAATCAGACCATGTCTATGTAACGAAAGGAAATTGCGATATATTATATCGTTACGTATTCAAAGGTGTTGATGGAATCATTTCTTATATGAAAAAACAAAATAATTCAATATTAAATGAGATGCTTCAGCAGCATAATAGATCGATAGATGATTTTCATAACATAGAAGCAATGACGGATTTTTATCAGCAGCATTTCAAAGATGAACTAGAATGGCTTGAGTCGCTACCAGTTGCATATGAAACAGAAGAATTTATCATTATACATGCAGGGATTGATGATCTGGATAACTGGCATCATACGTCTGAGGAATTTGCATTGTCTACACCATCGTTCTATGAGAAAGAACATCATGCACATAAGAACGTCATTGTGGGTCATTGGCCAGCAATCAATTATCGGTCAAATCAAGACTGTTCCAATAACCCATTGATTGATTTGAATAAAAAAATCATCGCTATAGATGGTGGTAATCAAATTAAAACAGATGGACAATTAAATGCATTAATTATTGAAAATGACAAATACTCAACATCATACGTTGACGAATTATCAGATGAAATCGACATAGCTAAGACACATGTGGACAGTACGAGAAGAACTGGGGCAGTGACATATCCCAACTATGAAATGAAAATGATGGACGAGGAAGAATTCTTCACCTATTGTGAAAATACAAGACTTGGAATTCAACAATGGATTAAAAATGAGTATCTAGAGCTAAAGGACAATATGACATATTGTAAGGATGACCTTAGCACCACTTTTTTATCAGTCAATGAGGGAGAAAAAGTGAAGGTAATAGACAATGAATGCTCGGGATATGTGCTTATTAAGCGATCCAATGGAGAAGTAGGCTGGATACCGAGAGAAGTAATCAGGAACTAGTGTGATTGATTTTCTTTGTGGAGCATATTGTGAACGAATACACTAAAGGTTAAGATAGATGAGGAGATAATACATTTTCAATGTAACACCATCATAGAAGGAGTAATTTAATGAAGACAACTAGACTACCTTACCTACTATTAACCATCTTTGGAATAGTCGGAGTTGCCCTACTTTCCTATTTTTTTATCCTCGAGACAGAAGATCTTTCTGAGGGAACAAAGGGAGAAAATGAGCAAATAGAACTATCCAAATATCCTGGAGTGGATATTATTACAAATACAATGGAGGAAGAAACCTATCATAAGGCGATCCATTATCCGAAATTTGAAGGTGAACAATTAAATCATGAAATTAATGAGTATTTAGAAAGTAGCCAACAAAGTTTTCGTGAGGAATTAGCTAAAAAGGACAAACAAAGGTTAAAGATGCGTCCGGCAAATTTTTACATAACCTTTGATATCTATCCTGTAGAAGAACAGCTATACTCTATTGTATTTTCGGAGGAAAGCTATTTTGGTGGAGCCAACTCTCTTCAAAGCACGAGAATTTTCCTTGCAGATGTTAGTAAGGACCAATCGATTAAACAAACCGACATCATAAATGATACAAAGGAAACGAGAGAGAAATTATACGCCCTTTTGTTAAATGCTTTTAAAGAGCATGAGACCTACAGTGATTATCTATTTGAAGAAGACTTAAAAAGCTGGATTGATCGTAAAGACAATACGTTCTCAAATATGTATCTTACGAATAAAGCGATGGTATTTAAATTCGATAAATATGAAGTGACTGCAGGAGTAGCAGGCATGCCAGAAATTGAGCTCCCTTATGATCAAGTCAGAGAGATCTTATCAACTGAATGGGTTGAACGATTAGAGATTAAGGGCAGTGTCGGTAATGCTGAAATTGACCAACCAAAGGAAGAGGTTACGGAGAAAGAAACAGATAACAAAGGGCCAGCAAAGGTAGAGGGAACTACTGGCAAAAGAGTTGCCCTAACCTTTGATGATGGCCCACATCCTGAAAATACGGTAAAAATAGTAGATTTATTGGAACGATATGATGCGAAAGCTACCTTCTTCATGCTTGGAAGCAGGGTGGACTTCTATCCGAACATTGTGAAGAAGATGGCAGAAGCGGGTCATGAACTTGGAAATCACACATGGAATCATAAGGATTTGACATTGCTTAGCTCAGATCAAATTGAGCTTGAGGTCAAAGACACGAATAGAATTATTCAAGAAGCCACAGGACAAATTCCTTCTGTATTTCGCCCTCCATATGGTGCCACAAATAAATCTGTTGAATCAGTCATTGGAATCCCTAGTGTATTATGGACCATAGATACTTTAGATTGGAAATCACATGATCCCAACCAGGTACTGAAAATTGTACAAGACAATGTTAAGGATGGCTCAATCATCCTCATGCATGATATTCATGGATCGACTGTTGAAGCTGTAGAGCTTGTGTTGAAGTACTTGCAAAAAGAAGGCTATCAGTGTGTGACTGTTTCAGAAGTATTGTAGATTTATGCGGATTCTAAGTGAAAAACGGTTTCAGGACATCCTGGTTCTGAAACCATTTTTTTGTTATTCCTGATCTCGATAAGCACCTGGAGCAATGCCAAATTTCTTCTTAAACACTTTGTAGAAATAAGGGTATGTACCAAATCCACAGTTTTCGGCAATATGCTCGAGAGTCATTGCTGTGTATTTCATTTGATTAATGGCGGTCGAGAGACGAATTTCTTGAGTGTATTCAATAATTGTTTTTCCAAGGCTATCTTTAAATAAATGGACAGCTCTAGATACACTAAGCCCCGCGTAATCTGCCACTTCTTCCACTTTTAGAGGGTTTGTTGCATGCTCCTCAATATATCTCATCATCTGTGTGACAGCTGGTGGTCTAGTCACCGTTGAGGTTGTTTCATTTACTGCTCGTTCAAGATTAATGCATAGTGCTTTTAATAAGTAATCGGATAGCTCTGTATTAGATTCAGAGGAAGGTCTTCTTTTTTCAATGATGATATGACGCCATAATGAAAGAAGCTTTTCGTCAAGATTAATTCTCGTAAGAGTCGGTTTTACAGAACGCTTCCACCACTGTTCAACCCATTCTCCTTCACAAAACAAGTGATAATCACCACTTTTTTGGTCAGCCTCTACTCTCAATTCATAGAAATCTCCAGGCTTAACAAGTAGAATATGCCCTTTTTTTACCTCCAGCTTTCTTCCATTTACGATAATTTCACAATGTCCTTCCGTTTGTAATCGAAAAAGGTAACCCTTCATCCTTGTTTTATCAGAGGAATAATACCGTGCAGTATGATAAGAATAACCACAAAATCCAATATGTGTTGTCATAGACTCTCCTTTCAAAGAAATAGCCAAATAGTATATGTTTTAATTATATAATCTATTTTTATTTATAGCTAGATAACTTATGATAGGGTCAGAGTGAGTAAAGAATAACTCACGACTAATTAAAAGATGTTTCATGCTATATCTTCTAATTTAGACAAAAAAGTACATGTACAAGGCAAAAGTGTAAGCGTTTTATATCTTGTGAAAAGAGGTTGTAAAATGACAAGCATTCCAATCGCTGTACAACTTTATACATTACGTGATGAAACAAAGAAGGATTTTGCAGGGACGTTAAGAAAAGTAGCTGAGCTTGGATACACTGGAGTTGAATTTGCAGGTTTTAGTGGCTTAGCTGCAAAAGAAGTGAAAGAGTTATTAGATCAATATGGTCTTCAGGCGGCATCTAGTCATGTTCCTTTAGAAGAATTGAGAAACAATCTGAACAAGGTGATAGAAGAGCAGAAGCTTATTGGAAGTAAATATATTGTTGTTCCTTTTTTAATGCCAGATCAGCGAAAAGAAGAAGATTACAAGGAGCTCATCTCCTTTTTGAATGAAGCAGGTGAAATTTGTGAAAAAGAGGGGATAACCCTTTGTTATCATAATCATGATTTTGAGCTTGAACGCTTAGAAGATGGTAGAAAAGCACTTGAAGTAATCTTTGATGATACAAATCCACGATTTGTTCAGACAGAGCTTGATATCTACTGGTTAACCAAAGCGGGAGAGAATCCTGTTGCTTGGTTAAAACGCTATGAGAATAGGAGTCCACTTGTTCATTTGAAGGATATGACGATGGATGAGGAACAATTCTTTGCAGAGCTTGGAACAGGTGGGGTTGATCTTGAATCAGTAGTGACCCTAGGTGAAGAGATAGGAGTGAAATGGTGGATTGTTGAGCAGGATATGAGCAGGCGATCTCCATTAGAGAGTATTGAAATAAGTATAAACTACTTGAAGAAACAGTTGAACCATTAAATCGAAATAGGGAGAGATAGATATGTTGAATGTAACAGTATGGAATGAGTTTCGTCATGAGCAGAAAAATCCGGTAGTAAGAGAGATTTACCCACAAGGAATTCATGGAGCAATTGCTAGCTTCCTAGAAGGTGACTTTCAAGTAAGAACAGCGACATTGGATGAAGACGTTCATGGATTAACAGATGAAGTTCTAGAGCAAACGGATGTATTAATTTGGTGGGGACATATTGCGCATGATGAAGTAGATGACGTGATTGTTGAAAAAGTGAAGCAAAGGGTACTTGATGGAATGGGTCTAATCGTACTTCATTCAGGCCATTTCTCAAAGATATTCAAAACACTAATGGGAACAACTTGTGATTTGAAGTGGCGCGAAGCGGATGAAAAGGAAAGATTATGGGTGATTGATCCAAGCCATCCAATTGCTGAAGGAATTGGAGAATTCATTGAGCTTGAGAAGGAAGAAATGTACGGGGAGCACTTTGATATCCCAGCACCAGATCAACTTGTATTTATGAGCTGGTTTGAAGGTGGAGAGGTATTTAGAAGTGGATGTACGTATCAACGTGGAAAAGGTAAAATCTTTTACTTCCGTCCAGGTCATGAAACGTATCCAACATACTACAACAAGGATATCCAAACGGTTATTAAGAATGCGGTTCAGTGGGCAAAGCCAACACAATTACCGAAACCAATCTATGGTAATGCAAAGCCGTTAGAAGAAATTAAACCAAAAAACTAAGTTATTTTTTCAAAGTTTCTAGCAGGCTGAATACACGGAGACTCCAGTGGTCACCCCGCAGGACGCGGAGTGGGTTCAGGTTGCGGCAATTATAGAACAATATACTACGAACGTAAAAAATAAGAGATTTGGAGAGATAAATGATGAGTACATTAAAAGTAGCTGTTATCGGATGCGGAAGTATTGCAAAGCATCGTCATCTTCCTGAATATGCAGGGAACAAGCAAGTCGAAATTGTTGCTGTATGTGATATTGTCGAGGAACGTGTAAATGAGTTCGCAAAGCTGTATGAAGCGAAACCATATACAAGCTATGAGGAACTATTAGCAAATCCAGAAATTGATGCAGTGAGTGTTTGTACACCAAACTATTTACACGCACCAATCTCAATTGCAGCACTAAAAGCAGGGAAGCATGTCCTATGTGAAAAGCCGATGGCAACGTCAAAGGAAGATGGAGAGGAAATGATCAAAGCAGCAGAGGCGTCAGGTAAAAAGCTGATGATCGCACATAACCAGCGCTTTGTTCCTTCTCATCAGAAAGCAAGAGAATTAATCGAGCAAGGTGAGCTTGGTAAGATCTATAGCTTCCGTACGGCGTTTGGACATGGTGGACCAGAAGGTTGGAGTGCTGATGGAAAAGATAGCTGGTTCTTCAAGAAAGAAGAGGCATTTATCGGTGCGATGGGTGATTTAGGTGTCCATAAGACAGATTTATTACGCTATATCTTAGGCGAAGAATTTGTTGAGGTAGGTGCATTTGTTGAAACAAGTGCAAAGGAAAATGCAGATGTAGATGATACAGCAGTATGTGTCCTTAAAACAGAAAGTGGCATTATTGGTACATTAGCAGCAAGCTGGTCATATGTAGCGAAGGAAGATAACTCAACAATCATTTATGGTGAAAATGCAATTGCTAGATTACTTGATGATCCAGTCAATTCATTGATCCTTCAATATAAAAATGGTGCAGTTGTTAAATATGAGCTTGGTGGTATTCAAACAAATGACTCTGGTGGGCAAACAAGTACGCAAGTCATAGATAAGTTTGTAAAGTCAATCGTTGAAAATGGAGAATCTCCAGTTTCAGGTGCTGAAGGATTAAAGTCACTTCAAGTAGTTTTAGCTGCGCTTGAGTCAAATGAAACGAAAAAAATAGTAAGAATCTAGTCATTATACAAGGAGGTTTATGACATGAAATTAGGTGTTTTTACAGTATTATTCTCTCAAAACAACTTTGAAGAGATGTTAGATATCGTACAAAAAGCAGGAGTTAGTGCAGTTGAAATAGGAACAGGTGGTTACCCTGGTGATGCTCACTGTAAATTAGATGAGCTATTGGAGAGCGAAGAATTACGTAAAAGTTATCTAGAAAAGGTAGAAGCACACAACCTGCAAATTAGTGCATTCAGCTGTCATGGGAACCCTATTTCTCCAGACAAAGCGTTTGCTGCTGAATCACATGAAACTTTAGTAAAAACGATTAAGCTAGCTAGTCTAATGAATGTACCAGTTGTTAACTGTTTCTCAGGAACAGCTGGCGATCACGAAGATGCAAAAGCTCCAAACTGGCCTGTGACACCATGGCCAAATGAATATGGCGATGTATTAAAGTGGCAGTGGGAAGAAAAGTTAATTCCTTATTGGAAGGAAGTCGGACAGCTAGCTCAAGATCATAATGTGAAGATCGGACTGGAGCTTCACGGCGGATTTTTAGTCCATACTCCATATACACTGCTGAAATTACGTGAGGCAACTTGTGATGCGATCGGAGCTAATCTTGACCCAAGTCATCTTTGGTGGCAAGGAATTGACCCAGTTGCAGCAATCAAAATCCTTGGGAAAGCGAATGCAATTCACCATTTCCATGCGAAGGATACGTATATTGATCAAGATAATGTCAATATGTACGGCTTAACAGATATGCAGCCATATGGAGAAGTTCAGACAAGAGCTTGGACATTCCGTTCGGTAGGTTGTGGTCATAGCATTCAAGAGTGGTCAGACATTATAAGTGCACTAAGAACATTTGGATATGACTATGTTGTAAGTATTGAGCATGAAGATCCAATCATGTCAATTGAGGAAGGATTCGAGCGAGCGGTTTCTAATTTGAAATCGGTCATTATTGAACAAAAGCCTTCTCAAGCATGGTGGGTATAATCTGCGCCATTAATTTAAGACCGAAGAATAACGGGGATTCCTGTTTTCTTCGGTCTTTTTTAAATGGAGCTCATAATTAATGAAGTTAACAGCCCTAAAGCCGTAATAAATCCAACAATGGGTCCTCCTTCTTCAAATGCCTCTGGTAGCATGGTCGAAGAAACCATGGCGATAACTCCCCCGGCAGCAAAAGCACCGATTCCACCAACAATAACTGCGGCTGCATCCTGAAACAGGGTGTAGCCAGCAAATGAACTAATACCAGATAGAATGAGGACGATAAACCAAAGGGAAAGGATTTTTTTCTTCGAATACCCATCCTTCTTAAGCCCAACGCTACTCGATAACCCCTCAGGAAAATTACTGATAAAGATTGCAACGACTAACAGGAAGCTAACCGTGTGACTTTCAAGAATACTTAAGCCGATAATAATCGATTCTGGAATCGCATCAAACAATGTCCCGAAAAAAATTGCAAGGCCAGAATGTCCTTGTGGATTCTCCCCAGACCGTTTCCGTTCATGTCCACCTTTCTTTGCAATTACGAGGTCTACAATTGTAAATAATAGGGCTCCAATTAAAAAACCGATTGAAGTAGAAAGTAAGCCTCCTTTTTCAATTGATTCTTCAAGGAGCTCAAAAGCAGCTGCGCCAATCAGTACACCTGTACCGAATGCCATGATAGCTGCGATCCATTTCTTTTTTATTGTGAGAAAAAGCCCGAATAATGCTCCTATAAAAACGGCAGAACCAGCTATACAACCCCAAAAAAATGCATTCCACATACAAATCCCTACTTTAATGAAATCTTACTCTTAGTATGGAGACTTCCCATTTTTTTACTCATATCAAAGAAAAGTGAGATGAGACTTTTATCTTATATTTAATGAGTGAGGAAATGTTACATCATAAGTAACTATTGAATGCAATCTGCTAAAGATCCAGTATATTTGAATAACAATTATTGAGCTTAGAAACTTTTATGTTGCATATAGACAGCCAATGATTACCCCTCAATTTATGCAAAAATCGATAGTTATTTCGGGTTCCGAAAGCATTTTTAAAGAGTTTTTAAAGTCAGACACAAAAAGTTTTAAATTTTTTACATATTTAAACAATAAAATATTTGCATATATCTGAAAAGTCTGTATAATAATTAACATAACAGACAACGTTAAGTTACCTTACATAAAATCGAGTTAATATGTTAAATCCTAGTGAGTTATGGAATTTTTTGTGTGACTTTAGTAGTGCTATCAGTTTTGAAGGTGATACTGATGCTTGAAAACTGATATTTACAACATAAATAAAAGGGGGAAATTCAATGGGAAAATCATTAAAGTTATTTTTGAGTATTTTTATGGTAGCGATTATTGTGTTAGCAGGATGCTCTAGTGATGAGGCTGGTACTGAAACACCAAGTGATTCAACATCAGGAGATACACCAGCAGCTAGTAGTGGATCATTACTAGATACGATTAAGGAACAAGGTAAGCTTGTAGCTGGTGTGAATGATACTCTTCCTGGATTTGGATATGTAGGAACTGATGGAAAGAATACAGGATTTGACATTGATTTTGCGAAGGCATTTGCTGCAGGTATTTTAGGGGATGCTGAGGCGATTGAATTCCGCCCTTTATCAGCTCAAGAACGTTTTACTGCTGTTCAAACAGGAGAAGTTGACGTGCTTGTTCGTAACACAACTTTTACAACTAACCGCGACACTGAAGTAGGGTTAAACTTTGCTCCTCCAACTTTCTATGATGGGCAAGGAATCATGGTGCCTGTTGATAGTGGGATTGATAGTATTGCAGATTTAGAGGGCGCTCGTATCGGTGTTGAAACTGGTACTACAACTGAGTTAAACCTAGCTGACCAAATGCGTGCTGCAGGTGTTAACTATGAAGCAGTTGTGTTTGATAATGCTGATGCGGTTGTAGCTGCGTATGAATCTGGAAGTATTGATGCTTGGACAACGGATAAATCAGGACTTGTATCTCGTCAATCAATTATGGCAGACCCGGCTGCACATAAGATTTTAGAAGAAAACTTATCAAAAGAACCACTTGGACCAGCTGTAAAAGGTGGAGATGACAAGTTATATGATGCAGTTAAATGGATGACGTACGCAACCATCCAAGCTGAAGAATGGGGAATTACTTCTCAAAACGTAGATGAATTCCTAGATAGTGATAATCCTGAAATTAAGCGTTTATTAGGTACTGAAGGGAACTTAGGAGAACAACTAGGTTTACCAGCTGATTTTGGATATCAAATCATTAAGCAAGTAGGAAATTACGGAGAAATTTATGATCGCAACCTAGGTGAAGGTTCGGTATTTAAGTTAGACCGTGGATTAAATGCTCTATATACAGATGGTGGGATTTTATATTCAATGCCATTCCGTTAAGATTAGTCGTTTTCTGTAACAGTTTACAAAGGCCTGCTGTTTGAGCTATCTCTATGGCAGGTCTATTTTTACTTGAAAGGTGGTCTGCATAAATGCCTAAAAACACTTCTACTGTTACAACTCCTTTTTGGCGAAATAAAAAAGTTATCCCTATCATTCTCCAAATCTTATTTGCGGTAATCGTATTTATAGCTGGTTACTACTTTGTTACGAATGCCATTGCAGGTTTAAACCAAATGGGGATGAAATTTGGATTTAATTTCTTGAAAAATACGGCATCCTTTCCAATCTCTGAAACGTTGATTGAGTATTCACCCACAGACACGTATGGAAAAGCATTCTTAGTAGGTTTGTTGAACACATTTCGTGTAGCGTTTTTTGGGGTTATTTTTGCAACAATCATTGGGATATTTGTAGGAATTGCTAGACTATCAAATAACTGGCTCGTTAGTAAGCTTGCAACTGTGTATATCGAGGTATTTCGAAATACACCTTTACTTGTTCAAATTTTCATTTGGTATTTTGCAGTATTTTTAACACTTCCAAGAATTGAAGAAGTATTGAAGGTTGGCCCTATTTATTTCTCTAACCGTGGAACAGCAGTTCCTTGGTTTGAAACGCATGGAAGTTCACTCGTTTGGGGGATTTTTATTCTAGCTGGAATTGTATTAGCAATTGTCCTTTATAAGCTATTAATGAAAAAAGAAGTTGAAACTGGAAAAAGAAAATATCCAGTTATTTCTTCGATAGTTGGTCTGTTAGTGGTCTTTTTAGTGGCCTTTGCGATTACAGGAACAGGGCCCATTTCGATCACTACACCAACGATTGTTGGGAAAGGATATGTTGGTGGATTAATTATATCTGAAACGTTTGCTTCTATCTTAGTTGCACTTGTTATTTATACTTCAACCTTTATTGCGGAAATTGTGCGTGCGGGTATTATGGGAGTTCCAAAGGGGCAAGTAGAGGCAGCGAAAGCGCTAGGTTTTAAGAACTCGACCTCCCTAAGGTTGGTTATTTTTCCACAAGCTATCCGTATCATCATCCCACCCCTGACTAGTCAGTACTTAAATTTAACTAAGAACTCAAGTTTAGCAGTAGCGGTAGGCTATCAGGATATTGTGAGTATCGGTGGGACAATCATGAATCAGACGGGGCGTGCAGTGGAAGCGATCTTAATTATGATTCTAGTCTATTTAACATTTAGTTTATTAACATCCTTATTTATGAACTTCTTTAACAAAAAATTCCAATTAGTTGAAAGGTAGGTGAGTGGTATTGGAACAACAGCTTGAAGTGAATAGAAGTAGTGAAACAGTTGCGAAGAAACCACCTCGCTCATCCTTAGGAGTTGTAGGCTGGATTCAAGCGAATTTATTTAGTAGTTGGATTAACTCGCTATTAACCATTGTTGCTTCTGTTGTAATCGGGACAATTGGGTATAAAACGGTAGGATTTATTGTTTCTGCTGATTGGGCAGTTATTTCAGTTAACTTTCGATTATTACTTGTAGGACAATTCCCAATTGAAGAAATCTGGCGGATATGGGTAGGTTTAACATTACTTTCAGTCCTTTTAGGATTTTCATGGGGGATTTGGAAAGGGTCGATTGGTCATGTTGCGATGACAATTGGTGTTTTGATGCTGATTATGGCTATCGTTCCTTTTGTAACTATGAACACAAGATTATTACTGGCTATGAATATAGTATTGATGCTAGGAGCCTTCTTCATTGGTCATAAGTTGCCGAAAGTGAAAATAGGAATTTTCGTATTATGGATCTTGTATATTCCGATTGTCATAACTATTTTGAATGGATTTGGTGTACTCCCTCCTGTTAGAACGGGTTTATGGGGTGGCTTCTTATTAACGTTATTAATTGCTAGTGTATCAATTGTTCTTTCCTTTCCGATTGGTGTATTACTCGCTTTAGGGAGAAGAAGTAAGCTTCCTATCGTTAAATGGTTTTGCATTATTTATATTGAGTTCATTCGAGGCATTCCATTGATTACTGTTTTATTCGTCATGCAATTAATGCTTCCGTTGTTTTTGGGAGATGGAATCACTATAGATAATGTTGTTCGAGCAATGACTGGGTTTACGTTGTTTAGTGCCGCGTATTTAGCGGAAAACATCAGGGGTGGTTTGCAATCACTACCGCGGGGGCAGTTTGAGGCTGCTCAAGCTTTGGGGCTAAGTCAACCGAAAATGATGGGGTTAATCATTCTTCCACAAGCATTAAGAGCTGTCATTCCTGCGATGGTAGGTCAATTCATCGGGATATTCAAAGATACTTCGTTAGTTGCAATTGTAGGTTTAACTGATTTGCTAGGGATGGGAAAAAAGTTAATTGCAAATCCGGAATTTTTAGGTAAACAAATGGAAGTGTTGTTATTTATTGCGGTGATCTATTTTATCTTCTGTTATTTAATGTCCCATGTAAGTAAGCGACTAGAGGTCTCATTAGGGTTAGGTAAACGATAGGAAAGGGAGAGATGATTCATGGAGAGTGTATTCGCAGTCGAAAAATTAACAACTCCACTTGAAGAAAGAGAAGATATCGTTACAGTTAAAGGGCTAAATAAATGGTTCGGTGATCACCATGTATTAAAAAATGTAGATGTCACGGTTAAGCAGGGGGAGGTAGTTGTTATTCTTGGTCCTTCAGGATCAGGGAAATCAACATTTATCCGCACCTTGAATGCGTTAGAGGAGTTTCAAGAGGGAACAATTAATATCGATGGAATAGATTTAACGAATGATATTAAAAACATAGAGGAAATTCGCAAAGAAACAGGAATGGTATTCCAATCATTTAACCTATTTCCGCATATGACCATTTTGAAGAATATTTCCTTAGCGCCAATTTGGGTGAGAAAGTGGAAAAAGAATAAGGCGGAGCAAATTGCAAAAGAGCTTCTTGACCGCGTTGGGATACCAGAGCAAGCAAACAAATATCCAGGTCAGCTTTCTGGTGGACAGCAACAACGTGTAGCAATTGCTCGGGCACTGGCGATGCAGCCGAAAATCATGCTGTTTGATGAGCCGACATCAGCCCTTGACCCAGAAATGGTAAAAGAGGTTTTGGATGTGATGAAGACGCTAGCGGAATCTGGAATGACAATGCTTGTCGTAACGCATGAAATGGGATTTGCTCGTCAAGTAGCAGACCGAATCATCCTATTTGATTTCGGTGAAATTGTCGAAGTAGGAACCCCGGAAGAATTGTTTGATAATCCACAGCATGAAAGAACAAAAGCTTTTCTATCTCAAATATTATAGAAAAAGAGTCCGCAGTGGACTCTTTTTAATATGCTCTGAATCTAAGGAATACCTTTATAACTATAAAACCAATAAGTGCCCCGACTGTATTTAAAATGATATCATCCACATCTAAACTACCCATTCTAGTTACGAATTGCAGTAATTCCAAAGTGGTGATTCCAAGGATGAATAAAGTAAGGAAGGAGCCGAGATGCATAAATTTCTTGTATGCTATAGGAATTAATAACCCGAACGGAGCAAATACAGCAACATTTCCAATGATATTAATAGCCCAAATCATAAAAGGATAATGAGAGAAATAGAAAAAGTAATTCTTGAGAGTTGAAAAAGGAACTAGATTATAAGAGTAGAACTCTGATTGAGATCTTGAAAAACCTAGAAACATCCAATAGATTAATATTAGCAAATAGGTGAACAAAATTCCTCTTGCGATCCTTTTTATATATCTATCATTCATTTATACTAGCCACCTATCTAAAATAAATCTTACACACTTATTCAGTAATTCAACAATAGTTTCATTTTCACAAGTAAAAAAATACTATACAATAGTAATAATTAATGGGAGATTTGACATGATAGGAGCTATTTGAAATACTCTTTCATTAATTATACTAGCTGTAAACGGAGTTTCAATTGTTTTGTTAGCATTCTCACTACTTTGAGGATGCGCATTATAAAAGGTGTATAATTACAAAAAATATTTTTCTTAATTATCTAAATATTTGTCGGGAAATATTTAAGGGGAATAATTCAGTTGGAAAGAGGTGGTAAGCTTGCAAACAGTGATTAATATTATCCTTGTTTCTGTTCTGCTCTATATTATTTATGACAGGTTTAAGCCGGTTAAAGGGTTGAATCAATTGAGTGAACAAGAAATCAGGGAGAAATTGAAGAAACCGAAGGATGTTGTGCTAATTGATGTTAGGCAGCCGTATGAATATAAATCTAAGCATCTACCTGGTGCTATTAATATACCTGTTTCGAAATTAAAGAAGAAAAATGAACAGATCCCTGAAGATAAAGAGGTTATTCTGTATTGTCAAACAGGAATAAGAAGTAAAAACGCTGCCCGACTAATAAAAAAGAACCATAAACTATCGTCATTATCGCACTTGAAGGGCGGATTATATGAGTGGGAGGGTATGGTGACGAGCAGAAATAGGAAAAAGGACAGTAGTAAATAGCATGTAATTCGAATATGCTAAGTTTTTATCCGAATAAATCTGTATTTGCCATGCCCATTTATTTTGTGATTACATATAATGTGAACAATCGAGTCGTACAGTTTTTTTGTGAATCGTTCTATTTAAATAAGCTTCATTGATGGTAAAATAAAAGTGAGAAGAAGTGTTAGGGGGACCATGATGAAAATCAAATTAGGTTTATTATATGGTGGGAAATCTGCTGAGCATAAGGTATCTTTACAAACGGCAAGAGCAGTTATCAAAGCGTTAGACTTATCAAAATTCGAAATTCATCCTATTTATATATCTGAAAATGGCGAATGGAAACGTGGAAATCAGTTAGAAGGGCCTGTTGAAGAGGTTGAAACTTTAAAGTTACAAGAAACTGGAAATGTTGTTTCTCCTGTGGCACTTAATCATGAGATTTTCCCAACAGCTTCAAATGAACAAACGAATGATGCTATTGATGTTATATTTCCATTGCTTCACGGACCAAATGGTGAAGACGGAACAGTACAAGGTTTATTAGAATTAATGAATATTCCTTATGTAGGGAATGGGGTTCTTGCTTCTGCAGCTGGAATGGATAAAGTTATTATGAAAAATATCTTTGCACAAGCAGGAATCGCACAGGCTCGTTATGTTTCTTATATCCGAAGCGAGTGGGAGAAGGCGAAGGAAGATATTTATGAAAAGGTTGAAGCAGATCTAGGTTATCCTTGCTTTGTGAAACCGGCGAATTTAGGTTCAAGTGTAGGGATTAGTAAATGTAAAGACCGTGCGAGTTTAGAAGCTGCTTTTTATGAAGCATTTACTTATGATCGTAAAGTCATTGTTGAAGAAGGAATTGTAGGAAGAGAAATTGAAATCGGAGTGTTAGGTAATGATGAACCAACATGCTCAGTCGTTGGAGAAATCAAACCGAAGAAAGACTTCTATGATTATAAAGCGAAATACGAAGATGGTGACACAGGGTTAATCATACCTGCTGACATTACTGAAGATGAATATAATAAGATTAAAGAAGTGGCAATTAAATCATTCAAGGCACTAGACTGTTCCGGACTTGTAAGAGCGGACTTCTTCTTAACGGAAAATGGTGAAGTGATTATGAATGAAGTCAATACAATGCCAGGATTTACTCCATTTAGCATGTTTCCATTATTATGGCAGGAAGCAGGAGTATCATATCCTGAATTGATTGAGAAGCTTGTCAGCCTTGCGATCGAACGACATCAAGAAAAACAAAAGATCAAGCACACGTTTTAAGCTTGGAGAGGTTGACTCAATAAAAGAGTCAGCCTTCTTTACATATACTTTAGTCGATAAAAGGGAGTGGCAGGATTGATTAAAAAGAGTTTGCTTGAGATCAGTAACATGGTGGATGGTAATGGGTTAGAAAAAGCATTCAATCAAATTGAAGTAGTTGGTGTATCCATAGATACGAGAACTATTAAACAAGGTAATTTATTTGTTCCAATAATCGGCGAGAATTTTAATGGACATAAATTTGTGGAGAATGCAATTAAACAAGGTGCTGTCGCTTCGTTTTGGCAAAAAGACCAACCGAATCCACCAGCAGGAATTCCTTTGATTATTGTAGAAGAAACATTAAGTGCTCTACAGAAGCTAGCAAAAAACTACCTTGCTCAGCTTTCCGTCAAAGTGGTTGGGATTACTGGTAGTAATGGAAAGACGACAACAAAAGACATGGTCACTTCTGTCCTTTCAACAACTTATAAAGTTCAGAAAACTGAAGGGAATTTAAATAATCATATTGGCCTACCACTAACGATTCTGAGACTTCAAAACGATACAGAAATAGCTGTATTAGAAATGGGGATGAGTGGTAAGGGTGAAATTGAGCTTCTTTCACAAATTGCTCATCCTGATGCAGCGATTATCACCAATATCGGTGAATCACATCTGCTTGATCTAGGGTCAAGAGATGGAATCGCGGACGCTAAATTAGAAATCACAACCGGTCTATCTCCAAATGGGCTTCTCATATACCACGGTGAAGAACCACTACTTGAAACAAGGGTACAAAGTATGTCTTATAAGAAGGTAACATTTGGACAAATAAATACGTGTGATTATTACTCAAGTTCGGTTGAGCAAAAGAACGAAGGTACGTATTTTGCAGTAAATGGAAAAAAAGAGCCTAGCTACTATATTCCAGTTTTAGGGAAGCATAATGTAAATAATGCTTTAGCAGCTATAGCGATCGCGGACTTTTTTGAAGTTCCAAGTGAAAAAATCATAGAAGGCTTGAAGACTTTGACACTTACAGGAATGCGAACTGAGTTAATTCAAGGGGAAAATGGAGTTCAGATTATAAATGACGCCTACAATGCAAGTCCAACTTCAATGAAAGCTGCTGTTGGTTTATTGGAGGATATGAAAGGCTTCAAACAGAAAATTGTCGTGCTTGGTGACATGTTAGAGCTGGGAGAAAATGAAATCAGTTTCCATTACGAAGTTGGTAAAAACTTACAACCGAATAACCTTGATTACGTTTTTACGTATGGATCACTTGCTCAAAACATTGCACTTGGTGCAAGGGAAATCTTTCCAGAGGGAAAAGTATTTTCTTATGAGGATAAAACAGCATTAATAGAACAATTGAAACAAGTAGTAGGTAGCGGAGATGTTGTGTTGGTCAAAGGATCTCGTGGAATGAAGCTTGAAGAAGTGGTTGAGGCCTTAAGTTAGGAATGGAACACTCCAGGAAGCGTTGGAGTGTTTTGTTGTGAAAAAAGTTATACATAATTGAACGTCTTTAAGTGGATAATATAATCAATCTTTACGTTAAATGAATAGACCCAAGTTTGCAATTAATAATATGAAGTGTTAAGATAACATTTACAGTGTTAAAAGAGGGAGTTTGCAAAAAAAGGAGTAAAAACCCTCCTATTAACTTTTTGGACGTGAACCTTGGGCATACTATCCGTATATCGGAAATGTCCTTTTTTTAAGAGCAAAAAGAGAAATTGCTCTTACTAGGAACTGGCAATCGCCTATAATTATGATTAAATAGGTGATTTCGCAAATGGGTACAGAAGTGTAAGGTGTTTTATATAGAACGTACGTATCTTTAATTCATCGAGTGACGATGATGGAATACATATAGTTGCCTTACAGTGAAGTGACCGAAGTGAAACATATAATTGACCTAACGGGGCGTTAGTCAAGTAACTATAAGTTTACCGTCTGACAAGTCATTTTCTCATTGTAATATATGTTAATAAAAAGGAGTTTGAAATAATTTGGCAACATTTTCAGAATTAGGTATAGGCGAATTATTAATGAAGTCAATCAGTAAGATGGGGTTTGAAGAGGCAACACCAATTCAATCACAAACAATTCCACTTGCGTTAGAAGGTAATGACGTAATCGGTCAAGCACAAACAGGTACAGGAAAAACAGCTGCATTCGGTATCCCGTTAATTGAAAAAATTGATGTTAAAGATAACAGTGTTCAAGGTATTGTTGTAGCACCTACTAGAGAATTAGCCATTCAAGTAGCTGAAGAGTTAAATAAAATTGGTCAATTCAATCGTGTAAATATCCTACCAATCTATGGTGGACAAGACATTAGTCGTCAGATTCGTTCATTGAAAAAAGGTCCACACATTATTGTTGGAACACCAGGACGAATTATTGACCATATTAATCGTAAAACATTACGTCTTCAGAATGTACACACAGTTGTATTAGATGAAGCAGATGAAATGTTAAACATGGGATTCATTGAGGATATCGAAGCTATCTTAAAGGGAATTCCTGAAGATCGTCAAACATTACTGTTCTCAGCTACAATGCCAGGTCCAATTCAACGAATTGCAGAGCGATTCATGAAGGATCCTCAAGTTGTTAAGGTGAAGACAAAAGAAATGACAACACCAAACATTAAGCAATACTATGTTGAAGCTCAAGAAAAGAAAAAGTTTGATTATTTAACTCGTTTGTTAGATAGCCAGTCACCAGAGCTTGCAATCATATTTGGGCGTACAAAACGTCGTGTTGATGAGCTTTCAGAAGCACTTACTTTAAGAGGCTATGCAGCTGAAGGAATTCACGGTGATTTAAGCCAAGCGAAACGTATTTCAGTTCTTCGTAAGTTCAAAGAGGGATCAATTGAAGTGTTAGTTGCAACGGATGTGGCAGCACGTGGATTAGATATTTCCGGTGTAACACATGTATACAACTTTGATATTCCTCAAGATCCAGAAAGCTATGTTCACCGTATTGGACGTACAGGTCGTGCTGGTAAACATGGTTTAGCGATGACTTTCGTAACACCAAGAGAAATGGGTCAGCTGAAGAATGTTGAAAGAACAACAAAGAGTAAGATGGAGCGTCTAACTCCTCCAACTCTTGATGAGGCACTAGAAGGTCAACAAAAATTAACAATTGAAAAGCTAACTAACACGATTACAAATGAAAATATCTCATACTATAAGAGTGCTGCTGAAGAGTTGTTAGAAGAGCATGATTCAGTATCAGTTGTCGCAGCTGCAATTAAGATGATGACAAAAGAGCCTGATCAAACTCCAATCAAACTAACTGAAGAAGCACCAATGCGTTCAAGAAGAGATCGTTCTGATAACCGTGGTGGTAGCAGAGATGGCGGTAGAAACCGTTATAAAGGAAATCAACAACAAAGTAAAAACCGTTCAGGCCAAGGTGGAGGTCAAAATAGAAATAGACAATCCACTGGTGGAGGAAAACGCAGAAATTTCCGCAAAACTGAAGCTTAATATGATGAAGAGGACAGTGTGAAAACACTGTTCTTTTTTTGCGTATTTTGGGACATAACAATTTTTCCTTTATTAGCTAATAGAGTGGTAGGACATAATAAGTAAAATCACACAGAAATTAATGAGGTGCCACTCGTGACAATTGTTAAATTAGGATACGTTGCAATGAGTATGAATCTGCAAAATAGCTCCCCGTCTCAAACGATGACACTAGCCCAATTTAAAAAAATAAAAGACCGTGACGCTGCAATCGCAAAACTTGAACGAATAGCTAAAAGCAATCTTCATAATTGTTTACGCCTATTAAAATATAATGTAGCAAACGATATTAAATTCTTCAGGCTTAGTTCAAGGCTAATTCCACTTGCTGGTCATGAGGAAGTGGAAGATTGGAAATTTATGAGGCCATTAAAGGAATCCTTAAACGAAATTAAAGATTTCTTAACAAAGCATCCAATGAGAATTGGGTTTCATCCAGATCACTTTGTAGTATTCACTACGAATGATAAGGAAATCATTAAACAATCTGTTAAAAACTTAACTATTCATGAAGCACTACTACGAGGGATGGGAATCAACCAAGAACATCGTTGTGTCATACACATTGGTGGAGCTTATGATGATAAGGAAATGGCGTTAGAACAGTTTATTAGTAATTGGGGTACTATTCCACTTAAAGTTCAAAAAATGATTATGTTAGAAAATGATGATACAACCTTTAACCTCTTGGATACACTCTATCTATGTGAAAAGTTGGCGGTGCCAATTGTGTTCGATTATCACCATCATTTAGCCTATCATGAGCGTATAGAATGGGAAGGTGAGTGGGAGAGGATGGTGGGTACCTGGAAGCATTCAAGCCTCCCGATGAAAATGCATATTTCCAGTCCCCGTAATGAAAAAGAATTTAGAGCTCATGCTGACTTCATTGATCCATCCATGTTTATGGACTTTTTATCATCAATCAAAGGAAGTATAGCAGAAATAGACTGCATGATTGAAGCGAAAGAAAAGGATAATGCTTTATTTAGATTAATGGACGATTTGAAAAAATATCCTGAAATTGAAATGATTGATGGAGCTAGCTTTAGAATTAGGTGAATCCTTGAAAAGCCGTCACAAAAATTTGCTACCCAAACAACCTAGTTGAATGGCTAGGTCAAATCTGCATATCCTTTCATGAATAGATATCTTCGTTTATACTATTAAGCAAACAGAGAATGTTGTAAGAAATGGGGGTAAATGATGAGGGAAGCTCCTCGAAAGCAAATAAGTAAACGTGCACTACCAGCATGGAGAATTTCAGCAACGATTAGCTCAGCTGTTGGTTGGCTGATTGTTATAGGTGCATTTATCATGAACAGGATGTTTGATTGGCCATTTTGGTTATTTCTATTGTTATTATCAGCTTCAATCATAGAGACGATTGTATCGGTATTTATCATACCAAATGTTCGATGGAAGAGATGGAGATACGAAGTATTTGAACATGAGGTTGAAATTCAACAAGGGGTATTTGTGGTAAAAAGGACGATTATTCCGATGATGCGTGTCCAGCATGTTGATACAAAACAAGGGCCTATTTTGCGAGCTTATGACTTAGCCTCAGTTACAATATCAACGGCTGCAACAGTTCATGAGATTCCAGCACTTGATTTGGATGAAGCGGATGAATTACGAGACTTTATTTCCAGGCTAGCAAGGGTGGATGATGATGTTTAGTGCAAAAAGAATGCATCCCTTTGCAGCAATCATTACCTTTTTTCAGCGAATCCGAGAACTACTTATCCCGTTCGTGTTTCTTTTTTTCTTTAGTGGAAGAGGAAGTAGTCCGTTAGCAGAATTATTGCAGATTATAGGAATCATACTCCTTTTGGTAGGTTTGTTAATAGCAGGATTTCTTCATTGGTATCGGTTTACCTACAGAGTTGAAGAAGGAGAATTTCGAATTGAATATGGCGTGTTCATTCGTAAAAAACGCTATATTCCACTTGAACGAATACAGACAATTGATGTGACTTCAGGATTAATACAACGAATGTTTCGTGTTGTTAAGCTACAGCTCCAAACGGCTGGTGGTGGAGCGGAGGCGGAAGCGGTATTAACGGCCATTACCGAAGAAGAAGCAGAACGTCTTCAGGATATTATTCAGCATTCGAAGGTGGATGAAGATGAAGTGGTCGTGGAAGAGAAGACACCCTCTACATATCATCTAAGTCAGAAAGAGTTACTTCTAGCTGCCACAACTTCTGGTGGGATTGGTATAGTACTGTCTGGATTTATTGCTCTCTTCACTCAAGTTGATGACCTTATCCCATATGACACTATTTTTGAAGGGGTCAATAAGTGGTTTCAAGTGAATTTGATCGTATATGCCATCCTTTTTTCAATTGTCTTTCTTGTAATAGCCTGGCTTATTGGAATGTTGATCGTTGTTTTAAGGTATGCAAACTTCTCGCTTACCAAAAGGGAGCAAGAGTTAATCGTGACTCAAGGATTTTTTGAAAAAAGAAAGCTAACGATCCCATTGAAAAGAATACAAGCTGTAAGGCTGGTAGAGAACCCAGTAAGGCAATTTTTAGGCTATGCCACAGTGGTGTTGGAAACTGCTGGGGGCTCGGCGGAAGACAAATCAGAAGGTTTTTCAACGGTTCTTTTTCCACTGATTAAGAGGGAAGGTTTTGAGAGGAAATTGGCTGAATTTATTCCTGAATTTGATGGAGAAATGGATATCAATTCTATACCACATCGTTCGTTAATAAGGTATATGTTGAGAGCTACGTTACCAGTGTTGCTTCTTGTCATTCCTCTCACCTATTTTTTTGATACGAGAGGTGCTTGGAGTGTAATTCTTATTCCTATCATGATGCTCATTGGCTATCTTAGATACCGTGATGCGGCGGTAGGCTTCAGAGAGGGCGAGGAACATCTTGTCCTACGTTATCGCTTTATAAGTCGAGTGACCGTCATTATGAAGAAGAAAAGGGTCCAGGCGATGGAACAGCAACAATCATTTTTTCAAAAAAGAAGATCTCTATCTACCATTCAAGCGTCCATCAAATCAAGTGTCGCGGGTAAGCATTTCAAAGTCGTGGATGTTTCAGAGGGACAAGGAGAAGAGATATATAAGTGGTATTCTAGTCAAGGACAACAAAAAGAGAAAGACGCTTAATGATAGCGGCCTTTCTCTTTTTTTTTCATATATACCGGCGACGTTTGCCAAGGAAGAATGGGGCTAGTAAGAAGCCAGCAAATAATCCGAATAAATGACCGGTAATATTGATATTGGAATTTAGGAATGTCATAACAAGTCCAATCACAAGGATGGTCATAATTAATTGTGAGTTTGCGCAACTAATTAAATCTTTTCTTTTCACTACCATATATAAATACAAACCGAACAGACCAAATATAGCGCCAGAGGAACCGACATGTCTGAAATGCTCATGCTGTATAATGTAGGTAGCAATATTCGCAATCACACCTGTGCTTAGATAGAGTGCGATAAATTTGCTTTTTCCAAGCATTCTCTCTAATGCAGGCCCAAAGAGAACTAATGAAAAGGAATTAAACAGCATATGAGTGAAGCTAGCATGAACGAAAATCGGAGTAACAAGACGCCAATACTCTCCTTCAGTGATTAACACATTGTATCCAACCATCTGATTAAGAAGAGGGCCGCCGCCAAGTGCTGGAAGAGCTAGGAGAACCCAGAGAAAGATGTGGATGGCGATTATGACTGATATAATAGGATAAAATCTTAAAAATTCTTTAAAGCTCTCTGTTCGTGTAAACATAAAAAAACTCCTTTTTCATGGCATTTAGGTATACTCTTATAAGAATGGTAGCACATATAACTGTTTTCCATCCATTAAGAGGTGTTTGTACATTATATGTAAAAATAGTTTAAATAGAAGGAAGGGTTTCTCTAACGATGATAGTTGGAATCGGAATAGATATTGTGGAATTAGATCGGATAAAAAAAATTGCAGAACGGCAAAAAAAATTTATTTCACGTATCCTAACAGAAAAAGAAATCAATAAATACCATCAATATACAGGACATAGACAAATTGAATATCTTGCTGGAAGGTTTGCGGCGAAGGAAGCTTATTCGAAAGCTATAGGTACGGGTATTGGGAAGGATCTAAGCTTTCAGGATATTGAAATTTTTTCTGATGAATTTGGAAAGCCTCATATCGAAGGAAAAGGCGCCGAAATCGTTCATTTATCTATCTCTCATAGTAAGGAATATGCAATTGCTCAAGTAATTATTGAAAGCTTGTCAAGCTAGTCTGCATATTCTCCAACTTTGCCTCATATAAATGATTGCAGAAGGGGAGACAAGGTGTAGTTGGTGATGAATCGTTGATAAAGGGTAGCGTTATAACGGGGAATAGACAAGATGTATGTAGTGAATGTACATCCTAGAATAACTGGGGGTTCTATCAGTACGGTACAACACCTTTAAGTGAACGATTCATCATTAATCCACCTTAGCTCTTTATTTCGTCGAAATGAGGCAAAGGGGTTGAAGGAATGAAGAAGAAGTTATTAATGTCAGTATTTGCAATATTCGCGATCCTAGCACTTGCGGGATGTGGGCAAAAGTCTCAGGAGGATGTCGTTAAAGCACTTGACGAAAAAGTACAAAGTCTTACTGGTTACAAGGCAGATGCAAAAATGACGTTACAAACAGGCAATGAGTCACAGGTATATGAAGTGGAAATTTGGCATAAAACACCTGATTATTACCGAGTAAATCTTAAGAATGCCGAAAAAGATCAAAGTCAAATGATCCTACGTAACGATGAAGGGGTATTTGTTTTAACACCAGCACTTAATAAGAGCTTTAGATTCCAAAGTGATTGGCCGCAAAATAGCAGTCAGGCTTATTTATATGAATCACTCGTTGAAGATATTAAGAATGACCCAGAAGCGAAGTTCACTGCCGACAAGGAAACGTATGTATTTGAAACTAAAACGAATTATAAAAATAATAAAATGCTTCCTACACAGGAAATCATCTTTAATAAAAAGGATTTAACACCTGTTATGGTGAAGGTAATGGATCCAGATCGCAATCCGTTACTGATTGTAGAATTCTCGAAAACAGAGTTCGATCCTAAATTTGATGATAATGCATTTACTGTTGATAAGAACATGACTGGAGCAAAAATAGAAGTACCTGTTATGGGTGGCGTAGATTCTGAGCCAATGGCAGTCATGTACCCAGAAGCAGAAATTGAAGGTGTAGAGCTTGTTGAAGAAAAAGAAATCGACACTGAGAATGGAAAGCGTATTGTTATGACATTTAGTGGTGGAGACAAGTCATATACATTAATTCAAGAAAAGGCACAAGTATCTGAAGTGAGCACAACAACAACTGTAAGTGGTGAGCCTGTTGACCTTGGATTTACAGTTGGTGCATTAACAGATCAAACGGTATCTTGGTCATATGATGGAGTTGACTTCATGCTTGCATCAGAAGATTTAACTCAGGAAGAGTTATTGAATATTGCTCGTTCTGTTCAAGGGCAAGCGGTGAAATAAGGTTAATGAGTAAGAGGTTGTCAAGAAAGTAAGTGTATACTGCTTTCTGGCAGCCTCTTTTTTTTGCTGGTTAAGTAATTGACATCGAGTACCATTAGGATAATAATCTAACATATATGATTTGGGTGTAAGGATGTGTTGGATTTGACTAGTACTTCTTTTTATCGCGATACATGGGTTGAGGTTGATTTAGATTGTATAGCTGCAAATGTTTGTTCAATGATTAAGCATCTGTCACCTGAACAAAAGGTGATTGCTGTTGTTAAAGCAAATGGTTATGGACATGGTGATGTACAGGTTGCACGAGTAGCGCTTGAATCAGGTGCTCAATATTTAGCTGTTGCTTTTTTGGACGAGGCCCTTTCTTTAAGGAAGCATGGTATAGGAGCTCCAATTCTTGTGCTAGGTGCCTCCAGACCAGAGGATGCAAATGTTGCTGCAGAGCACCAGATTTCATTAACGGTGTACAATGCAGAGTGGTTAATCGAGGCAAGTAAATATATTAAGGACGATAAGAAACTGACATTTCATTTGAAGATTGACAGTGGCATGGGCCGTTTAGGTGTAAGGTCTGAACAGGAAATTTCGGAAATTTTCGAGGTTATTGAGAACGGATCACATTTCCATTTAGAGGGTGTATTTACTCATTTCGCAACAGCAGATGAACTTGATCTGTCCTATTTTATCAAGCAGTTTGAACGGTTTAATGAGCTGCTTTCAACCTTACCGGTAAGACCGGAGCTTGTTCATACTGGAAATAGTGCTACAGGATTGCGTTTTCCTGAGAAAACATTTAATGCGGTTAGATTAGGGATTGCGATGTACGGCTTAACGCCATCTATGGAGATGAAGGAAATCATTCCTTATCCACTAAAAGAGGCATTTTCACTTCACAGTAAGTTAGTTCATGTCAAAAAGCTGGCTAAGGGTGATAAGGTCAGCTATGGGGCAACATATACGGCAGAAGTGGAGGAATGGGTAGGGACGGTTCCGATTGGATATGCTGATGGCTGGATTAGAAAGCATCAAGGAGCCGAAGTGTTAGTTTCTGGTGTTCGCTGTGAAATCATTGGTCGCGTATGTATGGATCAATTAATGGTACGCCTCCCGAAAAAATTACCAATTGGTACACAGGTTACTCTGATTGGGACTCAAGAGAACGAAACAATCTCGATTGATGAAGTCGCAGCAAGGCTTGAAACGATTAACTATGAAGTGCCATGCACAATTAATTTTCGGGTACCTCGTATTTTTTTGAAAAAACAGAGTATAATTGAAGTGAGAAATACAATCCTATTATAGGATGACTTCAATCAATTAAAGTGTATTAACAAAAATCTTGGTATATAGTTGATGAAAATGTGTTAATCTTTATGTTTCATGCATAAAACGTAAGAGTAGATGTCGATAATAGTGAGGGAATAAAGGAATTCGCTTTGCATCTCCTTATTTTAATGGTATTATTGAAGGTGGAATAGAATAATTATGGTGTGTAGTTATGGTGGAGGTGTATGTTTGTGTCTGAATCCAGCGCAACAACTGAAATATTAATTCGTTTACCACAGAACTTAATTAGTGAATTAGACGGACTAGTGAAGCAAGAAAATGGAAATCGTAATGAACTAATTTATCAAGCGACTAAAATGTACCTTCGTGAGAGAAAGAAGCGTCATATTCGTGAGTCTATGAGACGTGGTTATATGGAAATGGCCAAAATTAATCTAAACATCGCATCAGAGGCTTTCCTAGCAGAATCTGAGGCAGACCACACCGTGGAACGCTTAGTTAGCGGGGGGTAATCAATTGATTGTTAAACGTGGCGACGTGTATTTTGCTGACCTCTCCCCAGTTGTTGGTTCAGAGCAAGGCGGCGTTCGTCCAGTTCTTGTCATCCAAAACGATATTGGGAATCGGTTTAGTCCCACAGTCATTATTGCAGCAATAACGGCGCAAATCCAGAAGGCAAAATTGCCTACTCATGTAGAAATTGATGCAGAGAAATATGGCTTTGAGCGTGACTCAGTTATTCTTCTAGAGCAAATTCGTACAATTGATAAGCAACGTCTAACCGACAAAATTACCCATCTTGACGAAGAGATGATGGACAGAGTGGATGAAGCCTTACAGATTAGTTTGGGACTCATCGATTTTTAGGTATTATTTTATTCAATATATCATGATGAAGCTGCCAATTGGGTGGCTTTTTTTAGTATATGCAGGGAAAATCTAAGGAATTCAGCAACGGAGGATGGTCGAATTGGATCGAAATACTTTCTTACATACGGTTGAGAAATTCGCAATATCACTTGACGAAGCCAACATACCTTATCAATACACAGACCAAACAGCACTTATTATTCAGGGAGTTCAACTGAATGAAAAGAGACAACATATTAATATTCTGATTCAATGGGATTTATTAGAGACGACATACAAGTTATTTGATTCTTTTAATCCTTCCGCCATTGAACGAGCTAAATCGCAAGCATGCTTTACTTTTATGGACAACGGTGCCCGAGTAACAATCAGCTGCCATTTCAATACTACGATAAAAACCGACCCTTATCGCATAAGTGTTTCCACGGGGCGGGGGGAGGTATGGTGCAAATCACTATATGCATACCTTTACGAGAATAATCAGAAGTACGCTGCAGACATTGAGGCATATCTAGAAGCAAAGCAGCAGGAAATGAATGTCATCAATGAACAGGCGTGGAATCAGAATAATTATCAGGCACTGTTGAATCGATTTGGAGATCCTGAGGTAACCGCTAGAAAAATCAAAGAAAATCCAGAATGGCGATTACATCCATTTAGGAAATACTTTGGAGATGTGTCAGGGAAAAAAGCGATTCACTTGCTAGGTTCAAATGGAGTAAAGGGTGTTGCCCTTGCTTTGCTAGGAGCAGAGGTAACAATTGTTGATTTTTCTAAAGAAAATGAACGATTTGCGCGTGAAGTTGCGGAAGAAGCAGGAGTTTCGATGGAGTATATCCGTTCAGATGTGATGTCATTACAGGAAAAAAGCGGTCAACAATATGATGTAGTTCTAATGGAACTAGGTGTACTTCATTATTTCATCAGTCTTACATCCCTGGCTTCTATTGTCAGTCGCTTGTTGGACAAGGATGGAATCTTTATTCTGCACGAATTTCATCCGATATCTACAAAATTAATTAGCTCAAGCGGGAAAAAACATAAGGTAACAGGAAATTATTTTGACCCGACGCTTGTAACATTAGATGTTGCCTTCACAAAGCATATGCCAGAAGAAAACAAGAAGGACTTGGCGAAGGTCTACCAAAGACAGTGGACGATAGGAGAAGTAATTACCTCCTTCGCGAAAGCGGGGATTTATGTGGAGGTGCTAGAGGAAGAGCCAAATCATAAAGTTCATGATATTGGATTACCGAAAACATATACAATAGTAGCTAAGAAGATATAAGCGAAGACCGGGGAACCGGTCTTTTTTTAACAATAGGCTCTGTTAAAGTGTAATGTTGAAAAAATTATAAGGATAAGGGAGTTCCATAGAAAAGGAATTCCCCATTAAAAATTTATAGAAATAGTGACGTAATCCAAGATTCATCGGATGTTTTAAGTAATTTGAAGACTTGTTCTGCAACTTTCGTATAATCTTCTTCAGTTAGAGCATTTTCGTAACTAAACCATATTCCGTCCTCTTCTACGGATTTTGCACCTAACCTAAACCGTTCATTTATATGGTGGGCAGTAACTTTGTTTGGCGGGATTTTCTCTCCCCAATACATCGTTGTTCCTTCTTTAGGGCACGTTGCAACCTCAATAACAAATGAGCCACCCCATTTGTTGAATTGAAAGGTAATCAAATCAATATTGTTTTCATTGGCCCTTCTAAAGTGAGGAAAGGATCCTTTGAATCCTTGTTCTCTCAAAATTGGTATTACTACCTGTTTTAAGGCAGTAACCATCATTGTTCTTTCAGATATAGACATTTGATTGCTCCTTTTAGTTGGTGATAGTTAAACAGAGAATTTTGATTGACGCAAACTATTGTATGTATCTGTCATTTCATATACGAATGATGACAGCAAGAAATCTTTAATATTGTGTTTAGTATTTTCATTGCTGTGGTTATCAATAAACAGGAACAAGGCAAGAAAATTGTCCAGATACTTGGTTGCCACTCCCTTAAAACGTTCAATCCATTGCTTCAAACGAGAATAGAGACCGTTAACATATTGTATATGGTATAAACCCTTAGTAACGTGCTTCCTGTCATTGGATTTAATCCGATAATGTTCTAGTCCTTTTTCTTTGGCGTATGTTTTATATGCTCTCCAAGCATCTGTAACAAGCACATTGTTTAGTGTCAGTTTAGAGCCAATCATCTTTTCGACTTTTGTTTTGGCTGTTTTCGTATATATTGTTGCTTTTGATCCCGCAGCCTGAATACACTCCGCGTCCTGTGGGAGCCAACTAGTCCCACGGGAGTCTCCGTGTATTCAGTCTGCTAGAAATCTATTCTCAATTAATTCACCTCAAAAAACAACAAACTTTGAGAAAACAGCCTTTGTTTTAGTAATAGTAGTATCTGTAAATGTCTTAATACTACACTTGCAACGGTAGCGTTGGCGACCATTGTATTTACCCAATCGAACAACGTGTTCTGAAGAGCAATGAGGGCACTCGAAGCTTTGTTTTAAAGCGCTTCTCTCCTCCTCGCAGTACCTTGATATAACGATTATAGCCAATTAAAAATTATTTTTAGTAAAAAATCAACAATTAAATTTAACAGAGCCAAACAATAAAAAAAGAGATAGTTGTTGAAAAAATTGACTTAGCTACAAATATATTGAAGCATTTGTTAAAATAATAGGATAGGCTGAAAGTTGATTTAAGTAGGAGGAAACTAGATTGGTTCAAACATTAGAAAAAGATGATCGTCTTGTTCACATCATAGCTACTGAGTTAAACATTACTAAAAAACAAGTTCAAAATGTTATTTCATTATTAAATGAAGGAAATACAGTCCCGTTTATTGCACGATATCGTAAGGAAGTGACAGGGTCACTAGACGAGGTGCAAATTAAAGATATTCAAGACAAATGGCAGTACATGCAGAATTTAGAAGCAAGAAAAGAAGAGGTTATCCGTCTTATTGCTGAACAAGGGAAATTAACTGAGGAACTTAACAAAGATATCGTTGCAGCAACAAAGCTTCAGCAAGTTGAAGATCTCTATCGACCTTATAAACAGAAAAGACGAACAAAGGCAACCGTTGCAAAGGAGAAAGGATTAGAGCCACTTGCTGAATGGTTCTATACTTTTCCGAAAAACGCGAATGTAGAAGAGTATGCAGCTGGGTTTATTTCTGAAGAAAAAGAAGTATTAACAGTGGAGGATGCCACACAAGGAGCAAAGGACATTATTGCTGAATGGATTGCGGACGAGCCATCATTCAGACAATATATCCGCCAAGAAACCTTTTCAAAAGGCACGATTGAAACAAGCGTGAAGGACAAGGAAAAGGATGAGAAGCAAGTATATGAAATGTATTATGAATACAAAGAGCCAATACATAAGATTGTTCCACATAGAGTGCTTGCGTTAAATCGTGGTGAGAAGGAGGATGTGCTGCGAGTATCAATCGTTTCACCCGCAGACCGAATGACAAATTATCTTCGAAGAAAAGTCATTAAAAATGATCATTCTCAGGTCGTTCCATATATTATTGAAGCGATTGAAGATAGCTATAAGAGATTAATCGAGCCATCGATTGAACGTGAAATACGTAAAGAGTTGACTGAAAAGGGAGAAGACCGTGCTATTCATATTTTTTCAGAAAACTTGCGTAATCTTTTATTACAGCCGCCACTAAAAGGAAAGATTGTGCTAGGTTTGGACCCAGCTTATCGAACAGGCTGTAAATTGGCAGTTGTTGATGAAACAGGAAAGGTTCTGAAGATTGAGGTGATCTATCCTCACCCACCAGTGAATAAAAAGGCTGAAGCAAAGGACAAGTTCCTGAAAATTATACAAGAGTATCAAGTTGAGATGGTTGCGATTGGAAATGGAACAGCTTCAAGAGAATCAGAACAATTTGTTGCAGAGATTCTAAAAGAGATCGATCGAGACATCTTCTATTTGATTGTCAATGAAGCAGGTGCAAGTGTCTATTCTGCGTCTGAAATTGCTAGAGAAGAATTCCCTAATCTTCAGGTAGAGGAAAGAAGTGCGGTTTCAATTTCGAGACGTCTTCAGGACCCATTAGCTGAATTGGTGAAAATTGATCCAAAATCAGTTGGAGTCGGTCAGTATCAGCATGATGTATCACAAAAGAAGTTAAATGATTCCCTCACCTTCGTGGTCGAAACGGTTGTTAACAAAGTTGGGGTGAATGTAAATACAGCTTCTCCTTCTCTATTACAATATGTATCAGGATTATCAAAAGCAGTGGCAAATAATATTGTTAAGCAAAGGGAGGAAAAGGGGAAATTCACGAACCGTAAAGAGCTCAAAGGAATCCCTCGCCTAGGTGCAAAAACCTATGAGCAATGTATCGGTTTCTTAAGAATCGTTGATGGTGATGAGCCGTTAGACCGTACAGGGATTCACCCTGAAAGCTATTCGGAGGTTAAAAGCTTACTGAAGAAGCTTGGTGCAACTACTAAAGATATCGGGAGTGAGAAGCTGAAGGAAGCTTTATCGGCACTATCGATTGAGGAAGTGGCAACAGAATTGAATATTGGTGAAATTACATTGAAGGATATCACCGATGCGCTCATTAGCCCGGCAAGAGATCCGCGTGATGAATTGCCAAAGCCATTACTTAAGAAGGATATCTTACAGCTAGAAGATCTCCAAAAAGGAATGGAATTAGAAGGTACTGTTCGAAATGTGGTTGATTTTGGGGCGTTTGTTGATATTGGTGTGAAGCAAGATGGCCTTGTACACATTTCAAAGTTGAAAAAAGGATTTGTGAAGCATCCATTAGAGGTAGTAGCTGTTGGGGATGTTGTGAAAGTGTGGATTGAGGATGTCGATGCCAAAAAAGGAAGAGTGGCATTGTCAATGATTCCACCAAGTGAATAGAAAAAACACTGCTTATGAGCAGTGCTTTAACTTCGAAAAACTGCTTGCTGTTATGAGCAGTTTTTCTTTCTATAAAAGTACCAGCATTGGTTAAGTAATTTTATTTGATATCGATTTTTCTCATAATACGCGCGTTGCATCTGGTTCTTTAGCCAAGAGGGCATTGTATCATACCTCCTTTTAGTTAAATGGGTATGTGTATATGTAGTGTATGCAAATGCGGGATGTCCCGTTCATTTATTTTTTGTCAACTGGTTAAGAATCATTCTTCTTATTTTTAATTTGCGTTCTAATGTGGAAAGAGAGTAGAATTTGTTTGTGATTAGACAAGACTAATCAGTTGTTTTGGTTTTGGAGGGATAGTAATGAATGAAAAAATGTTACAAGAGCTTGTTGAAATGATATCGATTCGTGATTTCAATAAACCCTTTAGGCATAGAGCAAGATTCAATAATAGATTGCAAACCACAGGTGGAAGATACCTTCTTGGAAGTCATGACATTGAATTAAATCCTAAATATTACGTAGAGCGTGGAGAAGAAGAGTTAATAGGTATAATCAAGCACGAGCTATGTCATTATCATTTACATATAGAAGGAAAAGGCTACAAACACCGCGATCGAGATTTTCGTGAGCTTATGAAGAAAGTTGATGCACCACGATTTTGTAAACCGTTGGATTCAGTAACTAAAAGAAGAGTCATGACACAATATCTCTATGAGTGCAGTGCGTGTCATCAAAGGTATGTTAGAAAGAGAAAAGTAGATACTAGCAGATATGTCTGTGGGAAGTGTAAAGGGAAATTAAAAGAAATTAAACAATGAGTTGACTCTGACTTTAACATATGATAAATTATATAAGCCGTCGCATAAAACGGCAGATTTAAAAATATATAAACAGTCTTGACAAGATAGTAAGCTGTTTCTATAATAAAAAGAGTCTTAAGTAAGACAACTTATTATTCCACAGTAGCTCAGTGGTAGAGCTATCGGCTGTTAACCGATCGGTCGTAGGTTCGAGTCCTACCTGTGGAGCCATACGGGGAAGTACTCAAGTGGCTGAAGAGGCGCCCCTGCTAAGGGTGTAGGTCGCGTAAGCGGCGCGAGGGTTCAAATCCCTCCTTCTCCGCCATCATTTTCATATGGCCCGTTGGTCAAGCGGTTAAGACACCGCCCTTTCACGGCGGTAACACGGGTTCGAATCCCGTACGGGTCATAAATCATGGGAAGTGAGTGATCATTGCTCACCTCCCATTTCTCTTCTATATTAGGAGGATTAGCTCAGCTGGGAGAGCACCTGCCTTACAAGCAGGGGGTCGGCGGTTCGATCCCGTCATCCTCCACCATTTATATATATTTTGGTCCCGTGGTGTAGCGGTTAACATGCCTGCCTGTCACGCAGGAGATCGCCGGTTCGATCCCGGTCGGGACCGCCATTATTACTAAAAAATACTTCTTGAAAGTTAGAGTATAATAATGTAATATTGAGTTTCTTGGTTTTGAGGAAGCAATACATGAAACATCTTCATTGGGCTATAGCCAAGCGGTAAGGCAACGGACTTTGACTCCGTCATGCGTTGGTTCGAATCCAGCTAGCCCAGCCATTTTATTTCGTTAAAACCGAGTATTACATCGAAATTCATTTTATTTTGAGCCATTAGCTCAGTCGGTAGAGCACGAATGAATATGCTTCACTGAGACTCTACAGAGTACCACTCGAGCTGCTGCTTGATTAAGCTTTCTGAGAGTGGGACGTCACTAGATGCTCTTTCTTTAACATAAAAACAAAACCGAGTACTACATCAAAATTCATTTTATTTTGAGCCATTAGCTCAGTCGGTAGAGCATCTGACTTTTAATCAGAGGGTCGAAGGTTCGAGTCCTTCATGGCTCACCATTTTTTTGCACATTGCAAAAAGAACTTTCATAGTATGCGGGTGTGGCGGAATTGGCAGACGCGCTAGACTTAGGATCTAGTGTCTTTGACGTGGGGGTTCGAGTCCCTTCACCCGCACTTTACTCGCGGTCGTGGCGGAATGGCAGACGCGCTAGGTTGAGGGCCTAGTGGGAGTTGATCCCGTGGAAGTTCGAGTCTTCTCGACCGCACCAAAAACTCTTTAAAACTTTTTTAAAAAACTTGTTGACTTGCTGAGTTGATGGTGTTATTATAGAAAAGTCGCTAATTTAAGTAATGCGCCCGTAGCTCAATTGGATAGAGCGTCTGACTACGGATCAGAAGGTTATGGGTTCGACTCCTTTCGGGCGCGCCATATAAATTTGCGGGAAGTAGCTCAGCTTGGTAGAGCACTTGGTTTGGGACCAAGGGGTCGCAGGTTCGAATCCTGTCTTCCCGACCAGTTTTAAAATATAAATATGCGGGTGTAGTTTAATGGTAAAACCTCAGCCTTCCAAGCTGATGTCGTGAGTTCGATTCTCATCACCCGCTCCAATTAAGTTCTTTGAAAACTGAACACAATAAACAAGCGTCAACGTTTTATCAAGTAACAAACTATTGAGCAATCAATACTCTTTTTGGAGAGTTTGATCCTGGCTCAGGATGAACGCTGGCGGCGTGCCTAATACATGCAAGTCGAGCGGATCTTAGGGAGCTTGCTCCCTAAGATTAGCGGCGGACGGGTGAGTAACACGTGGGCAACCTGCCTATAAGACTGGGATAACTTCGGGAAACCGGAGCTAATACCGGATAATAAATAGAACCACATGGTTCTATTTTAAAAGATGGTTTCGGCTATCACTTATAGATGGGCCCGCGGCGCATTAGCTAGTTGGTGAGGTAACGGCTCACCAAGGCGACGATGCGTAGCCGACCTGAGAGGGTGA
>NZ_JACYHA010000008.1 GCF_014837155.1 Litchfieldia stipae | reverse complement strand
TGCTGAAAGCATCTAAGCATGAAGCCCCCCTCAAGATGAGATTTCCCATAGCGCAAGCTAGTAAGATCCCTCGAAGATGACGAGGTTGATAGGTCAGAGGTGGAAGCGCGGCGACGTGTGGAGCTGACTGATACTAATAGATCGAGGACTTAACCACAAAAAGCCGAAGAAGCTGTTAAAAATAGCTTCTGGAGCTAGATTCAAAAAAATGAATGTAAATTGTTCTCTGTTATCTAGTTTTGAAGGTGCGAATCTTCATAAGTCTAGTGATTTTGGCGAAGAGGTCACACCCGTTCCCATACCGAACACGGAAGTTAAGCTCTTCAGCGCCGATGGTAGTTGGGGGACTCCCCCTGTGAGAGTAGGACGTCGCTAGGCAAGATAAAAGATCAGTTCCTTTTGGGACTGGTCTTTTTTGTGTTTTAACTTATTATCTTTTAAGGATATTAAAAGGACAAAGCAAGATAAAGAACAAGAGAAGTGTTCTGTTGAGGTATCCAATAAGACAAAACAGGAGCAAAGACCAATTGAACTTTCCAATTAGAGCATCCAATAGGACAAAGCAAGTGCAAATCCCGAGCAAAGTGTCCTGTTGGTGCATCCAATGGGACAAAACAAGAATAAAGAACAGCCGAAGTGTCCTGTAGTGGCATCTAATGAGACAAAACTAGAGTAAACGCTGGGTGAAATGTCCTATTAGGTAATCCAATAGGACAAAACAAGAGCAAATCCCGAGTGAATTGTCCTGTTGGGTCATCCAATGGGACAAAACAAGATCAAATCCCAATTGAAATGTACTGTAGTGGCTTCCAATGAGACAAAACAAGAGCAAATCCAGAGTGAATTGTCCTGTTGTGACATCCAATAGGACAAAACAAGAGCAAATCCCAACGAATTGTCCTATTGGGTCATCCAATAAGACAAAGCAAGAGCAAATCCCAATCGAATTGTCCTATTGGGTCATCCAATAAGACAAAGCAATAGCAAATCCCAATTGAAATGTCCTGTAGTGGCATCCAATGGGACAAAGCAAGAGCAAACCCCGAGTGAACTGTCGTGTTGGGTCATCCAATAAGACAAAGCAAGAGCAAATCCCAATCGAAGTGTCCTGTTGTGGCATCCAATAGGACAAAACAATAGCAAATCCCAATTGAAATGTCCTGTAGTGGCATCCAATGAGACAAAACAAGAGCAAATCCCGAGTGAAGTGTCCTGTTGGGTCATCCAATGGGACAAAGCAAGAGCAAACCCCGAGTGAATTGTCCTGTTAGAGCATCCAATAAGACAAAACAAGAGCAAATCCCAATCGAAGTGTCCTGTAGTGGCATCCAATAGGACAAAGCAAGAACACCCCCCCGAAAGAACTGTCTTATTAGCTCACCAATAAGACAAAACAAAAACAATCGACCAGAAAACTGTCCAATAAAGTCATTCAATAAGACAAAATAAAACCAACTCCCCTCAAAAATGCCCTAATAGAATACATAAAAAAGGTCAGTGCTTTATAATACCAGCACTAAACCCTGACCCTAACTAATACCAACATTTACTCATCTATCTTCTTAATAGCGATTTTTTTTCGATTATCATCAGGAATACGTTTGTGTAAATGTATGATTAATAATCCATTATGGTAGCTTGCGTCTATTCGGTCTTCTCTGACTGGGAATGGTAGTTGGACTACTCGCTCGAATTCTCCTTGAAAAATTCCCTCCTCAACCAGTTCGAACCCTTTGAAACGAAGGTTCACTTTTCCACGGACTTCTAATGTTTGATATTGCACAAATAAATCGAGATTATCTACATTTTCTAATCCAGGTATACTCATAACGACAAGTAGTTCATTTTCAGATTTGTAGAGATTTACTTGTGAGGTTACATTGTTCATCATTGGTTCGAAGCCTTTCCAGAACGAATCTCCAAAAAAACCATCCCATTGCTTTCTCCAATCATGCATATGTTTGAATTGATCCATATTCATCTATGTGACACTCCCTGTAGTTTAGGCTGTTCCATCATATGATATGAATACAAAGATGTGCTTGTGATATATAACTAAATATGAAGTAAAACCAGTTTATTTATAAAAAGAAATTTAGTAATATTAATTCTTATAGGTCTTTATCCAAAGTGAGAATAAGCCTGAGTCCGTTTTTTTATGTGAAACTTCGGGAAGGATAAGGATAGGAACTCGGGCAATGGAGGGAAACGTTGTGTTACAAAATAGTATTATGATGGTGATCATCATATTGGTTATTAATATTGTTTATGTTTCGTTTTTTACGATTCGTATGATTTTGACGTTAAAAGGACAGCGTTATTTAGCTGCTTTTATAAGTACGATTGAGGTAGTTATTTATGTTATTGGTTTAGGATTAGTATTGGATAATTTAAATCAAATACAGAATTTAGTGGCTTATGCGGTTGGATACGGAATCGGTGTCATAGTTGGAATGAAAATTGAAGAAAAGCTGGCTCTTGGTTATATTACAGTCAATGTTATTACAGATCAGGTGAATCGGGACCTCCCTAAGTTGATAAGAGAAAAAGGATACGGGGTAACGACGTGGGCTGCCCAGGGTTTAGAGGGTGAACGACAGTCTATGCAAATCCTGACGCCTAGAAAGTATGAATTAAAGCTGTACCATACGATAAAGGAGCTCGATCCAAGAGCATTTATTATTGCATATGAACCGAAAACCATTCACGGGGGGTTCTGGGTGAAAGCGGTGAAGAAAGGGAAATTAAATCAATGACGAAAAAAACAAAACTCAAATTTGAAGTAGAAAAGAATGAGACGATTGATCAATGTATCGAACGAATGAAGAAGGAAGGGTATACTCCAGTACGAAGAATGGAGGAGCCGATTTTTCAAGAGGTTGAACGAAATGGAACAATTGAGGTTGAGCCATGTGGTAGAAAAATAATATTTGAAGGAAAACTTGAGTAAAACACGAACATTGAATGATAATCATTTATCATTGTTCGATTATTAGTTGACAATGAGTTTGGAAAATTGATAAGATAATGTTAGTTAATTAGATGATTACCTCATATAATCTTGGGAATATGGCCCATAAGTTTCTACCCGACGACCGTAAATTGTTGGACTATGAGGGAAAGTAATCGTTCAAAGCCTGTAGATTTGGCAAATCTGTCTAATAATCTGCCCAGGTAGAATTGCTTTCTCTTTTTTTAGGGGAACGTTCTGCTATGGGCTTTTTTAATGCAAAGAAGGTAATAATGGGAGGAAATCAATGAATCCGCTTGTTGGCGTTATAATGGGAAGTACATCCGATTGGGAAACGATGAAACACACTTGTGATATTCTAGATGAACTTAATATTCCTTATGAAAAGAAAGTAGTATCAGCACATCGAACACCTGATTATATGTTTGAATATGCAGAAGCTGCAAAGGAACGGGGGATAAAGGTTATTGTTGCTGGTGCTGGTGGTGCTGCCCATTTACCAGGAATGGTTGCGGCGAAAACGACATTACCTGTTATAGGTATTCCGATTCAATCAAAAGCATTAAATGGTTTAGACTCTTTATTATCGATTGCTCAAATGCCCGGAGGCGTACCAGTGGCAACAGTGGCAATCGGAAAAGCAGGGGCAACGAATGCTGGTCTGCTAGCTGCATCTATTCTTGGAACACAATTCAGAGAGTGGGATGACAAGCTAGTAGAAAGAAGAGAGTCTACTAGAAATAAAGTATTAGAAAGTAGTGAAGAGCTTGTCTAATCAACTATTACCTGGTAAAACGATAGGGATCATAGGTGGCGGTCAGTTAGGGAGAATGATGACAATTTCTGCTAAGGAAATGGGATATGATGTTGTGGTTCTTGATCCAACCCCTAATTCACCATGTGGTCAAGTTGCAGATCAACAAATTCTTGCCGATTACGATGATTTAGAGGCGATTAAGAAACTATCATCATTAAGTGATGTCATTACCTATGAGTTTGAAAATATTGATTATGAAGCACTTGCGTGGCTAGAGAGTCATGCGAATTTACCACAAGGAAGCAAGCTGTTAAAGATTACTCAGGATCGTGGCTTTGAAAAGCAAGCAATTAGTGATGCAGGAGCAGAAGTTGCACCTTATCAATTAATTGATACGATTCAGGATCTGAGAACGGGGATAGAGCAGCTTGGAACACCTTGTGTGTTAAAGACAAGACGTGGTGGGTATGATGGCAAAGGACAATTCGTTATTAAATCGGTAAAGGAAATTGACTCTGCTGCAAAGCTTTTAGAAGTTGGAGCTTGTATTTTAGAAGCGTGGATACCTTTTGAAAAAGAAGTATCAGTGATTGTTACAAGGAATCCTGTAGGGGAAGTAAAGACATTTCCAGTCGCTGAAAATATCCATCATGAAAATATTTTACAGCAAACGATTGTACCAGCTAGGATTACTCCTGAGGTAGAGGAACATGCTATTGAAATGGCGATGAAGCTAGCAAACACGTTTGAATTAGTTGGTACACTTGCTGTTGAGATGTTTGTAACAAGAGATGGAGAAATTTATATTAATGAACTTGCGCCAAGACCTCATAATTCAGGTCATTATACGATTGATGCATGTGAGACATCTCAGTTTGAACAGCATATTCGTTCTGTATGTAATTTGCCACTAGGAGAGACAACTTTGCTACGTCCAGTAGTTATGGTGAATATCCTTGGTGAACATATGGAAGAAACATTAGAGATTGTGAAGATCTCCTCTTCAGCAAAGCTTCATTTATATGGAAAAAAAGAAGCGAAAGTAAAAAGAAAAATGGGACACATCAATATTTTGGGAAATACTGTTGATGAGGTATTTCAAAAACTAGAAAGAATCGATATATGGTGCAGATAAATGTAAGATTTTCTGACAAAGTTGATGAAAGAAATCGGAGGACAAAAAATGATTGAACGTTATACAAGACCTGAAATGGGTGCAATTTGGACAGAGGAAAACCGCTTTAATGCATGGCTAGAGGTAGAAATTCTAGCATGTGAGGCATGGGCAGAGTTAGGAGATATTCCAAAAGAAGACGTTGCATTAATTCGTAAAAATGCATCTTTCAATATCGACCGCATTTTTGAAATTGAACAAGAAACAAGACATGATGTTGTTGCATTTACACGTGCAGTTTCTGAAACACTTGGTGAAGAAAGAAAGTGGGTTCATTATGGATTAACGTCAACCGATGTTGTTGATACTGCTCTTTCTTATCTATTAAAGCAAGCAAATGACATCCTAGTGAAGGATATCGAGAACTTTGTTGAAATCCTAGCTAATAAGGCTCGCGAACATAAGCATACAGTGATGATGGGACGTACGCATGGTGTGCATGCTGAGCCAACAACATTTGGTTTGAAGCTTGCATTATGGCATGAGGAAATGAAACGTAATTTAGAGCGTTTCAAGCAAGCGGCTGATGGTGTACAGTATGGAAAAATCTCTGGTGCAGTTGGAACCTATGCAAATATCGATCCATTTGTAGAAGAATTTGTATGTACAAAGCTTGGAATTAAACCAGCACCGATTTCAACACAGACCTTACAGCGTGATCGTCATGCTGAGTATATGGCTACTCTTGCATTAGTAGCTACTTCAATTGAGAAATTTGCAGTAGAGGTACGTGGCTTACAAAAGAGTGAAACACGTGAAGTGGAGGAGTTCTTTGCAAAAGGACAAAAGGGTTCATCTGCTATGCCTCATAAGCGTAATCCAATTGGATCTGAGAATATGACAGGTCTTGCTCGTGTCATTCGTGGATATATGTTAACTGCTTATGAAAATGTGCCACTATGGCATGAACGTGATATCTCACATTCATCTGCAGAGAGAATTATCTTACCAGATGCAACGATTGCACTTAACTACATGTTAAATCGTTTTGGAAATATCATCAAAAACTTAACAGTATATCCAGAGAACATGAAGAGAAACATGGATCGTACCCTTGGTTTAATTTACTCACAACGTGTTCTGTTAGCATTGATTGATGCAGGGTTAACTCGTGAGGAAGCGTACGATACAGTACAACCGAAGGCAATGGAAGCTTGGGAAAAGCAAGTACCATTCCGTCAATTAATTGAAGCCGAAGAAAAAATCACAGATCGCTTAACTCCAACACAAATTGATGATTGCTTTGACTATAACTACCATATCAAGCATGTGGATATGATTTTCGATAGACTAGGTCTTTAAAAGAAATCTTGAGAGGTCGAACTTGTGTGAGACCTCTCCACTATAACTTGTCCTAGGGGGCTTTTGGATCATGGAAAAGCTAGAATTACTTTATGAAGGTAAAGCGAAGAGAATTTATCGTACAAATGAAGAGGATATCGTTTGGATTCAATATAAGGATAGTGCAACAGCTTTTAATGGAGAGAAAAAAGAAGAGATAACTGGTAAAGGTCGTTTAAATAACGAGATTACTAGCTTGCTATTTGAAAAGCTTCAACAAGCGGGGATCGAGAGTCATTTTATTCAGAAGATTTCGGATACAGAGCAGCTTGTTAAGCAAGTAACGATTATTCCATTAGAGGTTGTCGTTCGAAATATTATTGCTGGTAGCTTAGCTACTCGCTTAGGTATTGAAGAAGGAAGAAAGCTAGAACAACCATTTGTTGAGTTTTATTATAAAAACGATGATTTAGGCGACCCACTGATTACTGAAGATCATATTGAGATTTTAAAAGCAGCAACTCCAGAGCAGGTACAAGTGTTAAAAGAAAAAGCATTGCAAATTAATGAGGTATTAAAGACACATTTCCTAGAAAGCAATGTGAGATTAGTAGATTTCAAGCTTGAGTTTGGGCTAACTAATGAAGGGGCCATTTTATTAGCGGATGAAATTTCTCCAGATACTTGTCGTCTATGGGACATGGATACAAATGAGAAGTTTGATAAAGATGTATTTCGTAGAAATATTGGTAGTTTAACAGAGGCATACACAAAGGTATTATCACGATTAGGAGGCGGGCAGCATGTATAAAGTAAAAGTATATGTAACATTAAGAGAGAGTGTGTTAGATCCACAAGGAACAGCGGTGAAGGGTTCTTTACACAGTTTATCCTATAATGAAGTTGTTGATGTTCGAATCGGAAAATATATGGAACTTACGATTGAAAAATCTAGTCGTGATATTAATGAAGTGGTAACTGAGCTTTGTGAGAAATTACTAGCAAATACAGTGATTGAAGACTACCGTTATGAAGTTGAGGAGGTTGTCGCACAGTGAAATTTGCAGTCATCGTGTTTCCAGGCTCTAACTGTGATGTAGATATGTATCATGCGATTAAGGATGAACTTGGTGAAGAGGTCGAGTATGTCTGGCATGATGCCGACAATTTAGATTCGTTTGATGGGATTCTTTTACCTGGTGGATTCTCTTATGGGGATTACCTTCGTACAGGAGCAATCGCTCGTTTTTCAAATGTTATGAATGCCATCGTAAAAGCAGCTGAGGAAGGAAAGCCAGTTCTTGGTGTGTGTAATGGATTCCAGATCTTATTAGAGGCTGGATTATTACCAGGGGCTATGAGACGTAATGAAAACCTTAAATTCATGTGTCGTCCGACTGAATTAGTCGTAGAAAACAATGAAACAATGTTCTCCGCTGAATATGAAAAAGGCGAAGTGATTCAGGTTCCAATCGCTCATGGTGAAGGGAATTATTACTGTGATAATGAGACATTGAGTTTATTAGAGAAAAACAACCAAATTGTCTTCAAATATAAGAATAATCCAAACGGAAGCTTAAGTGATATTGCTGGAATCATGAATGAAAAAGGTAATGTTCTTGGGATGATGCCACATCCAGAGCGTGCGGTAGACAGACTTCTAGGAAGTGCCGATGGATTAAAGCTATTTAAATCAATTGTAAAACAATGGAGGTTATCTACGAATGTCGTTACTTCTTGAACCAAGTGCAGAGTTAGTGAAATCTGAAAAAATATACCGTGAGATGGGATTAAGTGATGAAGAATTCGCATTAATCGAATCAATCATTGGTCGCACACCAAACTACACCGAAACAGGTCTATTCTCTGTGATGTGGTCTGAGCATTGTAGTTATAAAAACTCAAAGCCAGTATTGAAGAAGTTCCCAGTGACTGGAGAGAAGGTTCTTCAAGGTCCTGGTGAAGGTGCTGGAATTGTTGATATCGGTGATAATCAAGCGGTTGTATTCAAAATTGAGAGCCATAACCACCCTTCAGCAATTGAGCCATATCAAGGTGCTGCAACAGGTGTAGGTGGTATCATTCGCGATGTATTTTCAATGGGTGCAAGACCGATTGCACTATTAAATTCACTACGTTTTGGAGAGTTGACTTCTCCACGCGTGAAATACTTGTTTGAGGAAGTAGTGGCAGGAATTGCTGGCTATGGAAACTGTATTGGAATTCCGACTGTTGGTGGAGAAATCCAGTTCGATCCTTCTTATGAAGGAAATCCATTAGTGAATGCAATGTGTGTGGGATTAATTAACCACGAGGATATTAAAAAGGGTCAAGCAAAAGGTGTAGGTAACACTGTTATGTATATCGGGGCAAAAACAGGTCGTGACGGAATTCATGGTGCGACATTTGCTTCTGAGGAGTTATCTGAGGATTCAGATGCAAAACGTCCAGCTGTTCAGGTTGGAGATCCTTTTATGGAGAAATTATTACTAGAAGCATGCTTAGAACTTGTAAAATGTGATGCAATGGTTGGAATTCAGGATATGGGTGCAGCGGGTCTTACTAGTTCCTCAGCTGAAATGGCAAGTAAAGCAGGCTCAGGTATTGAAATGAACCTGGACCTTGTTCCACAGCGTGAAACAGGGATGACAGGCTATGAAATGATGCTGTCAGAATCACAAGAGCGTATGTTAATCGTTGTTGAAAAAGGAAGAGAGCAGGAAATTCAGGACATCGTTGAAAAGTATGACCTTGAGGCAGTTGCTATTGGGGTTGTAACAGATGATAAGCGTCTACGTCTCCTTCACAAAGGTGAAGTGATTGCTGATGTACCAGTAGATGCACTTGCTGAAGATGCTCCTGTGTATCATAAGCCTTCTGCTGAACCAGCGTATTATCGCGAGTTTCAAGCGATGGAAGTAGCAGCACCAAAAGTAGAAGATTATAACGAAACGTTAGTGAAGCTGTTATCACAGCCTACAATTGCTAGCAAAGAATGGGTCTATGATCAATATGACTATATGGTTCGTACGAATACAGTGGTTGCACCAGGTTCTGATGCGGCAGTTGTTCGTATTCGTGGGACACAGAAATCTCTTGCAATGACAACAGATTGTAACTCTCGTTATCTATATTTAGATCCACTAGTTGGTGGGAAAATTGCTGTAAGTGAAGCAGCACGTAACATTGTCTGCTCAGGTGGAGAGCCACTTGCAATTACAGATAACTTAAATTTCGGAAATCCAGAAAAGCCAGAAATCTTCTGGCAAATCGAGCAAGCGGCTGATGGAATCAGTGAAGCATGTCTTGCCCTTAACGCTCCTGTAATTGGCGGAAATGTTTCTTTATACAATGAAACAAATGGAGTAGCGATTTACCCAACACCTGTTATTGGAATGGTTGGTTTAATCACGGATCCTTCTCATATTACAACTCAGGAATTCAAAGCATCTGGTGATCTGATCTATGTGATCGGTGAAGCAAAGGCAGAATTTGGTGGAAGTGAGCTTCAAAAGTTAGTTCATGGTGAGATCTTTGGTCAAGCACCAACACTAGATTTAGAGATTGAAAGAGATCGTCAAAAACGCTTATTAACTGCAATTCGAGCAGGAGTAGTAGCTTCAGCACATGATTTAGCTGAAGGTGGCCTTGCAGTTGCTTTAGCAGAATCGACATTTAGTGCAAAAGGTCTTGGAGCACGTGTAACGGTTCAAGGTGAAGTATTAGCAGAATTATTTAGTGAAACACAATCACGCTTCCTTGTTTCAGTTAAGCCTGAAAATAAAGAGCGTTTCGAGCAATTAGTAGAAGCAGAGCTTATTGGAGAAGTAACGAATCACGCAGACTTAGTAATTGTAAACAGTGAAGGTAACGAGCTTATCAACAATACTGTTGAGGAGTTACGTGCTGCTTGGAAAGGGGCTATCCCATGCTTGCTGAACTCAAAGGCTTAAATGAAGAATGTGGGATATTTGGCATCTGGGGTCACCCAGATGCTGCACAAATTACGTATTATGGACTTCATAGCTTACAGCATCGCGGTCAAGAGGGTGCAGGAATCGTTGTAAGTAATGGAGAGAAATTAAAAGCTCATAAAGGTGAAGGGCTTGTTACTGAAGTCTTCGCTGGTGGTCAAATCGAGGACTTGAAAGGAAAAGCGGCTATTGGTCATGTAAGATATGCAACTGCGGGTGGCGGGGGCATTGAAAATGTGCAGCCACTACTATTTCACTCTCAAGTGGGAGGGCTAGCGATTGCTCATAACGGAAATCTAGTCAATGCAAATGACTTGAAGCATCAGTTAGAGCATCAAGGAAGTATATTTCAAACGACTTCTGATACAGAGGTGCTTGCTCACTTAACAAGAAGAAGTGGTTATACCAAAATCCATGACCGAGTTAAAAATGCATTAACGATGTTAAAGGGTGCGTATGCATTTATTCTAATGACAGAGAAAAAAATGATGGTTGCACTTGATCCTAATGGTCTGCGCCCATTGTCACTTGGTCGATTAGGAGATGCGTATGTAGTTGCTTCGGAAACCTGTGCATTTGATGTTGTTGGTGCTGATTATATCCGTGATGTTGAACCTGGAGAATTCTTGATTATTAATGACGAGGGCATTCACTCTGAATTCTTCTCACGTAATACGAACCGTGCCATCTGTAGCATGGAATATATCTATTTTTCAAGACCTGATAGCGATATCGGTGGCATCAATATACACACAGCACGAAAGAGTTTGGGGAAGAAGCTTGCCCATGAAGCTGTTATTGAGGCGGATGTTGTTACAGGTGTCCCTGATTCAAGCATGTCAGCGGCGATCGGATTTGCTGAGGCATCAGGTATTCCTTATGAACTAGGATTGATTAAAAACCGCTATGTGGGACGTACCTTTATCCAACCTTCACAATCACTTCGTGAGCAAGGGGTCAAAATGAAGCTCTCACCAGTAAGAGGGGTTGTTGAAGGGAAGCGTGTGGTCATGGTTGATGATTCGATTGTTCGTGGAACAACAAGTCGTCGAATCGTGTCAATGTTAAGAGAAGCTGGGGCAACTGAGGTTCATGTAAGAATCAGTTCACCGCCAATAAAAAATCCTTGTTTCTATGGGATTGATACGTCAACTCATGAAGAACTAATTGCGTCATCTCATTCTGTAGAAGAAATGCGTAAAATTATCGGAGCAGATTCGCTCGTGTTCTTAAGTGAACAGGGCTTAGTCGATGCAATTGGAAGAGATGATGAAGGTGAATATCGTGGCCAATGTATGGCTTGCTTCACTGGGAAATACCCAACAGATATTTATCCTGACACGGTACTTCCACATGAAAAGGCGTAAGAAATCAGAGGAATTTGTCTTAACTTAGGAGGATATAGAATGGCTAACGCTTATAAGCAAGCTGGAGTAGATATTGAAGCTGGTTATGAAGCTGTAACGAGAATGAAAAAGCATGTAAAGCGGACAATCCGTCCTGAGGTTCTTGGTGGTCTTGGTGGATTTGGAGGCATGTTTGACCTTTCTAAGGTAAATGTGAAGGAACCTGTCCTAGTTTCTGGTACGGATGGTGTTGGGACAAAGCTAATGCTGGCTTTTATGATGGATAAGCATGACACAATCGGTATTGATGCGGTTGCGATGTGTGTAAATGATATCGTTGTACAAGGTGCAGAGCCTTTATATTTTCTAGATTATATCGCATGTGGAAAGGCTGTTCCTGAGAAAATTGAGAGCATCGTCAAGGGAATTGCAGATGGATGTGAAATGGCGGGATGTGCTCTTATCGGTGGAGAAACAGCTGAAATGCCTGGACTCTATAGTGAGGATGAGTATGATTTGGCTGGATTCACAGTCGGTGTTGCTGAGAAGTCTAAGTTAATAACTGGTGAGTCTATTCAACCAGGTGATGTGTTAATTGGTTTATCATCTAGTGGTATTCATAGTAATGGATACTCTCTTGTTCGTAAGGTGCTTTTAGAGGATGCTAAGCTTGATTTACATCAAAAGTATGGAGAATTAGAGCTATCATTAGGTGAAGAACTACTTCGTCCAACTAAGATTTATGTGAAGCCATTATTAGAAGTACTGAAAAAACATGATGTCAAAGGAATGTCTCATATCACAGGTGGTGGATTTATTGAAAATATTCCACGTATGCTACCAGCAGGTATCGGAGCAGAGATCGATTTTGGTTCATGGCCGATTCCAGCCATCTTTGATTTGCTTGAGGAAGCAGGGAAATTAGATAAGAAGGAAATGTTCAATATTTTTAATATGGGTATCGGAATGGTTTTAGCTGTGAGTGAAGATTCTATGCCAGAAATTATTCAAATCCTTGAAGAAAATGGTGAAAAAGCATTTATTGTTGGCCGCACGACAGAAGGCGAAGGAATAAGCTTTGGTGGAGGACGTCTTTCATGAAGAAGCTAGCCGTCTTCGCTTCTGGGAGCGGAACGAACTTTCAAGCGATTTTAGATGCTGTCCGTGAAGGGACTCTTGATGCAGAAATCACCTTACTTGTTTGTGATAAGCCGGGAGCAAAGGTGATTGAACGTGCAGAGAGTGCGGGAGTGGATACCTTTGTTTTTTCAGCGAAGGAATTTGCGAGCAAGGTAGAATTTGAGACTTTAATAGTTGAGAGATTAACTAAACTAGAGATTGACCTAGTTGTGTTGGCTGGCTATATGAGGTTAATCGATCAGACTTTATTAGCAGCGTATCCAAATCAGATTGTGAATATCCATCCCTCATTCTTACCTGATTTTCCAGGGAAGGATGCGATCGGTCAGGCCTATAGAGCAGGCGTGAAAACAACTGGGGTCACGATTCATTTCGTAGATGAAGGTATGGATACTGGTCCAATCATTGCTCAAAGGACGATTGAAATTGAGCAGGATGATACGTTAGAACGATTAGAACAGAAGGTTCATGAAGTTGAGCATATCTTTTATCCAGAGACTTTACAGAGTCTACTTAAAGAGATAGCTGTCGGGTAACAAAAATCACCTAGTAGGAGAGAGTATGACATGACAATAAAAAGAGCACTTGTAAGTGTATCCAATAAAGAAGGCATTGTACCATTTGTTAAAGCATTAATTGAGCAAGGTGTTGAGGTTATATCAACTGGTGGAACAAAGAGTACACTTGAGGAAAATGGAATTGATGTGATCGGGATATCAGAAGTAACTGGTTTTCCTGAGATCATGGATGGCCGTGTAAAAACACTTCACCCTAATATTCATGGTGGATTATTAGCGGTACGTGATAATGAAGAGCATATGAGCACATTAGCTCAGCATGATATCACACCAATTGATCTTGTTGTCGTAAATCTCTATCCTTTCCAACAAACGATTTCGAAGCCAGATGTAGAATTTGCAGATGCAATTGAAAATATTGATATTGGTGGACCTTCCATGCTTCGATCAGCAGCGAAGAATCACCAATCTGTGACAGTTGTAGTTGATCCTGCTGATTATGATACGGTTTTAGCAGAATTAAATGAGCAAGGAGAAGTTACTGCTGACACAAAACGTCGTCTAGGAGCAAAAGTATTCCGTCATACGGCTGCATATGATGCGGTTATTGCTGAGTACTTAACGGCTATGACAGGTGAAGAAAGTCCAGAATCCTATACAGTAACGTTTGAGAAGAAGCAGGACCTACGATATGGAGAAAATCCACATCAAAAGGCTGCTTTCTATAAGAAACCATTGGGGTCTGTATTTTCAATTGCAGCAGCAACTCAATTACATGGGAAAGAGCTTTCTTATAATAATATTAATGATGCGAATGCAGCACTTCAAATTGTTAAAGAATTCTCAGAACCAGCTGCGGTTGCAGTGAAGCATATGAACCCTTGTGGAGTTGGAGTAGGTACAACAATTAAGGAAGCATTTGATAAAGCGTTTGAAGCAGATCCAACATCTATTTTTGGTGGCATTGTTGCACTTAATGGAGAAGTGGATGAAGAAACTGCGTCTAAATTACATGAAATTTTCTTAGAAATTGTCATAGCACCTGCATTCACTGAAAAAGCACTTGAAGTTCTATCATCAAAGAAAAATATTCGTTTATTAACGATTGACTTTACGACAGCAGCTAAGGTTGAGAAAAGCTTAACATCTGTTCAAGGGGGATTACTTGTTCAGGATGAGGATATTCTTTCATTAGAAGATGCGACGATTTCCATCCCGACAAAGCGTGAGCCAACTGAAAAAGAGTGGGAAAATTTGAAGCTTGCATGGAGTGTTGTGAAGCATGTGAAATCAAATGCGATTGTCTTAGCAAAAGATGGTATGACGATTGGTGTTGGTGCGGGACAAATGAACCGTGTGGGTGCTGCGAACATTGCTCTCACTCAAGCGGGAGAGAAAGCGAATGGAGCTGCACTAGGTTCGGATGCATTTTTCCCAATGGATGATACTGTTGAAGCGGCCGCAAAAGCGGGTGTAACTGCGATCATTCAGCCAGGTGGATCAATTCGTGATGAAGATTCTATTAAAAAAGCTGATGAATATGGAATAACAATGGTATTTACTGGGGTACGTCATTTTAAACATTAAGAATGCGAGGTGACATGCATGAATGTACTAGTTGTTGGTCGAGGCGGAAGAGAGCATACGATTGCCTGGAAGGCTGCTCAAAGTGAACAAGTTGAAACCATCTTTGTAGCTCCCGGAAATCCGGGGATGGAGGATGTAGCAACAACCATTAATATCGATGAAGTAGATTTTGATGCGTTGATCCAATTTGCCAAAGATAATGAGGTTGGATTGACGATTGTTGGACCTGAGGTTCCATTAAGTCAGGGGATCGTCAATCGTTTTCAAGAAGAAGGTTTATTGATATTTGGTCCATCAAAGGAAGCTGCCGTTTTAGAGGGAAGCAAATCTTTTGCGAAGGATTTAATGAAAAAATATCACATTCCTACTGCTAGCTATGAAACTTTTACTTCTTTTGATGCGGCAAGAGCATATATTAAAGATAAGGGTGCTCCAATTGTTATTAAGGCGGATGGCTTAGCGGCAGGAAAAGGTGTCATTGTTGCGATGACAAAAGAAGAAGCACTTAGTAGCCTTCATGAAATGATGGAGGAAGCGAAATTTGGAGCAGCAAGTACTCAAGTTGTTATTGAGGAGTACTTAGAAGGAGAAGAGTTTTCACTGATGGCTTTTGTTCATGGGAACAAGGTCTATCCAATGGTGATTTCTCAAGACCATAAACGTGCTTTTGACAATGACGAAGGTCCTAATACAGGAGGAATGGGCGCGTACTCACCTGTTCCACAAATTTCGGACCAAGTGGTAGAAGAAGCTATTCAAACGATTTTGCAACCAACGGTGGAAGCGATGATTGCTGAAGACCGAAGCTTTACTGGGATTTTATATGCAGGCTTGATGCTTACAAAAGATGGAATTAAGGTGATTGAATTTAATGCACGCTTTGGTGACCCTGAGACTCAAGTAGTATTACCAAGACTTGAGAATGATTTAGTCGATGTGTTGATGAAGCTATTACAGGGGCAAGAAGTAGCATTAGAGTGGAGCAAAGATGCTGTAGTCGGAGTGGTTCTTGCAGCAAAGGGCTATCCAAATGAGTATGAAAAAGGTGCTGTCATTTTGGGTATCGACGGATTTACAGATGAAACGATGATGTTTCATGCGGGAACGTCTGTTGTTGATGGGAAATTCACAACAAATGGTGGTAGAGTCCTAGCATTGGTTTCAAAAGGAACAGATTTAAAGGATGCACAGGATACGGTTTATCGTGAAATTAAAAAAGTTAAGTGTGAGGATTTATTTTACCGTACAGATATTGGACATAAGGCTATTTCACACGTCTTTTCTTAATATAAACAAACAAAATAGCGATAATTCCACCTATCAGTGAGATGAGAACATAGGACATATCGATGATATATTCTAACAAGTTAATCCTCCTTTCTTTTCGTGAAGTGCCTGGTACATTTCTATTGGTACCAGGCACCTTTATTATCTGATGGGATTAAATGTTGGAGCCGTCTGATGTGTATGAGGTGTTTGTTGTTGATTTTCTTTTGGCCCTTGTTGGTTTTCAAATAGGGCTACAATAGGGCAATACTTTGTTATTCCTTCTCCAATTTTCATTCCACCGAGGATTGCAGCAATTAGATATCGATCTCTCCATGGGTACTTCACCATTTTGGCTGTTGCCCATGCAACCATCGTAAAGCCGCAAGTAATTCGAAGTAAAGCATTTACAATTCCAATATTCGGTTTCATTGTCATCATCCTTTTGGCGAAATTTAACATAAATGTAATCGTTTTGTGACGCGTCTTTAATGCGTTAAATCATAGATTGTGGTACGATAATGTAAACGTATTCATTTTAGGAGGAAATCTCATGCTTGATCAACGCTATCGATGGAAAAACAAAAAAATCAGAGAGCATGTTTCAGTTATAGATGGAAAATTAGCACCAACTTTACTATTAAAAAATGCAATGTACTTAAATCAAATATTAAAAAAATGGATAAAAGCACATATTTGGATCTTTGAAGACAGAATCATCTATGTTGGTGATAAACTACCTGAGAACACTAAGAACTGTGAAATTGTGGATTGCAGCAAGTACTTTTTAGTTCCTGGCTACATTGAACCGCATGTCCATCCTTCTCAATTATATAATCCCCATAGCTTTGCTCAATATGCATCACAAAGTGGGACAACAACACTTATTAATGATAACTTGGCGTTTGCTTTACATTTGGACAAAAAGAAAGCGTTTTCTTTTATGAGTGAGTTAAGGAATCTTCCTGTTAGTATGTATTGGTGGTGTCGTTTTGACCCACAGACGGAGATTAAAGATGAAGAGACGATTTTTTCTCATGCAAATATTAAGTCATGGCTTGAGCATGATGCCGTATTACAGGGAGGAGAGTTAACAGGGTGGCCAAAGCTTCTTGATGGTGATGATTTAATGCTTCATTGGATTCAAGAAACGAAGCGAATGAGAAAGCAAATTGAGGGCCATTTTCCAGGAGCGTCTGAAAAGACATTAGCTAAGCTGATGCTTCTTGGAGCTGATTGTGATCATGAATCGATGACTGGAGAGGATGTATTAAAACGATTATTACAGGGGTACACTACCTCTCTACGCTACTCATCGATTCGTCCAGATTTACCTACAATTCTTGATGAAATCCATGAGCTTGGTGTTGATCAATATGACAAGATGTTCTTTACAACAGATGGATCACCACCTTCGTTTTATGAGGAAGGGATAATTGATCGACTGATTAAGATTGCGATTGATAAAGGGGTTCCAATTGTTGACGCTTATAATATGGCCTCTATTAATATTGCAAAATACTATAATATCGAGTATCTCCATGGGAATATTGCTACTGGTCGGGTAGCTAATATAAATTTCTTAAAGGCAATTGATGAACCAACACCTGTTTCGGTATTAGCAAAAGGGAGATGGGTGAAGAAGGAACAACAAATAGTCGACAGCTGTCCAATGATTAACTGGCAAAAGCATGACATCACAGCCTTGAAGCTAGATTGGGACTTATCAATTGATGATCTACAATTCTCGATGCCTTTTGGAATGGAGATGGTTAATGCCGTAATTATGAAGCCGTATTCGGTGACAAAGGACGCGTCTTCTCATAGGCTAGCTACTAATCATGATGAGAGCTTCTTGATGCTTATTGATCAAAAGGGGAATTGGCGTGTAAATACTATTATCAAAGGCTTTGCTCATAAGGTGTCTGGGCTAGCAAGCTCTTATTCTAGTACGGGTGATATTATCGTCATTGGGAAAGATAAAAGCGATATGTTGCTTGCGTTTAAACGGATGAAGGAGCTTGGAGGTGGAATTGTCCTAGCTGAAGACAACCAAGTAATTCATGAAATTCCTCTACCACTTTTAGGGCATATGTCAAACAAGCCTATTGAGGAACTGGTGATAGAAGAAAAACAGTTTACGACTTTATTACGTGACCGTGGTTATCGCTTCAACGATCCTATCTATACATTATTGTTTTTATCATCAACTCATCTGCCATATATTCGAATTACACCAAAAGGAATTTATGATGTGATGAATAAAATGGTACTCTTTCCGTCAATAATGCGTTAAAATATAAAAGTGTAAAAACCATTATTTATTTAGTAAAGGTTGTGTCAAGGAATGAGACGAAATATGTTATTTTTCGTCATTACTCTTTTCGTTGTATTAACTGCTTGTAGCACAAAACAAAATCATGTAGATGAACAACCAGTAAATGACCCAGGACTAACAGAAAAAGAGAATCCTGATCTACCTGCAAATATGTATCCGTTAACAGGAATTAAAACGGATGAAGATGTGTCACAGCGACCTGTTGGAGTGATTATTAATAATCACACAAAAGCAAGACCACAATCAGGCTTGCAAGCTGCTGACATTGTTTATGAGGTATTGGCTGAAGGGGATGTAACAAGATTTTTGGCCATTTACCAGAGTGAACAACCAGCTGTCATTGGACCGGTTCGAAGTGCAAGAGATTACTACATTGATTTAAGTACTGGATATGATGCGTTTTTCGTTGCTCATGGCTGGAGTCCGGAAGCGAAAAGCCTTTTACAAGCAAACGTAGTCGATAATATAAACGGAATGACTTATGATGGAACTCTTTTTTTGAGAGATGATAGTCGTGTTGCACCACATAACTCCTATATCTCTTTTGACAATATCAAAAAAGGTGCAGATGAAAATGGAATATCACTTGAAGGAACAGTTCCAGAGTTACAATTTTTAAACCAAGAAGAGCTCAGTGAGTTACAGGGAGATGAAGCGACCAATGTAAGGGTAGCTTACTCCTCAAGAGAGATGTTTGCCTCAACCTATAGTTATAATGAACAAACAGAGAAATATGATAGGTACAGTAACAATGTGCAAACAGTTGACCGAGAAACTAACGAAGCGATTTCTTTAGATAATGTTTTGATAGTTGAGATGAATCATGTCGTTATCGATGATGATGGACGAAGAAAGATTGACCTGACTTCTGGAGGGAACGGGATCTTACTTCAAAAAGGAATTGCCCAAGAAGTGACATGGGAAAATCAAGATGGAAGAATTATACCGCTCAGGGATGGTAAGCCTGCCGGGTTAGTACCTGGAAAGACATGGATTAATATTATTCCGAGTAATCCTGGTATTTCTGATTCTGTCTCTTATGGAAATTAATTAGCTAAAGGAGATAATTAAACATATGCAAATAGACAAATTACGAGGTAAAGAACTGGATCAATTGTTTAATGCAGTTCTTTCACTTAAGGATTTAGAAGAATGCTATCGTTTTTTTGATGACTTGTGTACTGTTAATGAAATACAATCTCTTTCACAACGACTTGAGGTAGCTAGAATGCTTCAGGATGGAAATACCTATCACAAAATCGAAACAGAAACAGGTGCGAGTACGGCAACCATTTCTCGAGTAAAAAGATGCTTAAATTATGGAAATGATGCATATCAAATGGCATTAGATCGAGTGAAGGAACAACAGGAATCCATTGAAAAGGGCTGATTTAGCCCCCAAAAAGAGAGTGCTTTATCTATGAAAATGTCGAACATCATGTTCGGCTTTTTTTTATGTGAAAGGCTATTTTTTTGCTATAATGGAGAAATGGAAATTGAGAATGGAGGATCACAGTGTACGATTATAAGGAATGGAAGCATGTGTTTAAGCTTGATCCACAAAAAGAAATAAATGATGAAGACCTAGAGAAAATATGTGAATCAGGAACGGATGCAATTCTAGTTGGAGGAAGCGATGGAGTAACATTAGATAATGTTATTCATCTGATGGCTAGAGTAAGAAGGTATACTGTTCCATGTATCTTAGAGGTTTCTACAATAGAATCAGTGACGCCTGGATTTGATTTGTATTTTATCCCAACGGTCCTTAATAGTCGAAGTACCGACTGGATCACTGGCCTACACCATCAGGCTGTGAAGGAATTTGGTGAGATTATGAATTGGGATGAAATCATCATGGAAGGCTATTGTATTTTAAATGAGGAATGTAAAGCAGCAGAATTAACTGATGCTAATACTGAATTATCGATAGATGATGTCGTTGCATATGCGCAAATGGCTGAAAAAATGTTCCATTTACCCATCTTTTATATAGAGTATAGTGGAAAGTACGGAGATAAGGATACTGTTGCGCAGGTTAAAGATGCACTTAAGGATACGAGGCTTTTTTACGGTGGCGGTATAACAACCGTAGAGCAGGCAAAAGAAATGGCAGAAGTAGCAGATACGGTGATCGTAGGGAATATTGTCTACAATGATCTTTCAGTTGCGTTAAAAACTGTACAAGCCATTAAAGGTTAGACTACAAAAAGACTTAAAAATCATATAAAATAGAAACAGATGTTCTGTTTTTTCAAATGGGAATACTAGAGAAGGATGTGAGGATATGCAATTTATGAGTAATAAATTGTTATCGGGCTTAAACCCACAACAACAAGAAGCAGTAAAAGCAACGGATGGCCCACTTCTACTTATGGCTGGAGCGGGAAGTGGAAAGACGAGAGTATTAACGCATCGAATTGCCTACCTGATGGCAGAAAAAGAAGTGGCTCCTTGGAATATACTAGCGATTACATTTACAAATAAAGCAGCAAGAGAAATGAAGGAACGTGTTGCTGCGATTGTAGGAGGAGCGGCTGAAGACATCTGGATTTCAACGTTCCACTCCATGTGTGTACGAATTTTGCGAAGAGATATTGATCGAATTGGAATCAATCGAAACTTCTCAATCTTAGATTCTGGGGATCAGTTATCAGTCATTAAAAGTGTTTTGAAAGAAAAGAATCTAGATCCAAAGAAAAATGACCCTAGAAGTATTTTAGGTTCAATTAGTAGTGCGAAAAATGAACTCATCACACCTGAAGAATATGCAAAAACAGCTGGTGGCTATTATGAGCAAACCGTGAGTGATGTGTATACGGAATATCAACGAAAGCTGAAGAAGAATCAATCACTTGATTTCGATGATTTAATTATGACGACGATTCAGTTATTTCAGCGGGTTCCTGAGGTTCTTACGAATTACCAACGAAAGTTTCAATATATTCATGTCGATGAGTATCAGGATACAAACCATGCTCAATATTTATTAGTGAAGCTATTAGCTGCACGATTTAAAAATATTTGTGTGGTCGGTGACTCTGATCAATCCATCTATCGCTGGCGTGGAGCGGATATCGCTAATATTCTTTCATTTGAGAAGGATTACCCAAAGGCACAAATGATTATGCTAGAGCAAAACTATCGTTCAACGAAAAATATCCTTAAAGCAGCGAATGTTGTCATTGAAAATAACTCCAATCGAAAGCCAAAGGTCCTATGGACGGAGAACGATGAAGGAAATAAAATTAGCTATTATCGTGCAGATAGTGAAGCGATGGAAGCACAGTTCGTAGCTGGAAAAATTCGCGACCTTGTTAATAGTGGCGCGCGTAAGCTATCAGACATCGCAATTCTGTATCGAACCAATGCTCAATCACGTGTAATGGAGGAAGTGCTTCTTAAGTCCAACCTCAACTACACCATTGTTGGGGGAACAAAGTTCTATGACAGAAAAGAAATTAAAGACCTGCTTGCTTATTTACGTTTAGTTGCTAATCCTGATGATGATATCAGCTTAGCTCGAATTGTTAATGTACCAAAGCGTGGTGTTGGGGCAACTTCAGTCGACAAGCTCGCTAATTATGCGATTACGACCGACCTATCCTTATTTGATGCACTAGCTGATATTGATTTACTCGGATTAAGTGGTAAGGTAACCAATACTCTTAGAGAATTCCGTAATCAAATTAATCATTGGGGTGCTATGCAAGAGTATCTATCAGTTACTGAATTAGTAGAAGAGATTCTTGAAAAAACTGGCTACCGAGACATGCTGAAGAATGAGAAATCATTAGAAGCAGAAAGTCGTTTAGAGAACATTGAGGAATTCTTATCCGTAACGAAAAATTTCGAAGAAAAAAGTGAAGATAAAAGTTTGATTGCATTCCTTACTGATTTAGCGCTTGTTGCAGATATTGATAAGTTAGAAGAGGATGAAGAAGAGAAGGACAAGAGTGATGCGATTGTACTCATGACCTTGCACTCTGCAAAGGGACTAGAATTCCCTGTTGTGTTCTTAATCGGTCTAGAAGAAGGAGTGTTTCCACATAGTCGTTCACTAATGGAAGAGGCAGAGATGGAGGAAGAACGCCGTCTTGCATATGTTGGAATCACTCGAGCAGAGGAAGATTTATACATCACAAATGCACAAATGAGAACATTGTTTGGGCGAACTAATATGAATCCAGTCTCTCGATTTGTTGGAGAAATTCCTGAGGATTTACTAGAAAATTTGAACGAACAAATGAAAATGAAACAACAAGCAGCAACAAGAACTCCATTTACTCCTGCGCGTGAACGAAAAATGACACCACAGCCTTCATTTACTACAGCCACATCAACAGGTGGAAATGAAATTTCTTGGCAGGTTGGTGACAAAGCTGAGCACAAGAAGTGGGGCATTGGAACGGTTGTAAGTGTAAAGGGAGATGGAGAATCAAAAGAGCTAGATATTGCCTTTCCAAGTCCAACTGGTATTAAACGATTACTTGCTAAATTTGCACCAGTTACAAAAGTATAAGCAACTCTGCTATAATCGATACACTTATTTCATTAGGGCGAGAGGGTTGAGTAAATGGAAAAACAAACAGTACAGCTTCGTATAAAAGAACTACAAGATCTACTAAATCAATATAATTATGAATATCATGTGTTAGACAAGCCGTCGGTTCCTGATGCAGAATATGATCGCTTGATGCAAGAGTTACTGAAGCTTGAGGAGGAATATCCAGAATTCAGAACTAGTGACTCTCCTTCTGTTCGTGTAGGTGGCACTATCTTAGATGCCTTTCAGAAGGTCGAGCATCGAACACCGATGTTAAGCTTGGGTAATGCCTTTAATGAAGCAGACTTGCGTGATTTTGATCGTCGTGCAAAGCAGGCGGTTGGTGAAAATCTCTCATATGTGTGTGAACTGAAAATAGATGGCTTAGCGGTGTCCTTAAGATATGAACAAGGCGTGTTCAAACAAGGGGCAACACGTGGAGATGGAACGATTGGTGAAGATATTACAGAGAACCTCAAAACCGTTCGATCTATTCCCCTACGAATCAATAAGCCTCTCACACTCGAGGTTCGTGGCGAAGCATTTATGCCAAGAAAATCGTTCGAGAGCTTGAACAAGGCAAAGCTTGAAAATGAGGAAGAGCCTTTTGCGAATCCTAGAAATGCTGCTGCTGGTTCATTGCGTCAGTTAGATCCTAAAATTGCAGCAAAGCGTAATTTAGATATTTATTTATACAGTATCGCTGATTTAGGTGAAACAGGGGTTGTGTCACATAGTGATGGCTTAGACCTTCTAGATGATCTGGGTTTTAAAACAAATCCAGAACGAAAAAGATGTGCAACCATTGATGATGTGATTAAGTATATTGAAGAGTGGACTGAAAAACGTCCTACCCTAGACTATGAGATTGATGGGATTGTCATTAAGGTTGATTCTCTATCACATCAATCAGCTCTTGGATTTACTGCGAAAAGTCCAAGGTGGGCTATTGCCTATAAGTTTCCTGCTGAAGAAGTGATGACAAAGCTATTAGATATTGAGCTAAGTGTTGGAAGAACAGGTGTGGTGACACCAACAGCGATCTTAGAGCCCGTTCGGGTAGCAGGGACAACCGTACAAAGAGCTTCACTTCATAATGAAGACTTGATTCGTGAGAAGGATCTGAAAATCGGTGACACTGTTGTGGTGAAAAAAGCGGGTGATATCATACCTGAGGTTGTCAATGTGATGGTGGACTTAAGAACTGGGGAAGAGCTCGAATTCTCTATGCCAACGCATTGCCCAGAGTGTGAAAGTGAGCTTGTTCGCCTTGAAGGTGAAGTCGCACTCCGCTGTATCAATCCAGCATGTCCTGCCCAAATTCGTGAAGGCTTAATTCATTTTGTGTCAAGAAACGCGATGAATATTGATGGACTTGGTGAAAAAGTGATTGCCCAGCTCTTTAAAGAGCAGCTGATTGCAAATGTTGGTGATCTCTATAAGTTAGAGAAGGAGCAGCTATTACAATTAGAACGAATGGGAGAAAAATCGGTCGATAATTTATTGAAAGCTATTGAGACATCAAAACAGAATTCATTAGAGAAACTTCTTTTTGGCTTAGGGATACGTCATGTAGGCGCAAAAGCAGCTAAGACATTAGCTCAGGAATTTGAAACGATTGAAAATCTTCAACAGGCAAGCTTTGAAGAATTAATTGCGATTCATGAAATCGGTGATAAGATGGCAGAATCAGTGGTCGCATTTTTTGAGCAGCCTGAGGTAACAATTCTGATAAATGAGTTAAAAGAACGTGGCGTAAATACGGCTTATAAGGGACCAAAGCCAGTGAATACCGCGAACATTGAATCAGTATTTGCAGGGAAAACGATTGTGTTGACTGGAAAGCTAGAACAGCTTAATCGAAATGATGCAAAAAGTGAAATCGAAGCGCTTGGTGGAAAAGTCACTGGTAGTGTCAGTAAAAGCACAGATTTATTAATTGCAGGTGAAGCGGCAGGCTCAAAGCTAGCAAAAGCACAAGAGCTAAATATCGAGATTTGGGATGAAGAACGATTAATTCAAGAATTGAAAAAGTAAGAGGTGTATAATCTTGAAAAAAAACCTACTATTGCTAGGTCTGACATTGGTGATCCTAGTATCAGGATGTGCTCCAAACTTCGGAAAAGAAGAAGTTGTTCAGGAGACAAATGATACGAAGGAAACTGCCATTATTCCAAAATATAACATCTCTGAATCGTATTATCGTACAATATTGCCTTTTAAACCTGGTGAAGCGCGAGGGCTTGTGTTAGGTCGTTTAAATACTCGTCTAGATATTGATGAATTTGAAACAGGCTTAATGAGAATGGCACAGGATACATTTAGTGTTGATAAGTATTTATACCAGGAAGGTCAATACTTAAAGAAAGCAACGATTGAGGGATGGTTAGGAAGAAAACTAACTGCTAAACAGGTAAAGGAACGTGCAGAAGCGAATAAAGGGGAAGAGCCTGCAAATGTAGGGTTAAATCCAAGCTTTGAATATGATGAATCTGTACCATATGAAGAGCAAATGAAGGAAAGCCCAATTTATTTAGCAAGCATCCTTGAGCATAACTATTTAGTGAAAAATAATGAGGATCAGGTAGAATTAGGTGGAATCGCGATTGGTTTAGCCTTGAACTCTGTTTATTATTATAAGCTTCCTAATGATTATGTGATTGAAGAGTATCGTGGGTTTCAACGTGAAGCCAAAATCGATTCTAAGACACTTGAAGCAGAAGGTAAAAAAATCGCGGAAGAAATCATCGCACGTATTCGAAATATTCCTGAGTTAAGTCAGATTCCAGTGGTGATTTCCTTATTTGAGCAAGAGGAAATTTCTTCGATTGCTCCAGGTCATTTTATAGCAACAGCGAAGGTTGATGCCAATAGCTCCAAGCTTGGAAAATGGGAAGCCGTCAATGAAGAATATCATTTCTTCCCATCGACTGAAGCGTCAAAGGCTTATCCAGAGGACGCTATGAAGTTTGAGAATTTCCAACGGGATATTGCTGATTATTTCACCAATTATACGGGTGTAATCGGACAAGGATTTTACAAGAACGACGAATTACAAGAGTTGAAGATCACCATTCCAATGCAATTCTATGGAAAGGGAGAGGTCATCGGCTTTACTCAATATGTAACAGGTCTTGTGATGGAGCACTTCCCAAGCTATATGAACATTCGTATTTATATTACGTCTGAAAGTGGTCCAGAAAGTCTAATTGTTCGAGAGTCAGGAAAAGAAGATCCGTTCGTTCATATTTATGAATAATTTTTTTGAAGAAGAGACTGAGTAGGTCTCTTTTTCTTTTGGAAAAAATTCCTTCATTAAAGGCCGATATGTACTAGTTTTATAGTTACCATTTTTTGAAATATCTAATTATTTAGTATGATTTGAAGAGTTTAGATATTTCTAGTAGAATAATAATTGTACTGTTTTAAGAGTAGAAAGGGAGGCGAAGTAGAATGGTAGTACCTTACAAACACGAACCATTTACAGATTTTACTGTTGAAGAGAATAAAAAAGCATTTGAGGCTGGCCTTGCAACAGTTGAAAGTTATTTAGGTGAAGATTATGACTTAATCATCGGTGGAGAACGAATCACTACTGAAGATAAAATTGTTTCGGTGAATCCGGCTAAACGATCTGAAATTGTTGGTCGTGTATCTAAAGCAAATCGCGAGCTTGCTGAAAAAGCAATGCAGGTTGCCGATCGCACTTTCCAAACTTGGCGCAAAACAAAGCCAGAAATGCGTGCAGACATTTTATTCCGAGCTGCTGCTATTGTTCGTCGTCGTAAGCATGAATTCTCTGCACTACTTGTTAAAGAAGCAGGAAAGCCATGGAATGAGGCAGATGCTGATACAGCTGAAGCAATTGATTTCATGGAGTACTATGGACGTCAAATGTTAAAATTAAAGGACGGAATTCCAGTAGAAAGCCGTCCAATTGAATATAATCGTTTTAATTACATTCCACTAGGAGTAGGTGTTGTGATTTCACCATGGAATTTTGCTTTTGCAATCATGGCTGGGATGACAACGGCAGCTTTAGTATCAGGAAATACTGTTTTACTTAAGCCGGCAAGTACAACTCCGGTGATTGCTGCTAAATTTATGGAAGTATTAGAAGAAGCAGGACTTCCAGCAGGAGTTGTGAATTATATCCCTGGTAGCGGGGCTGAGGTTGGAGATTATCTAGTTGATCATGCTCGTACTCGTTTCATCAGCTTCACTGGTTCACGAGATGTAGGTCTTCGTATTTATGAGCGTGCATCAAAATTAAATGAAGGTCAAATCTGGTTGAAGCGTGTCATTGCTGAAATGGGTGGAAAAGATACAATCGTTGTTGATAAAGAAGCAGATTTAGAATTAGCTGCAAAATCAATCGTAGCATCAGCATTCGGCTTCTCAGGTCAAAAATGCTCAGCTTGTTCAAGAGCGGTTGTGCTTGAGGATGTATATGATCAAGTATTAGACCGAGTGGTTGAATTAACAAAAGAATTAACAGTTGGTAATACAACAGCTGGTCCTAAGGTTTCAATGGGACCTGTAAATGACCAAGGTGCCTATGATAAAATTATGAGCTATGTTGAGGTTGGCCAAGAAGAAGGAAAGCTAGTACATGGTGGGAAAGGTGACGATGCAGAAGGCTGGTTCATTCAACCTACTATTTTCGCTGATGTCGATGAAAATGCGCGCATCATGAAAGAAGAAATCTTTGGTCCAGTTGTCGCGTTCTGTAAAGCAAAAGACTTCGATCATGCGATTGATATTGCTAATAACACAGAGTATGGCTTAACAGGAGCTGTTATCTCGAATAACCGTGCTAACATCGAAAAAGCACGTGAAGATTTCCATGTAGGAAACCTTTACTTCAACCGTGGATGTACTGGAGCAATTGTTGGCTATCAACCATTTGGTGGATTCAACATGTCTGGTACAGATTCAAAAGCTGGTGGGCCAGACTACCTATTACTACACATGCAAGCTAAAACCACATCTGAAATGCTATAAAAGTGAAAAAGCCTCCGGAATTTGGAGGTTTTTTTGTGTGGAAAACGAGGTAGGGCGGGAGTACGTAGTTTAATCCGACGGAATTGAAGCGTGATCCAACGGAAGGGTCCTTTATGACTGTAGCATATCAATTCATTCAACGGAATCGGAGCGGACTCCCCCGAACTTGGGCCATAATCCGACGAAAGTGAAACATGATTCAACGGAAGGTTCCTTCCTGGCTGAAGCATATCAATTCATTCAACGAAATCGGAGCGGAATCCGCCGAACTTGGGCCATAATCCGCCGAAGGAGCGGCATGATTCAACGGAAGGTTGCTTCCCGGCTGAAGCATATCAATTTATTCAACGAAATCGGGGCGGAATCCCCCGAACTTGGGCCATAATCCGACGAAAGTGAAGCATGATTCAACGGAAGGTTCCTTCCTGGCTGAAGCATATCAATTCATTCAACGAAATCGGAGCGGAATCCGCCGAACTAGAGCTATAATCCGACGAAGGAGCGGCATGATTCAACGGAAGGTTCCTTCCTGGCTGAAGCATATCAATTCATTCAACGAAATCGTGGCTGAATCCCCCGAACTTGATCCATAATCCGACGAAAGAACGGCATGATTCAACGGAAGGTTCCTTCCTGGCTGAAGCATATCAATTCATTCAACGGAATCGGAGCGAAATCCACCGAACTAGTGCCATAATCCGCCGAAGGAGCGGCATGATTCAACGAAAATGTTCACTAATTCAACAAACCTCAATTTCCTCTTACATCAATCTAAATTCAGCATCAAATTTCAAAAAAATATCCTCACTTAAAAGCAGTGAATTCATTTCATAATTCGAACGAATTTCCACAAAATAAGCAAAAAGCTCAACTTAAATTTATGAATTTCAATGAATAGATATTATCTATATCGGCATATAACGGAAAAATAATGCGTTTTGATGAATAATTATACATCTATCAATAGTTATTTGAATATTCGCCCTGTTCTGAAAATGGTTATATGTTACGATAAATAAGGTGTTTTTAATACCGTCTTATTCAAGGGGTGAAAAAAGAACTATCATGAAATTGTATGCTTGTGCATATCCATTTTGTGACAAGACTTTTAGGAGGTGAAGGAATGGAACACTCTTTAACAGGCGCTACTTGGTTTTGGTTTTTAGTTCCGATGCTAGCTACAGTTGTATTATCGATCGTAACATGTAGACCAGCGAAAAGTAAATCTGAGGGGAGAGGTTAAGTAGATGGATGCAGCAGTTTTAACAACATTTATAGTATATTTAATTGGGATGTTAGGTATAGGTATTGCAGCTTATAAACTAACTAGCAATCTGTCAGACTATGTATTAGGCGGAAGGCGATTAGGACCAGGGGTAGCGGCATTAAGTGCAGGTGCTTCGGATATGAGTAGTTGGCTATTATTAGGGTTGCCAGGTGCTGTGTATGCAAGTGGAGGAATGAATCAAATTTGGTTAGCGGTTGGACTGACAATCGGTGCGTATCTGAATTGGCAGTTTGTCGCAGGAAGATTAAGAACCTACACAGAGGTTGCAAATGATTCAATTACGATTCCTGATTTCTTAGAAAATCGATTTAAGGATACCTCTAAATCGTTACGTGTGATATCTGCATTAGTTATTCTATTGTTTTTCACATTCTATACGTCATCAGGTATGGTAGGTGGAGCATTATTATTTGAATCTTCATTTGGACTTTCATATCAAACAGCATTATGGATAGGTGCAATTGTTATTATTTCTTACACATTTTTAGGTGGATTCTTAGCAGTAAGTTGGACGGATTTCATTCAAGGGATTCTGATGTTCCTTGCATTGATCGTTGTGCCAATTGTTGCTGTGAGTAAGCTAGGTGGTTGGAGTGATACAGTTAATGCCGTTGGAGACATTGACCCAACCTATTTAGATGCTTTCACTGGAATGACTGGAATTGGGATTATCTCGCTGTTAGCATGGGGACTTGGATATTTTGGTCAGCCACATATTCTAACTCGTTTTATGGCATTACGTTCAGTAAAAGATGTTCCGAAAGCTAGATTAGTAGGTATGGCTTGGATGGTATTTGGATTATTCGGTGCTGTGTTTACAGGATTTGCGGGTATCGCTTATTTTGCAGATTCACCACTACCAAATGGTGAGCAGGTATTTATTATTTTCACCGATGTATTATTCAATCCATGGGTATCTGGTATTCTATTAGCCGCGATCTTAGCAGCAATTATGAGTACAATTGATTCTCAGCTTCTTGTTTCATCAAGTGCAGTCGCAGAGGATTTCTATAAAGCTATCTTGAAAAAGGATGCTACTGAAAAGGAACTTGTATGGGTAGGTCGAATTTCTGTTGGGGTTATTGCTTTAATTGCAATTTTACTTGCAATGAATCCAGAAAGCTCAGTATTAGATTTAGTAAGTTACGCTTGGGCTGGTTTTGGAGCTGCGTTTGGTCCCGTTATCATTTTATCCCTTTTCTGGAAACGAATGAATCGATGGGGTGCTTTGGCTGGAATGGTAACTGGAGCAATCACAGTAGTTGTTTGGAAGATCCTTTCCACTGACAAATTAAATGAAGCTGGAGAAGTCATTAAAGAGGCAGTTATTCCATTTAGCCTCTACGAGATCGTACCTGGCTTCATTATTGCTACAATCGCAATATGTGTAGTGAGTTTGGCAACTGAAGCTCCTTCACAGGAAATTCAAGATGAGTTTGAGAAAGCTCGTGGCTAATCGTTATAAATGAAAGAGAGTCGTGCTTGGAGGTGTGAACTATTCCAAGTGCGGCTCTTTTTTTGTGCCGAAACTCCGTAGACTGAATACACTCTGCTTCAAAAAATTCACAATAATCGTGAATTCACCAGACGAATTCTTGCTTTAAAGCCCTAAACTTTGGTATTATCGAGGTAATGTCGAGGGGCGAATTCCGTGGAGGTGAAATGATTTATGTCTAGAATATCAATTGATCAAGTAAAGCATGTTGCAAACCTTGCAAGATTAGCGGTTACTGAAGATGAAGCGAAAATGTTTGCGAAGCAATTAGATGATATTATCACATTTGCAGAGCAATTAAATGAATTAGATACAGAAAATGTTGTGCCAACATCACATGTATTACCGATGAAGAATGTCTTACGTGAGGATGTATCAAAGTCAGGATTACCTGTTGAAGAAGTCTTGAAGAATGCACCAGATTCAAAGGATGGACACATTCGAGTGCCATCAATTATTGAGTAAGGGAGGGGAGGAAAGAGAATGTCTCTTTTTGATCATAAAATTTCAGAATTACATAGTATGTTACATAAGAAAGAAATATCTGTTACTGACCTTGTGGACCAATCATACAAACGAATGAATGAGGTTGAGGACAAGGTTCAAGCATTTTTAACATTAGATGAAGAGAAAGCTCGAAGCTATGCCAAGCAATTAGATGAAGCAATTGGAACAAAGGATCAATTCGGTCTTTTATTTGGGATGCCAATTGGTATTAAAGATAATATCGTAACAAAAGGTCTTCGTACAACCTGTGCGAGTAAGATCCTTGAAAACTTCGATCCAATCTATGACGCAACTGTTGTTCAAAGATTGCAGGAAGCGGAATCAGTAACCATTGGTAAGTTAAATATGGACGAGTTTGCGATGGGGTCATCCACTGAGAACTCAGGGTTCAAGGTAACGAAGAATCCATGGAATACAGATTATGTTCCAGGTGGTTCGAGCGGTGGTTCAGCTGTAGCTGTTGCTGCAGGTGAGGTGCCATTTTCTCTTGGATCTGATACAGGTGGTTCAGTACGACAACCAGCTTCTTTCTGTGGTGTAGTTGGACTTAAGCCTACATATGGTCGCGTGTCTCGTTATGGACTTGTAGCGTTTGCGTCATCGCTAGATATTATTGGGCCAATTACAAATAGTGTTGAAGACAATGCTTATTTACTTCAAGCGATTGCAGGTGTCGACCCAATGGACGGGACATCTGCTAATGTGGACGTTCCAGATTATCTTTCCGCTCTTACAGGAGATGTGAAGGGATTGAAAATTGCTGTACCAAGTGAATACCTTGGTGAAGGTGTAAGTGAAGAAGTGAAGCAATCTGTATTAAGTGCACTGAAGGTATTAGAAGGTCTTGGTGCTACGTGGGAAGAGGTATCACTGCCTCACTCTAAATATGCAGTTGCAACCTACTACCTTTTATCATCATCAGAAGCATCAGCAAACCTATCGAGATTTGATGGTGTAAGATATGGATACCGCACAGACAATGCTACTAACCTGTTAGAAATGTACAAGCAGACGAGAAGTGAAGGCTTTGGAGATGAAGTGAAGCGTCGTATTATGCTAGGAACATTTGCGTTAAGCTCAGGTTACTATGATGCTTATTATAAAAAGGCACAAAAAGTTCGTACATTAATTAAAAAGGATTTCGAGGATGTATTTGAAAAGTACGATGTTATTATCGGGCCAACAACTCCAACTCCTGCGTTCAAAATAGGGGAAAAGATCTCAGATCCACTAACCATGTATGCCAATGATATTTTAACTATCCCAATGAACTTAGCGGGTGTACCTGCTATTTCTGTTCCTTGTGGTCTTTCTACTGAGGGGCTTCCATTAGGGTTACAAATCATTGGAAAGCATTTTGATGAGAGTACCATTTATCGTGTTGCTGATGCGTTTGAGCAAGCAACAGAATTTCATAAAGCAAAACCACAATTGTAAGGGGTGAAAAAATGAACTTTGAAACCGTCATTGGACTTGAGGTCCATGTTGAACTTAAAACAAAATCAAAAATTTTCTCAAGCAGTCCAAATGCGTTTGGTGCTGAGCCGAATTCAAATACATCTGTGATTGACCTTGGGTATCCTGGAGTTCTTCCTGTGTTAAACAAACAGGCTGTTGATTATGCAATGAAAGCTGCGATGGCTTTGAACTGCGAGGTCGCAACAGAAACAAAGTTTGACCGTAAGAACTATTTTTACCCAGACAATCCAAAGGCGTACCAAATCTCTCAATTTGATAAGCCAATCGGTGAGAATGGCTGGATTGATATTGAAGTAAATGGTGAGACGAAGCGAATTGGGATTACTCGACTACATCTTGAAGAGGATGCAGGAAAGCTAACTCATACTGGTGATGGCTATTCGCTATGTGACTACAATCGTCAAGGAACACCATTAGTTGAGATTGTATCAGAGCCAGATATACGTACTCCTGAAGAGGCGTATGCGTATCTTGAGAAATTGAAGTCAATCATCCAATATACAGGCGTTTCTGATGTGAAAATGGAAGAAGGGTCATTGCGTTGTGATGCGAACATCTCCTTACGACCAGTAGGACAAGAAGAGTTTGGAACAAAGACAGAGCTTAAGAATCTAAATTCATTTGCGTTTGTTCAAAAGGGCTTAGAATATGAAGAAAAGCGTCAAGCCGAGGTGTTAAATGCTGGTGGTGTGATCGATCAAGAAACACGCCGCTATGATGAGGCAACAAAGACAACTCTTCTCATGCGTGTCAAAGAGGGATCTGATGACTATCGTTACTTCCCTGAGCCAGATCTTGTTGAGCTCTATATTGATGATGAGTGGAAAGCACGTGTTCGCGCAGAAATTCCTGAGCTACCAGATGCGCGTAAGAAGCGCTATGTAGAAGAACTAGGACTTCCTGAATATGATGCAGCAGTATTAACGATGTCTAAGGAAATGGCAGATTTCTTTGAATCTGTTGTTGGAGCGGGAGCTGACGCGAAACAAGCTTCAAACTGGATCATGGGTGATGTGTCAGCTTACTTAAATTCAGAGTCGAAGAGCCTACAGGATGTCGCGTTAACAGCGGAGGGATTAGCTGGAATGATCAAGCTGATTGCCGATGGAACGATTTCTTCAAAAATTGCGAAGACCGTCTTCAAGGAGCTTATCGAAAACGGTGGCGACGCAGAAGCGATTGTAAAAGAAAAAGGTTTAGTTCAAATTTCGGATGAGGGTGCATTAACTGAAATTATCACAAAGATCATTGATGCAAATCCTCAATCAGTGGAAGATTTCAAGGGTGGTAAAGGCAAGGCAATTGGATTCCTTGTTGGTCAAGTGATGAAAGAAACAAAAGGACAAGCAAATCCACAGCTTGTAAATAAGATATTAGCGGCAGAATTAAATAAGAGATAATAAATCTACCGTTGTTAAAAAGCACATCACTCTTAATCTGGTGGTGTGCTTTTTAGAATGATTTTTATGAGGTGATTGGTTTGGTTAGCTATTCAACTTTGTTTCATCCAATCGCTCTGACGCTATTAGTTGTACCCATTTCAATTGGTATGGGGCTACTGATTAATTGGAAAACAAATAAAATACTTGTCGGAGTGCTGGTACAGTTAGCGATCAATATGCTTTTTGATCTTTGGTTTTGGGGTTATTTTTATGAAGAGGGAATGTACTCAGAGCAAATATTTACTTTTGATACGCTCTTCATGTACGTATGCTTTTCTGGTCTTACATGGATCCTATCAGTTGGATTACGTAAGAAGCGAGTAAAGAAAATGGAATAGCGGATGAGAAAAGATAGAGTGGTAAATGGCTACTCTATCTTTTTTTGTCTTGAACCAAGTAAAATATAAATAACATATTTTTTAATAAAAAGTGTAGGGGTCTTGAAATTCTACACGTTTATTTAATAGATAGAGAGAAAGGGGGTGGGTGTAATAGAGGATGAGAAGCTGATTGAGAAGGCGATAGCTGGTAATGAACAGGCATTTCGCTTTCTGATTGAAAAGTACCGGAACTATTTATATAAGGTTGTATACTCGGTGGTTCGGAATGAAAATGATGCTGAGGATGTAACCCAAGAAGCATTTATTAAAATCTATTACGCTCTCCCTAAGTATCAACATCAGGGCTTCAAGACATGGATGACAAGAATTGCAATGAATACCGCGATCGATTTGAAACGAAAGCATGCCAGACAAAAGGAAAGTGTGGTTGAACAAGACGCACTGTCCGTCATGGCAGAGTCAGAGGAAGATGTGGTTGTTCCTCTACTTAGAAAAGAACAAAGTGAAGTTGTACGAAATCGAATTAATGAGTTACCAGATAATTACCGTGAAGTCATTCAGGCTTATTACCTAACCGAGAAAAACTATAAGCAAATTGCCCAGGAGCAACAAGTTGCAGTGAAGACGGTTGAAGTGAAGTTGCATAGAGCTAGGAAATGGATGAAAAAACATTGGAAGGAGGATGATTTTTGATGAACCATTACAATCAAGAGATCTGGTCTAAATATATCAATAATGAGTTAGAAGAGAATCAACGGGAGCAGGTAGAAAATCATCTCTATTCATGTGATCAATGCCTTGAACTCTATATGACACTCATCGAACAGTCTGAACATCTACCTGAATTAATGGATGATCAACTTACTGAAGAGGTTATTAAGCAATTGCCGTTTAGTGAGGAAAGTAAGTCAGTTAGAAAGCGAAGATTCACCCAGCACCCACTATTCCATTATGGAATTGCAGCAACAATTACATTTGGATTGATGTCTTCAGGCGTCTTTCAAAACATAACAGGATTTGTCTCAACGGTTGAGGCTGCCTCAAATACTAGCAAAGAGACGACGATGACAGAGAGCTTAATGGAAAAAGCCATTAACATTATTAACTTATTTGAACCAAAACAACAAAAGGAAGGTGAATAAGATGAAGAAAAATGCAATGACTGGATTTCTGCTTTCATTCATTCCTGGAGCAGGCCACTTATATATGGGACGAAAACGAGGTTACTTTTACGCAGGAATCTCAATCCTATCGTTCATCATGTTTCTATTTGTCGGAGCAGTAAATTATTATGGCGAAGAATACGTCATTTTTGCTTTTATTAGTGTGTTTTTCATAGGTGTCATTAACATGTTTGATATGATTATCTACTTAATAAAAGGTAGTCATAAAACAAATGAAGCTTTACCGCGGCATGAAAATGTAGAGGGAACTGTTCAACAAGTTGCTCCTGCTACAAATGATAGTGAGCGATTTAATACGATTCTACTATCCTTTATTCCAGGGTTAGGGCATTTTCATTTAGGGTTAATGAATAGAGGATTGACGTTTCTAATAGGTTTCTTTGGACTAGCGATGATGATTGTGTTTATCACAGCGATGACGGGTCAAGGCGGTTTTATGACGTTTCTAGGAATTCTACCAATCATCTGGATTTATAATATGTTCGATTCGATCCAACAGCTGAATAAGAAACAAAAAGGGGAGGAGTTAGCCGATCGAACAGTGCTAGAGGATTTTGAAGATACAAGACGTGAGCAAGGGAAAAAGAGTAAAGCACTTGCAACAATTCTATCGATTTTCCCTGGAGCGGGTCATATGTATCTAGGCTTACAAAGACGTGGGCTTCAGCTTATGGCGGCATTCCTATTCGGGATATATATCCTTGATATTTTAAGATTATCTTTGTTCTTATTTCTCATCCCATTGATTTGGTTTTATAGCTTCTTTGATGCTCTGCAAAAGGTGTCAAAGCATGGGGAAGAAGATGTCGAGGATATTCCACTTGTTTCTTACTTCATCAATCACCAGCGTTGGTTTGGGATTGGGCTCCTTGCATTAGGCTTGTATTATATGTTTGATAATGTGTTAGTCAGTTCATTAAGCCCATTGCTAGATACAAAGTTCGGGATTGATCTTTCATTTTGGTACTATAATTACTTTCAAACCTTTGTGATATGTACTTTGCTTATTGGTGGAGGCTTGAAGCTTATCTTAGGTAGTAAGAGTCGGAAGGAGGAAGTGCAATGAGGAAATGGCGTGTAGGTACGGTGTCTATGGGATTATCCCTGATTTTGCTCGGAGTCATTCTATCAATCTCACAAGTCAAAGGAACTGGGGCGTTTGTGCCCCTTGTCATGTGGTGGCCAGCGATTCTTGTGGTGCTTGGAATTGAAATTCTACTCTTTCTCTTTTTTTCAAAGCAGGAGAACCCGATCATTAAATATGATATTTTAAGCATACTATTTGTTGGCGTTTTAGGTACAGTTGGGATTGCCTTAACTGTATTAACGTCTAGCGGTTTATTAGAGGAAGTACACACAGTGGTTGGATCAGAGCAGAAGACATTTGATTTGCCTGCACTTGCTGAGAATTTGCCGGAAGATATACAACGTGTAATCGTTGAAACAGGTTTTCAAGCTGTAAAGGTGGAAGCAACGAAAGAAGACGAACTTCATGTGTTTGGAACTTATCGTTCAGACATTCTGCCTAAAGAAGAACCACCTATTACAAATGTAGATGAGTATATGATGACAAAAACGGTTGGTAATACTTTTTATATTTATCTTAAGCAGCCAAAGGTGAAAAATAGTCCTTTTTCTGGATCGTACACGAATATTTCACCAACGATTGTCGTGCCAGAGAATCTACGTCTAGAGGTTCGTGGACAGGGTAATGAAATTGGATTATATGCGACATCTATAGGGAATCATTGGGTAGTAGATGGTGCGGGTACGGTCAATCTTCATGTGAATGAGGACAGTGATATGCAGGTTTCAGCTCTTGTATCAGAGTCGTTAAAGGGCTATGGGCATAAATGGGATAAGGTCGAGGAATCAGATGAGGAAGAGGTAAATTATCATCAGCGCTATAAGGGTTTATTGACACTTGGAAGTGGGTCTTATCACCTTGATATCACGAATAGTGAATGGGTTAATCTTCATTTGGTTGAACAGATGAAATAAGAATATAGGTTGTTTTAAAATCAAAACTCGCGCTTTGATAAAATTGCTTAATTAAATCGAATAAGCTATCATATGATAGTGGTGTAGAAATTACATATTTTTAACAATAATTAGGATGATGTGTAATGAAAAGAGCGAGAATTATTTACAACCCGACTTCGGGGAGAGAATTATTTAAAAAACATTTACCAGAGGTTCTTGTACGTCTTGAGAATGCAGGATATGAGACTTCTTGCCATGCAACAACGAGAGCTGGAGATGCGATTCATGCGGCGCGAGCGGCGGTGGAGCGTAGATTCGATCTTGTGATTGCAGCTGGTGGCGATGGGACGATTAATGAAGTGGTCAATGGAATTGCAGAGATGCCATATCGACCAAAGCTCGGCATTATTCCAGTGGGGACAACGAATGATTTTGCACGTGCGATAGGTGTGCCAAGGTCTTCGATTGATGCAGCATGTGATGTGATCGTTGATGGAGTGTCTGTTCCGATTGATATTGGACGAGTGAACGATCAATATTTCATCAATATCGCAGGAGGCGGACGTCTAACAGAATTAACATATGAGGTTCCAAGTAAGCTTAAAACCGTGATCGGTCAATTAGCTTACTATTTAAAAGGGATTGAAATGCTACCATCGATTAAACCAACACATGTTGAAATTGAGTATGACGGGAAGCTGTTTGAAGGCGAGATTATGTTATTTCTTGTTTCACTGACGAACTCGGTCGGTGGATTTGAAAAGCTAGCTCCAGATTCTTCATTGAATGATGGGCTGTTTGATCTGATCATTTTGAAGAAGGCAAACCTTGCTGACTTTATCAAAATTGCTTCACTCGCTGTCAGAGGAGAGCATGTCCATGATCCACATATCTTGTATACGAAGGCGAATCGAATCAAAGTGAAAACGGACGAGAAGATGCAGCTGAATTTAGATGGTGAATATGGCGGATTATTGCCAGGCGAGTTTGTGAATTTGTTTGAGCATATTGAAGTATTTGTATCAAGAGAGAAAGCGGAGAAGATGAGCGGGAATGCTGGTCAGTAAACTTCGTGTTATATGAGAGACTTTAAAAACTTGGTCTTTGTGCCAAGTTTTTTGTTTTGGCTGATTACATTCCCTTCGCTTCTAAATAGCGAAGGGAATGTAAGAAGAGTGGTACAGAAGAAGGCGATGAAAGCCCGAACGGTGCTCAAGCTCCCACGTAAAGTCGTTCAAGAAGCGAATGGACACTAAACAAAGTCCTTGTCCCCACGCAAGGTCACTTATAGCTGATTGTCTTCATAGAAAAATTAAACTTCCAACTGTCATGAGTGAATTCAAGTTTTAAGATGACTGTTGGCTTATGATAGAACAACTGTGATACAATCAGTTTTAGCAACTTGAACGTAAAGGAAGTATACTATGGAAAAAATGATGATACCGATAGAGAAAAATGAATATTATGATGTGACTTTTGAGGACCTGACGCATGATGGTGCGGGTGTGGCAAAGGTTGAAGGGTTTCCAATCTTCGTTCCCAACGGTCTCCCTGAGGAAAAAGCAAAAATTAAAATTACGAAGGTGAAAAAGGGCTATGCCTTTGGACGCCTCGTTGAATTATATGAACAAAGTCCATTCAGAGTGGATGCTCCTTGCCCGATTTATAAGCAGTGTGGTGGGTGTCAGCTGCAGCACTTGAGTTATGAAGGTCAGCTAGTAGCGAAACGTAAACAAGTTGAGGAAGTATTAACTAGAATTGGTCATTTAAAGGGTGTACCAGTGAACCCGGTGCTTGGTATGGAGAATCCTTGGCGCTATCGAAACAAAGCCCAGGTTCCTGTTGCTGACCGTGAAGGTGGACTTATTGCAGGATTTTACCAGCAACGTAGCCATGAAATTATTGATATGGAAGCATGTATGATTCAGCAGGAGAAAAATGATGAAGTTGTACAAGCCGTCAAACGAATTTGTGAGAAATATGGATTTCGCGCTTACGATGAGAAGAACCACCGTGGAACCATACGTCATATTATGGCTCGATATGGCGTCGTGACTGGTGAAGTTATGGTTGTACTAATCACTAGGACTGGTGAATTACCTCATAAGAATAAAATCATTGAAGAGATCGTTGCAACGATTCCTGATGTGAAATCAGTTGTACAGAATATTAATCCAAAACGCACGAATGTCATATTTGGTGATGAAACCAATGTGCTTTGGGGAGAAGAATACATTTACGATTCCATTGGTGAGATCAAATTTGCTATTTCGGCTAGATCATTTTATCAAGTAAATCCTGAACAAACAAAGGTTCTTTATGATAAGGCGTTAGAGTATGCAGGATTAACTGGAGAAGAATCTGTCATTGACGCTTATTGTGGGATTGGAACGATTTCCTTGTTCTTAGCTCAAAAAGCGAAAAAGGTATTTGGTGTAGAAATTGTGCCAGAAGCGATTGAAGATGCAAAGCGAAATGCTGAATTGAACAATATCAAGAATGCAGAATTTGCGGTAGGTGAAGCAGAGGTCGTCATTCCTCAATGGAAAAAAGAAGGGAACACTGCCGACGTAATTGTAGTTGACCCACCAAGAAAAGGCTGTGACGATGCACTCCTACAAACCATTATTGAAATGAAGCCAAAACGAGTGGTCTATGTATCATGTAACCCAGCGACATTAGCAAGAGACCTACGCGTACTTGAAGATGGTGGTTTTAAAACGGTGGAAGTGCAGCCGGTGGATATGTTTCCTCATACGACGCATTGTGAGGCTGTAGCGAAGATTGAATTGAAATTGTAAAACAATAAAAGACTCTTCCGAACCATATTAGTCATTTCAGATATACAATTCTGATTCAAGATCATCCCGGTTTTCCTTATTAGGAACCGGGATTTTTTTCTGGCATAATTCAATAGGGAGTCAATAAATTTCAATAGTTTATCCTAGTTCCAACCTGCTTAATCACTTGCCAATTCAGGCAAATCAGTATTTTTTCAGGGAGTGAAAAATCCGGAAAGAATTTATCCCCATCCTATTTCGCCATAAAAAAAGTTGCTTCCTTAGACATATAGCTCTTTCTGCTAATTCTTTTTAGACACAACATCCAATAGATTTTGTAAAGCTGCTATCCCTTTTATTTGCTCTGTTAGTGCAAAATCAATGTATTCTAATGATGTTAAAGCCATTTTCTTAGCCTGAGCAACGTTGTTGTTTTCAAGGTCTGATATTATTTCACGAACAATATCCAAGGAGTAAACGACTCTTTGTACAGTTCGGATAATCAGCACCGTACGTATATCGGATGGACTATATATACGAAACCCACTCTCTTTGTTCCTTTCAGGGGTGATTAGCCCTTCCTTTTCCCAATGTCTAATAGCAGATGCGGATACATTCGCTTCTTTAGCAACTTCTCCAATTGTAAAAAAGGTTTTCTTACTGTAATTAGGAATTTCCGTTAAATCTTTTAAATCAAGTATTTCAATCGTTTTTTGTACGGTTGCCTTTTCAGTATAAAGATTTACTTGTGCTTTATTAATCAGCCATAATCCCTCCATCATTTGTCCGTTTTTGATAAGTGGCATGATTTCTTTAACTAAATCCATACCAAAACCGGGTAATAATGCTCGAATACATTGAAAATAGGCTTCATGAACAGAGGTATAAATTCTATAACCATTTGCTGCTCTATCGACGAAAGGAATCAGTCCCCATGATTCGTAATGTCTTAATGTACTTGTGCTTATATTCAACTTCTTAGCAATTTCAATTCCTTTCATAGAAATATCCTCTCTGTACCTTATAAATTAAAGTTCAAGTTGATGACGGGTTTTTATAATAGAATACAACAATATAAAAGAAAAAAACACTAAACATTAGCATTTGCATTAATGTTGTACTCTAGAAATATAAGGTCAAATAATGAATGCCTTATGGAAATCTATTTAAAGGGAGCGAATACCTATGCAAAATCGAAAAATGAATCAAACAATCGTACCTTATTTTATGGTGCTTAGTGCTTCACAATTTATTGAATTTACTAAGGATGTTTTTCAATCGGAAGTAATTAACGTAAATAAATTAGGGGACACAGAGGGTGTTATTCATGCAGAAATGAAAATCGGAGAAAGCATCATCTATTTCGCTGATACATCACATGATGGAAGTTGTGGGCCAGGAGTATGTGGAGATTTAAAGAATGATGGTTTAGTCCCTATCCAAATGTACATTTATGTTGAAAATGCAACAGATACTTATAAAAAGGCCATTAAAGCAGGAGCAACATCAATTATGGAAGTCATGGAAGATGGAGAAGGTGGTTCTATGGCTGGGTTTGTAGATCCTTTTAGTAATTTATGGTGGGTTCAATCAAAATAAAAATCATTCCGAAGGTTTTTCCGGAATCAGTCCGGGTAGACCTTCTATTTTTATACTGGATATTCTTGTACTACAATGATTGCTTGTCAGTTCATGCCCGATGTGTTGTCATTAGAAAAAATAGTTTTCGACAGTATGTATAAACCCTGTTTAAAAAGATGTAAGTAAACCGATAGATATAAGCATGGAAAGTCGGGTATAAGGTGATTTCTCTTGTTATGTTATAAGTGAAAGGAGTTGTTTAATGGATATGTTAAAAGGGATGAACGAAGCATTAACCTATATTGAGGATCATTTAGATGGTTGTATTGATTTAAAAGAAGTGGCGAAAAGAGCGTACTGCTCTGAGTTCCATTTCAAACGATTATTTTCTCTTCTATCAGGTATCACGATATCAGAGTATATTCGTAGACGGCGATTAACAGTAGCAGCTTTGGATTTGAAAGATCAGCATGTAAAAGTAATTGATATTGCCATCAAATATGGATACCAATCTCCAGATGCCTTCTCCAGAGCTTTTCAAAGTTTTCATGGGGTCATTCCAACTTTAGCTAGAAATCCAGAGCAGAACTTGAAAGCATATCCAAGAATGTCCTTTCAATTAACCATTCAAGGAGGAACTGTGATGAAATATCGTATTGTTGAAAAAGGACCATTTAAAGTTGTTGGGGTTAAGTATGCAGTTGAGATGGTGGATCAAATACTCACACCTACCTACGAAGATATGATAGAGGGCATTAGTGACAACAAAATGACAGAATTGGAGTCCCTCTCCAATATGGAGCCCAATGGTATTGTTCATGTATCAGTCAATTACTCAGAAACGATGGAAGGAAAGGCAACCTTCGATCAGTATATAGGAGCGGTCACTGCGAAAGAAGTATCGGATGAGTATGCAACGTTAGAAATCTCTCCTTTATTATGGGCTATTTTTGAAGTAGACGGAGAATGGACGGAAGTTGAAGAACAGTGGCAACGTATTTATTCTGAGTGGCTACCATCGTCTTCTTATGAGTTGGCAGAAGGTCCAGAAATACTAGCTAGTAAGGATCAAAAAAGTGAAATTTGGATATCAATTAAGAAAAAAGATTAAATCTTATAGGTATGATCTAAAATAAATTCATTTCAGGGCTGGGTCAAATAGTGACCCGGTTTTTTGTCTTCTTCACTGTATAAATCCGGGACTTCCAACATTACTATTTTTGTAGAATGTCTTGAGAGAAAATTCCGACGTTTTTACATATCACTAGTGATATAATAAATTAAAAGTAAGGACGAACCGGAGGCACTTATGAATAGAAAAATAGGGATTAACTATTTATCATTTCTTTTACTACTTCTTACATTCTCACTAACAGCCTGTACTCAGAGTCCTGTTTTCGAATTGTATGAAGGTAGACCTTTAGAAATAGCGGTGATTGGAGAGCCTCCAGAGGTAAATGAGGAGCAAGTGGTTTTTAGAGAGATCTCATTTGATCAAATCGCAAGTGAAGAACTGGATTCCTACGACGCAGTAATTATCAGGGAAAATAATCTTTCAGAGGCTGCTGAGGGTAAATATGCAGACATTTACCTAAATTCAACTATTCCATTCTTTTTTATATCAGCGAATAATCATATCCCTTTTACAGTGAAAGAAACAGGATATAATGAGTCTTGGCACTGGACTACAGGTAAAGGTGAAAGCTACGCTGTAGGGGTTCTTCTTATAAAAGAATCTGAGTCGTTAAAAAGTTGGGGATTTAGTATAGGTGACGATTACAATGAAGATGAACACATAAAAGATATATATTCTAGTATATTTAAGGAAATTGATGAGCTTGATCATTGAAATGTAAAAGGAGCATAACTAATTTGCTCCTTTTTGTTGTGGAAAATAATATGAATATAGCTTCAAGTTCTTCTATTTCTCCAGAAAAGTAGAAAACAACATCAATTTCAAATTTTTATAGTTGTACTGTAAACTTTTCCAGGGCATATGACTCTTTATTATTGTAGGAGATTGGAAAGGAGGAGTTATGGATTCACAGTTTTTGTTGGAAATATACAATAAACAGGCAAAAATGATTTATTTTTATTTAAAAAAGAACGGTTGTAGCCATGAGGATGCAGAAGATATTGTTCAAGAGAGTTATATGAAATATATCGCTTATAGTAGTGGTGTTCCTTCGGATAAGGCTCTTTCATATATTTTCACTATTTCCATGAATGAATTTAAAAAAATGTTGAAGAAAAAAGGGAAAGAACAAGCAATTTCGATTGATGATCAACGCTTCTGGCATAATTTTGCGAATGACGAAAGTACTGAAAATACAGTATTAACTATCGAAAGAAATCATGAGATTGCCATAACTTTAGAAAGCATTCAAGAAGTCTATAAACAGCTGCTCCTATTAAAATATGAATTTGAGCTAAGTTACAAAGAGATTTCATTATTACTAGGAATGAAGGAAGAAACGATTAGGACATATTTATTTCGGGCAAGAAAGGAATTTCAAAAGAAGTGGAGGGATCTACATGAGTGAATACTCAGAAGATATGTTTGATGAGAAGAAGATAAAAAAAGCGATAAAAAAAGGGAAAATGAAAAATTTGATGACGATTATAGTCGTTTCACTCATTGTATTCGTTATTTTGTACATTGCTAATTTCGCTATCTCAGCTTATTTTAGCCAGAAGGCATTTAAGCAATGGGATGCTTATGTACGACTTAGTACACCGAATGGTTATATTAGTGAAACGGTGGATTCGCGAGGTATTCTAGGCGGAATGAGTCAATATAAAATTTCAAAGGACATGAAAATTAAGTCAATCGTTCTTGAACAAAAACAATATCATTTTGGACTTAATCCATCTGTATTGGTTTCAAGAGGATCAGGTGGTGGCATCGGAGTCACAGGAGAAGACTGGCAATTTTCTTATAAAGAAAATGGTTGGAGAGAAATGTTGTTCTTTCATCCAATGGTTGATTATAAAAAATATAAAAATGATGAAGAACTGATTGAAAATATGGAGGGGAATCGAATATATGAGGTAGCTCTTTCCTTTGATAAGCCGTACAAGCAAAGCGAACTGCCTCTCATGTTGCTCCCTAAAATGACGTGGTTTTGGGTGAATTCTTATAGTGACAGTCAATTAGACACTTTTCAACAAGAGGCGAAGGAATACGATTGGTCTGCAACATTTATTAATGAGAACGAAGCATTAGGTTTTTCTCTTAGAGACTCATATACTTCAATGGCAGATATGAGCTATGAATATGATGAGTTCCTTAAGCTACTGAAAACAAGTATGTTCACTGAACACAAGAAAGCCTACGACACAATGAAAGAAATCAAAGTGGAAGATGTGGAACTGCTAGGGGTAGTCGTTTATGGCACAAAGGATGAAATCATGGATATTATGAAAAATCCGATCATTAAGGCTTCTTCATTAGGAGGCGTTATTGAAAATTATTAATGAAGAAGGAAAATAAGGTGTTTTTGCTGAATTATTGAGCCATAATCCGCCGAAAGAGCGGCATGATTCAACGGAAGGTTCCTTCCTGTCTGAAGCATATCAATTAATTCAACGAAATCGGGATGGAATCCCCCGAACTTGAGCCATAATCCGACGAAAGAACGGCATGATTCAACGGAAGGTTCCTTCCTGGCTGAAATACATCAATAAATTCAACGAAATCGGGGCAGAATCCCCCGAACTTGAGCCATAATCCGACGAAAGAGCGGCATGATTCAACGGAAGGGTCCCTCTTGACTGAAGCATATCAATTAATTCAACGAAATCGGGGTGGAATCCCCCGAACTTGAGCCATAATCCGCCGAAAGAGCGGCATGATTCAACGAAAGGTCCTTTCTGTCTGAAGCATATCAAGTAATTCAACGAAAGCGGGGTGGGATCCCCCGAACTTGAGCCATAATCCGCCGAAAGAGCGGCATGATTCAACGAAAGGTCCTTTCTGTCTGAAGCATATCAATTAATTCAACGAAAGCGGGGCGGAATCCCCTGAACTTGAGCCATAATCCGCCGAAAGAGCGGCATGATTCAACGAAAGGTCCTTTCTGTCTGAAGCATATCAAGTAATTCAACGAAATCGGGGCGGAATCCGTCGAACTAGATTTGAAAGGCGACAAATTTTAAAAAAACAAGGTTGCAACCACGAGTTGCGGTTGTTCAATGTACAGTTGGTAGAGTGCAACCGAATATGTATCTATACTAAAGTTATAGAATTGAAGGAGGTTTTCTGTGGTTGTAGGTAATAAAGTTACTGTGGTACGTATTAGTGAAGTATGGATAGCTATGAAGAACTTCTTGATACGATGATACATATTTCATCCTATTGAAAAAGCAGGGGACATAATTCCCCTGCCCGAATGAAATATTAAACTTCCTTATCATTATTATATTCGTATAATTGGCTGTTTAAGCTTTCCAATTGTGCGTTTTGTGAATGTGGAAATCCATCCTTGTTCGTCTTTTGTGAACACATCCAGCACGAACAATGGATTTTTCCTTTTGCGAAATACCCAGTTAAGACTGGTTGCCATCCTAATTGCTTTACAATCTTGCTTTTGCGCTGAATGACTCTCTTTCGATGATGTCGATAATAGGCGCGACTTCGATTTTTAATATGTGGCTTCATGACCATCACTCCTTGGGATAAGGCTCAGCCTATAAAAGTCCCCCAAAGAACTATTAGACCATTACAGGCTGAGTATGATGGCAATACATGTAGTGTAACTCTCCAAACGAATCACCTCTTGTAGAAATTGTTCCTTGCATTTTACAGTAATGGATTATTTAAATAGACTATCAATCTGTTCTCGGTCATGTTCTAAAATCCAATCATTTAGTTCTTCATAAATTAAATAGGAATCGTCTTTATTTATGCTTTGGTGCGGTTTCCTTGATTGATATTGAATTCCTAGTTTTCAACAATCTCTCTATCTTGGAAAATGCTTGATGTATTTCCTTTTACCTTATCATAAATCTTGAAAGCAAAATAGCCTAGCAATCCCCCAAAGGTATTTAGTATTAGGTCATCTACATCGAAAATTCCAACAGAAAAAACGACCTGTAAGCATTCCAAACATAAACTAAAACTCAAAGTTCCAACTAATACTCTAATGAATGACATTCTTTTGTTTTTTGACAATAATACAAGAAACATGCCAAATGGGACAAACGCTGCGATATTCCCAACAAAATTACTAAAATCATGCCATCCTGATATACTACGAATATTGATGAGTATTGTTTCAAACGGGAGGAAATTGCCACGTTGTAATTGGTACATGAGATGATCAGGGTTTCCAAGACTCTGCTGAAGTTGAAACATGAGAAAGTCAATATCTCTCCAGCGAAACTTAAATAGAATGATTTTAAATACTGCATATATATAAACGACAAATAGTGCTGGTACAATAATATTGTTCTTTACGATCGTTTTTTTCATTCCGCTATCCTTACCTCCTTAATGGTTAGTATGAGCTGATTAGGGAAACACTGTCACGATGATGCCATCCATATTGTTGCCTGATATTTCCCAATGAAGATTGGACGGGACATCAATGGTCGTTTCTTTGGTTATAGGGTAATATGAGATGTCATATTTTTTACCACGTAGTGTTGTTGAAATGCTCTTTTGTTCTTTTAGGAAATCGAGATATTCCTCTAAAGCAAAATTCTTCTCCTGCATAATCGCACTGTGAGGCAAACCTACATAGCGAATATGCCAAGGCTCATATTGAATTCCAGTTATATCTGTTTTATCCTCAGGATAACGTAGAATGAACCCGTATTTCCATGCGTTTTCTTCTATCCATTTTCCTTCTGGTGCATCCGCCATCTTCATTTGCGTAGATCCTACATCAAGAGATAAGCCAAGATTGTGTTCGCTATAGCCTGGTGGTAAGGCAAAGGCAGATCCCATATCTTGATAGAGTATACTTTGCTCTTGAAAGTCTCGAAAGCCACTTGTAATGGCGAAATATTGAAGGCCATCTTTCCTTGCAGCAGCAACCAGCTCTGAGAATTTATGAGCAATATCCTCTGACAAAGAAATATCATTTCCTAACAACACGTAACCTTGTACCAAATCATGGTTATCAGATAAATTAACAATATCCAATTTAATCCCCTCTTTGTGAACTGGATATTCACTATTGACCAATAAGAGATCTCCATGATAGATTTGCTCTTCTGTCATTTTTATTTTTTGGGTATTCCCAGAGATTTTTCCACCCTCTACTATCTTAGTTGTAGATTGATTATTGTTTTGTATTATGTCATTTGGTTCCGAAAAAGGGTCTACCTTTACGAAAGTTAACCCTAGACATATAATTAATGCTAATAAAAAGCCCCATTTCTTCATTTATCAGTTTCCTCCATCATCTTATTTGCTTATAAGTGTAAGGAAAACTATTTAAAAAAAGAGTGGGGTAAATTTTAAATTTTTCTTAAACTCTTATCTAGAATGTTAAACATGATCTTGTATTTGACTATCCAGCGGTAAGCGCACTTCAAAAATGGTGCGAATTATACTACTTTCGGCAGTAATGGCTCCATTATGCTGTTCGACAATATTCTTGGCAATGAACAAGCCAATCCCGGTGCCGCCTCCCTGATGAGTTCGGGCTTTGTCCCCTGTATAAAACATATCAAAGAGATGGGGCAACTCATTCTGAGGAATGGGATCTCCATAATTCACAATCTGAACAACTACTGTATCAGAATCAATAAAGCCATTAATATCAACAAACTGTCCATCGTTACCATAGCGATTCGAGTTGGTCAGAAGATTTTCAAACACACGTGCTAATAGTTCTCCATCACCCCAAATAGGTAGCTGTGGGTTCACATTTATTCTAGCGGTCAAATCATTCTTTTCGAAAACTGGATACAATTCTTCCTTTAATTGATTAAGGAGGTCACTTAAATTGATATGATTTTTTTTAATTGGCAATATGCCATAGTTCATTCGAGTGATTTCGAATAGTTCATCAATCAGTCTTTCTAAACGCTGAGATTTAGTAAAGGCAATTGTTAAAAAATGTCTAACCTGTTCTTGAGTCAAATTCTCATCCTTCAGGATTAAATCTAAATAACCTAAAACAGAGGTGAGAGGTGTACGGAGATCATGCGCTAAATTTACGACTAGCTGATCTTTGCTACTTTCCGAGAAATCTCCTCTTTCGATGGCTTGTTGCAATTGTTCACTTGCTAGATTAATATCTTGAGCAATATGTTCAAATTCATCATTTGATTTCAGTTGAACTCGATAGGAGAAATCCCCTTGGGCAAGATAACGAATACCAGTGGAAATCTCCTTGAAATAGGTCGAATAACGCTTAGTAAGTAAATAAAAAAACAAAAAAGAAAGTGGAATAAATAGTAGTAAAAAGAATCTAGTATCGCCCATATCTTTCAAGATTTGACGATAGAAAAACAGTGTTTCACCGAATTGGACAAATGTATGATAATAAAACTGTAGTCCTTTAAAGATTAAGTAAGTGATCATACCAGCCATAAGCATACTTAAACCAAATAATACAATGATTTTGGAGCGAAAACTGCGGATAAGTTTATTCATTGAACGCGTACCCCACACCCCATACGGTTTTTATAAATTTATGTTTCCTTTTATCTTCTTCAAGTTTTTTTCTTAATGTACGAATATGGACCATTACAGTATTAGCACCTTCAAAATAGGCATCACCCCACACTTGCTGAAAAATTGTTTCCACATTAAAAACTTTTCCAGGGTGACTGGCTAGTAAGTACAAAATATCAAATTCTTTAGGTGTTATTTTGATCTCTTCGCCATAGAGAGTCACTTTACGTTGATCGGGAGAGATAACCAATCCACCAGTTTCCAGAGAGGTTTTATTACCTAAATCTGATTTTGGTTGGTTCAACTTCATATAACGTCGGAGATGAGCATTTACACGAGCAACTAATTCGATTGGGGTGAATGGTTTTGTCATATAATCATCTGCCCCAATGACTAGGCCCTGTACTTTATCGAAATCCGATGTTTTTGCGCTCAAAAATATGATTGGCATATTATACTGTTCACGAATACGGCGGGTGACCTCATAACCATCCATTTTCGGCATCATAATATCCAGTATTAGCAAATCAATGACCTGAGTCTCGACAATACGAAAAGCCTCTTGTCCGTCCGAGGCTTTAATCACATGGTACCCTTCTTTTTCTAAATGGATGCCGATCAGATCAGCAATTTCCTCCTCATCATCAGCTATTAAAATTGATAAGCGTTTCATTTATTTCACTCCTATGTAAGTGATATTCTCTCAATATCCATCTATTGCAAACAAACTTAACCCTTCAAGTGAGATAGATTAAATGAATTTTCTTAAAAAAATGGTGGGAGAATTCTTAAATTTTTCTTAAGATTCTTTTCCTCTACCATATTATAGCCGTATATGGCCCTCATGATAAACAAGTTGATGAAGTACCATACTCAACATTTATAAGCTACACTGAAGACAGTGAGTTTAACCTAGGACCATTTCACATTTCATTTTTAAGAAATGTACACCCAGTCGAAGCTTATAGCATAAAAATAACGTGTGAAGGCAAAGAGGTAGTATATACAGCTGATACTAGTTTTACAGAAGAATTAGTCCAATTTGCCAAAGATTGTGATTTACTTATAACAGAATGTAGTTTATATACAGGTATGGATGGTACGAAAAGTGGTCATATGACGGCAGAAGAAGCTGGAATTCTGGCGAAAAATTCAAATGCGAAACAAGTTCTCTTAACCCATCTACCTCACTATGGTAATTTACAAGATTTGCTCAACAGTGCAAAAGAACAGGGGAACGAAAACATTCGATTAGCAGAAAAAGCGATGCTAATAGACATTTAGAAGAGGGATTCCTGAGAATCGGTAAAGGTTTCTCAGACATCCCTCTTTTTATCTATTATCATACAGGACCTAATTAGTTAAAAAAAATCCTTTTTATATTGTATAGCAAGATATATACCAGAAGCGATGAATGCAAGGGAATATTTAAATAAGAAGAAAATTTGCCACATATATTCTTTTGGGAAAATCACGTCGCACAAAATGACTCCACACAGCATAATGAGCAAACTCTTTAAAGTTATTTGATTTGTTCTTTCATCAGCCTTACCCATTTTTTTATAAAATACGTATATCAGAATTACTCCGACTAAAAGTGATATCATACCGATACCAATAAGCATATTCCAATTACCATTTGATTTTTCTGCCCATGTTTTTAATGGATAAAAGATGGTATTTGATAGTTCCTCAATTCTCATTTTGATCCCTTCCTTTCACATAAGTAAAGATTTCGTTAACATCTACGTTAAAGAAATCAGCTATTCGATAAGCTAAAACGAGAGAAGGAGAGTAATTATTCTTCTCCATTACATAAATAGTTTGTTTCGATACTCCTACAGCGTCAGCCAATTCCTTTTGGGACAATCTTTTTAACACTCGGTGCTCATACACTTTATTGACAACATAGTCCTCAATTTCTTCCTTCAAGGTCAACACCTTCCTTTTTTTACTATACACTCACAATACACTATACTTATACAAAAGTAAAGTAAACTTATACAAAAGATAAAAATTATTATACAAATCAAGAAAATAAAAAAGGTTAGACTCCTATTGTAGAATCTAATCCTTTCTCCATTTTTTTCAATAAAGATAGACGGCAAGGCTTAATCAGTACCCACTGTTTCTATGAATTCAGTTGTTTCTTTACTTATTTCCTTATACCGATTCCAATGAAGATAATGGTGTCCCTCTAATGTAACAATTTTACTAGCAGGGGAATGAGTTAACTGTGTCTTGTAAAAGGTCACATTGTTTTTCCCATCAGCTGTTACCTTCTCATCTTTCGTAGTGAAGAATAATACTGGCATGTTATCAGGGAATGTCATCGTAACTGTTTGGTTAATATTATATTTTAACGCATTAGCTTCAGTAACTATGTTTTTGTTATAGCCCTTCCAAGCAGAAATCGCCTTGGTTATTTTTAAATTTTCTTCGGAATATGTGTCAGATTCAGCAATAGGTAAGAAACTTTCAGAATCCATATATAATGCTAATCTTGCTATTCCAGTTGGTGCCAAATAACTTAAATACTTAGGCATTGTAGGCGGATTTTCACCAAAATACTCTAATGCCTGTGGTAAGGTGGGGTCTATTCCAATGATTGCTTTCACTTCTTCTGGATATGTGTTCGCAAAGTACATACAGTAAATTCCAGATATTGAATGAGGCATCAATATGTAGGGTCCTTGTATGTTAGATTCTTTCAGAGCCATTCTTATTTCGTCTATGATGTTTTCTACTGTTCGTTCCTTGTTGGTGATATCACTCCATCCGTATCCAAATGGCTCTACCACGACAACCTTGTTACTCTTTGACAGTTCATTTATCAATGGTTCAAAATCGAGTGTTGGTGCTGCAGTTCCAAGGCCACTTAGTAAAAGGATTGTGTTATCTCCATCACCTTTTGTATAAATGTGCATATTCTTCCCATCAACCTCAACTAAATTGCCTATTGGCGTGTGTCTTTTTTGTTCAAATGCTGTCATTGCATTACTGAAAATGATCCAAATAACAAATACTGATAATATAGATAATAAAAAATTTCTTAACACGATCCAATGTTTACTTTTCTGTTTCGTTTTTTTCATATCTTGATAGGACCTGCTTTCTTTTTTTTCCATTTTACCCTTTGGATAAAAGTGCAGAAATGAACCGTAGAAGTATTTTAAGCTAGGCCTTGAGGCTTATTGGGATAGACTTCCAATTAATGAGTACATATTTTTTTCTGAAATTATTAATGTTTAAAGTGCACTGATGTTGATAAGAAGTGATTAAGCATGATATAAGTGTAAAGGAAGTTATAACATTATTTATTTGATGAATTACATTGACAGATAGACACGTATTCACAATGAGAGGATTTGAGTTCGATTATGATAGATAATTTCTGGCGTGATTTACCACGACCATTTTTTGTACTTGCACCAATGGAAGATGTAACAGATGTAGTGTTTCGTCATGTAGTAAGTGAAGCAGGAAGACCTGATGTGTTTTTTACAGAGTTTACAAATACGGAGAGTTATTGTCATCCAGAAGGAAACCGTAGTGTGCGTGGGCGTTTGCTTTTTACCGAAGATGAACAACCCATGGTTGCGCATATTTGGGGAGATAAGCCCGAATATTTCAGGCAAATGAGCATTGGTATGGCGGAGCTTGGATTTAAAGGGATTGATCTTAATATGGGTTGTCCTGTGCCTAATGTGGCGTCTAAAGGGAAGGGCAGTGGACTTATCCTACGTCCAGAGGTTGCGGCAGAACTCATTCAAGCAGCAAAAGCGGGAGGATTGCCTGTCAGTGTGAAGACAAGACTTGGCTACACCGAAGTAGATGAGTGGCAGGAGTGGTTAACGCATATATTGAAACAAGATATTGCTAATCTTTCCATTCATCTGCGCACAAGGAAGGAAATGAGTGAAGTAGATGCTCATTGGGAGCTGATTCCAGAAATTAAGAAGCTTCGTGATGAGATCGCACCAGATACACTTTTGACAATCAATGGTGATATTGCTGACCGTCAAGTTGGCTTGGAGCTTGTTGAAAAATATGGTGTTGATGGGGTAATGATTGGACGCGGAATTTTCAAGAATCCATTTGCCTTTGAAACAGAACAGAAAGAACATAGCAGTGAAGAACTTCTTGATCTGTTAAGGCTGCATCTTGATCTCCATGATAAGTATTCAAACGAACTAGAGCCACGTCCATTCAGAGCTCTTCATCGCTTTTTTAAGATTTATGTCAAAGGATTTCGAGGGGCAAGTGAACTTAGAAATCAATTGATGAGCACTAAGACAACAGATGAAGTTCGTGCCATGCTTGATAACTTTGGGTAAGAATGATGTAACCTTCAAAAGGTGAGAATGATAAATAGGCTGGACTGAAGACGGAATAGAACCGAATTCAGTCCAGCCTATATTTGTGAATAATTATATTTGAAGAGAAGTCAAATGTTGCGAATTATTAGTATCTATCGTAGTGTCACCTTTAATTAATTCTACATCAACAACGATATTATTTACCGAATCTTTATCCTTTGTTTCTATCATACTAATAATTGTATTACTTAATATTTTTCCTAATCGACTGATAGGTTGTGAAATGGTAGTGAGTTTCGGTGTTTGTAGCATTCTTGTGAAACTATGATAATCATAACCGATAATTTTTAGTTGTTCAGGAACCTTAATATTATTTTCGATTGCATGTAGATATAAAGCATAGGCTAAAATATCATTACTACAAAATACTCCATCAAAATGAGAAAGGGTATCTGCAATTTCGGTTCTTATGAAATCCCTAAAATATTGAAAAGTTAGGTTATCCTGTGTTGCCTCAACGACTTCAAATTCAATATTATGTTTCATACAAGTCAGCCTAAAGGCATCAGATCTCCTATTTGGTAAAAGGTCTAGTTTGAGTGGACCGGATAAGTGTAATAACTTCTTACAACCAGATGCAATTAAGTGTTCAGTGGCAATTTCTCCACCTTTAAAATTATCAGAAGACACATAAGGGAATTGATTAGCGATAATACGATCAAATGTTACTATAGGAAAGTTAATTTGTGTGTATTCTCCAACGTCTAATGTATGACTACACATAATAATGCCATCAACTCGATTTTCTTTAAGCATTCTGATATATTTTGCTTCTTTTTCTGATTGATCAAGAGAATTACAAACTAGAAGTTTATAGTTGTTAGCGTTTGCATTAATTTCAACATGTTTTACTAATTCTGAGAAGAACGGATTATTAGAATCTGGGACAATGATACCTAAAATATATGATTGACTTTTTTGGAGTGCACGAGCGATTTGGTTTGGGAAGTAATTGATTTCAGCCATCGCTTTTTCTACTTTTTCCCTTGTTTCTTTTCCAATATAGCCACGGTTGTTCAATACCCGTGATACCGTGGTCACGGAAACACCAGCACGAATCGCAACATCCTTTATATTCACCATAGGATCAACTCCTTTTTATAAACACAATATAAGAATCAAATTTACTAGTATATACATCGTATTATAACTGAAATACAATGAATCACTTAACAGAATTAAAGAACGTTCGCCAATGTGTGGTAACCTTACCACATGATTTTTTGAGGGATTTTATTGATATTTTATGGAAAATGGTTAATAACAACCTCTAAACGTCTATTTTACACCCTGTTGTTACACAAAATTTTTAATTATTTTATTAAAAAAAAGAAAAAATGAATAATTTATGAAAACGTTTGACATATATATCATAGCATAGTAACATTCGTAATGTAAGCATTTACTAAAGCGTTTACTTAACATTTTTACTTAAAGGGAGGATTTACAATAATGAAAAAGATCTTTTCAATATTAACGACAGGAATCATTGCATCAAGTGTTCTTTTAGCAGGCTGTGGTTCAAGTTCTGATGGTAGTTCAGATTCGGGCGCTTCAAACGGAGATAAAATTACACTTGAAGTATACCAAGGGAAAGTTGAAATAAAATCTCAATTTGAAGAAATGGTTAAAGAATATGAAAAAGAAAATCCAAACATAGATATTAAATTTACGGCTGTAGGTGGAGGAACAGATTACTTAGGGTCTCTAAAAACAAAATTTGCATCTGGTGACGAGCCAGAAATCTTCAGTATTTCAGGACCGTCTGAAGCTGAGCAATTCAAAGATTATTTAGCAGATCTTTCTGATACAGAATCTGCAAAACTTGCTTTTGATGGTACTCTTGATGCTGTAACTGAAGGAGAGCAAATCCTGGGATTACCGTATAATCAAGAAGGATATGGGCTCATCTATAATAAAGCAATGTTTGAAGAGGCAGGTATTGATCCAACAACAATCAAGTCTTTTGATGATCTTCAGAAAGCTGTAGAAACGTTAGATAGTAAGAAAGCTGATTTAGGAATTGAAGCTGTTTTTGCTCTAGCAGCAAAAGAGAAATGGGTTATTGGTAATCACTTAGCGAATGTATATTTAGCACCAGAATTTAATGATAATGTGTTAGAAGCTTATAATGCTAAAACAGTTGAATTTCAAAGAGGTGATGAACTGAAGAGAATGCTAGATCTTCAAGTTGAATATTCAGTTCAACCGACATTAAATATTGATTATTCACAACAAGTTGAGCAATATTTCTCATTAGAGCAGGTGGCAATGATTCAACAAGGGAACTGGGTATTTCCATCAATTGAGCAAATGGATCCTGAATTAGCGCAAAATATTGGTGTATTAACAATCCCTGTTGAAGGTTTTGAAGGAAGTATTCCTGTTGGAGTTCCAAACTATTGGGCTGTAAATAAGAATAAAGATGAAGAAACAATTCAAGCTGCGAAAGACTTCCTTGATTGGATGAATACATCAGAAGTTGGTAAGGATACTGTTGTGTCAGAATTTAATTTCATTCCTGCATATGAAGGATATGATGTAAGTAAAATCGCTGACCCTCTATCAAAGGATATTTATGAGTATTCATCAAATGGAAATACTGTAGGATGGGTATTTGCAGGTTATCCAAGTAATGCTTGGGGAGACATTTTAGGTGCAAACATGCAGAAGTACATTGCTAATGAAATGTCATGGGAAGAAGTAATAAGCGATTCTATTAAGAAATGGGAAGAGCCAAGGAATTAATTAGTTAAAGACAAGCTAACAAAGATTTAGTGTCTTTGTTAGCTTGATTACTTTAAACGAAAGCTTCCTCAATAATGAGGATGCAAGAATCGATATGGGAGGCGTTATTGTGAAGAATCGAGACCTGACATTTTGGTTATTCCTAACACCAGTGTTCTTGGCTTTAGGTATTGTCATTATCGGCCCTTTATTATTAGGTACTTACTATTCTTTTACAGATTGGAATGGTTTAAGTGTCACGAAATTCGTTGGTTTAGACCATTATATGAAACTATTTAATGATACAGGCTTTTTAAATTCTATCTGGTTTACAGTGAAATTTTCAGTAGTAACTGTTATTTTGTTAAATGCCTTAGGATTGGGTTTAGCTGTTCTTGTCACTCGAAAGTTGAAATCTAGTAACTTCTTAAGAACGATCTTTTTTATGCCGAATTTAATTGGCGGTCTTATCCTAGGTTTTATCTGGCAGTTTATTTTTGTAAATGTGTTTGGAAATATTGGACAAATATTAGGAATACCAGCACTTCAAGGTTGGTTAGCAACAACAACTACAGGTTTTTGGGGAATGGTTATCTTAACATGCTGGCAAATGGCTGGATATATTATGATAATTTATATCGCATATTTACAAAATATCCCTAATGAGCTTATTGAGGCAGCAGATATGGATGGAGCTAATAGTTTCCAACGTTTTAAAAATATTATTTTTCCTCTAGTAGCACCAGCTTTCACTGTAAGTATGTTTTTAACATTGTCATCATCATTTAAAATCTACGATCAAAACCTATCTCTAACAAATGGTGGCCCTTTTGATTCCACTCAAATGGTGGCTATGGAAATCGTAAGAACAGCATATTCACAAAATCAGTTGGCGTATGGTCAGGCGAAAGCAATTATATTCTTTGTTATTATTGCAATCATTGCATTAACTCAAGTTTATTACAATAAAAAGAGAGAGGTGGACATGTAATGAAGAAGCAGAAACGTAATATGTACATTATAGAAATATTAGCGATATTGCTTGGATTAATATGGCTATCTCCTTTTTATCTAATGATTGTTAATGCTTTTAAATCAAAAAAAGAAATTTTTATGGGTGTTTTAGGTTTACCAGAAGCGTTGGATTTCTCAAACTTTGTGGAAGCCTTCCATGAACTGGATTTTTTAAACTCCCTTTTTTACTCCTTACTTATTACAGTAATTAGTATTTCAATTATTATTTTCTTTTCGTCTATGGCTGGTTATGCTCTGGCGCGAAATAAAAGTAAGTTAAGTGGATTCATCTTATTGATCTTTGTTGCTGCAATGTTGATCCCGTTCCAATCAGTTATGATACCGCTTGTTTCAATGTTTGGAAAAGTGGATATGTTAAATCCAGTAGGACTAATGTTTATGTATTTAGGATTTGGATGTAGCTTATCTATCTTCTTATATCATGGTGCGATGACTGGGATATCTAATTCTCTTGATGAAGCGGCAACAATTGATGGTGCGAATAAATTTCAAGTGTTTACACTTATTATCTTCCCGTTATTGAAACCAATTTCTGTAACGGTAGCTATCCTCAATACGATTTGGATTTGGAATGATTATCTATTGCCATCTCTCGTTTTAGGGCAAGATACTGCAACTATTCCTTTGAAGATGTTCTTTTTCTTTGGACAATATACTAAACAATGGCATTTAGCATTAGCAGGTCTAACACTTGCCATCATTCCTGTTATTGTAGGTTACTTCTTTGCTCAAAAGCAAATAATCGAAGGTGTTTCTGAAGGTGCTGTGAAATAGGTGAAAGATTGGTAAAAAAGCAAAGTAAGGAGGGATTATATGGGGAATACAGGAATTATAGGCGGTTTTCACCGGTTAAGTGAATGGATTATGCGTTTTTCGGTTTCAAATATACTGTGGATCCTATGTAACCTTCCGATTGTTCTACTTATTGTTGTGATAAAATACGGTCTACAATCTACTAGCTTGTTACATTTGATCATCCCTATTGGTATTTTAGCACCATTTGTATTTTTCCCTGCTACTACGGCGTTATTTGCTTCTGTAAGAGATTGGATGATTAAAGATAAAGATCGTCCTCTTGTGAAACAATATTTACTCTATTACCGTGAAAATTATCGAAATAGTGTATTGGTTGGTTTGATTCTAACTGTGATATGGTGCGTTTGGTTAAGCAATCTTTTATATTATCAAACGGAAAATACAATATTATTTTTTGCTTTTTGTGTATTTGGTATATTGCTCTATGTAGTGACGATTAACGTTTTTTCGATTATGAGCCATTTTCAACTAAAACTAGTTAGATTATTGCGTATGGCTTTCGTGACTACGATTGGAAAACCGCTGTTAACATTAATGATTTTTGTCATTAATGTGTTGTTTATTTATGGAAGTTTAGTAGCTCCGCTATTTGTTACACTGTTTTTTTCTATCTCCTTACTTGCTTTTCTTTCATTTTCAATCTTTTACAAATTGTATTTGCGTGTCATTTCGGGAGAATTGAATGGGGATGTAGGTTAAGAGTTAACAAAATTTATAGCACAAGATAAGGAGAGTAATTATGAATAAAGTATGGTGGAAAGAAGCTGTAGCATATCAAATCTATCCACGTAGTTTCATGGATTCAAATGGAGATGGAATAGGTGATATTCAAGGGATTATCTCTAAATTGGATTATATTAAAGATTTGGGGATTGATGTAATTTGGATTTGTCCTGTTTATAGCTCTCCCAATGATGATAATGGATATGATATTAGTGACTACCAAGATATTATGGCAGAGTTTGGAACAATGGCTGACTTTGACCAATTATTAAAGGAAGTTCATGACAGAGGAATGAAGTTAATTATCGACCTTGTCATAAATCATACAAGTGATGAGCATCAATGGTTTATTGAATCTCGATCTTCAAAAGACAATCCTAAGCGTGATTGGTATATCTGGCGTGACGGTAAGGATGGAAAAGAGCCTAATAACTGGGAGAGTATTTTTAGTGGATCAGCTTGGCAATATGATGAAAATACTGATCAGTATTATATGCATATCTTTTCGACAAAGCAACCTGATCTTAACTGGAGAAATCAAGAAGTTCGTTCTGCCCTGTATGAAATGATTAATTGGTGGCTGGATAAAGGAATTGATGGATTCCGTGTTGATGCAATAAGTCATATAAACAAAGAAGAAGGCTTAGAGGATATGCCAAATCCTAAAGGATTATCATATGTCCCTTCCTTTGATAAACATATGAATGTAAAGGGAATTCATGAATATCTTCAGGAACTAAAAGAGCAAACCTTTGCAAAATACGACATTATGACTGTCGGTGAAGCAAATGGTGTGAAGGTTGAGAATAAAGAGGATCTTGAAGAGTGGATTGGTGAAGAAAAAGGTAAGTTTAATATGGTGTTCCAATTTGAACATTTAAACTTATGGAACGCTGAAGATGATGAGTCACTTGATATTATTGGCTTAAAGTCAACGTTAACCAAATGGCAAAAGGCATTGGAGAATAACGGTTGGAATGCTCTTTTTATAGAGAATCATGACCAACCCCGTAGAGTTTCAACATGGGGTGATGATAAGACATTTTGGTATGAAAGTTCAACAGCATTAGCAGCGATGTATTTTCTGATGCAGGGTACTCCGTTTATTTATCAAGGGCAAGAAATAGGAATGACGAATGTTAAATTTAATTCGATTGACGATTACAATGATGTAGCAGATAAGAATATGTATCGTTTTAAACGTAATGAAGGTGTTTCACATGAGGAAATCATGAAGGTGATTTGGGCATCAAGCCGTGACAATTCTAGAACGCCAATGCAATGGTCTTCAGAAAAAAATGCTGGCTTTACAAATGGTTCTCCATGGTTAGGGATTAATAACAATTACAAGACAATTAATGTAGAGGCACAACTTAAAGATACAGATTCTATTCTTAATTTCTATAAAAAAATGATAAAAATCAAAAAAGAAAATAATGTATTTACTTATGGAAGTTACGATCTCATCTTGGATGATCACCCACAAGTATATGCTTATACTCGTACATTAGATCATGAAAAAATGGTGATTTTCTCAAATCTAACAGATGAGGACGCTACATGGAATGAGGCTTTACCATTCTTCGTTGAAAGCAAAGGCTTACTCTTATCTAATTATCATGTTTCAAATCATGAACCAACAAATAAGTTAGAATTAAAGCCATTTGAAACAAGAGTCTATCGTATTTAATAGCGAAATCATAATCAAGGGATAGGGGCTTTATTCTATCCCTTTTTTTGGGGGAAAGCACTATGTTTCACTTTGACAACAAATTAGAATTCCAGAATAAAGAGAATGATATCTTAACCATAGGCGAACTTCTCATTGATATGATATCAGACGACTATAATGATGAACATGAAACTAGTTCATATAAAAAGTATTTTGGTGGTTCCCCGTCTAATATTGCAATGAATGTAAAAAAATTAGGAATTAACTCTCTAGTGGCTTCATCTGTTGGAAGAGATACTTTAGGCTCGTTTCTTATAAATGAATTAAAAGTAGCTAGAATAGACACGAAATGTGTACAGACAGTAGAATATGCTACTAGTATGGTGTTAGTAAATAAGAGTAAGGGATCTCCAGTTCCGATTTTTTATCGAGAAGCAGATTACCATTTATCTTATACAACAGAAATTGAACAGGCATTAATCAACTCTAAAGTCGTCCATTTCTCTTGCTGGCCAATTTCAAGAACACCAGTACGAGACACGATAGAAAAAGTATTGGAAAGTGCAGAAAAAAACAACTTACTTGTAGGCTTTGATCCAAACTATCACCCAATGATATGGCAAAAGGGTGAGAATGGTATTGATTATGTGAAAGAAATCATTAGCAGGGTCGATATTGTCAAACCTTCGGAGGATGACGCAGAGAGATTGTTTGGTAAAGACACCGTTGAAAATCAAGTACGTAAATTTCTAGAGCTGGGAGCAAAACTTGTCATTATGACATTAGGTAAAGATGGTGCTATTGTGTCAAATGGTCAAGAGGTACATCGTTTCAAGACGTTTGCAACTAATGTAGTTGATACAACTGGTGCAGGAGATGCGTTTTGGTCTGGATTTTATGCTGCTTTAATTAAAGGACATACCATAAAAGAGGCGTTAAAATTGGGCTTTGCCGTTAGTGCCTTTAAATTACAATACACAGGTGCTGTAGTAGAATTACCGTCACTTGAAGAAATAAAAAATCTATATCAATGGTCGGAGGTATAATCGATGGCTGTAAAAAACCAAGTACAACTTATTACCTATCCAGATTCAATGGGAGGGAATTTAAAAACCCTTCATCAGGTACTAGCAAATCACTTTTCTGATGTATTTAAGGGTGGGATACATATCTTACCTCCTTTTCCTTCGTCTGGGGATAGAGGATTTGCACCGTTAACTTATTTAGACATTGATCCAAGCTTTGGTACGTGGGAAGAAGTCAGACGTATAGGTGAAGACTTTGATGTATTAGTAGATTTAATGGTGAATCATATTTCCAAACAGTCCCCTTATTTTCAAGACTTTCTAAAAAAGGGAAGGAAATCGGAGTATGCAGATTTATTTATAACCTTAGACAAAATCTGGGAAGATGGAAACCCTGTTCAAGAAGATATAGATAAAATGTTTTTACGAAGAGAGGTTCCTTATTCAACGTTTACAATTGAAGAAACGGGAGAAGAAGAAAAGGTTTGGACAACCTTTGGGAAAACGAATCCTTCGGAACAAATCGATTTTGATGTTCACTCAGACAAGGTAAAAGAGCTATTTACTGAGTTCTTTATGAATTTCAAAAGACAAAATATTAAAATTGTGAGATTAGATGCAGTTGGATATGTTATTAAAAAGTTGGGTACTAGCTGTTTCTTTGTAGAACCAGATATCTATAAGTTCTTAGATTGGGTCATGGAGCTTGCTAATTCCTTAGATATAGAATTACTACCAGAAGTTCATTCGCATTATTCAATTCAGTATAAGTTAGCTGAATATGGATGCTGGATTTATGACTTCATTTTACCTTATCGAGTTCTAGATACATTAACAAACAAATCGAGTGAAGCCTTGTTAGCATACTTAAAAGATCGACCAGAAAAGCAGTTTACAATGTTAGATTGTCATGACGGGGTCCCAGTCAAACCTGATTTAGATGGACTTATAAATACTAAAGAAGCTAGAAAATTAGTGGATATATGTGTTGAAAGAGGGTCTAATCTAAGTCTTATTTTATCTGATGAACATAAAGCAGAGGATGGGTTTGATGTACACCAAATTAGGGGGACATACTACTCCATGCTTGATTGTAATGATGATGCTTACCTTGCAGCAAGGGCTATCCAGTTCTTTGCACCTGGAGTTCCACAAGTCTATTATGTTGGACTACTAGCGGGTGAAAATGATGAAGAAAAAATAAGAGAAACTGGTGATGGGCGTGAAATAAATCGCCATAACTTCAGCGTTGAAGAAATTGAAGAGTCGCTAGATAAGGAAATCGTTCAAAGGCTATTAAAGTTGATCAGATTCAGAAATGAATATGCTGCATTTAATGGAGTGTTTAGTGTATTAGATTCAGATAAAGAAGAAGTGAAGCTATCTTGGACGAAAGACGAAAAGAAATGTACATTGTATATTAATCTTAACACGAATAAAACTGTGATTGATTATATTGATGAGAATGGAAATGAGGCTCAATATTTGGTCTAAGCCATAATATTTGGTTAGGATAGCAGTGGAAAGGTTCTACATGATTAAATTTATGTAGAACCTTGTTTTATGTCTAGATAAATCTACTTATAGCTAGAGATGAAAAGGAAACATTTCCAATTGTTCATGATTACAACAATTGGTGTTCCGTAATCGTAATCAGTGAGTTCTCACCGATTTAAAGAACTTGTTGCAGCTTCTATAATAATGGCTTGTTCCTGTGCCTCAATACATAACTCGGCAGCCTTGAACGCATGCTCTTGTGTCATTGCATGCTCGGTTTGATTTAGACAATCTAATATGAATTGCCCGAAGAATGGAAAGCCTACTTGACCTGATACTTCAAAATGCTTCTCACCATCTTTGTTTACTAAGTAAAGGTGGTCGCCAGTGTTACTGCGTGCAATATCAATATACTTTCTTACCTCAATATATCCCTCTGTGCCAAGAATTAATGCGCGACCGTCGCCCCAAGTACCGAGTCCGTCAGGTGTAAACCAGTCGACACGAAAATAGAATGTAGCCCCATTATCAGCAACTAATGTAGCATCACCGTAATCTTCAAATGCTGGAAATTGTTTGTGGTTGTAGTTAGCCACCTTACTATGTAGAACTTTGGCATCCTTCGCTCCAGAGTAGTGTAGAAATTGTTCAATTTGATGACTGCCAATATCACAAAGAATTCCTCCATAGGCTTCTGGATCAAAAAACCAATCAGGTCTACTCTCGATATTCGCTCGGTGTGGTCCCGTACCAATCACTTGAATTACACGTCCAATCGCTCCTTGATCAATTAGCTGTCCTGCGAAAATGGCACTTTCCACATGAAGTCTTTCTCCATAATAAATTCCCCATTTGAGTCCTGTTTCTTTTACTTTTCTTCTAGCAAGCTCAATTTGTTCCTTTTTAGTGAATGCAGGCTTATCGGTAAAATAGTGCTTGCCGTGATCCAGTACTCTTAATCCTAGCTCATGACGATAAACAGGAATATTTGCACTAGCAATTAGACTGATTGAAGGGTCCTCTAGAATTTCTGCTTCTGAGATTGAAGCAGTCACACCTGGATACTTCTCACAGAAGTTTCTCACCTTCTCATGGTCAGGATCATAGACAGTAACTAATTCCGCACCAGCTTCAATCAGACCGTTGCACATTCCATAAATATGACCATGGTCTAATCCAATTGCAGCAAATCGAAACTCACCTTCTCCGACAACTTTGTCTACTTTACCTACAGGTGCGTAGTTCATTCCATCTTGCTTATTCATCTTAAATGCTCCTCTCCAACATTATCTCATCGATTATTCGTATTTTCCGCCTGTCGTGATATCATTTGTTGCAAAGTTCTCGATGATCTTCGTTTTTTCATAAAAGTACTTCACGTTATCCAACATTCCTTCTCTAGTATAGAAGGAGTCAGTCTTCTCTAGAGGGAGAGAGACCTTTTCACCAAGACTTGAAGATTTGTAGATGGCTGTAATTAATTCAAGTGTTTGACGCGCTTGAACGCCGTCTACGAGAACATCTGTCTCCCCCTTAATGGCCTGGATTACATCATGGATTTGTCCAGTATGCCCTTCATAAGGAATGGATTCTTGCAAGTCATACACTCGTTGAATTTCCCGTTCTAGTTCGTGATCGATTTCTGGGAAGCCATTTTCTAACGACTTGGAGGCTTTCACTTTCCAGGGAACGGATACTCGGGCATTTCTCCCTTGGAATATGAGCTGCTGCTCTTCTCCATGATGAACGACAGAGCTTGTAATTTGAGCCAAGGCACCATCATTATACTGACAAATAGCAATGGATAGATCTTCAACTTCTGCATTATCATGTGATGTATTGCTTGTAATGGCTGTTACCTCAGATGGCATTCCGTTCATCCACTTAAAGATGTCTATATGATGAACGGCATGATTCAATGTGCAACCACCACCTTCTTTTTCCCATGTCCCTCTCCACCATAAATCATAATAGCTATGTCCTCTCCACCAGTATGAATCCACCTGTGTGTGAACAATTGGTCCAATAAGTTTGGTATCAAGAACCCTCTTTAATTTCATCATTGGGTTTGTAAAACGATTCTGGGAAATGACTGATAGAATCCTATGATTACGCTCGGCAGCTTCAATCATGGCATCACATTCTTGTAGAGATGCAGCCATCGGTTTTTCTACTAACACATGCTTGCTGTGATTTAGTGAATCTATGGCAATTTCAGCATGGGTATAGGGGGGCGTGCATATCGAAATTAAGTCAATGTCAGGAATATTTAGAATATGTTTGTAATCATCATAAATATCAGCGTTTAAATTGAATTTCTCCACCATAGCCTTTGCTTTTTCATGATAAATGTCACACACTGCAACAATCTTACAATCCATACCGAATTCTAAATAGCCTTTAATATGACTCATTGCAATAGCTCCAGAGCCTATAATTGCAACATTAATCAAAAACAATCACTCCTTGTAAGAACAGTTATTTTAACACGGCCTATTGAAAATGCTTACAATTAGTATTCTATTTTACTTTTTAGGAAAAAACATTGGATAAATTGTTAGAATGATTGCAAATATTGCTTAATACAAGCTTCGGTGATAAAGAAAGCAGGAACCTGTAAAGTTCCTGCGCTCTGCAATGATTAATGCTTGTAATATTGTTTTGGGGAATAACCAGTGATGTTTTTAAATGCCTTAAAGAATGTTGAATAGTCTCCGAATCCAACGGTATGGGCGACATCAAGTGCACTCATCCCAGACGAAAGTAATTCCATTGACCATATGATTCGTTTATATGTCACATATTCTATCACAGTGAATCCTGTGCTTCTTTTGAAGCTATGACATAGGTAGTATTTATTAACAAAAAAAGCATGTTGTAATAGATCAAGAGTAATCTTTTGATCCAAGTTTTTATTAAGGAAATCTAAGATTCTCACAATTTTCTCATCATATTTATGCTGTACTGTAAGAGGATGATTGTATGTCTCAAAAATGTTATTAATTCGAATCATCATCTGGATAAAATAAATCTTCATTAGAATCTGATTTTCAGCAGTAGGGTGAACAGTAGCTTCTTCAATCTTTCCCCATAGTTGATCAATCTCTCTTTCGCGAATGTCTTGAGCGGAAATTCTATTAAAATGACCTAATTTCCTATTCTCTAGATAGTTAACAATATTATAGTCATCAGTTTGAAAAGAAGAGAGATATTCAGGCTTGAAATGAATGTACTTTCTTTCGTATACCACATCTGAATGAAAAACAATCCGATGTAGCTCTCTAGAGTTCGTCATAATTAAGTCATATGGGGAGAGCTTGTATGCTTGACCTTCGATGTAGTAAGTGAGATCCCCTGATATAAAGAGGAAGAGCTCATAGCAATCGTGAATATGAGTAACAATGTCAAAAGGTGAATCTATCATTGTATGGTCCACTGTAAACGCTTGACTTTTATATTGTAAAAGGTGTCGCATTACATCATCGCCTCTTCTACTGGTCTATGTGTATATAATTCTGAATTAATTCCACATGAATTGCAATGGTTTAAAAAGTATCGTAGCTTCATATCGTTTTTCATTATATAGAATCTGTGGAATAAAAAAAGCAACTCCCTACTGAGAAGTTGCATATTTCTTATTTATCTTCTTCGTTAACTGATTTGAATTTAATTCCATCTGATGTCTGAACGATTAAAGGTTCGTGTATTTCATATAAACCTATTTTAATATAAGGTGTTTTATTCTTGTTGTTACCATCAACAATGTTTACCATGATTTCAGTTGGTCCACGTTTGCTAACTTTTTCAACTTCAATTTCTTTTCCTGCATATTCTTCATCTAAAACCAAAGTAACTTGTTTACTCCCCTCAGAAATAGTTGATATTTCATAATAGCTTTCTTTTTGTTGCCATTCCTCATAGTTATGTCCACCTTGATCTATAATCCAATAGACCTGCTCATAATAAATAGACAACCCAATCGTTGCAAAGAAGATAACTGGTAAAATCACAAGAATAGCTTTATCTTTTTTTCTAAATGGCTGTGAATCTTTATTACGAATGAACAAAGGTAAGAGAAGTGTACCAACGATACTTACAATAAGAAAACCTGCACCTAACATTCCATATCCCATCCCTTCAAAACCACGAATGACGAGAAGGCCATATGCAGTAATTGCGATAGAGGTAAGAAATGTAATAGTTGGAGCCATATAATATCTTCCATTTCTTTTCGATGCAACAAAAGTAAATAAGAATACAATAGAACCTAAAAATAAACCGCTCAAAATGATATTATTCATGTTAACGCCTCCGTGAGTTTATAAGAATAATTGCACAATATTATCCAAGAATAGAATAATGATGAGGTCTAAAGCTAAGGAAATCCATAACCACCTTTTATTGAAAAAAGTAAAGGTGAATACAAGTAAAAAGACGGCAGCGGGAAAGTAGAATAGGAAAATCGTTCCTTGGAATGCTGCTAGAAACATCTCGGTAGAATCTAAATCATTGTATCTAAAACTAGAATAAAAGATGTAAAACAAAATAATAGCTCTTGTTGCAATCAATAATAGTCTTAGACCAATATTAACCTGTGCTAACTTTTTTAGAGGTTTTATCTCTACATCTTTTGAGAATTCATGTTCGGGAAAGTTTTTGTCAAAATCCGCTACTTTGGAAAGTAAATCTCTACATTCTTCACAGTACTGTGCATGATCAATTATTATTTGTTTAGGCTCAGGGTCTAACTCATTGATAAATGGTATTAGCTCCTGAGATAATACGTGGATTTTCTTGTCTTTATCCATATGATCACCTTTGTTTAATCATTTGTTTTCTCAACCTAAAAACTCTTGTCTTCAACGTTGACAGGGGTAAATTCAATAGTTCACTAATTTCTTGATAATTATATCCATAGTACTCCTTGGCAAGAATGATTGCCTTATCGGTAGTAGATAACTGGCCTAGAATGGTTTCTAATTGATTATTAATCAACATTTTTACTTCTGGGGTATGGTTATCAATTAATAGTGATTCGATAATTTTTTCATCTTTAAATAACTCAGGCTTCTTTTTTTTGTAATGATCTAGAAGTGTGTTTTTTGCACCTTGGACTAACCAACTTTTCATATATTTAACTTTAAACACACTTGTGGGATTAACCAATATTTTTGAGAACAGCTCCTGAATAATATCATCAGCTATTGCATCATCTTTTGTTAATCCGATTAAAAAATTTCTTAAATACGAATAATGTTCATTGTAGATTTCCTCTATCGCTTCTAATGGATTCAATTTTGACATATTTCAAACTCCCCATATCTTCTCCCGCATAAAAGAGACGATTGACATCGATTAAAGTTACATTTATTTTTTCTTCTTTCATAAATTTTCTAGAAAGTGTTTTTTCAGTGAGTTATTAGAGGTGAAGGATATATATGAGGTATTAAGAAGAATAAATCAATGTATAAGAGAATAGCATATTAAGCCCATTCATATGGAAGGTTTGAGCTTAATATGCTATTGCTTTAATTTAGAATAGAGGAATTTCGGTTCATAAAAATCCAAAGCCATTTTTTCCATTCTTCTTTATGTGATACATTGCTTTGTCAGCTCGATGAATCATGGATAACATAGAATCTGTTTCTTCTAAAGAACTAATTCCAATGCTTGAAGAAATAGTTATGTGCTGAGAGTCAATAGAATAAGATTCAGATAAAGTATCAACAAGAGCTGTGGCTAATTTCTCTACACTCTGTTTATCTTTGTTAGTGGATAAAATAATAAATTCATCACCAGCAAAGCGACATAAAAAATCACTTTCAGATACTTGATCTTGTAATCTATTAGCTACTTGCTTTAATAATAGGTCTCCTACATGGTGTCCAAAAGTATCATTAACGGATTTAAATCCGTCTAAATCAATAAATAATAGATAGAAGTTCATGTTTTGATGAGCGTTGTTATTCATTTTTTCAAATAAGAAATGGCGATTTGGTAATTTAGTTAACTCATCATGATAGGCTAAAAATCTTAATGTATCGTTTGCGTCCTTTAACTGCTTATTTTTTTGATTGATTTCCTTATTTAATGCTTCATTCCTATTAATCGAATTAAATAAGCGAGTCATTAATAGGAGTATCGCAATAAAAACACCAATTAATAAAGGATCTTTTATATCATAAAAATTGACGTAAACGACAAATAAAAAAATGATCATAATGGAGTATGGGATAAATAATTGAAAATACTTTTTGAAATAAGTTCTCTGTTTTGTTTTATTTGCTTCAAATTTATCTAGGCCAGAAAATCCTATAAGTAATATAGATAATACCCATAACGGATCAACTAAATAACCTATAAGATTAGTAGTATCAATGCTTTGATAAAAGTAAATACTGTTTGCAATGATATTAATCAAAAAACCTGAAATTATAAAAAGTATTGCTCTAGATAATGATGTGTATAGTAAGATCATTAAACATGCAAATAATACGGTTAAATCAAGGATTGGATAGCCTAAATAAGTGATTAACACGAGCAAGGAATGGTTATCAAAAGCTGGTATTAAAAACGGACGTATAATAAATACCCAGGATAGAGTTGAGGTAATCACTGTGAAAATTAAAATATCAAAAAGGTAGGTTGTTGTTAAGACTACTTTATGAATCTTAAAAAAGTATATGAGCGCCCAAATAAAGAACGAATATGCTAATAACATGATTACGTCATATAAGCCCAAATCAGGTGGTGATGCATGTTCATACTGATAGTAAGCCCAATAGATACTGCCAAAGAAGTACCATAAAGAACCTAAAAGTAATAATAGATTAAAGTGTTTGTTTTGATTATTTGGGTTAATAAATGCTTTGAAAAGAACAATGACAGAAATGAAGTTACCGATAGTGACCAAAACATTACTAATTGTTGAAAGAAAAGTGGAACCCTCTAAAAAAAATAAACAGCTAAAGTGAAATATCGTATATAGTAACAGGAAAATAAAAGGTTTGAATCCCAATGATCTATCTCCTTTTGTTAGTATGAGATTTTTGAAAGTATGTTGGAGCTATGTATCTAACCATTGGATAAAAATGAACCTAAAAATCTAGATTTAACAGTACTTTTTACCTACTTTTGTTTGATAATAATATTATACTAGATTATAAAAAAGTCTCAATTATTTAAATGGAAAAGTATGTGATTTAGAGTCGTCCATTTTTTGGATATTTTATAAGGGAATCAATCAACTATTAGAAAGAGCCTTGCCAACTAGGAAAGGCTCTTTCTAACATGATCTAAGAAAAATATCTCATTTCTTTCGAATATCTGTAATGATGATTCGACTATGTGGAATACTCGGTATACTGGTCATACTGTAGCTTAGGTCTTGTTCTGGAATTGTATAATCTATCTCATTTATTAAAAAATCAAGACTTGTCTTCATGACTTCGATGGTGAGCCATTCACCTGCGCAACGGTGTCCCATCATATAATCTCCACCACCCTGTGGAATGAAGCTAAAAGGACTTTCTTTCCATTCAGCAAACCGCTGAGGGTAAAATAGCTCAGGATATTCCCAAAGTTCAGGGTCGTGATTGTTTCCGTACAGATCTAGCAGTGTTAACGTATTTTCTTCGAATTCATAGTTATTCCACACGAAATCTTTTTTAACTAACGCGACGACGAATGGAAAGAATGGATAGTAGCGTCGCACTTCTTGGATAAACATATGAGCGTATTTATCATTGTTTGAAGTGAGTTTCTCTCTTTCCTCTGGGTAGTGATGCAATGCTAACACTACAAAATTAAGGAAGACAGAGATGGCAACAATGGGTCTTATGATATTAATAACCTCTACAGAAGCAGTTTCTGGGTCTAGCAATTCACCGTCTATATTTTGATGCCATGTAAATTGATATAAAGCAGTATGTTCAGATGGCTGAAGCTTTTTTTCCCTCACTTGTTCCACAAGCTGTTGAATCCACTTTTCGACACGGTTTCGTGCATGTCTTCCTTTCCAATGTTCTGGGCCGATCGCTGATGGAGACATGTACATGGCCTCTAAATCATTTGTTAGATGTTTAATTTCATCTTCAGGTATGGGGACTCCAGCCCAATGACAAGCGGTTCTGCATAAAATTTCCCGAACTTCTTCATAAAAAATAATTTGATCACTCTGTTCCCAATTCTCCACAGCTGCCTGCCATTGCTCTTTTAAGATGTTCTGTAATTTATGGAGATTTTCAGGCGACATAATCTCCATGAACATTCCTTTGCGATGTCTATGTATTTCGCCATCCAACGTTTGAACGGCTGTTTTGCCGAACAAGGTCTGCTTCAAACGATTGGGTGCTGCTCCTTCTCGTTTGAACTTCTCAGGGTCATAAAAGATTTCTGCTGCTTCTATCCCACCCAAACAAATGGTTTTTTTTCCGAGTAAGCGGGTTTCAAAGATATTCGAATTAAAACTACGACGTCTGTTCAAGATGTATTCATATCCTTCTTTTAAAAGGCTTAGCGTGTGGTCCAACCCTTCTTCGCGTGGAACTGAACTAGACATATCATCATCTCCATTCTCAAATTGATTTACATATAGTTGTTTGTAATTATTTCCAACTATATACCTCGGTTGAGAGGATGAGATTGACCAATCTGTTCATTAGAAGTAATAATGAGGGTATCTAAAACAGGGAGAGGTTGAACTTGAATAAAATAATGATTGTTGAGGATGACCCAAAGATTACTGAGCATTTGAAAGCACATCTTGAAAGATACGGCTATGCTGTCACCTGTGTCACTGATTTTGACCAGGTAATGACAACATTTCATGAAGTAAATCCAGAACTTGTGCTTTTAGATATTAATTTGCCAAGCTTTGATGGATATTATTGGTGTAGACAAATTCGAAAAGACTCGTTATGCCCTGTGATTTTTATCTCGGCTCGGATTGGTGAGATGGATCAAGTGATGGCCATAGAGAATGGTGGAGATGATTATATTACGAAGCCATTTAGTGCAGAAATCGTGATGGCGAAAATTCGCAGCCAGCTACGCCGTGCTTATGGGGAATATGCCTCAAAGCAAGAGGAGCGGGTAATAGAGAAATCAGGTCTTACACTCTTTCCAGAGAGGCTGGAGCTGACTTTTGCTACCCAAACGGTTTCCTTATCAAAGAAAGAAGCAGATATTATTGAAAGCTTAATGGAAAGATATCCACGAGTTGCTGGACGTGAAGACTTATTAGAAAAACTGTGGGATCATCAAAGCTATGTCGATGAAAATACATTGAATGTGAATATCACGAGGGTTCGAAAAAAGTTCCAGGAAATTGGTTTGCAAGATGCAATTGAAACAGTAAGAGGGGCAGGATATCGGTTGAATATTACATGGAAGGAAGATGAGTGATGAGGCTATTTATACGGGAACACACCTTATTGATCGTTGTACAGGCTGTTCAAATGCTCATCATCCTTTCGATCTTCTGGCTTGATGGATATCGCGATATCAAGCTGTTTTTTTATGCCTTCTTTCTTAACACTTTATTCCTTGGCTGTTACTTAACCTATTATTATCTTTCACGTCGAAATCTATATAAACGCTTAAGTCAGCCATTAGAATCTTTAGAGGAAAGTATTCAGAGAACCGATGATTCTCCTGTTTCTATCGCTTTTGACCAAGTGTTACATCATCAATTCGCACTATATCAAAGTCAATTAGAAGCAGGAGAAAAAGAGCAACAGGAGCATCGAAGGTTTATGGACCAATGGGTTCACCAGATGAAAACGCCGTTGTCTGTGATCGAGCTTACTGCACAAACGTTGGATGAACCTGAGTCCTCTAATATCCGAGAAGAGACAGAACGGATGAAAACAGGCTTGAACACAATTCTCTATATGGCTCGCCTGAAGACGATTGAACAGGACTTTCATATTAAGCCTGTGAATCTTTCGAATTTGGTGGATGAAGTAAACGGAGAGAATAAACGATTCTATATACGAAACAAAGTCTATCCTAAGTTAGAGGTGGAAAAAGAAGGGGTAACAGTCGAGACCGATGAAAAGTGGTTGTATTTTATCATTTTCCAGTTGATCAATAATGCTGTTAAATATTCATCAAACATCAGTAATCGGATCGTTATTTCTATTTATGAAAGTGGGAAAGAGGCTGTTCTCGAAATAAAAGATTTTGGAATTGGGATTCCAAAAGCAGATAAGCGGCGGGTATTTGACCCCTTTTTTACTGGAGAAAATGGTAGGAAGTATCGAGAATCTACAGGGATGGGACTGTATTTGGCGAAGGAAACCTTAGATAAGCTAGGACATCAGATTGAAATGCAGTCAGAAGTAGGGAAAGGGACCACCTTCCGCATCTTTTTTTCTGAAACGCAAAACCTTACAAGGTTGTAAGGAAAGTGAAAGAAGAATCGATAGGTAAGGTTGTGTTAAGAAAGGTATACTAATCACAGATCAGAATGAGGAAGGGGATCTTGTGATGCTAGAAGTGAAACAGGCAAGTAAAATCTATGAAGGTAAAATAGTCTATAAAGCATTAAATAATATTAACTTATCAATTGAAGAGGGCGAATTTGTTGGAATTATGGGCCCATCTGGTAGTGGGAAAACAACGCTTTTGAATATGATTGCAACCATCGATGAACCAACAACAGGAGAAATCTTGATTAATGGAAAGAATCCACATCGTCTAAAGAAGGAGGAGTTAGCTAAATTCCGTAGGCGTGAGCTTGGATTTGTTTTTCAGGATTTTAACCTGTTACACACTTTAACAGTGGAGGAGAATATTGTCCTTCCGTTAACGCTTGATGGCAAAAAGGTAAAAGAGATGAAGCAGAAGGCACAGGAAATTGCAGAGAAATTGGGGATCTCCTCTATTATGAATAAACGCACCTACGAAATTTCTGGTGGTCAAGCGCAAAGAGCTGCTGTAGCAAGAGCGATGATTCATGTGCCGAAAATGCTGCTAGCTGATGAACCAACAGGGAATCTAGATTCAAAGTCGTCCAAGGATGTCATGGAAATGTTAGAGACGATCAACAAGAATGAGCGTACAACAATGTTGTTGGTCACCCATGATCCACAAGCGGCAAGTTATTGTAATCGAGTGGTTTTCATCCGAGACGGAGAATTCTATTCGGAAATCCATCGTGGAGAGAATCGCCAGGCTTTTTTCCAAAAAATCATTGATACTCTTTCTCTGCTAGGAGGGGATGGTCATGACCTTTCGCAGATTCGCGTTTAATAATGTCATTCGCAACAAACGCTTGTATGTGGCTTACTTCCTTAGCAGTATGTTCACAGTGATGGTGTTTTTTACGTTTGCGATTTTTGCTTTCCATCCGCTACTTTCTGGAGATGAGTTGAATTCAAATGTTCAACAGGGGATGAATATTGCAGCAGGAATCATCTATGTCTTTTCCTTTTTCTTTGTACTCTATTCGATGAGTTCGTTTTTGAATACACGGAAAAAAGAGTTTGGGTTACTAATGATACAAGGTATGTCAGTCAGACAAATACGTCTCATGGTCTTTATGGAAAACATGTTGATTGGTTTTTTCGCAACAATAGGAGGAATATTGTTGGGATTGATTTTTTCAAAAGTGATTCTATTGATCGCCGAGAATGTGCTTGCTATGAATGAGAGCTTAGATTTCTATCTTCCGATTCAAGCGGTTCTTATAACCTTTGTTTCCTTTGTTTTGTTATTTTTCGTCATTTCGTTATTTGTATCCTATGTGTTACGTAGTCGAAAGCTAATCGACTTAATTAAAGGGAATAAGAAGACAAAAGGTGAACCAAAGGCAAATCTCTTTTTAACGCTCTTAGCGATTCTCCTTATTGGAGGAGGATATGCGGTATCATTGATTGTTGAGGGACTTATCGTAATAGCTGTGATGCTTCCAGTGATTATCGTTGTGATTATCGGCACATATCTATTATTCACTCAGTTAAGTGTTTATTTAATTCGCAGATTTAAAAAGAATGACAGCTTCTTTTGGAGAAAAACAAATATGATTTTGTTATCTGACCTTTCATTCCGAATGAAGGATAATGCACGTACCTTTTTTATGGTTGCCATTATTTCTACGGTAGCATTTAGTGCGATTGGCACGTTATTTGGATTTCAAAGCTTTCTAGCAGCGGGATATAAAAATAACTATCCTTATTCTTTTGAATATAGAATAGATGCTGATGAAGAGGACCAGAGTGTAGCAGTAATTGAAGAAGTTTTAAAGGAAGAAGCTGTGGAAACAAACTATGAACATGTTGTTTTTCATTATTATGAGATTGGTGAGGATTCGTCTCTTATTGCGAAGGAATCAGATTATAATCGATTTGCGCAATTACTTGGAGAAGAGACTATTGATATTGCAAATGGTGAGGTAAAAGTCGTTGAATTTACTGGAACAAACTTCGGGCAAACTGAAGAGCTGTTGGAGCAATCGATTGAGTTAAGTTCTGGTGTTACGTTATTACCAGAAGAAGTGATTTATTCTAGAGCTCTACCAGAAACGGATTCTTATTATGTTGTGTCTGATCAAGAATTTGAGCAGCTGGGAGCACCAGTCAGGGAAACGAATTACCATGCTTGGCAGGTAACTGATGGGGAAGAAAATGTCATAGCTGCTTCAAAAAAAATCGAGAAGTTATTCCCTTCTTATCATTTCATGGCTAGGGAGTACGCGATATATCAATTAAATATGCAGTACGGTTTGGTCCTATTTGTAGGATTATTTATAGGAATTGTCTTTTTTGTATCAGCTGGAAGCTTCTTATATTTCCGACTGTATGCAGACCTAGATGAAGACAAGCAGAAGTTTCATTCGATTGCAAAAATAGGCTTAACAGAGAAAGAATTGAAGAAGGTTCTTACAAGACAAACAGCAATTCTTTTCTTCACACCAATTGTAGTCGCACTGATTCATGGGGCAGTTGCTTTAACTGCATTATCACGCCTTTTCTATCATGACTTAACAAAGGTATCTCTATCAGTATTAGGTGTCTTTTTACTCATCCAGATTGTGTACTTTTATATTGTTCGCTTTTTCTACACGAAGCAGGTTAAAGCGGTTCTGTGATATAGTGAAGATTTTTGGAAGCTCCTTACTTTGTGTAAGGGGCTTTTTTGGTAAATAATTTCATAGGCAATCTCTACTAGAACATAATACCTGCTATGTGCTAGAATAAATGAGTTCAAAAATTAATCATTACTTAACTTACGAAATGGCAAACTTATCGAAAGGTAAGGACGCAAAGCCACAGGCCTACGACAATTGTTATGGCAGCTGGGTTACCGAACAAGCTGGTTTTATTTGATAAATCCACTTATTTCGGGTGGGTTTTTTTCTTTGTCTAAAAGTTAGGCTGTTTTCGTATATATTGTGCTTTTAATACCGCAGCCTGAATACACTCCGCGTCCTGTGGGGTGACTGGTGAGCCTCCTCGTCACTAAGTTCCTGCGGGGTCTCACTTTGGCCACTAATCCCACGGGAGTCTACGTGTATTCAGTCTGCTAGAAATCTTATTCTCAATAATTAATTTCAAAACAACAACAAACTTTGAGAAAACAGCTAAAAGTTAAAAGAAATGGTAAAAACACAAGGAGAGTGTCAGGCAGTGAAGTTAGTAGTTAAGAATACTTTAATAATAAGCTTATTAATTTCAATCTCAATGATCAGTATTTCTGCATTCGGTTATTTGAAAGCTAAATCATTTCTTTATGAGAGATTTGAAAGTCAAGCCTATGATCAACTAGAGTCTGTAAAGGCGAATATTGATATATGGATAAAAGGAAAAGAAGAAACATTGTCGTATATGGCTGAAGCCGATGAGTTAAAAGAAAGTGATGTAGAAAAAGCAGATGCATTGGGTGGGAGAATTGCACAAAGATTGGATAACCCCGATGGATTTGCTTTTATTGACGCAAAAGGGACTTTATACCTAGGGGGAGCTCAAATTCCAGCGATTGATTTTCCCCATTATATAGGAGGTATGAATGAGCTGACCCAAGCCTATAACCCAGTTCCTTCAGAAACACCAAGCTTAAATGGGGCTCCGATTGTCTTAACATCTGCTCCAGTCTATGGCCATAACGGGGAACTTGTAGGGGTAGCTTCAGGAGGATCTCCAATTGAAAGTCTTTTAAATATTATCTCGAATATGAAGTTGGGGAAAAGTGGTTACGTCACGGTCTTTACAAGCGATGGGACAATCGTTGCCGGAAAAAATAAAGAAGATACCATTAACAAAAATATTGCTGACTATGAAAATAGTGATTTAGATAAATTAGTAAGTAATAGCATGAATGGTGAAACGGATGTTATTGAAACAACCTTTAATGGTGAAAATAGTTTAATCTTTTACAGCAAAGCGAGCGAAATGGATTGGGGGATTATGGCTTCAGTTCCTACAAAAGAGGCTTTTGCGGATGCAAATTCGTTGTTGAACTACTTCATCATCATTACCATTGTCTTCATCGTATTAGGTGCAATCATTAGTTATGTCATCAATCGTCGTCTAATTAAACCAATAAATGTAATAAATAACAGAATTGAAGAACTAGCATCAAACAAGGGCGATCTGACCCAGAGATTAACGATTAATAGAAAAGATGAAGTAGGAGATTTAGCAAACAACTTCAATTCCTTACTTGATAGTCTACAGGATTTAATCGGTGGGATACTCCAAAAAGGAGAGGTCGTTTCAGAGAGCACGGCTGCATTATCAGAAGGTGCAGAGGAAATGGCACAGTTATCTGGTATGGTTACTAGAAATGTTCAGAAATCAGCTGAAATATCAGCCGAACAAGAACAGGGGAATACAGAAAATCTGGAATCAATGAACGTTATTACTCAAAGTGTATCAGAAATCAAAGATCATTCGTTATTGGTTTCTGAGATCACAAAAAATGCTTATAAAGAAGTCGATGGTGCGAATACAGAAATTAAATCTCTCATTAAGCAGATGTCTGAGATCCAAGATTCGGTTCGACGTTCATCTGAAATTGTTCGCAGATTAGGTAATCGTTCTTCGGAGATTGGTAATATTGTTGAAATGATTTCTGGTATTACAAAGCAAACGAATTTACTAGCATTAAATGCTTCAATTGAGGCAGCAAGAGCTGGAGAACATGGAAAAGGCTTCGCGGTCGTTGCAAATGAGGTTAGGAAGCTTGCTGAGCAATCTGCGGGTTCAGCGGAACAAATTTCAGAGCTTGTCAATGAAATTCAATCTGAAACAGCAAGTGCAGTGGTGGAAATTGAATCTGGAACATCGCAATTTGGAACTGGCATGGAGAGATTAAAAGAAGTTAATGAAAGTCTACAGAATGTCTACCACTCTACAGAAGAATCTACGAATGAAGTGGATAAAATCTTTGTAGAAATTGAAAACCTATTATCAAAGGTAAAAGAAGTTGAATATGTCATTAACGATAATTTAGGAAAATCAACCGAATCCTCTAAATATATTCATGAAGTTGCTGCATCTTCTGAAGAGCAATTATCATCAATTCAAGAAATTACGGCTTCAATTGAAGAAGCAGCTCATGTAGCTGAAGAACTTAGAGACTTATTGAATCGATTTAAAATATAAGTGAATAATAATTTGTTTCCCTCAGACTATTTAGTTTGGGGGATTTTTTTGCGTCTTTTTGGAAAATGAAATTTAAATTGTCAGAAAAAACAGTTGACATTCTTTCGTTAGTGACATATTCTTTCCTTGAGGAAACTTTTATTCCTTTGGTTAATATAGTTGTCCGAAGGAAAGAGTTAAAATGATACGGAGGGGATATACCATGTTAAGGAAAAGAAAATGGATGTATGGGCTAGTTATTACAATCGGAATGCTGATAGGAGTTGGTTGTACGGATAGTAATAGCCTCACAACAAATCGTGAGAACGGAGAAGTGGATAAGATTAACGTCGTGACAACAATTGCACAGATTGGAGAACCCTTATCTGTAATTGGAGGAGATTTGATTGAGGTTGAGAGTTTAATGGGACCTTCAGTCGATCCCCATCTCTATAATCCAACTCAAAGTGATATTTCAACAATTGATCAGGCAGATCTTATTTTCTATAACGGGCTTGATTTAGAGGTGAATATGGTTAAGATTTTTGAAAGTATTGGCAATGAAAAGCCAGTGCTTGCGATTGGAGATACAGTTCGTTCGGATCAATTATTGGAAGAAGAGCCAGGTGTGATTGATCCGCATATTTGGTTCGATATTGAGCTTTGGAAGCAAGCATTAGATGCGGCGGTTGAGGAGCTGAAAGAATATGCACCCGCACACAGTGAGCAATTGGAAGCAAATAAACAGGACTATTTCTCACAATTAGATGCCTTACAAGATGAGGCAGCTGAGAAGTTAGCTGCAATTCCTGAAAACAATAGAATGCTCGTTACTGCCCATGATGCTTTCGGTTATTTCGGAAACAAGTTCGCGATGGAGGTCATTGGTCTTCAAGGGTTGAGCACGGAGGATGAAATTGGTGTTTCTGATATCAATGACACGATTGCCATCCTAAAGGAACATCAGATTCCAGCGATTTTTGTTGAATCGAGTATTGATTCTCGGAGCATTCAATCTGTCATCGAGGGTGCTGCAAGTGAGGGTGTAAAGGTAGAGCTTGGTGGAGAACTCTTCTCAGATGCAATGGGAGCAGCTGGGACAGAGGAAGGGACGTATATTGGAATGTATCGACATAATGTAGAAACCATCTATAATGCTTTAAAAAAAGGAGAGGAATAATGTGTCAGATACAGTACTTACAGTTCATCATTTAGCAGCGGCATATCGGAAGAATACTGTACTCAATGATGTAAATTTGGAGATTGAGGCCGGCTCCCTTACTGGGATAGTCGGGCCTAATGGAGCGGGAAAATCAACTTTAATAAAAACAATGCTAAATCTTCACCCTGCATTGTCAGGAACAGTCTCCTTTTTTGGATCGCCATTAAATAAGGTGAAGAGTAGAATTGGCTATGTTCCACAACGTGGTTCGGTAGATTGGGATTTTCCAACCGATGCTCTAGATGTTGTGACTATGGGGTTATACAAAGAAATCGGATGGCTGAAATGGCCATCCCGTTCACATAAGAGAAAAGCACATGATGCTCTTGAGAAAATGGGGATGTCTGCTTATGCTAACCGCCAAATTAGTCAATTGTCTGGAGGACAGCAGCAACGTGTTTTTTTGGCCCGAGCGTTAGTTCAAAACGCGGACCTTTACTTCATGGATGAACCTCTTGCAGGAGTTGATGCATCAACTGAACGAGCCATCATGGCCACCTTAAAAGAACTAAAAGATAATGGGAAAACAGTCCTGGTCGTTCATCATGACCTACAGACAGTTGAGTCCTATTATGACCATGTTCTTTTGTTGAATAAGACAGTGATTGATTATGGAATAACAGAAGAAACGTTCACTAAAGAAAACATTTCTAAAACGTATGGTGGTAATATGCGCTTACTGTGGGAGGAGAAAAAATATGTGGTCCATACTCTTGAGCAGTAATACACAATGGGTTCTACTTAGTACAATGATCCTTGGAATTGCTGCTGGAATAATGGGATGCATCTCCTATTGGCGCAAGCAAAGCTTAATGAGTGATGCATTGTCTCACGCTGCTTTACCTGGAGTCGTCATTGCATTTCTACTTACAGGACAGAAAAATTTGTTTATTTTGATCATAGGTGCTGCCATTAGTGCTTTAGTTGGTGCTTTCTTGATCCAATGGATTCAATCCTCTTCAAGAGTAACAGAGGATACAGCAATGGGGATGATCCTGTCAGTTTTCTTCGGACTGGGGATTATGCTAATGACAATTACCAACCGGACAGCTGCTGGAAATCAAAGTGGGCTTGATGGATTTATCTTCGGTCAGGCAGCAGCGATGGTTCGAGCAGATGTAAACACAATGATGTTTCTAGCTATATTTGTCATTTTAGTTGTCTTTCTTGGATTTAAAGAGTGGAAGCTGTTCCTTTTTGATCCGGACTTTGCAAAAGGTATGGGCTTGTCACTTACTTGGATGAACATTCTATACACGACCGTTCTTGTCACCACAATTGTGATTGGTATTCAAGCTGTTGGAGTCATTTTAATTGCTGCGTTACTTATCATTCCTTCGGTAAGTGCTCGTTACTGGACAGAATCCTTTAAAACAATGCTTCTGATCTCGGCTATTTTTGGAGGGGGAGCAGGAGCTGTTGGAACTGCGATTAGTGCATTGGGTAGTGGTTGGCCAACTGGTCCCTTTATTGTCGTAGTTGCAGCAAGCTTTTTTGTTGTCTCCCTTATTTTTGGAAAAGAAAAGGGTGTTCTACTTCAATATTTGAGGTATAGAAAGCAGAAAAAGCAAGTGAAGCAAGATCACCAGCTTAACACTTTGGCTCTTGAAAAGGGGGTGGAATAAGTGACATATACGGGATGGATTATTTTAACGGCTTCCCTAGTAGGGCTATCATGCGGGCTCATAGGAGTGTTTTTAATTCTTCGGAAATTAGCAATGATGTCAGATGCAATTAGTCATACAGTTCTACTAGGTATTGTCATTGCATTCCTCATCACACGAGAGTTAAGTGGGTCTCACATGCTGATTGGAGCCATTATTGCGGGTATCCTAACGTCATTTCTTGTTCAATGGATGAACTCTCTCGATATTGAACTTCATGCCTCAATGGGAATAGTGTTCACGACCTTGTTTGCTATTGGAGTGATATTGATTGCAACGTCTGTAGGGAATGCTCATTTAGATGTGAAGCATGCATTAATGGGTGAAATCACGTTTGTTCCTTTTCATACCATTTCTTTACCCGTTATTGGAGATGTACCTGCCACCACAGCCCTGCTAGCGCTAGTATTACTCATTGTCATTGTTTTCATTGTTGCATTTTATAAAGAGTGGAAGATTACTTCGTTTGACCCAGCATTAGCTGCTAGTTTGGGTCTTCCAGTCGCATTTATGCATTATGCCTTTATGAGTCTCGTATCCATTACAACTGTTGCTTCGTTTGACGCAGTGGGTTCCATCATGGTTGTCGCTATGCTAATTACACCTGCCGCTTCAGCCTATTTATGGACAGATAAGCTGAGCGTAATGCTGATTCTAAGTAGTTTGTTTGGAGTCGTTTCAGCAATTGTTGGCTATTATATAGCCGCTTGGATCGATACGTCTATTTCTGGCTCAATGGCGTTTGCAACAGGAATCGTTTTCTTCATAAGCTTTGTCTTTTCTCCTAAGCATGGGATCATTTCAAAGTATATTAAACCAGGGGGAGATTTAGTGCAGCATTAATAACAATGTTAATTTGTCTATTTCTGGATTTAAATGGATTAAATGATGCCTTTTACTTTTTTGAAAATTCTTCTTAATCATTTTGTTTTTATATGTGGGAGGGATAAGATAAATAATCATTGCAAAATAAAATCTTTCCATTTATGATATAAACAATATATAGTATTAATTAATAGATTTTACAACTAAATATTGATGATGTGGAAGCGAAGGTGTCTAGAGTTAGTAGACTTAAAAGGGAATCTGGTGAAAATCCAGAACTGTCCCCGCAACTGTAAGTGTGGATGAAATGAGATTGACCACTGTGTAAGTTATGATTTGTGACTTATATGGGAAGGGCTCAGAGTAAGACGAAGCACAAGTCAGGAGACCTGCCTATCAATTCCAAAAGTTTCAGTTCTTCGGGGGGTGAGAAGTTGAAACGGTACAGGGGAAATCCGTGTTTTTTTTACATACGTACCGTTTTATTTCAACTCTTCCGTAACTGGGAGAGTTTTTTATTTGTCCAAAAAACATTGTAAAAGGAGTTTTATCCATGAGTATTCATACTGAACCAATACATTCTACCATTCTAGCGGCAATAGAAGAGGCCTCTAAAAGATATGGAATTAATACTACCGAGCTAATTGAGCGAGTACAGAAATTGGATGATTCATCAGCTGATGTACATCAGGAAGCTTTATTTTATGCTTTAAATCGAATCTCAATTGATCAACCGAATTGGACGTTTGTTGCAGCAAAGCTATATTTAGAAGAGCTATACAAGAAGGTAGCGGTGATAAGAGGCTATCACCCGTCAGATAAATATGGTGATTTCTATCATTTAATTCAGACTCTGACTGAAAAAGGCATCTATTCTCCAGATTTATTAAGTCACTACAGTCCTGAAGAAATTAATGAATTAATGCACGTAATCGAGCCAACAAGGGACAATCTCTTTAACTTTATCGGGCTCTTCCTATTAGCCGATCGTTACTTAGCAAGAGACCATGATAAGAATATATATGAACTGCCGCAGGAACGGTTGATGATCATTGCCATGACCATTATGCAACAGGAAAAGAAAGAAAATCGCATATCATTAGTAAAAGAGGCTTATTGGGCATTAAGTCATTTGTATATGACCGTTGCGACCCCAACCCTCGCTAATGCAGGCAAGAGCTTCGGGCAATTATCATCCTGTTTCATTGATACGGTTGATGACTCATTAGATGGTATTTACTTAAATAATTGGGATATTGCGAGATTAAGTAAAGATGGTGGTGGCATAGGTGTCTACTATGGAAAAGTCCGTGCGTTAGGCTCTGATATTAAGAAGTTTAAAGAAAATTCTTCGGGAGTTGTCCCATGGATTCGATTACTTAACGATACCGCGGTTAGTGTTGATCAACTTGGCCAAAGACAAGGCGCAATTGCCATCTATCTTGATCTATTCCACAAGGATATTATGAATGGATTCCTAGATTTGAAAACAAATAACGGAGATGAAAGAAGGAAAGCTCATGATATATTCACGGGAGTTTCGATTCCAGATTTATTTATGGAAAAACTACAAGAAGTAGATGGTCATGGCAAAAGTATAGGTGAATGGCACACATTTTGCCCCCATCAAGTGAAGCAAATCATGGGATGGAAGGATGCAAACGGGAATCCATTAGGGTTAGAGGACTTCTATGATGAATCGGACAAAAGATATTTCACGGAAAAGTATGAGGAAGCAGTAAAGCATCCATTCCTCCCTCGAAAAACGTATCGAGCGATGGACGTGATGAAGCGAATCATGGTTGCGCAATTAGAGACGGGGACACCATTTATGTTTTACAGAGATGAGGTCAATCGCCAAAATCCAAATAAACACTTATTAGAAGAAGGGCGTACAGCCATTTATTGTAGTAATCTATGTACTGAAATTGCTCAGAACATGTCAGCGACACAAATTGTGAATGAATACGTTGATGAGGAAGGAAACATCATTATTGTTAGAAAACCAGGTGATTTTGTTGTTTGTAATCTATCTTCTATTCATTTACCAAATGCAGTAAAAGCGGGTGTGTTAGAACGTTTAATCCGAATTCAAGTCAGAATGCTAGATAATGTGATTGATTTAAACACGATTTCAGTGGGGCAAGCACAAATGACGAATAAAAAATTCCGTGCAATTGGTCTAGGAACTTTTGGATGGCATCACTTATTAGCTGTTAAAGGGATTCACTGGGAATCAGAAGAAGCGGTATCCTATGCAGATGAGCTCTATGAACAGATTGCCTATTATACCATTCAAGCATCGATGGAGTTAGCAAAAGAAAAAGGGGCGTACAGTAAATTTAATGGCTCTGAATGGCAAACAGGGGATTATTTTCATAGAAAAAAATATGAGTCTACTTCATGGAACCAACTAAAAGAGGAAGTACAAACATACGGTGTCCGGAACGGGTGGATGATGGCCGTGGCTCCTAATTCTTCAACAGCAAAAATCGGTGGTTCAACCGATGGAATCGACCCGTTGTATGCGGTTGAGTATGCTGAGGAAAAGAAGAATTTTAAATTTATAGTTACTGCTCCAGAGTTAACCCATGTTACATATCCTTACTATAAAAAGGCAAGACATGAACTAAATCAACTTTGGAGTATCAAGCAGAATGCAGCAAGACAGCGTCATATTGATCAATCAATTAGCTTTAATTTGTATGTAAGTCATGATGTAAAGGCTGTTGAACTATTAAATCTTCATATTGAAGCATGGAAGCATAAATTAAAGTCTACTTATTATGTTCGCAGCACATCACAAGCTGAAATAAAAGAATGTACGGCATGTCATAGTTAAGATATTAGGAGGATGAGCAATAATGATGCAATCGAAATTAACGAAGATAAAATTACTGAACCCTGACTTTCCGAATCGATCAACAGGGATTGTGAACGGACAAGCGTCAGGTATTTTGAACTGGAATGATATCGCCTATCCACAAATGTACGATCTATATCAGGTGTTATTATCGAACTTCTGGAAGGCTCAAGAGATCAATATGCAGGATGATATTAAGCAATGGGATCAGCTGACAGCGATGGAAAAAGAAATTTTCCTAAGAATTAACACTCAACTAGCTTCTCTTGATAGTCTGCAAACTCCAACAATGACACATGTGATGGATTATGTAACAGACCCGAGCTTCAAAGCAATTTTTGCGGTTATTGCTCAGCAGGAAGCGGTTCATAATGAATCTTATTCATATATATTAAGCTCACTCATTCCTTTAGATGAACAAATCAAACGGTTTGACCAGGCGAAGGATGACCCAATTGTAAGGAAAAGAAATGAACTGATTCTAGAAGCTTATGAAGCATTTCGAACCGAACCGACATTACAAAACTTATTTTATTTAAGTGTGAATTCAATTGATTTAGAGGGGATTTATTTTTATGCGGGCTTTGCCTTTTTCTATAATCTCGCTCGTCAGCAAAAAATGTTACGAACAAGCACGATGATTAGCTATATTCAGCGAGATGAGATGCAACATGCTTATTTTATTTCTCAGTTTGTGAGAATTCTATTATCAGAGAATCCAGAAATGAATAATGAAGAAAATATCCAATATATCTATCAAACCGTAGCAAAAGCAGTTGAATTAGAGAAGGAATGGGCTCACATTATTTTAAAGGATATAAAGGGTATTGATTTAGCTGAATACGATGGCTATGTTGAATACTTAGCAAATAAACGATTCAGACAGTTGGGATTAGAGAATTATTATCCAGATCGGGAGAACCCAATGCCATGGATTCACGTATTTAGTGATGAGATGATGAATGATACGAAATCCGACTTTTTTGAACAGAAATCTAGAACCTATACAAAAGTAAGCCAGTCCAATGGCTTTGATGAATTGTAACATGAAGGTCGCAATCGTATATTCATCAATTACGGGTAATACGTTAGAACTGAGTGCTAGGATTTATAATCTATTGCAAGAGAAGCTCATAGACGTCGTTTTGTATGAGGTAAAAGACTTCGAACTTTCGTTTCTAGATCAATTAGATGGTCTTATTATTGCTACGTATACGTGGGGAGATGGAATGATTCCAAAGGAAATGGAACCACTGTATGAGGCGTTTGAGAAGAAGAATTTGAAACATGTTATAACCGGTGTAACTGGAACCGGTGATCGTTTTTATCCGCATTTTTGCGGAGCAGTGGATCAATTTCGTGATATGTTGTTTGTTCATTCCAACCTGGCTGTAACCTTGAAGGTAGAATTGAAACCACAAATTAGCGATGAAGTGCGATGTGGACAATTTGTTGATTTATTGTTGCAACGATATCATTCAAATGTATGTGCACAATTGGCTAAAACGTGAGATATTATAGTTAAAATCGTGCGCTGAGTGGGGAGAAGAATGAAACAATTTCAACTGTTGAATTGGGTAGTAGAAGTTGATGTAGAGAAGACAAGGGAATTCTATAGGAATGAAATGGAGCAATGTGATTGTTTATATTGTGAGAACTATAGAATAGCGTGTAAATCTATAGATTCTTCGATTAATGATGTATTTACTTCACTAGGCATTCAACCAGCTATGCCTAGTCATTTATCTGAATTTGGTGATACGGAGGGGCTGCACTTATATATAGGGCATTATCATATTGTTGGTCACTTAATAGAGGGCAGGTATTGTACTGATTCCGAAACAGATGAAATGAATGTAGCTACCATTGGAAACTTTACAATTTGGCTTGAAAAAGAGTTAACGTTTGTACATGATGAGTTGCCACGGCCCGTGTTGCAACTAGCGTTTGAAGTCGGGCTTCCATGGGTTTTAAGTGAAAAGCCGGAGGATTAATAGTAGCAGGGAAAAAGTACAGTATATAATGAAAGAAAATGATACAATGCGTGTGTTAATAGTATGGATAAGGAAGAAGTAAGATTTCTCCCAAAACCTCCCAATAGAATTCGCCATGAAATAGAGGTAGAATTTTCGGTTAATGTATATTATGGAGGCTGAAGGAGGTGATATAAGGGGAGAATTTCCTGTTAACTGCTAAAATTAAGTCGAAATTTACTCATTTTAGTGATATAGACGGAAAAACTTCCTTTATTTTAAGGGGAATATCGGTATTTCCGGATTTAAGCGGAAATTTTCCTTTTATTTTTCGACCACAGTCCATCTATTTGCAAGTGGTACTGTTCATTTGTAAAAAAATATATGAAAAGGGTGATGAAATCACGGAGATTTCACACCCTATTTGTATTGAGAAATAATGATGTAATGACAAAGGTATAAATCTTTATACTTTCTTTATATTTATCTAGTCAATTTATTTATACCTGTCCCTTATTCTTAGGTACATCAACATCGAAAGGATGATTTGTTATGACGGAAACGATCCTAAAAGCGACGAATGTTTCAAAGATATATGGAAAACACAAAGCACTTGATAAAGTATCAATCGAAATAAAACGAGGGATGATCTACGGTTTAATCGGAGAAAATGGCGCAGGAAAATCGACATTTATGCGTACGGTTATGGGATTAATTTCAATAGATGAGGGTGACATCGAGCTGTTTGGGGAAAGTGGCATGAAAGGATTACAGCATGCAAGAAGAAAAATGGGGCAATCGATTGAAACACCATCCCTTTATCCGGAGTTAACTGCACGAGACAATCTCAAAGTCCAAGCTGCAAACGGCGGGGTGAGTGAGAGAGAAATTAATGATTTACTTCAGTTAATGAAGCTTAGTGAGACGGGGAAGAAGAAGGTGAAGAATTTCTCTTTAGGAATGCGCCAACGGTTAGCAATAGCCTCCACTCTTATTACAAACCCTGAATTCTTAATTTTAGATGAGCCAACAAATGGTCTAGATCCGTCTGGAATCGTAGAGATGCGTGAAATTATCCTACGTTTAGTAACAGAACGTGGAATCACTGTTTTACTTTCAAGTCATTTATTAGATGAACTTTCTCAGATTGCGACTCATTACGGGATTTTACATGATGGACAACTCATCAAAGAGCTGTCAAAGGAAGAGCTAGCACGTGAAACTCGTCAATACATGGAAGTAGAAACAACAGAGGTCGAAAAAGCGGTTGTCGTACTAGACGAATTAGGGATAAAGGATTATGAAGTGATTAATGGAACGGAATTGAACATTTATGAACGCTTAGATGATGTTGCTACAATCAATCGCTCATTAGTTTTAGCGAATGTCAATGTCTCAAGAATTGGTACAACGAGACAAAAGCTAGAAGATTATTTCTTACAATTAACAGGAGGGACGACCCATGCTTAATCTATTAACAGCTGAAAGAATCAAATTAATGCGAAGTAAAAAGTTATGGATCGTGCTAGCAATTTTGGCCATTCTTCCGATCTATCAAGTATTGAATAGTAAATTAACTGTGTATTATGGAGGAGAACTTGAGCAAGTTATAGATACAGTTATCAATGGGGCAAGTGGTGTTCTAATGATAAAGAAAAATGGATTAACGATTTTACTTGTCATCAGTGCTTTTATCAGTTTCTTTATTGGGGAAGAATTTCAACATGGAACGATTCGAAATGCGCTGTCATTAGGTCGTAGTCGCACTCATTATTATTTGTCAAAACTTGTTGTTGCTTCCATCCTTACTCTTGTTGGAGTCCTCATCATGACTGGACTGGGCATAATAGGCTATTCGATCGTATTTGGATTTGGAGAAGTTGCAGAGATAAATAATTATCTTGGCTATGCTATCAAGTCATTTTGTACCCTTTATTTACTCATTTTAGCCAATGTATCGGTCTTTGTGATGATTAGTTTTCTCACTAAAAGTAGCAGCATTTCTTTGATTTGGAGTTTTCTTTATACCATGGTGACAGGGTTTGCTCCTGGTATTTTCCAACAAACAGAGCATTTTAAATTTGTTACCTACTGGTTTACAGAGTCATTCTTGTTCTATTTCGACTTCGCTAGACTAGAGACGGTATCTAGATATCCGGAGATGGCGTTAGTCAGTCTTGTCACAATTGTGTTATCATCAGCAGTAGGAATTCTGTTGTTTAAACGAACAGACATAAAGTAGGTCGATGAGATATGGCAACGGTTTTAATTATTGAAGATGACATGGCGATTCATTCACTTATGAAAGAAGCGTTAGAATTGCAGGGCTTCAACACATTGAGTGGATTTTCCGGCACGGAAGGGAAGTTGCTGTTTGAACTGAATCAAGTAGATTTAATTCTTTTGGATTTAATGCTTCCAGGGATGAATGGTGAAGAATTTCTTCAAGAAATAAGAGCGCACTCCAAGATCCCTGTCATGGTGATTTCTGCGAAAACGGACCAGGAGTCTAAATTAGAGCTTTTAACAAATGGTGCGGATGATTACATCACCAAACCTTTTGATATAAAGGAACTGCTTGCACGAATTCAGATTCAATTACGTCACGTAACAAAGGCCGCAGTCAGTGAGAGGAAAGAAATAAGATACAAGGATATAGTCGTGAACATGGAAACGCGTGAAGTGAAGATCAATGATCAAGCCATTCATCTGACAGGGCGCGAATACGCAATCCTTTTACTATTAGTAGAACATCCTCAAAAGGTATTTAGTCGGGCCAATATCTACGAAAGTGTGTGGAATGAGCCATTTTTCGATAGTGATAAAACGGTAAACATGCATATCAGTAATTTGCGAAATAAACTCAACCGAGAAGACACTAACTATATAAAAACAGTATGGGGCATAGGTTTCAAATTTGATTAATGAAAGGAGCGGGATGTTATGTGGGGATGGGTATTTGTTTTCCTAGCATTTGCGCTTCTTTTTTATATTTACTTTTTAAAAAGAGAGTTACGAAAATTGAAAGAAGAAGTTAAAGAGCTTCCGACTCGTGCTAGTTTTGGTAGTAGGCTTTCTCTAGATTTTCGTGAGAAGACTTTACTGGAGTTAGTCGATGGATTAAACCTAATGGTTGATGCATTTGAAGAGAAGAATCGTCAATCAAAACAAATGGAAGAGAATGTGAAGCTATCAATTGCTGGCCTTTCGCATGATTTGCGAACACCACTTACATCTATCTATGGCTATGTTCAACTCTTACATACGACGACCGATGATGCGAAAAGGGCACACTATCTCTTGATTATCGAACAGTCTGTGAATAGACTAATTGAAATGACTGACCACTTTTATGACTTAGCACGAATCGAAATGAATCAAAAAGAGATCGTATTCACTTCTTTATTTTTACCGAACCTAGTTGAAGAAATCTTCTTGTCCTTTTATGAACAATTCGAGGAAAAGAAGATCGACATTCAATTTTCTGAGCAAGTTATTGGACGAAAAGTGATCGCTGACAAATTAATGATTACACGAGTGGTTCAAAATATCATCCAAAATGTCCTTCGATACACTAGAAGTAAGGCTATAATCAGTTATCAGATTGAAAATAACTTTGAAGTTCTTGTGATCAAAAATGACATTAAGCAAGATAGCAAAGTTGCGATTGAAAAAGTCTTTATGCGTTTCTATACAGAAGTCAGCAGTAGAACAAACACGGAAGCAAGCGGGTTAGGTCTCTATCTATCTAAAAAGTTAGTTGAAAAGATGAACGGGAAGATGGAAGCAGAACTAGAGGATCATTGGTTTGTATTGAAAATTTATCTTCCGGGTAGTAGTGGATAAACTGTAGGTAAATACATATAAATTAAATAGGTAGATGAAATGAGGATTTTATAATACTTCAGAAATCAGGAGGTATAAAATGAGGTTGATAGTGGCACTTTTAGTGATCCTCTTAGTAGTAGTTACTGATTATTTTTGGTTTGATGTAGATAAAAAAAGGTGGGGCTGGATGAAAAAATGGTCTAGATTCAGTAAAGCCCTATTCGCTGGGGGATTTGTGATTGTTTCGGTGTTAATCTATGTCGGGCTAAGTGCTGGTAATGTTTTATAAACTATAAATTTATTAGGGGTAAGACACTAATAAAATTAAATCAATGTCCCTACTACCCCTAGAATGCCCCCTATTACAAACAAGGTGATCCCCTTCTTTAACTTCTTCTGTAATTCATTTGATAATTCATTTGTCAATGAATCTCCTTCCTTAAGTCTTTTAAACTGGCTTAGTAATCGATAAAATATCAAAGCAGCAATCACCATAAAAATGAGAGCTAAAGCTGATAAGGGTTTAGACCATTCCAATAAATTCTCCTTCTTTCTCCTTATTTTGTTAAAAATCAAGGTATAAAATAGGATAAGATGCTGCAAGAGTTCTATATTTATTGTAACATAAAGGAATATAATTCCAACAATGAGAGTGTTGAAAGCTCCTATTGATATTAAACTAGAAGGATATATTTTAATTCTGATAGGCTTTATAAATTATGATAATCAGGGAGATAGCCTTTATGAAAATAATAATTAAAGTCTTTTTATCAATTGCGTTAAGCTTATATTTGATAATTCTTACAAAATTAGTTCTGATAAAATATATCCCATTGTCAGCAGTTATAAATCATCTGACTTTTAGCTTTGACTTTGATGATTATTATTGGAATAGCCATAACTTTATACCATTTAAGACCATTACTTACTATTTGTTTTTGGCAAATGATATTAATTTCAACATACGTGTTGAGAATTTAACTGGTAATGTTATTGGATTTGTTCCTTTTGGGTTTCTGCTTCCATTATTGTTCCGAAATTTTCGTAGTTTAAAAAATGTTACCTTTGCAACGTTTTGTTTAAGTTTGCTTTTTGAGGTGCTCCAACTGATTTTTAGATTTGGTAGCTTTGACATTGACGATTTGATACTTAATACATTAGGAGGAATGTTAGGGTATATTCCAATTTCCTTCTTTTTAAAGTGTAACAGTCGAAGAAAAGTAGAACAAAAGAGTGTTATGTATTAAAAAAAACTCGGATTTGATCGCAAATCCGAGTTTAATCCATATCTATATTTCAATCAACCGTAATACTCCCATTATGAGTAGTCAGTTCAATCAAATGATCCCCATTCCCAATGGTCGTACTTCCTTGATATTTATCTAGAATATTTACTCTCCCATTATGAACACTGACATTAAATTGAACATTTGTGGGTTCTATTTCCGAGGTTATTGATATCTTTCCGTTATTCGATTTAAAACGAATATCGCGATCAAGCTCTTTTGTCACCAGCGTGATACCGCCGTTATTCGTTTCCGCTATCAATTTTCCATCAACGTGATCAAGAGTTACTCTGCCATTATCTGATTTCACGTTCACATTCTGAGCACTTACATTAGTCAATGCTATCCGTCCGTTATTTGATTCTACATTTATTCCTTGTGCGTCAAGATCTTCAAATTCAACACGCCCATTATCTGTATCCAATTCCACCTGTTGTGCATTTAATTCAGTAGCAACAATTGCCCCATTATTACTAGATAATTTGAGCATTTCATATTGCTTTTCAGGTAAATAAACATTTAATGTTAACGGCTGTAGCACGTTAAAAAGATCGAAGTTAAACCAACTGCGTAGTTTCTCATCATACGTAATAAATAGTGTTGATTCTCGTACATCAGTGTTAAAAGATTTCGTTACATTTCTAGATGTCTCGCCTTTAAGAATAACTTTGATTGATTCTTCAGTTGTTGGATAGACATTCACTCCGACATTATCAGTGTCGACATCAATAATCGCTATTTCTTGCGCTTCAAAAATCTTTTCTTCTGATATTGATTTTGGATCAACAATCCGATAGGTAAATAGACTACCAATAACCCCAATTCCGATTAATATACATGCAATAAGAGTGAGCTTCTTTTTATTCATCACGCTTTAATCCACCTTTCACGAGTGACGCATTGAAGTTTAAATAGCGTACAAATCCTTTTACAGCAAGCTTTGTTACATAGAGCATTCCTAGTGAGATAAAATAGCCGAGCCCACAAAATACAAAAGAGATAAACAAATTAAAGAGTACAAATCCGCTTGGATGTAAAATGACTTCAAGAAGGACGAGTAGTGGGGAAGCAAGTAGTGATATTCCCACAACCCAACCGGAAAAAATAAGTGCAGCTAATCCGATTGCTGGCCCCAGTACAATGACTAAGTTGAAAAATCCTAATCCAATGACAGCCCAAAGTGCTCGGAAAATGTTTCCGGTTGTAGCGCTTGTTGTTACTTTTTCGAGATGATAATCTGCCAAAATCTCTTTTGCAATTTGAGAGGGAGAACCTAGTGATGCTGCGATTTCCGCTTCCGATTTGCCTTCTTCTAATCCGAAAGTAAAGTATTCCTCATAATCCTGAACAATATCAGTTAACTCAGCATCAGGTAATCTTTTTAAAGAGGCTCTTAGCTGTTGTAAAAAATGATCTTTATTCATGTTTAACACCTTCTTTTATTAATTGATTTACTCCAGTAGAAAACTCGTTCCATTCATCAATGAGCTGATACAAATAGTCTCTGCCTTTTTGTGTTAGTTTGTAGTATTTCCTTGAAGGTCCTTCAGTCGATTCCTGTAAATAGGTAGTGAAATATTCCTCCTTCGTTAATCTCCTCAGCAGTGGATAGACAGACCCTTCTGAAATTTCGATTTGATCAGAGATTCTCTGTACGAGCTCGTAACCATATCGATCCTTTTTATCCAATAGTACGAGCACACATAGCTCTAACACACCTTTTTTAAATTGAACGTTCAATGATCAATCACCCTATCTTTCTATATTTGCTACTGTTTATTATACAGTACCGGTTTATAATTTATACTTCCTGAATATAATATATCATCCACTACTGTTCATTGCAAGCTACTAAATAATATTTTTTGAAAAAGGGCTCAGAAGAATTATCTTCTAAGCCCAGTACCATTAGTCAATAAATTCACGATACTTTCTAATGACGTCATCCGACAAAATCTCATTCTTATAAAAATGACTTACGTACACACTTAACATCATTTCAATGTCTTCTGTTACTTCAATTTTCATTAATACTCGATTAATAATACCTGCTAGCTCAATTGGATTAGAATACATTGTATTCCAGGCACGGACTTGCCATTCTAAATCTTCATTTAAAGCAGCTTCTTCCAGTTCATTAATTGGAACTGGTTCATTCATATGCTCATATGGATCTTCATAATTATCAGTGTAAATAAATTTGATAGGATTATACTCTTTCAGATTATAGGAATAACATTCAGTCCCGGAAATGACATTTATTTCATTGTTCACAATTTCTATTGAGCCATTTTCTAACACTAGATTTCCTGTTAACGAATGAAAGGCAAACTCTACGTCAGGGGTAATAAACCAGTAGTTTCTTTCTGGATCTAATGTAGAAATGTACTCAGTCAATGATGTCCGATCAAGCTCCTCTGAATCTTGCAAACTTGTATATTTCTTTGGCCGATAAAAATAGCGAGCATCCAAATCCTTCATCATTATGGTCCACTGACTTTCAGGACATTCAAATAGCACTCGAAATGCAAACCCTTCATCGTTTTTTTGTAGCTCATCATAAATAAACCATTGTCCAACCTGGAGTGGTACATCAGTCTCTTCAGAAGATATCCCATTGAATGTTAAATGAATAAGTGATTTCGGTGAAAATCCACCATCTGTATTTATATAAATATGTAGTGTTTCTGCCTCTCTCTCAATTCGTTCAATCGTTGAATCGTGTAGACTATCAGCAAATACTTCCTGTACAGCATTCGATAAAAAAGGAACAGCTTGATTTTTCTGTTCAAGAGCTGCATCTAAGATTTGTTCAAATTCTTGGTCAGCAGCTCTCATCCATTGCAAGTAGTCTTCACGTACTGATTTCGGTAAGGATGGCTGATTTAAGGTGCCATCTTCTACATATGGGATGAAACGATCAGGCAAGCTTACTCGTAATTCAGCTCTAACTTCTTCAAGATCGGTTTTTAAGCGACCAATGAGGTCCTCGCCTTCTTCTTTTGCTTCACGCAAAGTGATTTCCCACTCTTCATCAGATTCTGGGATAGGAAGGAGGTTACATTTTAAAAACTTTTCTTTTGCTTCTTTTGATACATTCCACATAATATCACCTCAAGGTTGGAAATACTTACTAATGTAATTTTATGAACATATTTATGATCTCAGCCATCTCTTTCGGTGTTTTGTTCTGGCCATTTTCTAACCAATTCTTCACGACATAAATACAGCCGCTCACTAGAAACATGTTGATGTATTCATACGTTTCTGGATCATCTTCTGTGTTGGAAATTTTGTTTTTGAAGATGTATTCCTGTGTGATCATCATTCCTTTTTTGTGAAAGTGGATATCACTATTCTCGCTGAGGAGGATTTGGCAAATATCGCTTTTTTCTGCGAGATATTCAAATAGTTTCTCAGTCATCTGGAGAGCTTCATCTTCCTTGGAAAAATTATATTTACTGAGAGTAACAACTAAATCCTTTGTGAACTCCTCTTCGATGGCAACGAGTAGGTCATGCTGATTCGCATAGTGTGCATAAAAGGTGGAGCGGTTGATATCAGCTAAATCACAGATTTCTTTGATGGTAATGTTTGAGATTTGTTTAGTTTGCATTAATTTCAACAAACTTTCCTTCAATACCCTTTGCGTATATTGTTTGCGTCGGTCCATTTTGGCACTCAAAGAGCCACAGTCCCTTCCTTGATTTTCCTTTTAAAATAAATTACTAGTAATCCAACAAATATTGTAAGTTTGTTGTGTAATCAACGTTATGTATACAACTGTTTGTTGAATACCCAACATAGTGTTTATTATAATGATAAGATGAAAATCTGAAAGACACAAGAGAGGATGAACAATGATAAATATTGCATCACGCATTATAAAACATAAGAAAGCTGTTCTGATTGCATTTGCATTGGCAACCGTAATCTCAATAGTTGCGCAGTTTTTTGTGTCGGTCAATTATAATATGGTCGATTATTTACCTGATGATGCTCAATCGACACAAGCGATTGAAATCATGGAACAGGAATTTTCAGGGGCAGTACCTAATACGCGAGTGATGGTCACTGATGTAACTCTACAAGAAGCACTCGTGTTCAAAGAAAAGCTATTAGCCATTGATGGAGTTTCAGATGTGATGTGGCTAGATGATGTGGTGGATTTGAAGACTCCCTTAGAGGTAGCTGATAATGAAACCGTTGAAGGCTATTACAAGGATGGGAATGCACTTTTTCTGATTAGTGTACGCACTGGTGATGAGGTTCCAATTACTGATGCAATTTATGATTTGATTGGTGAAGACGGGGCAATTGCTGGTGAGGCGATCAATACGGCCAGTTCACAGAAAATGGCTGGAACAGAGTCCATGTATGCAGCGATTTTGTTAGTGCCAATAATCATTTTTATTCTAGTCATTTCCACCACTTCGTGGGTAGAACCATTGTTTTTCCTAACAGCAATTGGTGTTTCAGTATTGATTAATTTAGGAACGAATATCTTTATGGGTGAGGTTTCCTTTGTAACACAATCAGTTGCACCAATCCTGCAGCTAGCTGTTTCATTGGATTATGCTGTATTCTTGCTTCATAGTTTTTCTGATTATCGAAAGAAGACGAATAATCCTGAAGAAGCCATGCAGCTTGCGATGAGAAAATCGTTCCCAGCAATTACAGCAAGTGCAGCGACAACGTTTTTTGGATTCATCGCACTTACATTCATGAACTTTGAGATTGGTTCTGACCTTGGTGTGAATTTAGTTAAGGGAATTGTCTTGAGTTTCATTAGTGTCATGGTGTTCTTACCTGCATTAACTCTTTATTTCTATAAATGGATGGATAAAACCCAGCATAAAAGCTTTATTCCAAGCTTCGAGGGGATTGGAAATAAAGTATTAAAATTTAAGATTCCGAGTCTACTACTTATTGCAGCTATTATCGTGCCTGCTTTTTTAGCACAAAACAATACTGAATTTACGTATGGACTTGGGGAACAGCCAGAGAGTACGCGTGCTGGAAGTGATTTTAAGCTGATAGAAGCAGCATTTGGTGAAACGACACCAATTGTTGTTTTAGTTCCTAAAGGAGATGTTGCAAAAGAATCGGGGCTTGTGGCTGAATTAGAGGAGCTCGATTATGTAACAAGTGTTGTTGCGTATGTGAACACCGTGGATGCGGTTATTCCTCCTGAGTATTTAGATGAATCGATTTCAAGTGAATTTTACTCTGAAAATTACAGTCGAATTGTCATCAATACAAATCAAGGGACTGAAGGGGATATTCCTTTTAAGATAGTAGAAAATGTTGAAAATATAACAGCTGATTACTACGGGAATCAGGCACTTAGTTTAGGGGAAAGTGTCACTTTATATGATATTAAAAATACCGTTACTAAGGATAACATCGTCGTAAATGTGTTAACCGTTGTGACAATTGCGATTGTACTGTTAGTCAGCTTTAAATCAATTTCGATTCCGTTGCTCTTACTAGTTACAATTCAATCAGCTGTTTGGATTAATCTATCGATTCCATATTTTACGAATACACCGCTTGTATTTGTAGGGTATTTAATCATTAGTACTGTACAGCTTGCAGCGACCGTCGATTATGCGATTTTATTAACGGAGTCTTATAACCATCATCGCCAGGAAATGTCTGCAAGAAAGGCAATTGCGAAGACATTGGATGAGAAGACATTCTCTATTTCTATATCTGCAGCAATTTTGTCTAGTGTCGGTTTTATTTTGTGGATCACTTCTTCAAATCCAATTGTTGCATCGATTGGTTTGTTACTAGGAAGAGGGGCTTTGCTTGCTTTTGTGATGGTTGTGATTTTGTTACCAGCTATGTTAGTGGTATTTGATAAATTCATTAAAAAGACAACCTATAAATCTAATTTTTATGAGGAGAAATGATGATGAGAATGAAACAATTATTCTATAGTGCGCTCGCGTTGATGCTATTCTTACCTTCATTTCTTAGTTACCCTGCCCATGCAGCAGCAGCGGAAGGGAAGATTACTTCAAAGGATGAAGTGGTATATGCAACATTAAATGCATCAGGAAGCCTTGAGAATGTCTACGTTGTAAATACACTTGAAGTGGCTAGAGCTGGTGAAATCTTTGATTTCGGAGCATATTCTAGTGTCAAAAATTTAACGGATTTAACGGAAATTAGTCAAGAAGACCAGACTGTTCGTATGACTGCTCCAGAAGGAAAGTTCTACTATCAAGGGAATCTTGAGGATAATACGGAATTGCCATGGGCGGTATCGATTTCTTACTCACTCGATGGTCAAGAGGTTGAAGCTGCTGAACTTGCAGGCAAATCAGGACATGTTGAGATTAGCATTGACATTACCGGGAATGACCAAGTTGACACCGTATTTTATGAAAACTACTTGTTACAGGTTTCCTTGCTGCTTTCTAACGTCTATCAAAACATTGAAACCTCAGGTGGAATGGTTGCAAATGCGGGAAAGAATAAGCAAATTACGTTTACAGTCATGCCAGGGAAAGAAGAAGGACTAAGTGTCTCGGCTGATGTAGAAGACTTTGAATTTCAAGGAGTCGATATTGCTGCTATTCCTTCAACTCTACCGATTGATACATCAGAAATGGATAATATGACTGATGATATGTCTGAGCTTACAGATGCGATTGGCAAATTAAATGATGGTGTTGCGGAGTTGAAAGATGGTGTGTCCCAATTAAATAATGGGGCAGCAAGCCTTCAGGATGGATCCGCAAAATATAAGAATGGGATAAATCAGCTAGATACCTCGTCCTCAGAGCTTGTGAATGGCTCGCAATCTATACTTGAGGCATTAAGGACGATTAATCAATCTCTTACAGGTCAATCCAATGAAATGGATTTATCGAGCTTGACTGCATTACCTTCTGGTCTTACTCAATTAGGAAATGGGTTAAAGGAAGTAACCGAGGGATTAACAAGCTTACAGGAAAATTACGCCCTTGCATATGATGCGTTAGATGGGGCCATTCAGGAAATTCCTGCTGAACAATTGTCAGAGGGAGAAATTGCAAGCTTGTATGGGAGTGGGGCAAATGCTGAGGTGCTTGATCGATTGATGGCATCCTATGCTGCCTCTCAAAAAGTGAAAATCACTTATGAACAGGTAAAGGAAGCCTTTGCTGCAATTGAACCAACGCTTACTCAAATCAGTGGATCAGTCCAAGGAATGAGCGGGCAACTCATTTCTATAGCTGATAATCTAACTACGGCACTTGATGAAATGGATATGAGCGGCTTGGACCAATTACAAGCAGGTCTAGCAGCACTTTCTACTAACTATAATGAGTTCCATTCAGGATTAACAAGCTATACTAAGGGAGTTAGTGAGTTATCTTCTTCTTATAGTCAGCTTCATTCAGGGATTAGTGAATTAACTGGTGGAACAAGTGAACTGAATAGTGGAGTTGTCGAGCTGCACGATGGAACTGAACAATTATATGAAGAAACCGAAGACCTACCAGAGAAGATGCAAGAGGAAATTAATCAGATGATTCAGGAATATGATAAATCTGATTTTGAACCTGTATCATTTGTTTCTCCTCAGAATGAAAAAGTAACATCAGTTCAATTTGTGATCACGACTGAAAGTATTAAAAAAGAGGAAAAAGAAACAAAAACAACAGCACCAGAGAAAGAAAAAGGATTCTGGGAATTATTGTTGGATTTGTTTAGATAAGAGATTTTAGGGACGGTTATATAACCGTCCTTTTTTGGCAAGGTAAGAAAGTATAAAATTCTGTACTTAGTTTGGTGTCTAGCTCCAGGCGCCATCGGCTCGAGGTCATAAGTCAATCCGTCCAGAAGGTTAAAGGGCAACCTTCCAGCCGGCCCGCCTTATGCTTGTCGCCGATAGGCGGGCGCCTTGCGCTTTTCTTATGAACGAAAAGATAAAAATAATGTTGAGAATAGTTTTAATCACCGTCCAAGTTGAATAGATTATTTGTAATTATAGGGTGGAGGTGGCATCATGTTTTCGGTTACCGAAATGCGTACATTTGAGATGTTCTCTATGCCTCATATTGTTTTCTTAGTATTGTTTGTTATAATCAGTTCTTTTTTAATTCTTTTTAGAGAAAGGTTAAAGCCATTACAATCTCTTATCAAGTGGTCATTATTCAGTATTCTAGTCTTAAGTGAGATTTCCATGCAAATTTGGTTAGTTGTCACAGACCAATGGGAAATTGGGACTCTACCATTACATCTATGCTCTGTTAGTACCATTATTTTAATTTATTTGTTTTTGAAGCCTAGTAAATACGCCTTTTACTTTGTGTTCTTTACAGGGTTTATTCCTCCGATATTAAGTATGGTTACACCGGATCTATTCTATCAATTTCCTCATTATCGCTTTCTTAAATATTTCCTACATCATGCAGCAATCTCTTGGTCTGTCATCTACTTTATTGTATTTGAGGGGTATCGTGTTCCGAGAAAAGCAATATGGACGACCTTTTTAGCCCTAAATGTGATTGCGCTTCCAATGTTTTTTATTAATCTGCTTCTTGATACCAACTTCTTCTACTTAGCGAATCCAACAGAAACAAAAACAATTTTATCCTTTTTTGGAACAGGGGTGATGTATTATCTCAATCTTGAACTGGCCGCACTTAGTGTCCTGCTGATTACGTATATTCCGATGGGTTTGTTGTTAAGAAAAGAGAGGGGAAGAGTGTATTATTAAACATAAAAAGGACGATTGTTCTTCCAATTTGGAAGAAATCGTCCTTATCTTATTAATTCAAGCGATCATCAAACCATTCAAGGAGATGTTGTAAACGTTCTAAGCGGTGCTTTGGTTTGCCAGAGCGTGATAAGTCATGGTTTTCATCTGGGAAACGAACGAGCTTCGTTTCTACACCTAAACGCTTAAGTGCGATGTACCATTGCTCTGCTTGCTCCATTGGACAGCGTAAATCTTGTTCGCTGTGCAGAATAAGTGTTGGTGTTTTCACGTCTCGAGCGTAAGTTAATGGTGAAACCTTGAGTAGCTTTTCAACATCATCCCACAGGTCTGCATGGCCATGCTGCCATTCTGTGAAGAAGAAACCAATATCACTTGTACCGTAGAAGCTAATCCAGTTACAAATACTACGTTGAGTAACCGCTGCTTTGAAGCGCTCTGTACGAGTCACAATTACATTGGTCATATACCCACCATAGCTTCCTCCAGTAACAAATAATTGATCCTGATCAATATAGTTATAGGTTGCTAGGGCGTAATCAACACCAGCCATAATATCCTCATAATCCATGCCACCGTAATCACCAATAACAGCATTTACAAAGTCATGTCCATATCCTTGGCTTCCTCTTGGGTTCGTATATAGTACCACATAACCTTTAGCCGCCATTAACTGCATTTCATGGTGTAATCCATTTCCATAAGCTGTTGCAGGACCACCATGAATTTCAAGAATCATTGGATACTTCTTACCTTCTTCATATCCATAAGGCTTAAGAATCCAGCCTTCAATATCCCAGCCATCTGTGCTCTTGTAGTGGAAGTTCTCAGGTGTGCTCAAATGAACCTCGCTAAATAGCTCTTGGTTCCAATCAGTAATCTTATCGACATTATTCACATTTGTTAAGTCTTGAAGGACGATATCTCCAGTTGAATGTGGAGTCGCAAGCACAAGAACCGCTTGATCATCATTAATTAGATCATAAGAAGTCACAGTTGCTACTGAAGGAGAAAGGGCAGAAGAAACTTGCCCTTCTAAATCTACCTTGAATAATTGGCAGTCTCCACCAACAGTTGCATTAAAGTAGATGTTAGAACTTGTAGTGTCCCAAATTAATCTTGATTCAGCTGTATCATACTTTGCATCGACACCAACAAGATTTCCAACAGTGAAATCAAAGCTTTCTGTTAGATTTGTTAATGCACCAGTTTCTAACGAAAGAAGGAGAACATTCGTATTTCCTTGACTTCTTTCACCGCGAGTATGACCAGCAACGGCTAGCCATTTACCATCTGGTGAAACAGAAGGTGCCATAATATAGCCGTTTCCTTGGTAGAACAGAACTTCTTCTTTCGAGGTGATATCATATTTCCAAATGGCAGGAAGGTAACCCCACTCTTTATCTTCAGCTTTTGTAGCAATGTAGATAAGGCTTTTTCCATCTGGTGTGAAGCGTGGTTGAGAGAAATCATGCTCTCCATCAGTTATCTTTGTATAAGACTTCGAATCAATATCAAACAAATATACATGTTTACGATCCTCGTTATAAATACCAACTCCGTCACCTTTGTAACGAAGTCTAGTTATTACTTTAACATCGCTTTTTTCTTCTTTTTTCTCTTCTTTATCGGAGTTAAGCTTCAATTCTCCACTAATTGTAAGTACTAGCTGCTTTCCATCTGGAGACCATCCAAATTCACCAATTCCTTGCTTTACATCAGTTAATTGTACAGCTTCCCCACCATTAGTATGTAACAGCCAAACTTGATTTTTTCCAGTGCGGTTTGAACGGAAGGCAAGTGTAGTTCCATCAGGTGACCACTTTGGATCAGCATCCTTCACTAGGCTGTCCTTAGAATAATGAGAAGTGAACTGTCTACCTTCACCTTTTAAATCAGTTACATAGATGTAAGAATAGTAGCCATCTTTTTCTTTATCAACATGAGTTAAAACATATGCCGCTTTGTCTTTAGTAGGAGAGACTTGTGGATCTCCAACAAATTTAAATTTACATAAATCATCGGCTGTGATAGGTCGTTTCGTCATTTGAATTCCCTCCATATTTGGCAAATCTTTAACTCTATCATAACATTTCGGGATTCGAAGTAAAATATAATTTTTTGGATTTTCTAAATTAATAGATTATTAATGGTTGATATATTTCTCAAAGACATCACCAAAATCTTTTTGGTGGTACTTTTTACGAACAGAGGTCAACCAGTCGAAACCAGCCTCTGTTAACAGTTTATATTGGTCTGCCATTTGGTTTTCATGGGTTCTGGAGTTTTGTAACACTGTTACTGCATGATTAAGACTTTGATTTGCTAGCTCTAGCATTACATCGTTTTCTTGCATGAGTTCAGAAATGTAGACAAGTGCTTTGTATAAATCATTGAGCTTGTCAATTTGCTTTTTATCAACATCAATACTAAATGCTTCATTTCCTAGCTTGAATTTAATTTCTATGTCCAGGTCGATTTTTCCAGCAGTTTCTAGCTCTACATTTGATATGATATTTTTTGAGTAGGAATAACGTTTAAGTGTTCGTTTAGAAGAGACAGCTGTTTGCCCATCTACATGAATGAGTCCTAGATTTGTAAAGCAATACTCATCAGCTTTTGTCTTAATTAAAAAATATATCTTTTCTTTGTCTTCGTATCGAACGTAATCATCTGCATCGGTTTTGTCAAAATCCTGTGGTTCAATAATCTTTCCAATGTCTGATAAACCTAATGCATCAGAAGCAAATTTCTTTAACATGATTCGTCTCTCCTTTTTTTCAATAAATTCAAACAACTTTATTTTATCACAGTGATTTGTTTTTTATGCTGAAAAAGTCATTCGCTTTTTTTCTTGAATTTCATGAAGTTTAATTATAACCTTGAAATGGTAGATTATTGTTTTCCCATTTTTGGTGGAAAAAAACACATCTAAGAAGATCATTTGATCATGATAGGAGGACTTTTTTGAATTCAGAAGCTGGTATATCACTACATAAAGAGAAGATTTGGACACGTGATTTTGTACTAATTTGTTTATCGAATTTCTTTATTTTTCTTGGATTTCAAATGACCTTACCAACGATTCCTCTCTTTATTGAGAAATTAGGTGGAAATGATCAGCTGATAGGAGCAGTTGTGGGGATTTTTACATTTTCTGCTTTGTTAGTTCGCTCATATGCCGGTCACGCCCTTGAAACAAAGGGTAGAAAGTTTGTGTATTTAACCGGATTATTTATTTTTGTTATAGCAGTAGGGTCTTATGGTTTTCTCCCTACCATTGCTTTTTTATTTTTCATGAGAGTGATTCAAGGTGTAGGCTGGGGGTTTTCAACAACCGCATCTGGAACGATTGCAAGTGACCTTATTCCTGCTAAGAGACGTGGGGAAGGAATGGGGTATTATGGATTATCAGGGAATATTGCGTTAGCTTTTGGACCATCACTAGGTCTTACATTAGCTGGCATTATTTCATTTGAACAGTTGTTTTTGATTTGTGCCGTTTTAGGTCTAGCTGCTTTGATTCTTTCTTCTAAAATCAAGTACAAGCAGGTTGAACAAATCAAACAACCGGAGGTCAAGAAGAAATGGGATGTGTATGAAAAAAGTGCATTAGTTCCTTCAATGTTATTATTTTTCATCACGGTTACATTTGGTGGAATTGCGACTTTTTTACCGTTATTTACAGCCCAAAAGAATATTACTGGCATCCAGCTGTATTTTCTTGTTTTTGCCTTAGCCTTAATGGCTTCAAGAACATTTGCTGGTAGAATCTATGACAAAAAAGGACATGTTGCTGTCTTTCTTCCAGGAGCAGTTCTAATTATGTCTGCAATGTTTTTGCTTTCGTGGCTACCGAATACAACGGTTTTATTAATTGCTGCCGTTTTATACGGAATCGGATTTGGTTCGGTTCAGCCAGCGCTTCAAGCCTGGGCGATTGAAAAATCACCGAAGCATCGAAGAGGAATGGCGAATGCCACCTTTTTCTCATCATTTGACTTAGGTGTAGGGATTGGTGCCATGCTGTTCGGGCAGATTGGGCACTTATTTGGATACCACACAATTTATCAAACAGCTGCTATTTCTGTTAGTATTTCAATTGTTCTTTATCTTATTTTATTAGTTAAGCAAAGACAAAAGTAAATGAGTGATTCTAAATTAAACGAGGTGGGGAAAATGAGTGAAAGTAAGACAATTGAGCTGTTGAAAGCTCCGAATACATCGTCAAGTCTAGTTCGTGATTTTAAACAGTTAGGATTGGAGGAAGGAATGGTCGTAATTGTCCATTCTTCTTTAAGTTCTTTAGGCTGGGTTTGTGGTGGACCAGTTGCAGTGATTGAAGCATTAATGGAGGTCGTTGGAGAAGACGGTACAATTGTGATGCCTACTCAGACTGGGGATAACTCAGATCCATCAGTGTGGCAAAACCCTCCTGTACCAGAGGAATGGTGGCCGATTATTAGAAATGAGATGCCTGCATTTGATCCGGATGTAACACCAACTAGAGGGATGGGAAAGATTGTTGAGACCTTTCGAACATATCCTCATGTGAAAAGGAGCATTCATCCAGCCTACTCCTTTGCGGCATGGGGGAAATATGCAGACTATATTATCTCGGAGCAACCACTAGAAGCGGGATTTGGTCCAGAATCACCATTAGCAAAAATATATAAACTTGGTGGACATGTTTTATTAATTGGGGTGAGCCATGATAGCAATACGTCCCTTCATTTTGCAGAACACTCCATTGAAAATCGAAAGCTCGTTACAAAAGGGGCAGCATTGATTGAAAACAATGAACGTGTTTGGAAAAGCTTCGAGGAAATTGAGTATGATGCAGATGTGTTTGAGGAGTTGGGAACTGATTTTGAGAAAGAATACCCAATTAAAACGTTGAAAATAGGTAATGCTAATTGTAAGCTTATGAGTCAACGAGAATTAATTGACTTTGCACGGAAATGGTTAAATTAATAGATTGATAGCGTGGTGCTTTTACTTCGATAAAAGCACCTTTTTTGTTGCCTATAAATCAATCTAATACTATAAAATCAGTGGTTTAAATGGTACACTTTAAATCGTTGTACACAGTTGAGTATTTAACGCTATTGTTGGAGATAAAATACTAAGGACATTTTGACTGTGCTGCATGAATTTAGGAGGGCAAAACATGAATATGACAAATAACGATATCTTGATTCGATTAAGATATGCATTAGATATAAAAAACAATGATATGGTAGAGATTTTTCAGCTTGGTGGCATTGAAGTGACAAAGGACGAGGTGCTTAAGATTCTCACTAAACCAAAGGACTACTATGAGGATGACGTAGACTTTGATGAAATTGAGGAAGACGATGACCATATTGAATGTGATAATAGAATGTATGAGTCATTTTTAAATGGCTTTATTACATTTAAAAGAGGGAAACAGGAGCCAAAACCAGGACAACCAGAGTTCCCTGCTATCACAAATGAGCATGCGAATAACTTGCTCTTAAAAAAGGTGAAAATCGCTCTATCATTAACAAGTGAGGACATGCTTGATATATTAGAAGAAGCAGGTGTTACTGTTACCAAGGGTGAAATGAGTGCGATTTTAAGAAAAAAAGGACACAAGAACTATAAAGTGTGTGGTGACCGATACGCGCGAAACTTCTTAAAAGGCTTAGCGCTAAAACATAGAGGATAGTGTTAGAAAGAACATTAGGTGATTGAAATGATGCATACCTATTTAGGTGAAACCATAAATGTTGAGATACAATATAAGAAGCGTGGAACGGTTGGCATGTCCATTGATATGTATGGGAATTTAATCGTTCAGGTGTCAAAGGGAACAACGGATGAGCAGGTGATTCATTTAGTCGAGCGGAATTGGGAGCTTATACTGGATAAGATAAAAGAAATGAAAGCCAGAATGCAGGGTTCTCAGGACAAAGTCTACGAACATGGTGAAAATTTCCTCTATTTAGGGGAATCTTACCCTATTAAAATTCATCTTGATCCACAGATTAGTCAAGATCACGTCGTTTTCGAAAAGAGCGTTTTGCATATTTATGTGAAGCAGCATGAAGATGATAAAATAAAACAGGCTCTCAAGCGATTCTATTATAAGCAGTGTAAGGCTTTGGTTGAAAAAAGTATTCGCTCATATCAAAGTTATTTCAAAATAAAGCCCCGTTCGATAAGAATAACTGATAATAACAGTAATTGGGGAACCTGTGATTCGAAATTACAGCTAACCTTTAACTGGAAACTCGCGATGGCCCCTCAACAGGTGATTGATTACGTTGTTGTACATGAAATGTGTCATATGGTCCATCTAAATCATGATCGCTCCTTCTGGCGTTTAGTGGGAAAAATCATGCCAGATTACAAGGAACAGGAGAATTGGTTGGCCGTTTCTAGTTGGAAAATGACGGTTTAGAAAAAAGAGGATCTTAGTGAAACAAAAAAAGACAGTATATGTAGTGTAAAGGGTTCCGTTTTGAGGTGCATATCGTATAATTGGTAATTAAAATGGCGTGCTAACTGACATCAGTTTTGGCACGCCATTTCATGTTATTTACGTCTAAATTGACGCTTGAACTATCTTCAACTAAAGAATCCGTTAGCTGAATATGAACATTTATAACTGCAAACATAAGCTATTTGCTTGTTAATATTAACTTTCGTGTATTAGCATCATATATTTTATAACTAACTCCAAACTTATGGTCTTTTGTAACTGTCACTTTACAATAATAAGGAATTGACTTTCCATAAGCATCAAGTGCAGGAATATCTCTGAAACTAAACACTTCATCTGTATTAAGCATGTTAAAGTCCGCTTCAGAAGTACGACCTGATGTATCTATTTCGATAACACATTTCCCACTGACGACATCATATTCCTTTAGCACAACATATTTAAGGCTTGGGAGAGTAAGCACTAAACATAAAACACCAAGTGATAAGGCTCCAAGGATTTTACCTACATTTAATATTGTGTAATCTTTACCGCTATACATAGCAATAAATGTAAATACCGCCACTATTACTAACAAAACTCCAATAATTAGTATCGCATAATACATTAACATTTTTTCACTTCCTTTAACAATTAAATGGAATATTAAATTATATCTTCTTCCACTAAACTGTTTCGTTAGTTCAATGAATCCTTATGTATTTTTCTAGTAACATAATCAAAATGGCAGTCGATTGATAACTCAACTGACACTTTAATTGACAACAGATTTCAAGATTACAACAACCATTGTCCTTTAAATTTATTATGTCATTTCTGCTGTCAATTCTCTATAAAAAGTTCCCATAACATTGATGTAAAAAGGAATCGACTGCTGCCAATTGCAGTGTCAATGTCTTTGTCATATAAACAAGATGAATCTCAAAACAGAACCCTTTAAGACGTAGTGACTGCCTTTTTTGTTATTCATTTTAACGGAATGAATATTCGGAATAAATAATAATTTTGAAAGACTTCATTTTGATATTATAATAGTTTTTATACGAAGGACATTTGTTCTTTTAGGGTGGAATTTTGGTAGGTGTTTTACAAGATGTACTTGTGGGAAAATACGTGAGATTAAGAAAAATTATATTGATATAATTTTAAAGGAAGATATTTTAAATAAATGGGGTCTTGTCAATGAATAGAATGCTGAAAAAGTGGAATCGAATAAGCTTAGTAAAACAAATTATGATAGGGCTAATCATTGGTATAATCCTAGCTTTGACAATCCCAGAAACGGCAGGGTTTGTTGTCATATTCGGCTCGTTATTTGTAGGTGCATTAAAGGCAATAGCACCTGTGTTAGTTCTGTTCTTAGTGATGTCTGCGATCGCTCAACACAAAAAAGGTCAGCAAACAAATATGAAATCAGTAATTCTTCTATACCTTCTCGGAACGTTTTTAGCTAGTTTGATTGCCGTGATTGGAAGCTTTTTGTTTCCGGTGAAAATCACACTTGTAAATGGTGCGGAGGGTTTGGCAGCTCCGGGTGGAGTGATCGAGGTCCTTCAAACTTTGCTATTGAATGTTGTGGATAACCCATTTAAAGCACTTTACAATGCAAACTTTATTAGTATTTTAGCTTGGGCCATTCTTTTTGGACTAGCATTGAAAAATGCAAATGATACGACAAAAACAATGATTGCTAATTTCGCGGAGGCTATCTCTCAAATCGTTCGTTGGGTGATCAAGTTTGCTCCACTAGGAATTATGGGGTTGGTGTTTGAATCGATCAGTACGAATGGGCTCGGATCACTTCTTGGATATGGAATGCTCCTTGGGGTATTGATTGGATGTATGTTATTTGTGGCATTCGTTGTAAATCCGCTGATTGTGTTTGGGATGATTAGACAAAATCCATATCCATTAGTATTTAAGTGCATAAAGGAGAGTGGGATAACCGCATTTTTCACGCGGAGCTCGGCTTCGAATATCCCAGTCAATATGAGACTGTGTGAGAATCTGGGATTGAATAGGGATCAATATTCCGTTTCGATTCCATTAGGAGCGACGATCAATATGGCTGGAGCAGCAGTTACGATTACGGTTCTAACTCTTGCGGCCGTTCATACGCTTGAGATTCAAGTAGACCTGCCAACCGCAGTCATCTTAAGTATACTCGCTGCAGTCAGTGCTTGTGGGGCTTCTGGGGTTGCTGGTGGTTCGTTGTTACTCATTCCACTTGCTTGTAATCTATTTGGCATTCCAGCTGACATTGCCATGCAGGTGGTTGGTGTAGGATTTATTATCGGTGTATTACAGGACTCATTTGAAACAGCACTGAACTCATCTACAGATGTATTATTCACAGCTGCTACTGAATTTAAAGAATGGCGTAAAGAAGGGAAGATGTGGAATGAAGGGGCAGGGGAATCGTCTTGATCAAAGGTGATGTCCCTGCCCTTTGTGCTAATTACATAAAATCAAAAAAGTATCTAATGACATGAAAAAAGATGGGGGCAGTATAAGTTAGGCTATCAATGCGACTAAGATAGCTCTCTCTTAAAGTGGTAGTTTTCTCGTCGTCCCCAATGAGCAAGTCTCTTTTTAAAACAGAGATGGTAAGTGCTCCGAAAAATCCTCCACTTGAAATGAGCAATCCAGATATGAGCCCAAAGGTTGTGTCAAAAGGTGTTAAATATGGGAAGACAAAATAGGCAGTCGTTGTCGTAATGATAGCTGCTCCAACAAAGCCTTCCCACGTAATTGTAGGGTTTGCTGTTGGTACGACTTTTCTTTTTCCAAAATATAAGGAAATTAAGAAATGTACAGCATCGTTTAGCTGTGTCAGTAAAACCAAGAATAAGACTAAATTTGCACCATATTCTGGGGTAGCAAATTGGAAGTAGGCTAAATGGCTTAATCCAAAGACCATTAGCATCAACCCCCATTGGGTAGAGCTTACTGAACGTAAGAATCCAACTGTCCCTTTTTTTCCAAGGATTCGAGGTAATGGTAAGAATAAAAAGACATAAATCGGAATAAAGACAATAAACATTCCATACCATTCGATGTAGATCCAGTAAAATTGGATAGGGATTGATAAGTAGGCCCATAAAAACGCTCTACGATCAACTTTTCTAGTTTTTATCATAGAATAATATTCTTTCAGTGCAAAAAAACAAAGAATCATTAACGATAGTAATGATACGATAGGATTAAAAAGAGTTGCAAATACAAAAATCACAAACATGCCCCACCATGTTTTAATGCGTAAAGATAGTGTAGAGAAATCCTTACTAGGTTGAATTTTTTTAATGATACCAAATACTAAACTGACAGCTAGTAAGCTTGAAAAAATGACGAACTGTGTCCAGAGTGCACTATCCAACATTACACCAACTTTTTGTTTATAATTTTGATTATGCTTATGTATAATTAATATAGGATAAAAATGTCATTTTTAAAAGAGGGAATACTTATGGTTCAGAACAAAAGTGTGTATATAATGCTTACAGATACAGGTACTTTATTTACGAAATCAATCAAAAAATATACGAAAGCTCCATATAATCATGCCTCGATCTCTTTTGATCCAGAGTTAAATGAGTTATATAGTTTTGGACGTAAAAACCCGAGTAATCCTATTAATGGGGGGTTTGTTAAGGAAGATATTACTAAGGGGACCTATAGTAAATATCCAGAAACAACCTGTGTGATTTATAGATTAGAAGTAACAGATAGAGATATTATAAAAATGAAACGTGTGTTAAATGTTTTCCAAAGAAGCCAACAAAAATTCTTATATAACTTACTTGGAGTGATTGGTGTTTCGTTAAATGAGCCAATTGAATTCAGTAATTCCTATTTTTGTTCGCAATTTGTCGCTGAAATCCTCAACCGGTCTGGTATCCGGCTGTGGGATAAGCCTCCTGCACTTGTAACCCCAGATGACTTTCGAAATAATGAAAGATTACATCGAGAATATGAAGGTAAATTATTTGAATATGGGCCAATTAAGAAATGAATATGATATGATCGCAATCTAAGGTAAAGGGCTGTTACATTGTTTTAATTAGTGAAAATGTGGCTCCCTTTTGGACGGTCGATTCGTAATTATTTCCATTCGTCTTTTGATATTACTTTGAATTGATTTCTTTTTCAATCGCTACTATCCATTGATAATCCAGTGGAGCATTCACTACATCATACACGTGTGTTGATACAACAACATCTCGTTCTATCGTATATCTTCCTAGTTCACCATCTTTGTATTCAAGGTAAAGTTCAAAGCGTTCATTCTCATAAGTGGATACCCATCCATGTTTATTTGTTAACTTTACTTGATAGTGATTAAAAAAGCGTACAAGCTTATTCATTGTTTCCTCATCAATTTTAGTGAGCTCAAACTCAATGTTGTCTGTATTTTCAGCGATAAGGTGAAATTTATCAACATTACTAATATTTAATACATCACCCAAACTTTGCTCGCGATACTTATAAAAGGTAAATGAAATCACGGTAATTATTAATAAAAACAGAGAAACGATTACATATTTCTTCAAAAAAGAGCCCACCTAACTAAAGTTATAGTAAACACATATTAGATAAAGAAATTTTATCAAGATTAAATAAGAAAACGTTATGATAACTATACTATGGATAGTAAGATTTTTCCTTTATTATTTTATCTCTCATTTTAAGCAACAAGATTTATTGCAAAAGCATTTATCATTAAAGCTGATGTTTACTAGCAGTGGAATTGAAGGGATATAATAAAATGTACAATAATAATGTTTTATTAAGCGGACAAGGGGCTTGAATGTCTCTATGTCCAAAAGAAAAGAGGTTATCATGACAAAAGAAGAAACAGCTATTGGTTGGAATTTAGATAATAGCTATACAAATTTGCCAAAAACTTTTTACAGCACTGATCATCCGACTCCAGTCTCCTCACCTAGATTAATCATTCTTAATGAAAAGCTTGCACAGTCTCTAGGGTTAAATCCGAACGCTTTAAAAAGTGAAGAGAGTGTAGCTGTATTTGCTGGAAATCGTATTCCTGAGGGGGCGAATCCGCTTGCACAAGCATACGCAGGTCATCAGTTTGGTCACTTTACCATGTTAGGTGACGGAAGAGCTGTGTTAATAAGTGAGCATGTCACACCAGCGGGAGAGCGAGTTGATATTCAGCTTAAGGGATCAGGTAGAACCTCCTACTCACGTGGTGGAGATGGTCGAGCAGCATTAGGGCCAATGTTACGTGAATACATAATAAGTGAGGCCATGCATGGGCTGGGCATCCCGACAACTAGGAGTCTAGCAGTTGTAACGACTGGAGAGTTAGTGGCTCGTGAGACGAATCTCCCTGGTGCGATTTTGACTCGTGTTGCATCAAGTCACCTTCGGGTTGGAACTTTTCAATATGCGAGACAATTTGCTACCGTGGATGAACTTCGGGAATTGGCGGACTATGCAATCAGTCGTCATTATCCAGAAATTGAAGCGGGTGATGGGAGATATCTGATGTTCCTACAGGAAGTGATTAAGCTTCAAGCAGAGTTAATTGCTAAGTGGCAGTTAGTTGGGTTTATTCACGGGGTAATGAATACAGATAATATGACGATTAGTGGCGAAACAATTGATTATGGGCCATGTGCTTTTATGGATACATACGATCCAGAGACAGTGTTTAGTTCGATTGATACTCAGGGTAGGTACGCATATGGAAACCAACCTTATATTGGTGGGTGGAATCTAGCGAGGTTGGCAGAATCTCTATTACCTCTATTACATGAAGATCAAGATCAGGCAGTAGAAATCGCACAGAATGAAATTGCTGCATGTATGAAATTGTCTCATACAAACTGGTTAAATGGGATGCGTGCAAAGTTAGGCTTATTTAATGAAGAGGAGCAGGATGAATCTCTTGTTAATGAATTGCTTAGTTTAATGAAAAAGCATCAGGCGGACTTTACGAATACATTCCGCTCACTGAGGTATGACGAGGAAATGGAGTTGAGCGGGACGACTGAATTTGCTGATTGGCATGTGAAGTGGGAGGAACGATTAGCTAAACAGAAGGAATCAAAAGAAGCATCACAGGATTTAATGAGAAAAAGTAATCCAGTAGTCATTCCTCGAAACCACCTGGTAGAAGAAGCGATAGAGGCTGCGGAAAATGGAGACTTTGATGTGATGGAAAAGCTACTTCTGGCACTTTCAGACCCTTATGAGCACACACCAGAAAAGGTGGAGTACTGCAAACTCCCACCACAAACTAATATTCCGTACCGTACCTTTTGCGGAACGTAAGCTCAGGGAGCATCAACTGCTTCCTGAGTATTAATTTTTCGCATTCTGGTTATAAAGATGTTATTTTGAGACTATAGTTAACTATGTTTTGTAAGTACATGTTAACTGGTGGGGAAGTACAATAGAAGCGTGAGACCGTCCCGGCACTGCCAGGAGGAAACGTGAGAACCCCAATCTTCTAGATAAAATGAGGTAATACCAGTATGAATGAGACGTTGATTAATGCCGATGAGTGCTATCGGTTGGCAGAGCAGAGGTCTGCTCATTATTTTAACTTATTATATTCTCAGGTGAAGGAGAAAGCTTATGCTCCATCCCTGACAAAAGATATACAGTCTTGGAAACAAAAACACGTTAGACAGCCATCCATTTTTTCATTCTTTTCGCGTGTGAAAAAGAATTCGAGTCAAAAGGATTACCACAATTATATTCAATGGTTGAATTATACAGGAAAGCTCGATAATTACTTGGACCGAAGCATTTCTTATATTTATTTGCGAGATCTTGGAAAAACATTGGATACAACAGATACACAACAGAAGATAGAGCGTGCGGTTGAAAGCTGGAAAACTCACCTTACAAATTCTAATTCCGCAGAGTTACCGACGTTTAGTATGGCGGGATTATATAGAATCGCCCAGAAGGAAGGCGTTGAATCAACGATGATCTGGGTGCTCGATAAATTAAAGACAGTATCCACCTATATTCCGGCTGGAATGGACGCTGACCAAGCCCAGAGAAAACTAATAAAAATCATTGCTGGTGTCTTAATGCATGAAATTGATTTGATGGATGACAATATCACGCCACAAGAACGGGTCAAGAAACTTGATAAAGCGATTAGAATAGGCTATTCCTATGGATTAACCTATCCTTTCATTGACGATCTTCTCGATGCAAATGTCTTATCCTCTGAAGAGAAACAACGCTATTCCAATTTAATTCGCACGACCTTATTGACAGGGAATGTTCCTAGATTAGGTGTGTGGATAGGGAATAATTCCGAATTAATCACCTATATTCATTCAGAACTGAAAGAGGCTTTTATCTATATAAAAGCTCATCAAGATTCAAAGGTGTTACATGCCTTTTTTGAGCAATCCTATGTATTTTTTCATTCGCAGGAAGTGGACCGGACGAAGGACCTTACTCATTCGAATTATACAAATGAAGAACTGTATCTTCCAGTTATTTTAAAATCAGCTTACTCAAGACTGATTGCTCGCTCCGTCTTAGGTGCTCCAGCAGACGAGGGCTTTGATGATCGGACCTTTTTATATGGAATTTATAATCAATTGGCTGATGATTTTGCAGATATGTTTGATGATATGAATGATGGGGCAGTCACACCCTATACCTACTATTTGAAATACCATAAAAGTAGGAAGGATCTGATTAATCCATTTGAATTATATTGGACGGTTATATCTAACCTAATCCATCAAGTTTACAATTCAGACGAAAAGACCTGTGAGATTATCCTAAATAGGGCGATAAATGGGTTGAAACGATATAAAGAAAGAATGGGATCAAAGAAGTACAAAGAAGTGATGGATCTGTTTGCGACTCGAGATAGTAAATTTAATCAACTCATTCAACAGATGGTTCAAAAAGCAGATGATGTGGATTTCTTTGATAAGCTGCTACGCGATCATATGCTAACGAATTTGCGGCATGAACGACAGGAGAGAGAGGACTTCAGAGAAAAAGTAGAAACGATTCGTCAACAAATTAATGATAGTCTACCACTCTCTAAATTGGAGGATACTCCATTATTAAAAGATTCAATCATTGAAGCCGCAAATTATAGTTTAAAAGGTGATGGCAAACGATTGAGACCCATCATGACATGGGTCATGGCAGTCGATGAATATAGATTAAATCAATCATCGATCGTGCCTCTTCTTAAATCGTTAGAGTATATGCATACGGCTTCTCTAATTTTTGATGATCTACCATCTCAGGATAATGCATCATTCAGAAGAGGGCGTCCAACCTTACATGAAATGTTCAATAGTGCAACAGCAGAGTTAACTGGCCTCTTTTTAACTCAAAAAGCGATCCATGAACAAACTACACTTGATGAGTTTGATTCTACAACCGTGCTCAGATTGATTCAATACTCAGCACGGGTAACGGAGGATATGTGTAAAGGTCAGGCAATGGATTTAGAATCCAAGGGGACACCATTGACCTTGGAGCAATTAAATAGGATGTGCTTTTATAAAACGGGGCTCGCTTTCGAGGCGTCCTTGATTATGCCAGCCATTCTAGCAAAGGCAGAGGAACAGGAAATCAAGTCATTGAAGAAATTTGCCTATCATGCTGGCATTGCTTTTCAGGTGAAGGATGACATACTTGATGCTGAAGGGAATCAGAGTCTACTAGGAAAGCCTACTGAAATGGATTCGGTAAATAACAATTCCACATTTGTGACTATTCTAGGGAAAGAAAATGCAAGAAAGGAAATGTGGGACCATTATTGTCTAGCGATGGAAGTATTACAAGAATTCCCTCGTAAGACACCTTTTCTTAAACACTTGTTGAATTATATTGTAAACCGAGATCATTAATTAATTTTAGTTGAATGTTTGCAGAAAATTTGCTAAAATAAACTAAATTAAAAGACTATGTGTGACTGGCGAATGCGGATAACCGTGAGGGAGCACATAGTATCGTAGCCGTTCGCCTGGGCAGAGGTAAGGGATAATTACTCCCCTTACCTCTTTCTGTTTATTTGGAGGGGATAGATGTCCGACCTGTAACAGTCAAAGGAATCCGTTTGTTTTGTGTAAAAGAATATTACCTACAAAAGAGGAGATTACAAGGATGAATACAAAAACTTTAGAAACTGTAAAAACGATTAAAACGTTAAATAGTATTGCTGAAAGTGGATTAAAGGTATTCAATGAGAACTATATTCTTGACGATAACAGTGAGAACCCAGATGCGATAGTTGTTCGAAGTTTCAATATGCATTCATTAGAATTTGGAACTAAATTAAAAGCAATCGCTCGTGCAGGAGCTGGAGTAAATAATATTCCAATAGAAAAATGTACTGAGCAAGGAATTGTTGTATTCAATACACCTGGTGCAAACGCCAATGCAGTAAAGGAAATTGTCTTAACTACTTTAATGGCGTCTTCTCGTAATCTATTTGCTGGTGTGGAATGGGCAAAGTCGTTAGATGGAAAGGGTGCAGAAATTCCAAAACTCGTAGAAGCAGGAAAGAAGCAATTCGTTGGAAAAGAAATAAAAGGTAAAACATTGGGTGTCATTGGATTAGGAGCAATCGGCGCACTTGTTGCAAATGATGCACTTGATTTAGATATGGACGTTATCGGATTTGATCCATTTATTTCGGTTGATACAGCTTGGAATCTGTCAAGAAATGTACAACGAGCTGCTACACTAGAAGAATTGTTTGCTAACTCTGACTATATTACTGTTCATGTTCCATTTACAGACAGTACAGGTGGCATGTTTAATAAAGAAACCTTCAGTATCATGAAGCCAGGTGTTCATATTTTGAATTTCTCAAGAGGAGAGCTTGTGAATGAACAGGATATAGCTGCTGCGCTTGAAAGTGGTAGAGTGGGAAAATATATCACAGATTTCCCGAATGAAAATGTATTGAAGATGAAAAATGTTGTGCCAATCCCACATCTTGGTGCTTCTACAAATGAGTCTGAGGAGAACTGCGCGATTATGGCTGCTCGTCAGCTAAAGGAATTCTTGGAAACTGGAAACATTAAGAACTCAGTGAATTTCCCAAATACATCTCTTCCTTATACAGGAAAGCGCCGTGTTGCTGTATTCCATAAAAATGTTCCGAATATGGTGGGGCAAATCACATCTGCGATTTCAAGCTTCAACTTGAATATTGCTGATATGGTGAATAGAAGCCGTGGGGAATATGCTTATACGATGATTGATATTGAAAATAAGATTAATGGAGATGTTACTCCTAAATTAGAAGAAAAAATCAAACAGATTAACGATATTGTTATTACTCGAATCATTTAATCTATTAAAAGTAGAGAAACGGGCCTGGGAATCATATCTCAGGCCCGTTACTTATGTTGAGAATAAAAATTATATATAACATATGGAAATAGTTATATCTCTGGTTTATGATAAATGAAAACAACTAAATGGGTGGGGTGCACATTGATTATTTTAGACTATATTATGAATCTATCAATTTTCTCGCTAATGGTCATTATACCTTTAGTCATCCAATCCTTACTCACAGGTAGATTACCTAAGAACCTTCGACTATGGATCAGTCTTTATGCTGGGATTGTGTCGATTATTCTTGTCATATTTTCTATTCATCAACAAGGATATACGTTTGATATTAGGTATGCACCAGTCATTTTAATGTTTTCGTATCTTGGACCAATACCGGGAATTATCACAGGGTTATTTTCCCTCCTTTCAAGACTATATACTGGTGGTAATTGGGTCCCAGCAATTACGACATGGTTGATTATTATGTTTAGTTTTTCAGTGATTCACTATTATATAAGCCGTCTTTCATCAATGAAGAAATCTATTATTTTTTCATTATCATATATCGCAATTTATGTGACATTTGTCCCTAATATCTTTGATGTTTTGAACGATAGTCCATTGTTTCACTTTCAATATCTATTATTTGTCATCCTAGGAGTAATTGTTGGAGGATTACTCATTGAATCATACTTGAAGTTATTTCGAATTATTTCCGAGAATAAAAGAATGGAAAGCACCATTGAAGCAAGTGAGTCGAAATATAGATTAATTGCTGAAAATACATCAGATCTGATTATGATTATGAATAAAGAATATGCAATAAGTTATTTTTCTCCATCACATGAACAGATTCTTGGATATCATGTATCTGAGCTTGAAGGAATTGAATTATGTGAGTTCCTTCATCCCGATGATGTAGAAATGTTTAGATTAAATAGCAAAAAGATGTTTGAAAACCGAACATCCTATTCGATGGAATTTCGTCTAAAACACAAAGAAGGCGGCTGGAGGGAATTTGAGTCAAGGTGTATGCCTGTAAAGGGTGAAGAGGAAGACGTGGAGCAAATCGTTCTCGTTAGTCGTGATATTTCTGAACGAAAGAAAGCAGAAGTATTTTTATTACAATCTGAGAAGCTGTCGATTGTTGGTGAACTAGCAGCTGGTGTGGCACATGAAATCAGGAATCCGCTTACAACAATTAAAGGCTTTATTCAGCTATATAAAAAAGAAAATATGCTCAATGAATACAATGACTTACTCTTAGTTGAACTTGAACGGATTGAAACAATTACAAGTGAATTGCTTACTTTAGGGAAGCCACAAGCGACCCAGCTCAACGCAGAAAATTTACTGTTTATTATTGAAAATACGCTAGAACTACTTACTCCACAGGCACATATGAATAATATTCAGTTCAAGCTAAGGTTTAAAGAATCTGCTTATTTTGTTACATGTGAAAAGAATCAAATAAAGCAAGTCTTTCTTAATGTTTTAAAGAATGCGATGGAAGCGATGGAGAAAGGTGGAGACATTGACATTACTCTTCGCAAAACGCAAGAGGGTGAATGTGTAATTTCTTTCCAAGATCATGGCTATGGGATACCAGAAGAACTACTTCCACGACTAGGAGAGCCCTTTTATAGTCTAAAAGAAAAAGGCACAGGGCTGGGGTTAATGATTTGTAACAAAATCATTAAGCAGCATTATGGCTCAATTCATTATACAAGTAAGGTGAATGAAGGAACACTAGTTGAAATCCACTTACCATTGGCAAGTGCAGATTCTCTTCCAATTAGTTTGAAGGAAGAAGTATTTAGCTGAAAAATATAGGGAATAAAAGAGATAGAATGGAGGTGTGAGTTTTTCATTGTGGAGAACAATCATACTTTTGAGCCAGATAAAAAAGGTTGGGTACATAGAATCCAATCTATCTCTTTTACCTTTTTCATGCTTTGCTTGATGGGAGTTTGTCTTGGTGTTATAAGTATGTACTTTGGTGCAGCTTATTTTATCATGCCGATGTTTCAATCATACTTTAAAGTGGCCTATTTGCCATTTTTGAATATTTTTCCTGTGGTTTTGTGTATATTGTTGTTATATTTCATCTTCAATAGAGTTTGGATTAGTTTTCTTCTCACATCATTTTTGACTCTAACACTTACTTGGATTAATTACTTTAAGCTCATGATCCGAAATGACCCACTATTAGCCATGGATATCAGCTTGTTTTTTGAATCGATGGATATGGCAGGAAAGTATGAGATCGATTTCAATTGGAAAATGATCTTAGTGATTATTTCTTGTATATTAGGAACCTTATTTGCTTTCTTTTTTGTGAAAAGGAAGATTTCTTCAATGAAGATTCGGATGGTTGGTATTATTGTTATCATCTTAATCGGATAGACTTCATTTCAACAATTGTATATGAATAAAGAGTTGTATACAGCGACGGAGAATCTAGGGTTGATTAATCGCTGGTCTGCGACTCAGGTGTATATTTCAAAAGGATTTATTTATCCGTTCATTCATAGCTTTGAATCATCCATTGATCAACCACCTGAGAATTATCTTGAGGTGGAAGCAAAGGATAGATTGTACGCTTATGATTATTCTGAGATCCCAGAGGAAAAGAAGGTTCATGTGATTTCAATCATGCTTGAAGCATATAATGACTTCACTAAGTTTGAGCAGGTTGAGTTTAGTGAAGATGTCTATGGCTATTTTCATCAGTTGAAGAATGAAGGTTATTCAGGTGAATTGGTCACTAATATCTTTGCGGGTGGTACGGTAGATACTGAACGGAGCTTTTTGACAGGCTATACAAAGTTAGATAACTTCAGGTCAAACGTGAATTCCTATGTCCATTATTTTGACGAGCAAGGGTATACAGTGGAAGGAAGTCACCCGAGTTATGAGTGGTTTTATAATAGGAAGAATATTAATGAGTATCTCGGGTTTGATGAGTACTATTTCTTTGAAAATCGATATTCAGAACTGACAGATGGTACAATTGCTAAGGATGAGATATTATTTCCTGAAATGATAAAGTTATTTGAGGACAACAAGAATACAGGAAGGTCTTATTTTAGCTTTAATGTTACTTACCAAAACCATGGGCCATATTCTAGTGAGCGTTTGACTGATGTGGAGTATGTGAAAAATAAGGGGTATACGGAGGAAGAATTCAATATATTAAACAATTATTTTGCAGGTATTTATGATACGAATCAGCAGCTTTACAAGTTTGTAGACCATTTTAGAGAAGAAGAGGAACCCGTTGTTATCATTCTTTTTGGGGACCATAATCCTTGGTTAGGGGATAATAATAGTGTCTATGAAACAGTAGGGATTCAATTGGATTTAAGTACAGAAGAAGGCTTTTATAACTACTATAATACGCCTTATGTGATATGGGGAAATGAACAGGCAAAGGAAATCTTACAGAATGACCTACAAGGTGAGGGTCCTACGATCGGTCCGAATTTTTTAATGAATGAATTTTTTGATTTAGCAGGATATCATGGGAATGAATTTATGAAGGCCTCAAATGATTTAAGAGATTCAATTGATGTTGTGCATTCAAAGAATCGATATAAAGAATCAGATGAGTTAACTTCAGAATTGTCACCAGAAGCGCAACAGAAATTAGCTGATTTTTTGCAGATACAATATTACTGGAAGAAGAACTTCAGGTGACAAGCAGAAATGAAGTAAGTTGGTAAATATGAGATAGCTAAGGGAGTAAATATGAATAATTATAAATTGAACATTCAATATGACGGTGGAAGGTACAAAGGATGGCAGCGGCAAGGAACTGGTGATCAATCGATTCAAGGGAAAATAGAAAATGTCCTAACAGAGCTAGTAGGAGAAAAGGTTGAAATCATTGGCTGTAGTAGAACTGATGCAGGTGTACATGCATTCGATCAAATAGCTAATTTCAAAACGAGTAAGACATTCACTGAAGTTGAGGTTATGAACTATTTAAATCATTATTTACCTAACGATATTTGTATAGTTGATGTTAGGCTTGTGCCAGATCGTTTTCATGCACGTTATAATGCTAAGGATAAAACGTATTTATATAAGATTTGGAATAAAGGATATAGTCATCCTTTTATGAGAAAGTATAGTATGCACATTGTTGAGGAATTAAATCTTGATAAAATGAGATCAGCAAGCAACTATTTTATTGGAAAACATGATTTTACTAGTTACTCCAATGCGAAATCGAAGAAAAAATCAATGGTGCGAGAAATATATTCAATTGAAATCGATCAAGAGGATGGATTTATTAACATACGAGTACGTGGTGATGGGTTCCTCTATAATATGGTAAGAAAGATTGTTGGGACGTTAATTGAAGTTGGACTTGGAGAGATGAATCCTGATCGAATTCCAAGTGTTATCGAGTCAAAAGAGCGCGTTCAAACAGGGAGAATGGCCGATGCAGAAGGACTTTATTTGGAAAAAGTAGAGTTTTAAAAAAGTTCGACAGGTGCAAATCACTTGTCGAACTTTTCTTTATGTGGAAGGAATAGAGATAATAAAGGTTGTCCCTTTGCCTTTTTCGCTTTCTACATCGATTGTACCTCTCACTTTATTGATGCTGCTGTAAACCATCAGCATCCCTAGACCCGTGCCTTCTTCTTTTGTTGAGAAGTACGGTTTTCCTAAACGTGTAATTTCTTCTTTTGTCATACCTACACCAGTGTCGCTGATTTTTATGATGATATGTTGTTTCTGTTCTCCAATATCGATGGATAAAGTTCCGCCGTGATGCTCCTTCATCGCTTCAATTCCATTTTTATAAAGGTTAATTAAGCACTGCTGTATTTGGTTTCTGTCATATGTTGTATTTAATGAATTCTTGAAATTAAAGGTAACATCCACTTGGTACATGGTCGCATAAGGAATAATCAAGTTCTTTGTATATTCAGTTTCTGTTAAGAAATTAGAGTACACCATGTTTTCAGATTGTGGTTTAGCAAAAGAAAGATAATCACTTACAATTTGTTCAGCTCGCTTTAATTCCTGGAGTGATAACTCAACATATCTCTTCTCTTCAGGAGAAATGGTTGTTGACTTATTTAATAATTGTAGGAATCCGCTAGTGACTGTAAGTGGATTCCTTATTTCGTGAGAGACACTTGCAGATAATTCACTGACCACATTTAAACGTTCTGATTGTAAGAATCGTTCCCGGTTTTTATAATTGGCAATGATTTGTTCAATTAATAGCATGATAATAAAAATCATTACTACATGAGTTATTAATGCATGTAATGCTAAATACCAAAATTCACTCGTCAATGTTTTGAAATATGTACTAAGTAAGACTATGTATGTAATCATATTAATAAGTGTGACACTGACTGCACAGATAATCCGTTTTTTAGAGTTATATTTATGAAATTTCTTTGTTAACAATGGAACCAACAGAAAAACAGCTGTGGAAGTAACGAAGGAATTAAATGTTCCTTCACCTCCTATATAAAATCGATACAAGTTTAAGACGATATATAGAGGAAATACTCCTTTATACCCCCCGTATAGAGCTACGATGATAAAGGGGATGTATCGTAGGTCAAACTGAAATCCAAGGTTCATTTTAATTGGTGTTGCAAGGCATAAGACCATGGCCACAGCAGAAAGAATAATGAGCAAAGCTTTATTATACGAATGCGAGCGATTTTCGAAAAATATAAGAAATATTAATACTGGAATCAGTAAAAATAAGAAATTCAATAGTAATGTCTCAAACACAAAGGTAACTTCCTTCCAGGCTGCTATAATCAGTTCAATACTCCTTTATTTTAGCAGATATAAATAACAACGTTAAACAAAGTTTTCATTATTAATAACGATCTTATACCGAAATAAAGTTAAAATGGAAATTAAATTCTATATTAGTTATAGTGAAGGCAGGTGATTGTAATAAACATGCTTGTGTATTGAGAGTTGAAGGAGGTAAAAAGCATGAAGAAAGTAGTTGTTGTAGGTGGAGGGATTACTGGTTTATCCACACTATATTATTTACAACAATTAAAAAAGAAAGAGAATCTAGATATAGAATTAGTGCTTGTCGAAAAAAATGAATATTTGGGTGGAAAAATACATTCTGTGAAACAGCACGATTTCATTATGGAAACAGGGGCTGACTCCATCGTTGTTAGGCATGAAAGTGTCCTACCATTAATAAAGGATTTAGAGATTGAGGATCAAGTTACATATAATGCTACTGGGATTTCTTATATCTATACAGACCATGAGCTTCACCCGATTCCAAAAGATACAGTGTTTGGGATTCCAACAAGTAAAGAGTCTTTGTTTAGCAGCACATTGATCTCTGAAGAAGGCAAATTAGATGCATTAAAGGATTTCAGTACAGAAAACACACATTTTACCAAAGAAAGCTCAGTGGGTGAATTTCTTGAATACTTCTTAGGGAAAGAATTAGTGGAAAAGCAAATTAGCCCTGTATTATCTGGGGTATATTCTGGGAAATTAAGTGAACTAACTCTTGCATCAACGTTACCTTACCTATTAGATTATAAAAATCAATATGGGAGCATTATTGAAGGATTATCTCAGAATAAGGAGAAATTCCAAGCTGTGTCGGAGAAAAAATTTGTCTCTTTCCATGACGGATTATCCACTGTTATTAACGCACTTGAATCTAAGTTATCTGATGCTTCTATCCTAAAAGGGATTGAAACGAAAAACATTATCCAGACGAATAATTCGTACGAATTGTCTTTGTCAAATGGTGTAACGATGCAAGCTGATTACATTGTTTTAGCAACTCCTCATCAAGTAGCACAGGAACTATTAAAGACAGGGAAGTTAGAGCAAGATTTCAAAAAGCTAAGTAACTCGTCATTAATTAGTATTTATCTTGGATTCGATCTTCCTGATGAACAGCTGCCTGCTGATGGGACAGGGTTTATTGTCTCAGGGAACGGTGATGTTCTTTGTAATGCAAGTACATGGACAAGTAGAAAGTGGGCTCATACCTCAAAAAACCGAAACTTACTGGTTCGTCTATTCTATAAAAGTACAAATCCAGTCTATCCTAAACTCATGGAAATGGATGAAGAAGGACTGGTGAATGTTGCTTTAAGTGATATTGAAAAGAGTATTGGAATCCAAGCGAAGCCTTCTGCTGTTGAAGTGACTAACTGGAATCAATTAATGCCCAATTATAGCTTGAATCACAGTCAGGCCATTGAATCACTTAATCAGAAGATATCTGTCGCTTATCCAAATATCATACTTGCTGGCTGCTCCTATTATGGAGTTGGTATTGGGGCTTGTATTCAAAATGGAAAGGAAACCGCAAAAGAAATTGTTGATCGACTGAGTCAACGTTAAATCGTTTTGGAGCGATCTTCTGAATGCATAAGTGCAGCTAGATTTGAAAATACTGAGTTTGTACAATATGAAGGAGGTTCCATTATGTCACGTGGAAAAAGCTTTGAACGTAAGAAAAAAGGTCATCCAGGTGTTCTACCAAAAGGCAGTGAAATGAAAGAGTCAAAACATGTTCCTGAGGAAGAAGAGTACTTAGTGACAAAAGAAGCGTTTAAGAATCGTACGGAATAATGAATGTATAGGAGTTATGTATTTTTTTATTGTCTACTGACAATAAAAAAATACATAACTCCTTTTTGGTTCAGTCACGATTCATAGCATCGAATTCTGCAATCTTTGTAGACTTTTGTCTAATTATCAGAATAAAATAACAATTCGTTGATATTTTAACCATATTTTGCTAAAATGTGAATGAATCAAGGACAAGGGGGAGAGGTATGTGAAGATGAAGAATTATAAAAAGCTGTTTGTAAGCGTTTTATTTAGTGGGTTAGTGCTTGCAGGGTGTGGGGGAAATGAAAGTACTGGTAGTGAAGCTGGGGATGGCTTATCTACAAACATTGTGACAATTGCAACTGGAGGTTCCTCAGGTCCATATAATATTATCGGCACAACTCTTGCGAATGAGTATTCAGAAGTGTACGGAGTAAATTCAAAACCTCAAGCAACTGGAGCATCTGTTGAAAATATTAACTTGATCAAAGAAGGTAAAGCGGAAATGGCTTTCGTGATGAGTGATGTGTTGACTGAAGCTGTGAACGGGGAAGGAAGCTTTAGTGAGTCTGTCACTCAAGTTCAACAAGTGGCAACTCTATATCCGAACTTCGTCCAAATCATTACGACTGCTGATTCAGATATTAATACAATCGAAGATTTAGTAGGAAAGAGAGTAGCGGTAGGTGACCAAAACTCTGGAGTAGAAGTAAATGCACGTAATCTTCTAAATGGACACGGAATTACATATGATGATATACAAGTAGATTACTTAGGCTACGCAGAAGCAGCAGATGGATTAAAATCAGGAACAATTGATGCTGCATTCTTAACAAGTGGTCTCCCAAATGCATCAGTGCTAGAGTTGTCTAAGACATTGGATATAAAAATGGTCACAGTTGATCCAAACAATATTGCTGAAATTGCCAAAGCTCAAGCTTACTTTGTCGCAATCGATATTCCAGCAGGAACATATGGCAACGAAGAGCCGGTTCCAACAGCTGCAATCATGAATGCACTTGTGGTAAAAAGCGATTTAAGTGAAGATGATGTCTATAAATTAACAAAGACATTTTTTGAGAGTTTAGAGAAATTAGGGAATTCTCATCAAGCTGCTACTGAGGTTTCATTAGAAGCTGCTCAGCAAGGAATGGTTGCACCAGTTCATCCAGGAGCAAAGAAATATTACGATGAACAATAAAGGCTTTATCATCATGGGAGGCACTATGTTAATAGTGCTTCTTATACTCCTATTTGTTAATGTCTCCAAATTAAAAGTTTCATATAATGATCGTTATTTTTATTTAGACAATGATACATTCGAAATTGGCTGGATTCATTCAGTTGAAAAGGAGCCATGGTATGAAACATATGAAATGAGGAACGATTCTCTTTTTTTAAATGAAACTCGCTTTAAAACTTTTGGAGCTGGCACCCCCTCTGATGGAACGATTATTCCCTCAAATGATGGATTTGTGCATATGTTGATCAATCAAAAAATGGAGGACATTCATCTATTTGTTTCAAACAACGTCAAAACAACCTTATATACAGAAAAATCAACAATACCGTTGTATGAATTGGTGGATGATTATGAAACAGTAACCATTGAAGTGAAAAAAATTCCGTTATGGGAGTTATTAAGAGGTGATGGGAAATGGTAGGAAAGGATAAAGATATCGTTACAGAAGATCAAAAACAAAAGATTTTAGAAAAATATGATAATGAATCAAAGGTTAGACGAATTAGTAATAAGAGAATTGTCATCATTATCTCTGCATTTGCAATAGTTTACTCACTATTTCATTTATACATCACATTTAACCCAATCCCAACATTACAACAAAGAGCCATTCACGTCGCTGCTGGACTAAGTTTGATTTTTTTACTTTATCCAACAACTAAAAATCAAGATCGTAGCAGGATTGCATGGTTTGACTGGATACTATTCCTTTTATCATTAGGAACCGCAGGATATATTATAGTAGAGTACACCGCCATTATGACTACTCGTGGTGGTATTCCTAACACAGTAGATATCGTCTTAGCGATTGTGACCGTTCTTCTTGTATTAGAAGCAGCTAGACGGGTTACTGGGATTATTTTGCCTATTCTTGCGCTTATTTTCTTGGCGTATCCATTTATAAGCCACATGAGCTGGATTCCTAGGAAGCTTATGACACGACCATATGATCTAGGTGATATTTTTGGGCAATTATATCTTAAAACAGAAGGCTTATATTCAACTGCGATTGGAGCCTCAGTGAACTTTATTTTTCTGTTTATTTTATTTGGCGCCTTTTTAGCAAAATCAGGGATGGGGCAATTTTTTAATAATCTAGCTCTTGCTCTTGCAGGACATAAACAAGGTGGACCAGCAAAAGTAGCGGTCATCTCAAGTGGATTTATGGGAAGTATTAATGGTGCTGCTGTTGCCAATGTAGTAGGAACCGGTGCTTTTACTATTCCGTTAATGAAAAGGATTGGTTACTCAAAGAATTTCGCTGGTGCAGTCGAAGCAAGTGCATCGGTTGGAGGGCAAATTTTGCCTCCGATTATGGGAGCGAGTGCCTTCATCATGGCTGAAGCAACGGGAGTATCTTATGGAACGATTGCCTTAGCTGCACTCATTCCAGCTCTTTTATATTTTTTAGCGGTTATCATGCAGGTGCACTATAGAGCTGGAAAAGAGAATCTAAAAGGCATTCCCAAAGCGGACCTTCCAAGATTAAAGTTCATAATGAAAGAACAAGGGCATTTGTTGCTTCCAATCGTCTTTCTAATCATCTTGTTATATCAGAACATTCCAATTGGTCATGCGGCATTCTACACCATTGTCTCAACAGTGGTTGTTGCAGCATTTAGAAAGAATACAAGGATGTCTATAAAGGATATCCTAGAGGCTTTAGATAGCGGAGCAAGACAGTCCTTATCAGTTATGGTCGCTTGCGCAGTTGTAGGGATTATTATAGGGGTCGTCAGTTTAACAGGTTTTGGGAATGTGATGACTTCATCGATTGCAAGCTTAGGTGCAGGATCTCTGTTCTTTACCTTATTCTTTACCATGATTGCTTCGATGATTCTTGGTATGGGGTTGCCTTCCATTCCAGCATATATCATTACAGCTACAATGGCTGCACCGGCATTAGCAGAGTTTGGAATCCCAATTCTTGTTGCTCATATGTTTGTGTTTTACTTCGGAATTTTTGCGAATGTTACACCACCTGTTGCTCTTGCAGCCTTTGCGGGTGCTGGAATCTCTGGTGGTGATCCAATGAGAACTGGTTTCGCTTCTTTAAGATTGTCAGCAGCCGGAATCCTGATTCCATATTTATTTGTCTATAATCCTGCTATGCTAATGATTGATGTAACGGACGCTGCGATTAATACAAAAGTATTTCCGATGGCACCAATTTTTGATATTCTATTAATCACAGTAACAGCAGTGATTGGAATTGTTGCTTTAAGTGCAGCCATTGAAGGATATTTTAAAACAAAATTAAATGTATGGTTTAGACTGATTCTAGGTGTGGGGGCACTTATGATGATCGTCCCTGAAACAATAACAGATATAGTTGGAGTCTTAGTAGTTGCAAGTATTCTAGCAATGAATATGTTTGGAAATGATAAACCAAGAGATATAAATAGTGGAGCATAGAAGTGAAAACCGATCATTTATTGGAGGATATTTGGTCGGTTTATTTTCTTAATTAAAACGTTTATTTTTTTTTGTTGACAAACAAAGTAAATGAAATTAAAATGAAAAATGTAAGAGAAACCGTTTGCAAAGACCTGAACAGAGAATTTAATTAGTAGAGTCATTTTAACGAAGGATTTTAATTAAATGATATGTAAAGGTTTTCACCAAAGGTTCATTTTTTTGGCTAAATGATTAAACGTTATACCAACAATTTTTATCTTATAGAATTATAGAAGGTATAATATGGTAGCAATTAGTCTTATTTGGTTATACCTGGTGATTAAACGTTTTATCAATTCTTATGGTTTCGGTTTCATATGCTAGATTGGTAGTCTCTTTATCAAAATAGCATTAAATAAAAAATATTAAATAAAAGGTGGGCTATTCAATGAAAAAAGGGTTAAGTTTATTCGTAATTGCAATGTTAATCTTAGTTTTAGCCGCATGTGGTAAACCAGGTGGTTCAACAGATAATACTGCACCAGAGCAAAATACTGGTGAAGAAAAGACAGAAAGTCAAGCAGAAGCTACTGAACTTGAGCCAGAAGAAGGCGCTGAACTAATCGTTTGGGGTAATGCTGATCAAGAAGCAGAGTGGACACAATATGTTGCTGAGAAATTTACAGAAGAGTATGGCATTCCTGTAACGTTTGAAGAAGTTGGACACACAGATGCACCTGGTAAGCTTCAAACTGACGGACCTGCTGGTCTAGGTGGAGATATATTTACAGGAGCACATGACCATGTTGGAAATATGGATGCTGCTGGATTAATCTACGAAAACTATTACGCTGAAGAATTGCAAGAGCGTTTCATGGATGGAGCAGTTACTGGTGTATCTGCTAATTCTGAAGGTGAGTACAAAATGTTTGGATATCCTTTAGCGATTGAAACAGTTGCACTTTATTATAATCAAGATTTATTAGATGAAATGGGCTTTGAGCCAGCTGAAACAATGGAAGAATTAATTCAACAATCAAAAGAATTTATGGAAAAGAATAAAGGTTCATATGGATTTATGATTGAGCCAGGTAACTACTATTTAGTTCACGGATTCCTTGGTGGATACGGTGGTTACATCTTCGGTGATAACAACACAAATCCACAAGATATCGGGTTAAATAATGAAGGCGGACTTAAAGCTGCTGAGTTAATGGTACAACTACGCGAAGAAATTCTACCACTTAAAAAAGAAGACATTACTGGTGATGTAATCAGTTCACATTTCAATGAAGGAAAACTTCTATATTATGTATCAGGTCCTTGGGCTGTAAAAGGACATCAAGAAGCTGGTGTAAACTTTGGTGTGAAATTAATGCCTACATTAGAAAATGGAGAAATTCCACAAACTTTCTCAGGTGTTAAAGCGCTATTTGTAAACGCTTATAGTGAGTATCCAAAAGCTGCTACATTATTTGCTAAGTTCTCTACAAGTGATGAAATGTTATTAAAGCGCTATGAAATGACAGGTCAATTACCACCGTCTAACGCATTACTAGACAATGAAACAATCAAAGCAGATGAACTTAATCTTGCATTCTTAGAGCAAGCACAACATTCAGTTTCTATGCCTAATATCCCTGCAATGCAACATGTATGGGCTGGAATGGAAGTAGCATTTACTGCTATCTGGAATGGTGAATCAGATCCAAAAGAAGCTCTTGATAAAGGGGTTCAACAAATTAAAGACGCAATAGCAACACAAACGAAATAATCAAGATTCGTGGGCTAATACCTTCATAGGTATTAGCTCACCACTTTAAAGAGGAGTGAGAAACATGAGTGCATTACCAAGTGAAAAAAATATTGATTCACAAAATACTAAACAAAAAAAAATGCAGGGATCTCCCAATCAATTATCTTCTAAAAAAACATTCTTCACAAAACCTAAAATCGCTGCCTTATTATCCTTATTATTTATGGGTCTTGGTCAGATTTATAACAAACAAATTGTCAAAGGCTTGTCTTTCCTAGCTTTAGAACTTTATCTTCTAATTTTCTGGACAGTACCTTTCCAATGGGCAATGTGGGGACTTACAACTCTTGGAGAAACAACCCAAACGCGTAATGGATTTGAGATCGTACAAGGTGACCACTCAATATTCTTGATGATTGAAGGGATCTTATTCTTAATTTCATTTATTTTATTCCTATGGTTCTACTATATTAATGTTCGTGATGCATATAAGGTCGCAAAGAATAAAGAAGAAAAAGGAATTAAGCCTAATAACGCAAAAGAAATGTTTAAAAACATTTGGGAAAATGGATTTCCTTATATTCTATTAACACCATCTGTCCTTTTTACATCTTTCTTAACGATTTTGCCATTATTATTTGGTATTTTAATTGCTTTTACAAACTATTCTGCACCAAATCACTTGCCACCTAAGCATTTAGTTGACTGGGTTGGATTTGATACTTTTATCCAATTATTCCAAATGAAAACGTGGAGCACAACGTTCTATGGAGTATTCACATGGACAGTTGTCTGGGCAGTTTTAGCAACAATTACAACATTCTTTTTAGGATTAATCTTTGCTGTACTTATTAATCAAAAAGGAATTAAGCTGAAGAAGTTTTGGAGAAGTATTTTTATTTTACCTTGGGCGATTCCACAGTTTGTATCGATCCTAATCTTCCGTAATATCTTTAACGGTCAATTTGGTCCTATTAATAAGTACTTAATGGACTTAGGGATTATCGAATCTGCAATCCCGTGGTTATCTGATCCAACTTTAGCGAAGCTAACACTTGTTGTAGTAAATATGTGGTTTGGATTTCCTTTCTGGATGGTCCTTATGAGTGGAGTTATGACAAGTATTGATAAAGAAGTGTATGAAGCTGCCGAAGTAGATGGTGCCTCTTCTGTTCAAAAGTTCTGGAAGATTACACTACCATTAATTATGTTCTCAACTGCACCACTTGCAATCATGTCATTAGCTAATAATTTCAATAACTTTAACATTATTTACTTAATGACTGAAGGTGGTCCTGTAAATATGGATTACACATATGCTGGTTCAACAGATATTCTGATCAGTTGGATTTACAAATTAACTCTTGATAATAGTCAATTTGCTGTTGCATCTGTTGTATCGATATTAATATTCATAGTTATTGCAACCTTCTCCATCTATAACTTTAGAAAAACGAGAGCCTTTAAAGAGGAGGATATGATGTCATGATCGGTTTATCCTTGAAAAATAAAATCAATCACATAATTATCTATACGATCCTAATTATTACGACAATTTTTGTACTTTATCCTGTTGTGTGGATCATCACTGGTTCAATGAACCCTGGGGACTCGTTGTTCTCAACAAAATTAATCCCTGATTCATTGTCATTTAAACATTATGTCTATTTGTTCCAAGAAACAAACTATCTTACGTGGTATAAAAATACCTTGAAAATTGCATTTTGGAATATGATTTTCTCAACATTTTTAGTTGTGACAGCCGCTTATGCATTTTCAAGATTCCGCTTCCCAGGTAGAAAACAAGGGTTAATGGCGATGCTTGTCTTACAGATGTTCCCAGGGTTTATGGGGATGATTGCAATCTATATCCTATTACTACAATTGAATTTACTAGATAACCATTGGGGACTTATTCTAGTCTATGCGGGTGGATCGATTCCATTTAATGCATGGTTAGTAAAAGGGTACTTCGATGGAATGCCAAGAAGCCTAGAGGAAGCAGCAAAAATTGATGGTGCGAGTCATTTGACGATTTTCGCAAGAATTATGATGCCACTATCAAAACCAATTCTAGTATTTATTGCAGTAACAAACTTCATCGGACCATGGATGGACTTTATCTTTGCAAGACTTGTCCTTCGTTCAGGTGAGAAGAAAACATTAGCTATCGGATTATTTGAAATGGTAACTGGCCGTGGAAATAGTGAATTTACAACATTCGCAGCAGGAGCCGTATTAGTAGCTGTTCCAATCACAATTCTTTTCTTCATCTTCCAGGATCAACTAGTTGATGGATTAAAGGCTGGAGCCAATAAAGGATAAAAGAATAAGTCATGTGAGAAAGAGAGAGCAAAAACCTCTCTTTTTCTTCAATCGGATTTTTGTTTAGGAGGAAGTCTAATGCAAGATACAAGCTTTGCAATACATCCAGGAAATAAAAAGTCTATAGATGGGGTTCCATATCATGATATCGGAGACTTGAAGCACTTTACACAAATCAACAATACTTATTCGTTTGTTTGTGAACAAGGGTATGTCAATATTGTCTTTTATCGAGATGAAATTGCTCGAATTGTAATGAATCCATTTTCAGCACCGACGATGGAAAGTAGCTTTGCACTCGTAACTGAGCCAGAAGAAATCGATGTCGTGGTGATAGAATCAGAACAAGCAGTAACACTAAATTCTTCAAAGCTATCAATCAAGATTTCGCGTAGCCCTTTCCGTCTTGCGGTTTATGATGAAAACAACCGTCTTCTAGTAGAAGAAACAGCACGTGGGATGGGGTATAACGAGAAAAAAGAAGTGATTTGCTATAAAGATATGAAAAAGGACGATCATTTCTACGGCTTTGGAGAAAAAACAAGCTTTTTAGATAAGCGCGGCGAAAAAATGACAATGTGGAATAGTGATGTGTATGCACCACATAATCCAGAAATTGACGCATTATATGAGTCCATTCCGTTCTTTATCACTGTGAGAGGCGGTAAAGCACATGGTATTTTCTTTGATAATACATTTAAATCTGTATTTGATATGAAGACAGAAACAGATGTATACTCATTTTCAGCCGAAGGTGGAGAACTAGATTACTATGTGATGGCCGGACCTACTCCGAAAGATGTATTAACACAATATACGACATTAACAGGTAGAATGCAGATTCCACCAAAATGGGCATTAGGTTATCATCAATCTAGATATAGCTATGAAACGGAAGCAGAGGTACGTGAACTAGTTCAACATTTCCTAGATAAAGAGATTCCAGTGGATGCAATCTATTTAGATATTCATTATATGGATGGTTACCGAGTATTTACATTTGATCGTGATCGTTTCCCTAATCCAGAGAAATTAATGAAGGATTTAAAGGAAGCTGGTATTCATGTTGTCCCAATTGTCGATCCAGGCGTGAAAGAGGATCCAGAATATCCGATTTATCAAGAAGGAATCAATGAGGATCGATTCTGTAAATATATCGATGGCAAAATCTATCATGGCGATGTTTGGCCAGGGAACAGTGCGTTTCCTGATTTTATGAATAGTGAAGTAAGAGAATGGTGGGGCCAAAAGCATAAGTTTTATACGGATTTAGGGATTGAAGGAATCTGGAATGATATGAATGAGCCAGCCGTCTTTAATGAAACGAAAACAATGGATGTTAAGGTGATGCATAACCAGGATGGAACGTTAAAAACACATCGTGAAATGCACAATGTTTATGGATTCTATATGGGAGAAGCAACCTATAATGGAATGAAAAATCTTTTGAATGGCAATCGCCCATTTTTATTAACAAGGGCTGGTTATGCAGGGATACAGCGCTATGGCGCGGTATGGACTGGTGATAACAGAAGCTTCTGGGAGCACTTGCAGATGGCGATACCAATGTGTATGAACCTTGGAATCTCCGGAGTCCCTTTAACTGGTCCAGATGTAGGCGGATTTGCACATGATACAACTGGTGAATTACTTGCTCGTTGGACACAATTTGGCACATTCACTCCTTACTTCAGAAACCATAGTGCGATTAACACTGTTCGTCAAGAGCCATGGTCCTTTGGTGAAGAGATTGAATCGACTGTGAAAAAGTATATTCAGCTTCGATATGTTTGGTTACCACATCTCTATACTTTGTTTAATGAAGCAAGTAAAACAGGTGTGCCAGTGATGCGTCCATTATTAATGGAGTATCCAGATGATCAGCATACAGTTAATTTATCAGATCAATTCCTGATTGGAAGTAATGTCATTGTTGCTCCAATTACAGCACCTTCAACCTTCCATCGAGTTGTCTATCTTCCAGAAGGCAACTGGATCAATTACTGGACAAGTGAAAGAATAGCAGGAAGTCAGCACATCCTAGTTGAAGCTGATATCAATACACTGCCAATCTTCGTTAAAGAAGGATCAATTCTAGCACATGGTTCAGTAAAACAATCAACTGAAAAGGCGGAAGAGAATCTACAAATACATGTCTACCCTTCTTCATCAGGTCAAGCAAGTTATGTCTTATATGAGGATGATGGAAAAACATTCTCATATGAACAGGGTGAATACTTAGAGAAGAGTATCCGCTGCGAATTTAACGAGGATCGACTTGAATTTGAGGTTAAGAATCAAGGGAACTATCAACCAGAATGGAAAGAGTGGACTCTAGTTATTCATGACGTAGAGAAAGATAAGCAAATCTTCATTAATGGTGAATTAGCAACCTCAGAATACCTAGTGGACACTGAAGAACGTACTTTAATTATTAAGCTAGATTTATAGAAACAAAAAAATTAGCGGAATCTAACGTAAGATTTCGCTCATTTTTATAATCATAGCCCTATAGAGGGAGGGAATTACAATGAAAAAATGGATACAAGGGTTAGTTTTAGCAAGTGTCCTCCTAACAGGTTGTTCAAATTCAACAACAACAGAATATGAACGCCTAAGTTCCGAGCCACATGGTGTCTATTATGAAATATTTGTAAGGGCTTTTGCCGACAGTGATGGTGATGGAATTGGAGATATCAACGGAATTATCGACAAATTAGATTACTTAGAAGATCTCGGGATTGAAGGAATCTGGTTAATGCCAATCAATCCTTCACCAAGCTATCATGGATATGATGTCACTGATTACCTCGGAGTAGATGAAGAGTACGGTACGATTGATGACATGAAGCGTTTAGTAGAAGAGGCAAACAAAAAAGGCATCAAGATTGTCATGGATTTTGTCATAAATCATTCTTCTAAGGACCATCCTTGGTTTCAAAAGGCATTAACTGGGGATGAAGAATATCGAGATTACTATGTTTGGGCAGATGAAGAGACAAATACAAATCAAACAGGTGATTGGGCTCAAACCGTATGGTATGGGAGTGGAAATAACATCTATGAAGGTGTTTTCTGGGATGGGATGCCAGATTTGAATTTTGATTCACCAAAGCTACGTCAGGAAATCATTGATGCAGGAACGTTTTGGTTAAAAGAAATTGGTGTGGATGGTTTCCGCTTAGATGCTGCAAAGTACTTATATAGCAGTTATCAATACAGTGATCATCATGATCGAAATGTCGCTTTTTGGAAAGAGTTCAAAAGCGAAATGGAAGCGATTAATCCAGACGTGATGATGGTCGGTGAGGTTTGGGATAGTGCTTCGGTCGTTGGTCCATATTTAGAAGGACTTCATTCGGGATTCAACTTTGACTTATCAGAAAAAATACTAAGCACTGTCAAACAAGAAAGTGATGCTGGAATTGTATCGAATTTAACTAGAACCATAGGCTTTTTTGAGCAAGTGAATAAGGATTATATTGATTCTACGTTTATAACAAATCATGATATGAACCGAGTGATGACTGAGGTGCAAGGTGATCATAATAAAGCGAAAATGGCTGCTTCTCTTTTACTAACTTTACCTGGTAATCCATATATTTATTATGGAGAAGAGACAGGGCTAGAAGGATCTAAACCTGATGAATATATTAGAGAGCCATTTATTTGGAATTCTGGAGAAGCTGCAAAAGAACAAACGTCATGGATTACATCTAAGCATAATCAAGATAAAGAAGTGAAATCTTTAGAAGCACAACTAGATGATGAGAACTCCATGTATACTCATTATAGAGATTTAATTAACGCTAGACGAGGGAATTTAGCATTAATTGAGGGAGCATTGAAGTCAACATCATATCGTGAAAATGGACTAGTGACCTTTAAGCGTCAAACGGACAAGGAAGAAGTTCTCGTTCTTCACAATGTTTCGAAGAAAGCTATTACGATTGCATTAGATGATGCAGATAAAGAATTTAATCAAGTTTATTTTGCTTCTTTTGATCAATCAAAAGTAACTGAATCAATCGACTTACCACCATATTCAACACTGATTCTATTAAAAAAATAACTGTAAAAAAGAGTAGGTAATCTTATAGCTTCTTCACTTTACATGATAAAATGGAGTAAGAGAATTTTCTATAATAGACAGATTTAAGTGAGAGGATTGGCTGAAGATGGAGAGACCTACGATCAAAGATATAGCGAGGATGGCCAATGTTTCAATTGGAACAGTGTCAAATGTGATTAATGGAAAAGGGCGTTATTCTGAAGAGACACGTAAAAAAATTGAGAAAATCATCAAAGAGTCCAATTATATGCCAAATGTAGCTGCAAGAAGCTTGAAGGATAAAATGAATCCATTAATCGCTTTAGTTGTCCCTTTTGCACCTAGAGGTGAGATTGCGATGAATCCGTTCTTCTCGCAATTAATTGCAGGTGTTGAGAGCGGTGCAAGAGATCGAAGGTTCCATGTTATCGTCACAGGTGTAAAGGATGAGCCAGATCTATCCTTCTTATTAGAAAAACAAATTACCGGATTAATTGTATTTGGTGCTAACGATAACCCGGATTTATTAGAAGATATTAGGAGATTGCATCTACCAACTGTCTACATGGATAGTTATTTATCTGACCCGGATTTGTATCAGGTCGGGTTAAATGATGAAATGGGAGGATATTTGGGGACAAAGTACTTAATTAGCCAGGGGCACCGATCGATTATGGTTATTTCAGGACAGGTTGGTGAATCTGTTAATTATAATTCTATTGGACATTATCGATTAGCAGGTTATCGCAAAGCGTTAGAGGAAGCAGGGATAGAATATAATCCTGATTTCATTATCCCAAATAATTTCTCATTAGAGGAAGGATATCATTCTGCGCAGCAAATTATGCAATATCGAGGTCAAGTCACGGCAGTATTTGCTTTTTCAGATTTGGCAGCCATGGGGTTGATCAAAGGTTTTTATGATTTAAATATTTCAGTCCCTGATGATTTTTCTGTGATGGGCTTTGATGACCTCTACTTTTCAGAATATGTCACACCTGGCTTGACTACTGTGCGTCAAGATATTTATGGTAGAGGACAAGCGGCGGTAAAGCTAGTCATAGATCAAATTGAAAACAATGGGCATCCTCAAAATCGAAATATCATTCTACCAGTGAGCTTAAAAGTGAGACAAAGCACTGCGGTTGTAACTAATCAAAGCACGAGCACTAATTTGAATTGAGAATTAGTTGCTCGTGTTGATTGATAAAACGTTTAATCATACTTACTAATTTCCTAATCTGAAAGGAGTCTTTTCAATGTTAAAAGAAGCTATTTATCACAGACCAAAAAATAATTATGCCTATGCATATGACAAGGAAACACTTCATATTCGTCTTCGTACGAAAAAAGGTGATCTTACGAAGGTGTATCTGATTTCTGGAGATCCCTATCAATGGACGAAGGAAGGCTGGGTTAATTCAACGAAACCAATGACATTAGAAGGATCAGATGAGTTATTTGATTATTGGTTTGTAGAAGTAAAGCCAGAGTTTCGTAGATTACGATATGGGTTTGAATTATATGATGGAAATGAGTCAATCGTTTATGGAGAACGAGGCTTTATAGAGAAAGACCCTAAAAATTCTAGCTTCTACTTTTGCTTCCCATTCTTAAATGAAGCAGATGTTTTTAAATCGCCTGAGTGGGTAAAGGATACAGTGTGGTATCAGATTTTCCCTGAGAGATTTGCTAATGGGAATTCAGAATTAGACCCTGAAGGTACATTGCCATGGGGAAGTGAGGATCCAAAGCCAGATAGCTTCTTTGGTGGAGATTTTGAAGGAATCATCAATCATATTGACTATCTTGTTGAGCTTGGGATTACAGGTATTTATTTCACACCGATCTTTAAAGCGCCTTCAAATCATAAATATGATACGATAAATTATTTGGAAATTGATCCACAATTCGGGGATAAAGAGACATTTAAGAAATTAGTAGACCTTTGTCATGAAAAGGGAATTCGTGTGATGTTGGATGCTGTGTTTAATCATAGTGGTTTCTACTTTGATGCGTTTCAGGATGTTCTGGAAAATCAGGAGGAATCCAAATACAAGGATTGGTTCCATTTAAGAGAGTATCCAGTCGTAGGCTTACCAGAACCAAATTATGATACGTTTGCCTTTACACATATGATGCCGAAATTGAATACTGAGAATCCAGAGGTCAAGGAGTATCTTCTGAATGTTGGACGCTACTGGATTGAAGAGTTCGATATTGATGGTTGGAGACTAGATGTAGCGAACGAAGTGGATCATCAATTTTGGCGAGAATTTAGAACTGCGGTTAAATCTGTGAAGTCTGATGTATATATTCTTGGTGAAATTTGGCATGACTCAATGCCATGGCTTCAAGGTGATCAATTTGATGCGGTCATGAATTATCCATTCACAGAAGCAACTTTAGGTTATATTGCTAAGGATGAGATTCATGCAGAACAATTTTCTCAGGCACTAACGCAAGTATTAACCTCATACCCTAAAGGTGTAAATGAAGCAGCATTTAACCTGCTAGGAAGTCATGACACAGCAAGAGTATTAACAATTAGTAAAGACAGCAAGGAAAAGCTAAGACTCTTATTTTTATTCCAACTTTCCTTTATTGGTTCACCTTGTATTTATTATGGAGATGAAGTGGGGATAAATGGGGAGAATGATCCTGGTTGTCGTAAGTGTATGGTGTGGGATGAAGCGGACCAAGATAAGGACTTGTTACAGTTTGTGAAGAAAGTGATCTCATTACGAAAAGAGTATCCTGCATTTGGTAATCATGGGGAATTTAAAATGCTAGAAACGAATCGTGAGACAAATCATATTATCTATTCTAAGCGGTCTAAGGATGAAGAGATTTTCATTGCAATAAATAACTCAGCTGAAGATATCACTGTGAATATTCCATATGACTTCACTGGGAAAAATCCAGTGGACTTATGGAACGATACACAGCTTAAGGAAAATTCAAATCTTGAATTAGCTCCATATGGTTTTTCCATTATTCAAGTGAAATTGTAAATAGTAGGATAGGCACATGAGTGAATGTGCCTATTTTTTATTATTTAATCGCAGGACTTACTTTAAGCTTCTTTCCTTTGATTGTTGTATTTTCCATTGCTTGTAGGACGAGTGCCCCTTTTCCATTAAGGATATCGACATAGGAAAGACTGTCTTTAATTGTGATGATTCCGATATCATCAGCTGTGACGCCAGGGATTTTTGCGATGGTTCCAACAAAATCAACGGCTCTGATCTTTTTGTTTTTTCCACCATTAAAATGGAGTTTTAAAATATCTTTATTAATTCGTGCTGTTTTATTATTTCTAACGACACGGCGACCGCTGATTTTTTCTTCAAAAGCAGCTTTTCCTCTTTCTACTTCATACTGTTTAGGAGCTTCCATTGTTGGAATCTCAAAACCAATATATCTTTCGATAGCACGGCGGTATTTTTCTTCATTAGGAGTTTCGAACGTAATCGCTTTTCCTTGATTCCCAGCTCGACCTGTTCGTCCAGTACGATGGACATAGCTTTCTTTTTCCATTGGAACATCAAAATTAATAACAAGAGTCACATTATCAACATCAATTCCTCTAGCAGCCACATCTGTAGCAACAAGATAACGGAAATTCCCCATTTTGAATCCTTCCATCACGGCGAATCGATCTACTTGCTCCATCCCACCGTGTAGTCGTTCACAAGAATAATCAGCGTTGTCCAACTCAGTATAAACTTGGTCAACATGCTCCTTTGTTCGGCAAAAAATAATGCAACTATCTGGATTTTCAACAACGGTTACATCCTTAAGTAAAGTAAGCTTATCTTCCTGCTTCACCTTAATTAGCTGGTGTTCAATGGTGTCAGTGGTAATCCCAGTAGCAGCAATTTCAATATGAATAGGGGTGTTCATATATTTATGACAGAGGACCTCTACGTCCTTTGGTAAGGTAGCTGAAAAGACCATAGTCGTTCGATTTGGTGATAGTTCTTGAATAATGGATTCGACCGTGTCAATGAAGCCCATATTTAGCATTTCATCAGCTTCATCAATAATAAGATAGTTAATATTGTCTAAAACTAGTGTGCCTCTTTCAATATGATCCATGACTCGTCCTGGAGTACCAACAACGATATGCGTTTTTTGCTTCAACTCTTCTCGTTGTTTTGAGAATGGTTCCTTTCCATAAACAGCTAATGCTTTGATTCGCTTAAACCTCCCAATATTGGTTAAATCATCTCGTACCTGAGCGGCAAGCTCACGAGTAGGTGTAAGGATTAGTACTTGTGGATGTCGTTCTTCCCAAATCACCATTTCACAAATAGGAATTCCAAATGACGCTGTCTTCCCACTGCCTGTTTGCGATTTTACAACTAGGTCTTGGTTATCCAACACTCTTGGAATCACTTCCTGCTGTACCTCTGTTGGGGTATCATATTTCAATACATTTAATGCTCTTTTGATTTCATCACTTAATTGATAATCTTCAAACGTATGTTTATTCATATAGACCTCTTTTTAAAATTAGACTTTTTAATAGGATTCGACAATTTTTTCAAAAATATTTAGGAATATGACTAATAATGTGTTATGCTTTATCTACCATTTTATTACCTATGACATTTTGCCTAGAGGAGGCTGTCTATTGTTAAGTGCCAAGCACTTATGAGACAGCCCCTTTTTTATTTTTTGCAAAACAAAAAGGACTCTAACCATGATTAGAGTCCTTTTCATTAATTATGCTTTGTTTACGTTTGTAGCTTGAAGTCCACGTTGACCTTGTTCAGTGTCAAACGTTACTTTTTGGCCTTCGTCTAAAGATTTAAATCCTTCGCCTTGGATAGCTGAGAAATGTACGAATACGTCTTCTCCACCTTCAACTTCGATGAAACCGAAACCTTTTTCTGCGTTAAACCATTTTACTGTACCTTGTTGCATGTGTGTTTCCTCCTGTGTGGACCATATCCACGGTTTATTACTAAAATTGCTCAATTAGTTATCAAAGGCGAAAAGTTCAAATACTTATTCAATCCCTACATACCGAACAATAATGCTTCTTAAGAGTAACAGATTATCTTCGGAAAAGCAAATAAGTATCTAAACCAATACATCTTGCCCTCATGTTTATGCTAAGTTAAGCATAGAGCTTAGTAACCTTCGTAATGACTTTTTTATCCTTTGCTGTTACCTTTTTAGGTTTAATCGGTTTGACAACGGCATATTCCTCTTGAAACTCTACAGAGATGATTTGCAGGTAAAAGGCGATTGATTCTCTATCCCCACCTAGGTAGCCCTTCAATATTTTCATTTTTTCAGAGGAACCTGTCATCTTCCATTTGTAATCCCATTCAATTTCGTTTTTGTAAGTGGTATCCATCTTTTCCTTCAGAGCAAGTGCTTCTGAAACAGCTTCTTCAGGAGTATTAAAAAAAGAGTTCGGTCTTTTCAGACGCTTTTTCCTAACCCCATCTCCTGCTTGTGCTTGGTATACTGTACTTATTGTCATAAATTTGGTCATTCCTTCCTTTGGTCCAGCCTTCTACTAATGAGAACTGAGGACTCGAAGACCAGGAAATTTCCTCTATCAATAAGTATACCCTTTAGTGCCAGTTTATACCAATTAATATTCGAACTAGCATTTATATTTTCATAAAAAAATGGTATAGATCATCAGTTTAGCCTGTATTCCTGATAGATTTTGTCGAACGAGATGAATTTTAGTCAATTTTGTTTACGTGATAGTGGAAATAAAATACAATGTGAATGGTTGTACTATTTTCACTAAAGGAGCAGTGCTTTGAATGGAGAACATTGATGGAAAAAAGACAGACAATGGAAGCGAAAGCCATCTTAGCCAACTAGCATCAGTTGGGCAAATTGCTGCAGGTATTGCTCATGAAGTAAGGAACCCATTAACAGCAGTAAAAGGATTTTTGCAGTTGCTTCAACAGGAAGAAAATAACCGTTACATAGATATTGCTCAAACAGAACTAGATAATGCCCTTATTACTTTAAATAATCTTCTTCAAGTATCTAAGCCAGATTTAGAAGATGAAGATTACCAGACTTTTAATTTAACCGTTGAACTAGAATCAATCTTAAATCTTTTTCAAGACAAGATGTATGATATTACCGTTCAAACAGAATTTAAATCGCCTAACGCTTTGATTGTTGGGAAGAAAAATCAGTATAAAAAGGCGTTCTTTAACCTGATAAAAAATGCGTTTGAATCAATTGAAGGAGAAGGGACAATCTCAATTTCTCTTATTTCAAGAAATGAAGAAGTGATTGTCACAATCACAGATTCTGGAATTGGAATCCCAGAGGATAAGTTAAGTTTACTAGGAACCCCATTCTTAAGTACGAAGGATCAGGGGACTGGTATGGGATTAACGCAAGTCTTTTCAGTTATTTACCAGCATGGAGGGAAAATTAATGTTGAGAGTAAGTCAAATGAAGGGACGACGTTTAGAATCCATATTCCCGAACAGAAAATATCTAATAAACGAGGGGTGCGAAAGTTGAATTTGAATTATATAGAGAATTTAACGATTAAAGAGTTCTTTATCGAAAATCGCAACGGATTTGAGGAACGTTTGCTTTCAGAAGCGATAAATGTGAAGGGGAAAATTGAAGAAATACATAAAATTGGGAATATTAATCTTGTAAATAATGCACATAAGTTAGTGTTGTATGTTGTGGAAGAAAGGGAACATGAATTAATATCATTCGCAAAGCGGGAAGGTGTTGCATGGGCAAAGTATTCCTTAACCGTTGCATTTAAGCTTGAATGGGTCCAAGCTATTCGACGAACCCTATGGGATTTCTTATATAACTATGAAGATTTACGTGAAGCACAACCAAACCGAACTGAATTCTTTGCGTTAGAGAAAAAAATCAATGAACTGATTGATCTCTTTCTATCACACTTTTTTATTAGTTATTCAAAGTTCAAGGATGAATTACTAGAAAATCAGCGAAAGCTTGTTGAAAATTTATCAGTACCGATTATTCCAATCAATAAGCATATCTGTATCCTACCAGTTATAGGTATGCTTGATACGATGAGACTCAATACCATTAAAGACAAAGTCTTTGATGAAATAGAAAGTCAACATATACAAACATTAATACTTGATCTGTCAGGTATTACTCCAATGACACATGAGACGACTCAAAATTTACTTGGAATCATTAAAGGAATCTCAATGATGGGTTGTCGAACAATCATAACAGGATTAAGGGCTGAAATTGTAAAAGGAATAATTACATCAGATGTTGGGCTTCTAAATCACGCAGAATTTAAGGGTACCCTACAAGTTGCTTTGAATGATGTGGTTTTTAATCATGAGAACTCATATTAAATAATAGTAGTCATTCAAAATCAAGAGATGGTATTTAGCCATCTCTTATTTTTTTCTCTCCAACAGATTCCCCTTCTGTTTCGTTATCTAATTGAAACCAATTTAATAAGAATGGGGGATGTCAAATGAATCCAGTAAATGAGAGTTGGGCAAGACAACATATTTCCCATCTGCTTGAGGAATCTAAGCAATATCAGGCTGCTCGTCAAAGCTTAAATAAACAAGGGAAACACAAGACACATTGGCTACTGTTCATGCTATTCTTAGGCTAGAAAAATAGATGACTAAAATTCTTTTCAAAAAAATCCAACAGTTTGTCACGTTGAATCGTTATCTAAATGTAATATAAAACAAATGAGTTACTATCAGAAAAAAGTGAGTTGGTCCCATGGAAGTGAGTGAACTATATACGAGGTTAAAAGACGATCTTCATCGATTTGCGGGTTCAATCGCAAGACATGAACAAGAAGCAAATGATCTAGTCCAGGATGCCTTGGTGAAGTCGTTAAAGGAGGAACAGCTTTTAGACTTACCTGTGTATAAGCAGCGTGCGTGGTTTTATCGGGTAATGAAGAACCGACTCATCGATGACAGAAGAAAAGAAAAACGCCTGTTGGAGTGGGAGGACGACTTAGATTTCCCGGTACAGGGATTTGCTACAAATCATCTTGAGATAGCTGAACTATTATCTCATGTATCAGATGAATTAAGTGATCTTATCTTCAAACGTTATTGGTTAGGCCTATCTAGTCAAGAAATCGGGTCTCAGCTTGGGGTACCAGCTTCTACGATTCGATATAAGCTTCATCTAGGGATAAAGAAATTAAGAAAAGTACTTGAGGAGGAGAACGAATGAGTCAACGAATTGGAAATGTAGGATTATTGAATATTGTCAATGCAACACCTGAAAGCATTAAAGGAATCGAAAGTATTGGGAATGTTGGAATGGTTCTATACAGTAAAGATACAGCTCCGTTACTATCCCAATTAAATATCGGTAATATCGGAGGAAGCGCTGAAATCCCAGAAGGTTACTCTCTATTAAACAGTAATATAACGATTGACCACTCATATCTAGAGTCAATTTCTGAACCAACTTTTCTATTTATAAGTGGGGATGTTACCTTTGAGAAAAACCTTCAAGGTACAGCACTAAATAAAGAACTCCAACTTATCATCAGTGGAAATGTTTTTGTTCCTGCACATCTCTCTGGTGCAGTAAATATTGTTATTAAAAACTGCTTAGGAAATATCATTACTTATGAGAATTCTCTTCCACGATATGAGAATGGTGCCTTTACACTAACTAATTCATTTCTTTTCTCTTTAAATGAGCCTCAATGGTTAGTTGTCAATGGCCTTTTAAAAGTTGAAGACAGCTTAGATTTAGAGTTGTTTGAAGTCAAAATAACGAAATTAGAAGTAAACGGTAAGATCTCACTTTATCAACATCAAGAAGCTTCCTTACACAAAAAAATCACATCATTGACAGCTTGTAAGCTGGAAATTATTCCAAATGGGTACGTGGTATTAAATAAATCAATCCGATTAAATGCAAGATCTATTCGTCGTTTCAAAAATAAAAAACTATATACAAAGAAACCAATCATGATTGAAAAAGATGTCACGAGAGAATTGCTAAGTACAACGATTGCTTCAATCCATTCAACATCTGTCATTATATGTCAGGAGCAGCTTGAAGATCTTATCTTTGAAGTTTCTAGTTTATTAGAAACCGAAGTGTTAGCCTATGATCAACAAGTAATTATGATAGAAGGGGATGAAGTCTGGTCGAATGAACAATTTTTGGCGTTAACACAGCCGACCAATTTCATCATCAACGGTCAAATGAGGTTAGATGAAGATGTGGAAGAAACGGTTTTATTAGAAAGTATCGCAACAATCGATATTTTGGGAGAAGTCATTGTTCCTCATAAAAAAATCAAGGGTAGCCTACAAAATTTAATTCGAGTATGTACAGGTAGCATCAATGAAGCAACAAGAACAGACGGCGGGTCATCATTAAAAAATATTGGAGAACTATGCTTATAACAAATAAATAGAGGGGCCATCACTGGCTCCCTCTATTTATTTAGCGCTCTAACAACCCAACCATTTGCAGGCCATGTAAAATCCCATCATCTTCAACAGATTTCGTTACAAACTTAGCTGCAGCCTTCACTATATCTTCAGCATTACCCATCGCAACACTGTTCTTCACACTTGAGAGCATTTCTAAATCATTTAGCCCATCTCCAAATGCAAATTGGCGATCTTCTGGAAATCCAAGCTTTTCTATGATTTTTTCAATCCCTTTGGCTTTTGACCCTCCTCTTGGAAGGATATCGACAGAAACAGGGTGCCATCTTATAAAATCAAAGTCTTGGAATTCTTGCTCATATTGCTTTTCTTCTCCTTCTGGGCAGAAGAGGAGTGTTTGATACAAATCACGTCCATTGTAATAATGTGGGTCATGTGTTGGGAATCGATCAATTTTTAAAGTCTCAATGCTTTCCTTAATATATGAGTGCTCAGGCACATTCGCTTTCATGTCTTCATGATCCATAAAGACAACAGGATGTTCATTAGCTAACGCAGTTGATGTCAACTTTTCAAGTGCATCGATGTTTAGTGGATTTGTGTGTAATACCTCACCATTTAATACGACATACTGACCGTTATAGCTAACATATGTATGGATGTCTAATTCTTCCCTTAAGTCCGCAAACATAAATGGAGCTCTTCCAGTTGCAATTGCCACTTCATGGCCAAGCTCCTTTAATTTGGAAATTGCCTCTTTAGTAGAAGCAGGTAACTTTTTATCATGGTTCAATAACGTTCCGTCTATATCAAAGAAAATAACACTACGTTCAGTCATAAGTATTCCAACTTTCTTTTTTAAATTTAATCAATTGAAGTTTTTATAAATAATAGAATAACATATTTGAAATCAGTGGCTCAAATCTCAAAAGAAAAAGACGACTATGAATTTCATAATCGTCTAAGTTTATCTATTAAGCTACATTCGTATGGGCTTTTTTGTTTGCCCCAAATTTAGCAACTTTGGTTCTTAAATATGGAAGGACATAGTAGTCAGCTCCGAATTTACCTGCATTTGCACCAGCTGCTAATATAATTACCCCTAGTAAAATCATTAATGGGTTTGTGCTGACAGTCCCAGCGAACATGAACATAAAGTTCATTAATAATCCGAAGAACATGGCTGCTGTTGTTAAGCATCCTAATAATAAACCAACACCTACTAAGAATTCGCCCCAAGGAATTAAGAAGTTAATCATTCCTACATTTGGAAGTGCTACACCTTCGATAAATGCATTATAAGTTGGATAAAGGGCTGCGCCTGTTGCTTTGTCTGCGACTGGGTTTGTTACAGCTGCATTTAGGAATCCACTTGCATCAAATCCACCTGCTGTTATCTTGCCCCAACCACCTGTCATCCAGCTCCATCCTAAGTACAATCTAATCACTGTTAAAATACCTGCTGCGATACGATTTTCTCTAATAAATTTGTTGATCATCTTGATCCTCTCCTTGCGTGTTTTTGTTTTTTTTATTTATCTCTATGTCTGTATCTTACTCCCTTGTGAACATATTCACAATGGTTATGTGAGAAACTTCACAATTCGTTCATAAAGATGTGAACTTTTTATTACAGCCATAGTGTTAATAGGCATAACTTATGGGTTTTCGACAAAGTTCGGGTGGTGTCAGGCACCACATGGTATACTAAGTCTTAAATGATGTAGTGATAGAAGGGGATTGAATGAACGAAATGAATAGAGAGCACGTGACTTATATATATTATTATGCATGCACCAAGGATGAAATCGACTTGTGTGCATTAGAGATGCGCTCTCTTTTTGGGAAAGATACTCAAAATAGCATCCTAGAAAGCTCAGTGAAAATTGACCCGAGTCGTAGTCCTTTTATACGAAACCGAATCGATATTATTTTTGAGGCTGAACAACTAAATGATCTCAAAGAACAAGTCAAAGAGCTGCAGTTAGCAACTTTAACTTTCAAAGTCATATATGTGAATAATAATGATCCTCTTGAACCTGAGAAAGTAGGGTTTAAAAATCGTCGTAAAATTGAACGTGAAGTAGGCTTACTCATAAATGGTGAACCGGATTTAATTAATCCTGATCGTCTCTTTGCTGTAATGGAGGTAAATGGTCGCTGGGTGTTTGGAGATTTTCATAAAAGTGAAGCGATATGGCTACAGCATCAAAAGAAACCAAATGATTATTCAACAGCACTTAGCACTCGAGTGGCAAGAGCAGTTGCCAATATTGCAGTTCCTAACCCAGATGGAATAAAAGCGATTGATCCATGCTGTGGAATTGGAACTGTTCTGGTGGAAGCTCTATCAATGGGAATTGACATTGTTGGTAGTGATATTAATCATTTAATTTTACCTGGAGTGCGCGAGAATATTGCACATTTTGGATTAGCAGGAGAAGTCACCTTGAGGGATGTTAGAGAAGCAACTGGGAATTATGATGTCGCTATTATTGATATGCCTTATAACTTGTGCTCGGTCATTACTGAAGAGGAACAGTTAGAAATGCTACAAAGTACAAGAGAGTTTTCAAAAAAGGTAGTCATTGTCACAATTGAACCAATCGATCATCTTATTACAAGCTCAGGCTTTGAAATCGTTGATCGTTGTATCGTAAAAAAAGGGACGTTCGCACGAGAGGTTATTGTTGGTGTATAATCGGAAGACAAGAAAACAGTGAAAATTACTCAAATGATAGGATGAAATTATGAATAAGATCGTTTCCTTAAAAGTGAAGCCAGCCCATATCAAGAGTTTGAAAGCAGGTTCTCCTCTTATTAAGAAAGAGGCCGTCGTTAATATGGGAGATGTGAAAGTAGAAGGAACCATTATAAATTTAGTTGATGAGAAGAATCAATTTATAGCAAAAGGATATTATGGGAAGCAAAACAAAGGAATTGGTTGGGTTTTAAGTAGAGAGCAAAAAGAAGAGATTGACCAACCATTCTTTGAAAAGAAGCTTAAAGCAGCACTTGCGTATCGAGATTCATATTTTACTGACAATGATACGACTGCCTTTAGAGTGTTCAACGGAGAAGGAGATGGTATAGGCGGATTTACCATTGATTACTTTGATGGATACTATTTAATCAGCTGGTATAGTGAGGGCATTTATTATTTCAAAGACCATGTTATCCAGTCTCTATCAAACTTAGTGGACTTCAAAGGGATTTATGAAAAGAAACGCTTTGCTGAAAAAGGGACTTATATTGAAGATGATGATTTTATCGGTGGAGAAAGAGCAGAATTCCCACTGATTGTGAAAGAAAATGGAATCAACTTCGCGGTCTATTTAAATGAAAGTGCGATGGTTGGCGTGTTTTTGGATCAAAAAGATGTAAGAAAAACAATTAGAGATAAATATGCCAAAGGAAAACGAGTGTTAAATACATTTTCTTATACTGGTGCTTTCTCAGTAGCTGCTGCACTCGGAGGAGCGTCAAAGACAACGAGTGTCGATCTAGCAAATCGCAGTAAAAGTAAAACCATTGAGCAATTTAGTGTGAATGGGATTGATTACGAATCACAGGATATCATTGTGGAAGATGTATTTAACTATTTTAAATATGCAGTTCGAAGAAAAGCGATGTTTGACATGGTTATCTTGGACCCACCTAGTTTTGCTCGATCAAAGAAGAACACATTTAGTGCCGGAAAAGACTATCCAGACTTACTGGAAAAGGCTATTGCTATTACTGAGAAGAATGGAATCATCGTTGCTTCCTCCAATTGTAGTACCTTTGATATGGACAGGTTCAAGAGTTTTATTGAAAAAGCCTTTCGTCAAACAGGGCAAAAATATAAACTTTTAGAAGAATTTAGTCTTCCAAGCGATTTTAAGACGATCAAAGAATTTAAAGAAGGCAACTATCTTAAGGTTGTATTTATAAAGAAAATTTCATGAGCATCATTCATGTAGAGGCTGTCCTAAAAGCGGAGTAATAAGTGCATTTTGGAGACAGCCTCTATCTTTTTCTATACAGGAACGACTAAGTAGTTATATAATAGTTTCGAGAGACGAAATATTTCTAATTTATTTTATATTCAGAAAGGAGATTTCTAATGAACGAAGTAAAGCAAAAAACATTCATCCGTTCGGAGGTACCTACTGAACAAACGTGGAATCTATCAGACTTATTTGAAACGGAGGCGGCTTGGGAGAGTGAATTAGAGGCAATCTCAAATGATCTTTCTACAGTCACTCAATATAAAGGGCGAATCGGGGAAAGTGCAAAGACATTGCTAGATTGTCTGATTGCTAGAGATAAATTTAGTGAAAGAGTAACACGTGTCATGACATACGCTTCTTTGCGCCAATCTGCGGATGGAACAGACCCAGCAAACCAAGCGAATTCAGCACGCGTGGCTTCACTATTATCAACGATTGGTGCTAGTACATCCTTCATTTGCTCAGAGATTCTTGAGTTATCAAATGAAACAATGGAAGCCTATATACAAGAAGAACCCGTTCTAGAGGAATTTTCAAAAACACTAAATGACCTACTTGAAACCAAGCCATATCGACTTTCTCCTGAAGCTGAGGAAGTATTAGCTGCATTTGGTGAAGTTCTTAATGCTCCTTATATGACATATCAAAGAAGCATCACATCTGATATGCAGTTTTCTTCTTTTTTGACAGATGATGGTGTGGAGCATCCATTAACGTTCAATTCGTTCCCAACATATGAAGCTTCAGAAAATACAGAGCTCCGTCGTAAAGCTTATGATGCGTTTGTGGATGGCTTGAGTAAATATAAAAATACGTATGCGGCAACTTATGCAACTGAAGTGAAAAAGCAAGTGACTGAATCTCGTTTACGTAAGTTTGAGTCTGTTACAGATATGCTTTTACATGATCAACAAGTTACGAAAGAAATGTATCATAATCAGCTAGACACGATTCAAAAGGAATTAGCACCACATATGCGTCGCTATGCGAATTTAAAGCAACGTGTACTTTGTCTTGAGAAAATGTATTACTGTGATTTAAAAGCACCACTTGATACAGAATTCAATCCGGAAATTACGTATGAAGAATCTGCAAAGCTCATCCTTGAATCATTACAGGTAATGGGACCAGAATACTTAGAAATTATGGAGCAAGGGTTAAGCAATCGTTGGGTTGATTTAGCTGACAATGTTGGAAAGCAATCTGGTGCATTCTGTTCAAGTCCATATGGGGTTCATCCATATATCTTAATGACTTGGAGCGATTCAATGAGAAATACCTTCACATTAGCTCATGAGTTAGGGCATGCGGGTCATTTCAGTTTAGCCGGACGTTACCAACGAATTTCTAACACTCGTCCATCTAGATATTTCATTGAAGCACCTTCAACGATGAATGAAATGCTGTTAAGTCAGCATATTATTGCAAAGTCGGATAATGACCGTATGCGAAGATGGGTGATTCTTCAATCATTAGGCACGTACTATCATAATTTTGTCACTCATGTCCTTGAGGGGGAGCTTCAACGTCGAGTGTATGACTTAGCGGAAAAAGGAACACCTATCACAGCGAAGCTTTTATGTGAACAAAAGATAGAATTGCTCTCTAATTTCTGGGGGGATGCGGTTGAGATTGATGAAGGGGCAGGATTAACGTGGATGCGTCAGCCACATTATTATATGGGATTATATCCATATACGTACTCAGCGGGTCTAACTGCATCAACAGCTGCTGCTCAAACGATTCAAGCTGAGGGTCAACCGGCAGTCGAGCGTTGGTTATCTGCTCTAAAAGCTGGAGGTACATTGAAGCCACTTGAATTAATGAAGTTAGCTAATGTTGATATGACAACTCCTGAACCGATTCAAAAAGCAGTTGCTTATGTTGGTTCATTAGTGGATGAGCTTGAGAAGAGCTTCTAAATTGTAAGAAAAAAGTCCTTCATCAAAAGTATAAGTAGTTCAGTTTTTGTGGAGAAACATTGAAAATAGCATATGGATTAGCATCCATTTTAGCACAGTTAATAGCATCTATATTTCGTTGGTAGTACAATGATTTTAAAGGAAATAAACGCAAAACATTATAGCAAATAGCACCCTTACTGGCATCTTGACAATAGCTATTGTCATCAGTGCAATTAGGGTGC